>JAGOOA010000019.1 GCA_017992765.1 Syntrophorhabdaceae bacterium
TTGGCGAGGCACCTCGTGATCGCAGAGGTAAGCGTCGTCTTCCCGTGATCGATATGCCCGATCGTTCCGATGTTCACGTGGGGCTTTGTCCTCTCAAACTTCTTCTTAGCCATAGAGAACCTCCGTTTGATTTTTATCTCTATTTTTTAAAATGTTTTCATAGATATGCTGCGGCACGGGGGCATAATGGAAAAATTCCATGCTGTAATAGCCCCTTCCCTGGGTTACCGAACGAAGCCTCGTTGTATATCCAAACATCTCGTCCAGCGGCAGGTAAGCAAGAATTGATTTGAAATCGTTCCTGTCGCCTATTTCAGCGATCCTGCCTCTCCTCGACGAGATATCGCTTATGACTGATCCGAGAAATTCTCCGGGGACATTGATGTCGACCTTCATGACAGGTTCGAGGAGAACAGGGTTTGCCTTTGCTATGGCATCCTTTACGCCGATGGACCCGGCGAGCTTGAACGCGAGCTCCGACGAATCCACTTCGTGAAAGGAGCCATCCAAAAGCTCAACCTTGATGTCGATCAACGGGTATCCATATGCAATGCCCTTTTCCAGCGTCTCCTTGATCCCCGCCTCTATGCTGGAGATGTATTCCCGCGGTATGGCGCCGCCCACGGTCTTGTTCTCAAAGATAAATCCGGCCCCCTCGTGGGGAGATACCTGCAGCACGACATGGCCGTATTGGCCCCGTCCCCCGGATTGTTTTATATACTTGCCCGTTCCTGTCGTATGTCTTGTAATGGCCTCCCGGTAGGCTACCTGGGGGGGCGAGGAAAGCATTTCAAGGTTGTGCTCTCTTTTCGCCCTGTCCATAATGATCTCAAGGTGAAGTTCGCCCATGCCGGAGAGAATAACCTCTCCCGTTTCGCTGTCAAGCTTCACGGTAAGCGACGGGTCCTCAACGGTGTATTTGTTGAAGACAAGCCACATCTTCTTGAGGTCATCCTTCTTTTTCGGTGCAATGGCGCAGGAAACGACGGGCGCCGGAACCTCTATCGCCTCGAACGATATGTGCATGTCGGGATCGGCGAGCGTATCGCCCGTTGAAACGCCTTTCAAGCCGACGATCGCGCAGATATCCCCGGCCTCCACCTTTTTTATCTCTTCTCTTTTATTCGCGTGAAGCCTCATTATGCGGCCGATCCGCTCTGTCTTTAATTTTGATGTGTTCAGAACGGAATCGCCCGTTCTCAATTCGCCTGAATAGATCCTGATATAGGTAAGATGGCCGACGAAGGGATCGTTCATGATCTTAAAAACGAGCCCGCTGAACTTCTCATCTTTTGTTCCGACGAGGGTCTTCTCTTCCCCGTCCTCTGTCCAGCAGTTGTGCGGCGATATATCCCGAGGAGACGGGAGATAGTCCACGATCGCGTCAAGAAGCGGCTGGATGCCTTTGTTTTTAAAAGCGCTGCCGCACAGCACCGGCAGAATGTTCCCGCTGAGCGTCCCCTTGCGTATTACCCTCTTGATCTCGCCTTCTCCGATCTCATCGCCCTCCAGGAACCGCAGCATGAAATCGTCATCGACCTCGGAAAGCGCCTCCATCATTCTTTCCCGCGCTGCATGAGCCTCGGCTGCCATATATGCGGGTATGTCGCAGAGGGAATATTCATATCCAAACCTGTCCTTGTCATAAAGGACGGCCTTCCCGGCAATGATGTCCACAACACCGAGAAATTCATCCCCTTCCTTGATCGGCAGTTGCAGGACAAGCGGGTTGGTCTTTAATATCTCCTGTATCATGGCAATGCATCTTTGGAAATCGGCCCCGGGCCTGTCCATCTTGTTCACGAACCCTATCCTCGGCACGCCGTAGCGATCGGCCTGCCTCCAAACGGTCTCGGATTGCGGCTCAACGCCTTCAACTCCCGAGAAGAGCGCCACCGCCCCGTCGAGAACCCTCAACGACCTGCCTACTTCTATGGTAAAATCGATATGGCCCGGCGTGTCGATAATGTTTATTCTGTGGTCGTTCCAGAAACAGGTGGTGGCTGCAGCGGTGATGGTGATGCCGCGCTCCTTTTCCTCTTCCATCCAATCCATCGTCGCAGCGCCGTCATCAACTTCCCCGATCCTGTTGTTCACTCCCGTATAGAACAGCATCCGCTCAGTAGCGGTCGTCTTCCCCGCGTCAATATGAGCCATGATCCCTACATTTCTTACATTTTGATTCATAACGAACGTGCTACCATCTGTAATGGGCAAAAGCCTTGTTGGCCTCCGCCATCTTGTGGGTATCCTCCCTCTTCTTTACTGCAGCGCCCTTGTTGTTATAGGCGTCGATGATCTCTCCTGCGAGCTTTTCGACCATCGTTCTTTCTGATCTTTCCCGTGCATATCTGATGAGCCATCTGATGCCCAACGAAAGTTTTCTGTTCAGTCTTACCTCAACGGGCACCTGGTATGTTGCCCCGCCCACGCGTCTCGCCTTAACCTCTATCTCCGGCCTGATATTTTCAACTGCCTTATGAAAGACCTTTAACGGCTCGTCTTTGATCTTGCTTTCGATAAGATCGAACGCGCCATATACAATACCCGTTGCAGTGCTCTTTTTCCCATCCAGCATAACGCAGCTTACAAGCCTCTGCACGAGCAGGTCATTATATTTCGGGTCAGGCAGTTTTTCTCTCTTTGAAACATGTCCTTTTCTCGGCATGAAAACGCTCCTTTATTGCTTCGGTCTCTTGGCGCCGTATTTTGATCTGCTCTTCTTTCTGTTCACTACGCCGCTCGCGTCCAGGGAACCTCTGATAATATGATACCTGACGCCTGGCAGGTCTTTTACTCTCCCGCCCCTGATCAACACAACGGAGTGCTCCTGAAGGTTATGTCCGATCCCCGGTATATATGTGGTCACTTCGATGCCGTTCGTAAGCCTGACACGAGCTACCTTGCGCAATGCAGAGTTCGGTTTTTTTGGAGTGGTCGTATATACTCTTACGCAGACTCCTCTTTTCTGTGGGCAATCGGTAAGGGCCGGAGAAGAACTCTTCTTTTTGACGGCTTCTCTCCCTCGCCTCACTAATTGGTTAATAGTAGGCATCAAAACCTCCAAAAAAATAATCCCTCATTTTATTAAGGGATATTGGTACACTGCGAAAAACTTTGGTATATTAAACGATTTAGTCATGTAATGTCAAGAAATTTTTAAAGATTTTTAATAAAAAGACGGGCTCCTGTACGGGCATGGAACGTGCGGTAAAAAGGTCTGATCATTTTACGAAGTAAAAAAAATTATCACAGAATAAATTATGTTATAAAATTAAATAGTTATATATTGTACCCACAAAAATAGGACCGGGGGCAGCTTGTGGTTCTCGCCAGAACACCCGTAAGCCGTAAGGGGTTTAATCGCCTAACGCCTGACGCCTTACGATTCACGGCCTTTGTGCTGTCTGCTGGATACCGGATACCAGCGATAAGCACGTAATGCCAATGCCCAATATTGGTTATTTGATGTATATGTCTTGTGAATTTGGTCACGGAAAAGACTTGACATTAACTGACCGAGTATAATATCTTCAGTCAAGTCTGTAATTTGAATACATTTTCGGGAGGTAAATTCATATGTCCGACGATACAAAAGTTTTTGGCATGTCCGCAAATGCCGGACGGTGGATCTTTGTCGTGCTCGGCATGATCATCAACATGTGCCTGGGCGCCGTGTACGCATACAGCGTCTTCAAGAAGCCGCTGGAAACGATGTTTAGCGCAACTGCAACCCAGGGCAATCTGCCCTTCATGGTCTTCCTTGCGGTTTTCGCGCTCTTCACGTTCTTTTCCGGCCGCTTTATCGACAAACTGGGGCCTCGAAAGGTTATGATCGTCGGCGGTATCGTTGTGGGCCTTGGCTGGATACTGACAAAGTTTGCCGGCAGCATGACCATGGTCGTCATAACGTACGGGATCATCGGAGGGGCAGGTGTCGGCATCGTCTATGGCGGACCCGTCTCCGTTGCCACAAAATGGTTTCCCGACAAGAAAGGTCTCGCCGTGGGGCTTTCGCTCCTCGGCTTCGGCGCTTCAGCCTTCGTAACGGCGCCGCTTGCGAAAAACCTTATTGCATCTTCCGGGCCTCTTAACACCTTCGGCATGATGGGGATCGGGTTCCTTATCGTCACGGTGATCCTCTCCATGTTCATGAGGTTCCCCGAAGCAGGATGGAAGCCTGCCGGCTGGAACCCGCCGCAACCGGCAGGTGGCGCTACCGCATCGTCTTTCACGGCAGGACAGATGCTCAGCACATCCAGCTTCTATGGATTATGGCTCTGCTACATATTAGGCTCAACGGCAGGCCTTATGGCCATCGGCATATCCGCAACGGTGGGAAGAGAGGTGATCGGCCTTGATATCGGCACCGCCGCATTTCTTGTGTCTATATTCGCGATCTTCAACGGCATCGGCCGTCCCATCTTCGGCGCGCTCTCCGACAAGATCACGCCAAAGGGGGCGGCGATACTCTCCTTCGTCATTATCGCTGTTGCATCCTTCATGATGCTCAGCGCGGGACAAGGCTCAACAATGCTCTATGCGATCGCCTTCTGCGGCTTCTGGCTCTGCCTTGGCGGCTGGCTTGCCATCGGTCCAGCAGGCACCGCGACATTCTTTGGCCTTGAAGGCTATGCCCAGAAATACGGCATTATGTTCAGCGCATACGGCCTTGGCGCCATCATAGGCGGCATCATTTCGGGTATGGCAAAGGATGTCTTCGGGAGCTACCTGAAGGCCTTCATCCCCACGGCAGGCATGGCCATTCTCGGCATTATCATAGCCCTCCTGCTTCTGAAACCGCCGAAGCGTTCATAGAAAGCAAACACATCCCGGTGTGAGCGAAACTCCTTTCAGACAGGGGTTTCGCTCACACTTTTTATATACTGGATGAAGGCAATCCGGTATCAGTCTTTGATCATGATCATGTATTCATATTGAAAGAGGTCTTCGATAAACTGGCAGACCATCTCCGCCTCATCGCCCTCCCTGCCCCTGGTGGCAAGTATGCTCTTGATATTTTCGGTCGTATCAAATGCGATGAAGTCTGCAAAGGGCCCGCGGACAGAGCGGTAATGAAAGGCCCTGGCGATGGACTCAAGGTAGGAGAATTTTATGGTATATTCATCGTGCCCCTTCAGCGCGATCCTCCCGGGGTTCCCCGTGGACTCGATGCGGATCAAGGGCCTCAACGGTTCGTGGACGGCAGCTTCGCAGCTGTGCTCACCCAAATAAATATACGGAATGCCTGCGGCACAAAGCTTTTCTATGGCCTGCAGGGCGCCTATGTTCAGGTTAAAAACGCCTTCAGGCTTTTCAAGATCGTACCTGGTAAAAAAATGAAGCGCTGATCTGAGGATCGGATCGGTAATGCCCGAAGAAGATCGGAGCAGATCTTCACTCAGACCAACAAGGGTCGGGAAGTCCCCCAAATTTTCATTGAACACCGCCAGGTCAAACCCCTCAAGAAAGGCCGGGTCCGCCTCCAGAAAATCCCCTTCCCTGTAGGAAACGTTGTGCTCCCCGAGCGCCTTCTTCTGTTTATCGAGAAGAAATGGAGAGATATCGAGCATGCACGGCTCCAGAGCACCGTTCCTTTCAAGAAAATCCTTCATCAGATAACCGTACCCCCCGCCGACCTCAATGACCCTCGCTATCTTTTCCATGGGCACAGATCGAACCAGATAATCATAGAGAAGATGGCCAAAAGAATCGTCGCGGGTGAGTATTTTCCGTAGAGGCGTCCCCGCCGGATGGAGGGCGTTGCAGACCGTCAGCTCCCACCCGAGCGTGTTCAATTGGCCCACATGGTAGGCCTTCGTTGAATTAAGCGTGTAATCCATAAAAACCGTATATCATACCACAAAACAGTATATCGTCATTCGTATTTTGTATATCGAGATTACAAAAAAACCGTTCGGCGTGAAGCGTTCGGCGTTCAGCGTAGAAACCAAATATAAAAAGCGGTACTCCGGGGTGTTTTGCTTTCTGCTCTTCTGATTTTCATCGTCCTTCGTCCTAGCGCAGCGGACGTCCTTCGTCCCTCGGTCTTTATCCCTCGCCTCACAATGGTTTGCGGGGGATGTCCCTGTGCCATGCTCGTCTTAGTAGAAAACCGTGTTAAAAAGCCCCCGGAGGTTTCTCCGGGGGCTTTTATGTTCGTTATGTCAGACGATCTTACTGTCTTCCCTTTACGATCTCATCGACTATTGCCGGATCGGCAAGTGTTGTGGTATCGCCGATCTGGTCGATCTCGCCGGATGCGACCTTTCTCAGGATCCTTCTCATGATCTTGCCGGAACGTGTCTTCGGCAGACCGGATACGAACTGGATCTTGCCGGGGGACGCGATAGGACCGATCTCTTTCCTTACGTGTGCCACCAGTGTTTTCTTCAGTGCATCATCACCGGTAACACCTGTTTTCAGAATGATATATGCGTAAAGGTCTTCGCCCTTCACTTCATGCGGGAAACCGACAACGGCAGACTCTGCAACGGATGAGGTATAGGAGTTAAGTGCTGCCTCAACCTCTGCGGTACCCATCCTGTGGCCTGATACGTTGACGACGTCGTCAATACGGCCCATGAGCCTGAAATAGCCGTCTTCGTTCCTTATTGCCCCGTCGCCGGAGAAGTAGAAGCCGGGCTGCTGGACAAAGTATGTGTTGAAGAACCTTTCGGGTTCGCCAAAAACGCCCCTCATCATGCCGGGCCACGACCTTGCGATGCAGAGCTCGCCCTGTTCGTTGACGGGTGCGTCCACTGCCGGTTTAGATGCATCGGGCCTTGACTGTAATGTGCGGGCATGAACGCCAAAGTACGGCAGGGTTGCAAATCCGGGTATGGTCGGCCATGCGCCTGGGAGAGGCGTAATGAGTATGCCGCCTGTTTCGGTCTGCCACCAGGTATCGACGATGGGGCAGTTCTCTCCACCAACGTACTTGTGGTACCACAGCCAGGCCTCCGGGTTGATGGGCTCGCCGACGGAGCCAAGAAGCCTCAGGGATGAGAGGTTCCTTCCCTGCGGCCATTTCTCGCCCTCTTTCATGAGCGCCCTGATTGCGGTAGGAGCCGTGTAGAAGATGTTGACCTTGAACTTCTCAACGATCTGCCAGAATCTGTCTGGGTTCGGGAATGTGGGGACTGACTCGAAGACGATCGATGTTGCGCCGTTCGACATCGGCCCGTAGACGATATAGGAGTGACCCGTTACCCAACCGATATCCGCCGTACAGAAGAAGACGTCCTTATCCTTGTAATCAAAGATATACTTAAAGCTGTGGTATGTATAGACCATATAGCCGCCGACGGTGTGGAGAACGCCCTTCGGTTTGCCTGTGGAGCCTGAG
This sequence comes from Syntrophorhabdaceae bacterium, assembly GCA_017992765.1. Classification (GTDB taxonomy): domain Bacteria; phylum Desulfobacterota; class Syntrophorhabdia; order Syntrophorhabdales; family Syntrophorhabdaceae; genus UBA5609. The sequence continues at coordinate 7,349 of JAGOOA010000019.1, forward strand.
GTGTAAAGGATGAAGAGAGGATCTTCCGCATCCATCATCTCGGCCGCGCATGTATCGGTAATGTCTGCCGCCGCAAGCTCTTCCTCAAACCACGTATCCCTGCCTGCCTTCATGGGGACGTCGAATTTCTCAAGCCTCTTCACAACGATGACCTTGTCGACCGTGTGGCCCTGAGCTAAGCAGAGGTCGCATGCCGTGTCTGCATTTGCCTTGGAGCTCACGTTCTTGCCGGAACGCCAGTAGCCGTTCGCTGTAATGAGGACCTTTGCGCCGGCATCGAGTATCCTGTCACGGAGCGCCTCTGCCGAGAAACCGCCGAAAACGATCGTGTGGATGGCGCCTATCCTTGCGCATGCAAGCATTGCAACGGGAAGCTGCCAGATCATGGGAAGGTAGATGGCAACCCTGTCGCCCTTGCGTACGCCCTTTTTCTTCAGTACATTCGCGAATCTCGATACAAGCTTCAACATCTCATTGTAGGTGAGCTTTACCACGTCGTCTTCGGGCTCGCCCTGGAAGAGGATGGCAACCTTGTCGCCCTTGCCCTTTTCGATCTGATAGTCAAGGCAGTTATAAGAGATGTTTGTTTTGCCGCCGATGAACCACTCGATCTCGCCTTTGGCAAAATCTTCCCTGTTAACCTTCAGCCACGGCTTAAACCAGAACAATTCTTTTGCCGCGTTGCCCCAGAAGGCTTCCGGGTCCTCTACAGACTGCTTCCACATCTTCTCATACTCTTCACGGCTCTTTACGTATGCCTGGTCAACGAATTCCTTTGAGGGGTAATACTTGTTGTTCTCTTCCTTCATTGCTGCCATACAAAACCTCCTGATTTAATATTTGGATTGACCTGCTTGTTATCCTTAGTTCGCTTAGACGAATTATTTTAAACATGTATACAAAAGTTGTCAACAAAATTTTGTTAATATTTTCACAATTATGGGGCACCCCCTTCTGCGCCGTCTACGCACACGCGACACAAGACAATATCCCCTTGTTGCGGGCGCAGGGAACATGCCGCGGCTTTGCGGGCACATCTGCATAACGACTGGCATATGCCCTCCTGTCGGTTTTGTACCTGATATTCACAAAGCCGGCTGTAAGCTATATTAATGAGCTGCCCCGCCACAAGCGGCAAGGTATCAGAGGGTAGGAACACCGTATCTCCTTTTTTTATTGGATATTCGGCTATCGGTGTTTGGTTATTTACCTTGATGATTCCTATCAAATCTTTTATTATACTGTAAAAAATTATACTGTAAAAATTCTGGAGGGCATCATGAGCCATCATACCGAGGCAGACCGGGCGTTAAAGAAGCTAACCGACGGCAACAAGAGATATGCGTCATTGAAGCAGAAACACCCAAACCAGGGGGTAAGGCGCCGGGCCGAGGTATCGAAAGGGCAGAAACCTTTTGCGGTGATAGTGGGCTGCTCGGATTCCCGCATACCTCCGGAGATCCTCTTTGACCAGGGGATCGGCGACATCTTTGTTATCCGCGATGCCGGCAACATCGTTGATGACGTAGCCCTCGGCAGCATCGAATACGCGGTAGACCATCTCGGGACCAGGCTCGTCGTCATCCTCGGCCACTCAAAATGCGGCGCCGTCACCGCCACAGTACAGGGCGGAGAGGCCCACGGACATATCGGGAGCATCGCAAAGGCAATTATTCCCGCAGTCAAAAAGGCAAAAGGGAAAAAGGGCGATCTTATCGACAACGCCATCAGGATAAATATTGATATCGTTACAAAACAGGTAAAGACCTCAACACCCATCATTGCGAAAATGGTCAAGGCGGGAAAGGTCAAGGTCGTCGGCGCCTACTACGATATCGACAGCGGGCTGGTGGAGATACTGTAAGCTTTCAGCTATCAGCCGTCAGCTATCAGCGAAACCTGATAAATAAACAGTAAATATTATACGCGAAAAATTTCCGCTGCTTATTACTTACTACTCGCTTTACTTTTGCTGTTTTTTGAGCTCACTGTCTACAGAAACATTTCATGAAAGCATCGGTGTCGGGCTTGTTGCTCGAGACTAACCTCGCAATGAAACCGTTCCCATAGCAAACCGTCGTGAGGCAATGAACCCTGTAAAATGTGAAAGGTGAAAGGTAAAATATTCAAAACTTCTCATGCTTTACCCTTCAAGGATTGTTTCTATTTGTTTCTTACCGTTCACCTTTCACTTTTCACCTTTCGCCGCCTTTATCCAGCGTGTTTGCGGGGAAGAGTCCGGCACCGATGCTAATCTTGATGCAAAGTCCGGATCTAGTCCTTGCTATGGGATAATTTTTTGCCCCTCGGCAGCCAGTAGTATTTCAGGAACAGCCCTGCCACTATCATCAGGCCGCTTAAAAGCTGCCCCATGCTGAAAAGGCCAAGGATCTGGCCTATCTGGAGATCGGGCTCCCTGAAAAATTCGCAGAAGATCCTGAAGCATCCATAGAGGATCAAAAAGAGTGCGAAGACGTCCCCCTCGCGCTTCTTAAAATCCTTATAGATCCAAAGTATTACAAATAGAAGGAGCCCTTCAAAAAAGGCCTCGTACAACTGCGACGGGTGCCGCGGGAGGCTGCCACCCTGGGGAAACACCATCGCCCACGGCACGTCGGCCGGCCTTCCAAAGAGCTCGCCGTTTATGAAGTTCCCGAGCCTGCCGAACCCGATACCGACGGGGCAGGTAGGGATGATGAGGTCAATGATCAGGAAAAAACCGAGCTTCTTCCTTTTTATATACACATATCCTGCGATAAAGGCCCCTATGAGCCCCCCGTGAAAAGACATTCCGCCGTGCCAGAGCACAAATACTTCTAAAGGGTTTTCGAGATAGAACAAAAGGTTATAAAAAAGGATATACCCGAGACGCGCGCCGACGATAAGCCCAACGATGAGAGAGAAATACAGGTCGTCTATCCTGGCCCTTTCGATCTTCAGGGCCCTCTTTTTCAACTGGTAAATCGTCAGCAGATAGGAAGAGGCAAAGCCGAGAACATACATGAGGCCGTACCACCGCAGGGAAAGAGGGCCTATTGTAATAATCACCGGGTCTATCTGAGGATACCTGATCATTGTTATATAAAATTTTCCTTTATTGCACTCCATATGTCGCCGGCGCTTCTGAACACCACCCCCTGCAAACCAAGGTCTTCCGCAACTTCTACATGTCTCTGTATGTCGTCGATGAACAGGATTTCCCTTCTCTGCACGTCCGTTCTTTTGAAGATCTCATCGTATATCCTCTGCTTCGGCTTTTTTGAGCCGACCTCGAAGGAGAGTATCCACTCGTCCATTAAATGCACGATCGGGAAGATCTCCGTGATATAGGTAAAATGAAGCTCGTTCGTGTTGCTGAGAAGGAAAAGGGGATGCCCCTTGTCTTTCAGGTAGGTGATGATATCGCTCACATCACGGTCTTCCTGGAAGATGGGATTCCATATATCCTTGAATTCCTCAAAATCTATGTCGAGCTTATACCTCTCCTTCAACTTCATAAAAAAATCAGTTGAAGACATCAGGCCTTCTTCATAAACATTGATAAGGCCATTCTCCATATCGAACATATATCTGAAAATCTCATCAGGGGAGAACCTCCCTGCTACCCTGGAGACCTCGTGGAGCTTGTATGCGATCTGCCTGTGGTCAAAGGGGAGGATCACATTGCCGAGATCAAAAACAAATAGCTTAACCATAAGGAAATACCTTCAGCGGATTCAAGGGTTTATAGAGGCCGTGTGGATCTTCGAGGTGCCTCCAGCCTGTAATATGAAGGAACCTCTTTTCAGGAGAATGCTTCATCAGAAGGGAAAGTCTGTCGGCCATATACCTGTCGCGGACGTACATCTCGTCGTCATAAGGAACGCCTTTCAGGCCGGACTTGAAGAAGAGCCGCGCCATCGCCGCCTCGCTATAGCCGTTGCCTGTACCCTTTTCCGTCAGGAGCCTCAAGATGTTGCCGGCATCAAATAATTCTTCCGTATCCCGTAATTTCAAGTAAGAGAACAGGTCCATATCGATCAGATAGAAGGGTATCTGCCGCTCTGCGCAATATTCGGAAACGATCTCATATTCGTCAGGCATGTTTATGAAAGACTCCAGATCCTCCTTCGCAGCTTCATTATATGATCTCTTATCATTTTTCAGTTTTTTTACGATTTCGTCAATACGCTTTTTATATATTTCACGATTTTCTTTCCTGAACATCAGCCCGTAATTCGTAAACTCAAGCGTGACAACATCGGGCCCTATGCCGGCGATCCATTGGCGAAGCAATGCCCGGTTTCTTTCATCCCTGTGGATCACGCCAAGCATGTAAAACCTGCGGCCGGGGTCTACGTCAATGGTCGCTGCCATAGCCTACAATTAACACATAGGGCAAGTGCTGTTTCAAGAAAAATATGAATAGCCTGAACCGCCTTTTCCCTTGCCATAACCTTTTCCATACTATATAACGAAATGTATGAATATCATCGACGTCCATATTCATGCGGGCCACATGCATGAATGGACCGATCAGGCAAAACGGCTTTGGATGGAAACCGGACCTTACGCACTCGAGATCTTCGACGAAGCAGGGAACCAGATGCCGCAGAAATACGGGGATGTGATAAAGCGGGAAGAGGTCTTCGGCGGCATCCTGTTTCCCGAATACTCTCCCGGGATGACGGGGATCATGCCTTTCGAAAGGACCCTCGAGATCAGCGCCATACATCCCGAGCTCATCCCCATCGCGAACCTCAACCCGAACTACCACGACGACCTTGCGGGAGCATTTGAGGACCAGTTGGGGAAGGGCGCCAGGGGGCTCAAGATTCATCCTATCCACGGCCACTTTTATGCCAATGACAGAAGGCTTTACCCTATCTATGAGCATTGCGAGAAGGCGGGGCTGCCTGTCTTTTTCCATGCAGGCACAAGCCTCATCAAGGGTTCAAAGATGCGCCATTCCGACCCCTATACCTTCGATGACGTGATCAACGATTTCCCGGATATGAAGGTCGTCCTCTGCCACGGCGGCCGCGGCTTCTGGTACCGGATAGCGGAATTTCTCGCGAAAGGTTTTGAGAACGTCTATATCGATGTGTCGGGATTGCCTCCGCAGAACCTGCTCCGGTATTTTCCGTCCATACAAAAGTTCAGCCACAAATACCTCTTCGGCACCGATTTCCCCGCCGTTCCCGGCATCCGCAAAAATTACGATGTGATCCATTATCTCGTGGGCGACGAAAAGGCCATGTTTCGTATAGGCTTCCAGAACGCCTACGACCTCTTCGGCTTCTGGAAGGAAGGGATATTCGAGGCACGAGATCCACAGGAGATGTTCAAGGTGGTCAATGACGGCGCAACACGGTACCGGGGCGTTATTCCGGGGGACCGCTACCACGAGCCCTACATGCCGATGGAGGAGCTGACGGCGGAGATGCGGAGGATGCGCTTTTACGGCTACAGGAAGGACCTGAAGCTCCTCGGGGTCATGGGGAAGGAACCGGTCAAGGATACGACGCTCATACGCCACGCATACGTGGCCACTGAGAGCCAGGGGAAGGGGATCGGCTCGAAGCTCCTCGCGTTCATCGAAAGGCAGGTCGATACCGAGTGGCTTCTCATCGGCACGTGGAAGGCGGCCGCATGGGCGATCGACTTCTACAGGAAGCACGGGTACGAGGTCATGCCCGACAAGGACGGGCTGCTCCGCAAATACTGGTCCATCCCCGACCGCCAGATCGAAACATCGATCGTGCTGGGAAAGAAGATGCGATAAGCGGCTATCGCCTGAAAGCCGACAGCTTCAGGAGACGCTCTTACAAGTGCACCCGCAGGCGGGCACCCGGTCCCCCCTCTTCAAGCAAAGCCCGAAAAGGCTTTCCCTCCCACCCACGGTGTGGGCTGGTTCATGGCGCTCGCCGTTTCCACTTCGGAGTTTTGCCTATACGCAAAAGTCCTAAATCGTTGACCGACAGTATCGCCGCACAATAGCGACGAAGGGTATGATAAGAAGATATGTGGCCATCGACCACGAGGGACTGATGAACGAGACTAGGAATGCCAGGATGGAGATAGCCGGTGTGACCAGGACCCTGCGTATCCCGTTCGAAGCATCGCGGCTGCTGATCTCAACAGACGTTATTCCGGGGGTCCTCGCGAGGTGCCGCCAGTGGACAAGAAAAAGCGCTCCGAGGATGAACATGTTGGCATGAAAAAGGTTGACGGCGATCTGCACATCCGAATAAGCCCCGCTGATAATCGTGGTGAAGGGCATCAGGACGACGCACGCCAGGATGAACAGCGTGATCCTTACGGTACTGGAGTCTACCGCGCGCACATAGTGGAACTGCCGGTTGTGCATCTGCCAGAACGAAGCAAGGACAAAGAACGCGATCAGGAAGGAAGTAAACTCGGACCGCATCTCTGCGATGCTGACGGCAAGCCTCGCCTTCGCCTCTCCTTTTGAAAGGTGGGGGATGACGAGGCCGGTGACGAGAAGCGTCATCGCAAACGCAAAGATACCGTCAACGAGGGCCTCGAGCCTGCTTTTGGAGATCTTCAGATCTCTCCGGTCATCCATCATAATTGTTCCCATGCCGCCTCTTTTTTCCATTTTCCTCCTATTCGATATGTTTTGCAAGGGGGATTCTATTGATTGTCAGAGGTTTTCATGAATCCCGGATAATTCATTGGCACGGTGTCGGGAGGGGCGGGCGTCGAAGACACTCATATGCTCCTTCCCCCGGCGAATACGTCCAAACCCTTGATGTCCCCGCCGCCGAACAGGGCCATGGTCTCTGCGGCAACGGTCAATCCCTCTTTGAGATAGGTCCCGTCGATGCCGGGTACTGCGTAGGCATAGAAGAGGACGTTGCGCGTATCATCCCTCACCTTTGTCTTCTCATCCGCGCCCTGGCAAAGGACGCAGATGATGTCCTTCTCGTCCCGGAGCACGATCTCCCCTTCTTTCGTTATGAATTGGCGGCCCCCCATTCCGGCGCTCATCTCCCCTTCGTGCGATACATCGAGCATGAGCCTGCCTTCAATGCGGTCAAGATCGGTGACCGCCACAAGGATGCCGGCGCACATCTCGGCCATAAAGTGGGCATCGACCATGAGGTTGTACCTCGGAAACCCGCTGTTGATCGTTCTCTTAAGATGCTGGGGCAGGGGACATTCGAATCCGAAACTCTGAAAAAACCGGTCATAGATATCGATACGCTGGGCAATGCCGGCAAGCGTCTCCCGCTTCCTCATCTTCCGCAGGAGATTCCGCCTGTATTGATCAAACCCTGCACCGTCGCTCAAGGGCCGGCAGCCTGCAATGAGCGTCAGCCCGAAGGCCACCCCCGGGTATTTAGCTTCATAGGCAGAAGAGATCGAAAAATCTATCCACGTCGCCATAGTCTTTCCTTCCATGTCAGGCATCCCGGCCAACAGGGCAAGGCCCTGCCGTTATTCGCTTCGATCCTTCCATGCCTGCATCTTATCGTGAGGCCATCGTGCGCAGAAGGCGGGCCTTCTTTTCATTATCAATTTCATGCAGGCGTCGCCGCAGGCCGGGTCGCAGCGGATGACCTCGTTCTCTCTCCCCTGCCTCACCTTTTCCGGCCATTCGGGATCGGCCCACAGGACGCGCGCCAGTCCGATCAGGTCGGCCTTCTTTTCCTCGAGGATGCTCTCCGCCAGAGCGCCCGTTGATATCCTTCCGGCAGTGATTACAGGAATGCGCACCTCTTCTTTGACGGCGGCTGCAAGGTAAACCATGTAACCCTCTTCTTTGGACCTGCTCACTATGTCCGGCAAAGGGAAAGACTCATAGGTCCCGCCCATGACAGAAATGTATGCAACGCCCGCCGACTCGAGCGAGTGGGCAAACCGAACGGATTCATTCAGTTGCAGGCCGTCGGGAAGCCATTCATCTGCCAAGAAACGGTAGCCGACCGGGAAATCTCCCACTCTTTCTTTCACTGCCGCAACGACCTCAAGGGCAAACCTCTGCCGGTTCTCAAATGAACCGCCATATTCATCTTCCCGCCTGTTGGTCCTGGGTGAAAGGAATTGGGCCAGCAGATAGCCCGTGCCCCCGTGTAATTCCACCATGTCAAAACCCGTGTTCTTTACCCGCAATGCCGCATCGCCATACCTGTTCGCGATCGTCCGGATCTCTGCCGTGGTCAATGCCCTCGGGGTTCTGCCAAACGTCTCGACGGCAGAGGGCGCAACGGGCTCGTTAACGCCGGCAAAGCGCCCGGCGTGGTTGACCTGAAGACAGGCAACGGCGCCTTCCTGCCGGATCGTTGCGGATAATCTTTTCAACCCTGCCGCATTGTCGTCGGTATCTGCCCGGATCGTCCTGTTTGAGCCGCTTCCCGTCGGATGGTCTATCGTCGCATTCTCTACCACCACCATGGCAACCCCGCTTTTTGCCATCAGCCGGTAATGTTCCAACAGCACGCTGCTCACCATGCCGCCTTCCCCAGCATATCCGAGATATAACGGGGCCATCGTTAATCTATTTTTCAGGGTAATTCCTGAGATTCTGAGTTCAGAGAATAGATGTGTATACATGATCTTCCTCCCTCTAGCTCATTTCTTCATTTCCTTTCTCAAGATGATCGTTCAAAGCTGAATATGTTCTCCCTGAACAACCTCAAGTAGGCTTCCACGATCTCTCTATCATAGAAGATACCTTTTTTTTTGCCTCGATCTCTTCAAGCGCCTTTTCTGTGCCGAGCGCCGACCGATAGGGTCGGTGCGAGGCCATCGCATCCCCGACATCAGCAACTGGATGCGCGGATGGGGACGCTCATAAAACTATAAATAACTTTTTCCTTTCCCTCCATTTTCCTCCTATTCGATATATTTTGCAAGTGGGAATATGATCCGGCAAGCTGATGGCAAGAGTTCTTTTCTTCGGGACTGTGAAGTTCAAGTATTTGAGTTGCAATCTTACCGGTAAGAATATTGTTTCTGAATAGAATAGCATGCCGCATGTTAAGAGCGCCTCTGTTGACCATTTCGGGAAAATAATTTTCGTTATGTATAGTAGGCTACAGAAGGGGTCCCTCGTTTAATGCTAACGTACTGTCAGAAAAAAGGAGGTTGTTATGTTCAACATCATCATGATCATTACAGGTGTCATCATGTTCGGTACCGTGCTGGGTGTCATATTCTTCGGCAGTAAAGGAACCAAAAAATAGTCTGATGAGGGGCACTGTTCCCTTTTAAAAAAAACGCACCGTTCGATGTAGGCTATGGGGGGGGAATGAATAACATCTTTACGTTGGGTTATTCTTGCGATCTCGCAGTTGCGATTACCGCCCGAGGCGTTAAAGTTCACTTCGTTGCACGCTGATTTTCCCATAAGCATTCTTCCGAGCGTGGATACTGTAGCAATGCAGTGCTGCAAGGGGAAACCTTGTTGATTGCCCGCAGGGTCTTCAATGCTTTGGAGGACATTAATTACGCGGATAGCAGAAGAGCAAAGCTGCATCCATTAAGAATCATGGCGGCCCATACCGGCGTCGAAAAACAGGGACCGGCTTCAAGACAGATCTTACATCAGATCGTATTCATCAACCTTCCATCGTTCTATCTTCTTGAAAGCGCTTTCAGCCGCCTCCAGAAGAATCTTTGTATTGGCAGGTTTTATGAAATAATCATCAAAGCCGGCGGTCCGGCATTCCAAAAGACCAAAGACGTTCACATAGCCGGTGAGGGCATGGATTATGGCGATCTGGTTATCTTTCCGTATCTGCCTGCAAAGATCGATCCCGCTCATCCCCGGGAGCTTAAGGTCCAGGAACATTACCATGATGCTCTCGTTGCTCAGTATCTCTAATGCCTTTTCTGCGCTCCCGGCAGTCACGATCTGATAGCCGTGCATGGTAAATATCTCTTTCAACACATCGAGAATAGCAACCTCGTCATCGACTATCAGGATCTTTTTTTCGTTCATAACGGCATCTCCTTTCATGCTCGTATTATTGAGCGCTGCCTTCAGGCGTTTGGTCTATATTCGCGATCTTCATGGTTCCCGCATAAGCACGGTTCGAATATTTTCTTAATCCCATCAGTTTTTTTGTTATTGTGCCTATCCTGCGTATCTGATCGCTTATTATCTCGAGCGCTTTATGTGCCCGCTCATCCTTGCTCTCCATGGACAAAAGATCGATGCGGCCGCTGATCACCTGAAGCGGCTGATTCAGTTCGTGGCAGATCGCCCCGGCCATCTCAAGCGCAGCAGAAAGTTTTTCGCTATGTTTCTCTTCTTCCTCTGCCCGCTTGCGGCTGGTGATATCGGTATGGGTTCCGATCATACGGCTCGGCCTTCCGTCTTGATCCCATTTGATGACCTTGCCGCGGTCCAGGATCCACTTGTATGAACCATCTTTGCAGAGCACGCGGTGCTCGCTCTGATAGTGCGCGGTCTCGTGTCTGAAATGACGCTCAAGGTCAGCATGGACGCAGGCCTTATCGTCGGGGTACACACGTCGCTCCCACTCGTCCAGGGTATCGCCGATCTCGTGGTCGGCATAGCCGAGCATGGCCTTCCACCGGGCAGAGAAAAAGACATGGTTGCTTGCGGCATCCCAGTCCCAAACGCCGTCTCCCGCCCCCTCAAGGGCGAACTGCCATCGCGCCTCGCTCTCCCGCAGCGCTTCCTCTGTCTGTTTGCGCTCGGTGATGTCCAGGTACGTCCCTATTATCGTGGGTTTTCCCCGGTATATGGTCCGGGAGCTGTATACCTCGGCGTTCTTAACCTCTTTGTTCTTTGTGACCACCCTGAATTCGTAGTGGAGCGATCCCAGTTCCCCTTCTATCCTTTTGCGCATGTTCTCTTCCACTACAGACCAGTCTTCGGGGAAGACGACGTCTTTTACAAATATTTTGTCTGTTATTTGATCGATCTCATATCCGAGTATTTGGGCAAGTTTTAGATTGACATATTTAAATATGCCGTCCTGAATAAGGTATATGCCGGCAATGGATTTCTCGGCGAGGTCCTTGAATTTTTGCTCTGACTCCCGCAGGGCCTCCTCCGCCCGTCTGCGCTCTATTTCCGACAGCTCCAGATCCTTGATCCTCTGCTTCAGAACAGATATCTCTTCGAGCAATTTCCGATCCGCCATGGATGAATGCTTCATTCGATCTTCCCGTTGTGATGAATAGCGTGTAAGATTTTCAAGTACCAGGGCCCGCGCTCCATTGTCATTATCGGCACAGTTCTTTATAAGGTTTAGCAAAATATCTCATATCATTCCGGCGCCATGCCGGAATTGATGCGCCTTCTTCCCGATAAACCGGTTTACCGTACTGCCAACGGCGTCAAATCGCTAAAAGGTCACTACCATCAGGGCTGGAATTTCCAGGTGGTCAAGACCGGCGACACGCTCAGCCTCGGCAAAAAGGAGGTGGTCTTTATCGGGGCCCCTATGCCGCACCGGCCGGACAGCTCGTTTTTTACTTTAAATTATTTTTACGACTTCGTAGGTGCGCTGGCCGCCGGGGGCGTTGAAGTTCACCTCGTCGCCCACCGATCTTCCCATGAGCGCCCTTCCGAGCGGCGAGGCGATCGATATGGTTCCCCTGTTTATATCCGATTCGTAGGGTCCAACAAGCCTGTATTCCGCCTCTTCATCGGTATCGAGGTTGACGAGCGTCACGGTACAGCCGAATTCAACGTTTTCGAAATCGCCGTTTCTTTTATCGATGATCTCAGAATTCTTGATCATCTCTTCGATCTCGGCGACCTTTTTCTGCAGGAACTGGAATTCCTCTTTTGCCGCATCATACTCTGCATTTTCCGAGAGGTCTCCGTGTCCGCGGGCTTCTTCAATGGCCTTCAGGATCTTCGGCCGTTTTACGTTGAGCAGGTTCTCATGCTCTTTTTTCAGGTTAGCGTACCCTTCTCTTGTTATAGGAACTTTCATACATACTCCGCAAAAAATTTGATGAGCTAAAAGACTACATCGTTCAGTTCACTTTATCAATATTTTTTCTTCTCTATCCGATAACGTCCATGAAGGCGTTGTAGAGGAGAACAAGGTTGAGAGCGGTGAGGATTACCGCCCCGGCATAGGCGACAACGTTCATCCACAGGGAATTTCTGTGATCTCCCATCAGCTCCCTGTCATTGACGAGCTTTATCATAAATATAATGATCGCGGGGAGCAGGAGGCTGTTGATGATCTGGCTGAACCACATGACCTTTATGAGGGGCAGGTTTGGGATCAACACAACAGAAGCGCCGAGGACAAGTATCATCGTGAAGATCAGCTTAAACTGCGGCGCCTCTTTGAAGCCTTTTCCGATCCCCATCTCCCACCCCATCGCCTCACAGATATAATATGTGGTGGCGAGCGGAAGGATGCATCCTGAGAAGAGCGACGCGTTCGCAAGCCCTATGGCAAAGAGGATATACGCGTTCCTGCCGGCGAGAGGCTTCAGCGACAGGGCGGCGTCCTCTGCGGACTCTATGCCGATGCCGGCGGGATAGAGCGTTGCACCGCAGGCTACGATGATGAAAAATGCAACGATGCCCATCATAATGGCCCCGAATATCACATCCACCCTGGATGCCCAGAGATCTTTCTCTCCCAGGCCCTTCTCCACTACTCCTGACTGGAGGTAGAATTGCTGCCATGGCGTTATCGACGTGCCAATGATGCTGACCACTATGATGAGGTAATCCTTGTTCCATTGTATCTGGGGCGTTACCGTCTTTTGCATTACCTCGCCCCAGTCGGGCTTGGCAAGGAACGCGGAAATGATATAGGTAAAATATATGAAACAGATCCCCAGGAAGATCTTCTCAAAGATGCTGTAGTTCCACTTTGTAACGAGGAACCATACAAAGAACGCCCCTACCGGGACCGAGATATATTTGCTCACTCCGAAAAGTTCCATGCTTGCCGCCCAGCCCGAGAATTCTGCCGCCGTATTCCCGAGGTTTGTAACGAAAAGGGATACCATGACCCAGAACGCTATCCTGATGCCATACCGTTCCCGTATAAGGTCCGCAAGCCCCTTCCCGGTCACGATCCCCGTCCTCGCCGAGATCTCGTGGAGGACCGCGAGAAGAAAGACCGTCGGGATAAGCGTCCACAACAGGTTGTACCCGTAGCTCGCCCCCGCGATGGAATAGATCGCTATCCCGCCGGCATCATTATCGATATTTGACGTTATGATCGCCGGCCCCACAAGGGAAAGCAGTATGATTGTCTTCTTTAAAAAGGACATTTCCACTTATATCACAGCATATTGTCCTCTTTCAACGTAAAAGGGCAAAAAACCCTTGACAAACTACGATGTTACAAGTATAACTGTCTAAAGTGGTAAATAGTGTTAAAAGGTGGGATATTGTTCGCGGGTAGATTTGAATACGCCATCGACGACAAAAGCAGGGTAAGCATCCCCGCAAAGTTCAGGGAGACGCTCTCCACGCATCATGATATGAGGCTCATCTTCACCAATCTCGATGGCTGCATTGTCGGTTATCCCTTTCAGGAGTGGCTGAACATCCAGGAGAAGATATCGAGCAGAAGCTCGATGAAAAAAGAAGAGAGGCTGTTCCTGAGGTATTTTTTTTCCGGCGCTTCCGAATGCACGATCGATAGGCTTGGGCGGGTCCTTTTGCCGCAGGCTTTAAAGACCGATGCGCATATTATCAAGAATGTGGTGATCATAGGGATGGGCAAGAAGATAGAGATATGGGCAAAGGAGAAATGGGAAGAACTGGTGAAACAGGCAACGTCTGATCCCGACCAGATCGCAAGCATCGTGTCGGAACTGGGCCTTTGATCGGTGTCACACATATACCTGTTCTTTGCGAAGAAGCAATACAAAACCTGGTAAGCGCTGAATATAGCCTGTTTGTCGATGCAACAGTTGGTGGAGGGGGACACGCATACCACATACTGGAAAGATACAAAGACATACGGTTGATCGGCCTCGATGTGGACGAAGGGGCCCTAAGCATAGCTCAGGAGGTGCTGAAAGGTTACGGTGAGAGGGTAAGGCTGGTAAGGGGAAACTTTAAAGACCTGAAGGAGATTCTTAACGGGATGGGTGTATTTTCCTTCGACGGAATCCTTTTTGACCTTGGTCTTTCAATGTATCAGTTGATGGGCAGGAGGGGCTTTAGCTTCAACGACGATTGTCTTCCCGACATGCGAATGGATAACAGGGCGGCGTTGACCGCCTATGACGTAGTGAACACATACCGGTATGACGCGCTGAAAAAGATCATCGGCGAATACGGGGAGGAAGAAAAAGCCCATAAGATCGCGAAGGCGATCGTCGACGCGAGAAAGAAGGGGCCGATAGAAACATCAAGAGAGCTGGCAGGCATTGTCCTCAGGGCGAAGAGGAGAAGGGGGAAGATCCACCCGGCAACGAAGACATTCCAGGCAATTCGCATAGAAGTTAACGGGGAAACAAAAAACCTGCGGGCAGGGGTGAACGATGCCATCGGCATGCTCAACAGGCAAGGAAGGATAGGCGTCATATCGTTCCATTCATTGGAGGATAGAACGATAAAGGAGATATTCAAAACATCTGCGATGGTGAATGCGATGACGAAAAAGCCGATACGGCCCGAAAGAGGCGAGATAAGAAGCAATCCGAGCTCAAGGAGCGCGAAACTCAGGGTAGCAGAAAAAAAATAAGCGGGGGGTTTATGGAAAGGGTTTATGTATCCACGAAAAGAGATATGGCACACAAAAATCCTCAGTCTACGTTTCTGATCGTCGCCTGCCTTATTGTATTCGCCCTTGTCTCTTTTTTTATGATGTCCGCCCACAGCCGGCTCCGGGAAGAGCTGATCGCCATGCTCAGGCAAGAGAGGGAGGTCATCGACATGAACACCAAGCTCAAAACAGAACTCGCAGGCATTACGCAGGCGAGGATGCTTCAATTAAAGGCAAAAGAGAGGCTTGGACTGAAAAAACCAAAAGATGAAGAGGTTCTGGTATTGAGATGAACAAAAGGGCTAACAAAAAGGCCTTTTTCATTTGTGTATTGATTGGATTGATGTACGTTTCCGTAGCGATGAAGCTCCCTGACAGGCTCGCCATTGGAAGGACTTCGGAACCGCAGGATGCATCGCCGACCGGCCTGAGCGTTTCCATACCAAAACCGGCTCCGGTAAACGCTCCGGCGCCGGCGAACCTGCAGAAGGCCGAGCCGGTTATCGAGCCTTCCTATTTTGTTGCGATCCCCATCGTCTGTTTCGCGATCAGGGAAGGGCTCATTGAAAAGGAGGGGCTTATCTTCATAAAGAAAGAGGGCCAGGGCAGCGCCTATTGCAAAAAGCCCCTGGACATACTGAAGGAAAAGGACGAAGAGGGGTTAAAGAGCATAGCCAGGATCGTCGGGAAGAAGCAGCTTGTCTCCTTTTTCAAAAAAGAGGGCGTCACGCTCCGCGAAGAACTGCCCCCCCAGGAAGTGGTCCTCGGAAAGGGGTACGCGATAGAGAAAAACATCATCCTCTCTATGTACAGGAGGAACGTTCCCGAAGATTACAGCGCCCTCTTCCCTTATAGGGTGCACGCAATGGAGATCAGGAGGGTAAATGACCGCTTTGAGTTCGGGCACGTCCCTGATGCCCTGAGGGCGCGGTCAGACAGTGAGAAAAATGAATGGGTCATGCCCAGCCTCGTCAATCTTCCCATCAAGGCAGCCCTTGAAAAGCTGGCGCCGCACACTTCAAGGATAAAGATACACGGGAGCGGCCTTGTTGCGGAACAGCAGCCAAAGGCCCTTGAAAAGATGAAAGGCGAGATGGAGTGCGTCATCCACGGGAGGTCGTACAAGCAATGAGACTCAACGACCTGATAAAAAATATGCCCTTCGTCAATATAAAGGGCTCCAGAGACCTTGAGATCACGGGGATCACAAAAGATTCACGGGCAGTCGGGGAAGGATATATGTTCTTTGCTACCGGCAAAAGCGGAACGTATATAGATGATGCATTGAAGAGAGGGGCGAAGGCCATCGTAACCGACAAAGAACCTGACAGCCCTTTTGAATGCGTGATCACCGTTCAAGACGTCGCGGCATCCCTCGGTGAGGCCGCATCAACGTTCCACGGCTTCCCTTCAAAGCAGATGCACGTTGCGGGCATTACCGGGACAAACGGAAAGACAACAACAACGTATCTCGTTGAGTCTGTTCTGATGAATGCCGGCAAAAAGGCCGGCGTCATAGGGACTATCTCATACAGATATGACGGCAAAGCGCTGAAGGCAGACAACACCACCCCCGGGGCCGCCGAAACCCACAGCCTCCTGAAGGATATGCAGCTCGCCGGCGTGGCCTTCGTGGTGATGGAAGTCTCATCCCACGCTCTTGACCAGAAGCGCGTCGAGGGCGTCGATTTCGATATCGGCATCTTTACCAACCTCACCCATGACCACCTTGACTACCATGGCGACATCGAAAGCTATAAAGGGGCAAAAAGGCTCCTCTTCGAATATTACCTGAAAAAAAGCACAAAGGAGCAGAAATTCGCGATCCTGAATATTGACGACCCGAGCACGAGAGATTTCGTCGTTGCCGCGCCGACGCGGACGCTGTCATACAGCACGAAGGGATATGCCGACGCGTACCTTCTCGGCTACAGCGAAAATATCAATGGGCTGGAGCTTGACGTCTCCCTCCTGGGCAAAAAGATTTCGCTCGCCTCGCCGATGATAGGCGTTTTCAACGCGTCCAACATCCTTGCCGCCTGCCTGTACGGCCACATAACCGGCATCCCGTACGACAACATTGGAAAAGGAATAAAGTGCCTGGAGGGTGTCCCGGGGAGGCTGGAAAGGATAGTGAACAAAAAAGGTCTTGCCGTGTTTGTCGACTACGCCCATACGCCTGACGCACTCGGCAACGTCCTCGCCCTCCTGAACCGCCTTAAAAAGGGAAGGCTTATCCTTGTGTTCGGCTGCGGCGGCGATAGGGATAAGGGCAAGAGGCCCATAATGGGCAGGATCGCCGCCCACCTTGCGGACCTTACGATCATCACCTCCGACAATCCAAGGACCGAGGATCCGGGGAATATCATCGCTGACATCATTTACGGCTTCGGCAACGCTCCCTTCAAGGTCATCGAGGACAGGAAAGAGGCCATCAATGAGGCAATAAAGGCGGCGCAGTACGGCGACGTCGTTCTCGTTGCAGGAAAAGGCCACGAGGACTATCAGCTCGTGGGCGATAAAGTATTGCACTTCAGCGACAGGGAAGTGATCGAGGAGGTCCTCAATGTGGCTCCTTGACGAGGTTCTGAAGGCTACGAAGGGCGAGTTGCTGAGGGTTGAAAAGGAAGCCTTTACCGGGATATCAACAGACTCGCGGACTATCGGCGACGGCGAGCTCTTTGTGCCGATCATGGGAAAAACCTTCGATGCGCACATGTTCCTGCTTGACGCCTACGAAAGGTCCAATGGCGGGACCATCTGTGAAAAAGAGAGAGAGGCGCTCTGCGTAACGCTGAAGGGAACGATCATTCTCGTAGAAGACGCGTCGCAGGCGCTCCTTGACCTCGCACAATACAAGCTGCAAGCAACAGGGGGGACCTGCATCGCGATCACGGGAAGCAACGGCAAGACGACAACAAAAGAGATGCTCGTCGATATGGCGGGCAGGGCCTTCGCGGTACATTTTAATGAAAAGAATTACAACAACATAATCGGCGTGTCCAGCAGCATCCTCGCCATCAAAGGAAAGCCCGAATTTTGCATCTTTGAGCTGGGGACAAACAACAAGGGCGAGATCGGACAGCTCGCGCGCGCGACCTGTCCGGACATATCGCTTATTACGAACATCAACCCCTCTCACCTTGAAGGCCTCGGCGATATCGATGGGGTGCTGGAAGAGAAGCTCGACCTTTTCCGCTTTACGAAGGACGGCGGGACAATCTTTATCAATGCCGATGACCCGTACATTCCCCCGCGCTACAAAGACAGGGGGCACGCTGTCTTCACATACGGCATAGAGAACAATGCCGCCTTCCGCCTCGTCGTCGAAGAAAACCTCGGCTGGGAAGGCGCCGCCTTCTCGCTGCATTTTCCCGGCGACCGGGTTCATACAAAAACAAACCTCCTTGGCAGGCACAACCTATCCAACATCCTTGCAGCCTCCTCAATCGCTTACAGCATAGGGGTGAAACCTGCCTTGATCAAAGAATCGATCGAGGCCTTCAGTTCATATGCAATGCGAT
This sequence comes from Syntrophorhabdaceae bacterium, assembly GCA_017992765.1. Classification (GTDB taxonomy): domain Bacteria; phylum Desulfobacterota; class Syntrophorhabdia; order Syntrophorhabdales; family Syntrophorhabdaceae; genus UBA5609. Next base: position 25,554 of record JAGOOA010000019.1, read on the forward strand.
TCAGGCCTTTTATCGCCGGCAAGGGCTATACCATTGTTGACGATTCCTACAACGCAAACCCCTCTTCCATGGAATGGGCGATAAAGACCCTTCTCGAACTTCCGGCCACAGGAAAACGGATCGCGATCCTTGGCGATATGAAGGAGCTGGGGTCAAAGAGCGGCCAGTATCACAGGGAGCTTGGCAGAATGCTTTTGGAGAGCCCAATACCGGTCATCGCCCTCATCGGCGAGGAGATAAAGGAGACTTTCAGGGAACTTGGCAATGAACGTTCACAGCTGTTCGACGACAAAGACCGTCTCGTTGATTTTATCAAAGGAAAGGCCGAAAGGGGCGACGTCATCCTTGTAAAGGGCTCGCGGGTTTCGAAGATGGAAGAGATCGTGGAGGCGCTTAAGTAATGCTCTATCATTTATTATATCCGCTGCACGTAAAGCTCTCCGTTTTCAACGTATTCCGGTATATTACCTTCCGGACCGTGCTGGCGATACTGTCCGCACTCATCATAAGCTTCTTCCTTACCCCTTACGTGATCAGGAAGTTCAACGAATGGAAGATCAAGAGCGCAAAAAGGGAAGACGTGCCCGACAGGCACGAATCGAAAGCGGGGACGCCCACTATGGGAGGCTTTGTCATCCTCGTCTCCACGATCATACCGACCCTGCTCTGGTCAGACCTGACGAACTACTACATCTGGGTGCTTACCTTTACGATGCTCTCCTTCGGCGCCATAGGCTTTGCAGACGATATCAAAAAACTTCAGGGCAGCAACGGGAAGGGCATATCCGGCAAGACAAAACTTTTCTTCCAGACGCTCTTTGCCCTTATAACCGGTGCGCTGATCTACTTCAAATACGGTTTCATAACAGAGCTGACGATACCGTTCTTCAAGAACTTCGCCCCCGACCTCGGCGTCTTTTACATAGTGCTCTGCGTCTTTATCATCGTCGGCACATCGAACAGCGTAAACCTTACTGACGGGCTCGACGGGCTTGCCATAGGGCCTGTATTGACGGTATGCTCCACGTTCCTTCTTTTTGCGTACCTTGTGGGCAATATAAAATTTGCCCAGTACCTCCAGGTATTCTACGTAAAAGGCGCCGGCGAGCTGACAATACTCTGCGGCGCAATGCTGGGCGCCGGCATCGGGTTCCTCTGGTACAACACATACCCTGCCGAGCTCTTCATGGGCGACACGGGCTCGCTTTCCCTTGGCGCATCGCTTGCGACGATCGCCGTTATCATCAAGCAGGAGATACTCCTCGTTATCGCCGGCGGGATATTCGTGCTGGAGGCCCTCTCGGTTATCATCCAGGTCTATTCTTTCAAGCTAAGGGGCAAAAGGGTCTTCAAGATGGCGCCGATACACCACCATTTCGAGCTCAAAGGCTGGAACGAAGGGAAGATCGTCGTACGGTTCTGGATCATTTCGATAATACTCGGCCTGCTGGCATTAAGCACATTGAAGTTGAGGTGATATGGAGCTTCCCGATAGCATATTGATCGTTGGACTTGGCGCCTCCGGAATTGCCGCCGCAAAATTCCTCCACGGAAAGGGGAAGCGCATCGCCCTTGCCGACGAGAAGGACGAGACGGCGCTCGCGCCTGTCCTCAGATCGCTGAACGGGATCGGGTTCACGGGACATTTCGGCCCCCACAGGGCAGAAGACTTTCTCCGATATCCCCTCATCGTTGTCAGCCCCGGGGTCGACAGCGCGCTGCCTGTCCTGAAAGAGGCCATTGCAAAAGGGATACGGGTCATCGGCGAGATAGAGCTTGCCTATATGTTCCTCGACGCACCTGTTATCGCGATAACAGGGACAAACGGGAAAACGACGACGACGACGCTCATCGGGGAGATATTCAAAAAGGCCTTCGGCAATGTCTTCGTCGGTGGAAACATCGGGAACCCGCTCATCAATTATGCCCTTGGAGGAGAAAAGGCGCAGTATATAATTGTCGAGATCAGCAGCTTCCAGCTTGAGACGGTAGAGGCCTTCAGGGCGAATACGGCGATTCTCCTGAATATCACCGAAGATCACCTTGACAGGTACAGGAGCTTCGACGAATACAGGGAAGCGAAATACAGGATCTTTGAGCGCCAGACGGAAGAGGACTATGCGGTGGTCATCGACGGCCTTGAGGCCCCCGGGGCCGGAAAAGGCAGGCTGCTTTCTTTCTCAACGGCAGGCCGGCCGGAAGAAGGCGCCTTTGCGGAGGGCGGCAAACTCTACGTGCGGTTGAATGGAAATGAGTTCGTATACGAACGAGGCATTTCCCCGCTCGTGGGCATACACAACACGGAGAATATCCTCGCGGCGCTCCTCACCGCCCATATATATGGCATAGGCCAGGCAACGATAGGCGCTTCGCTCCAGGAGTTCAAAGGCCTGCCGCACAGGGTCGAGCTGGTCAGGGAACTGAAAGGGGTCAGGTACTATAATGATTCCAAGGCAACCAACGTAGATGCCACAAAAAGGGCCCTGGAAAACATAGAGGGCAACGTGATCCTCATTGCGGGCGGCAAAGATAAAGGCGGCAGCTACCGGGCGATTGCGGAGGTTGCCCATAAGATCAAGGTCCTTATCGTTATCGGTGAAGCAAAGGAAAAGATCACCGCAGAGCTGGGGGGCCATGTCGTGATCTACAAAGAAGAGGATATGGCCGGCGCCGTGCGCGCCGCTTACGAGGCTGCGGAAAGCGGCGATATCGTCCTCCTCTCCCCCATGTGCAGCAGCTTCGATATGTTTACGGATTACAAACACCGGGGGAACACGTACAGGGAAATGGTGGAGTCTTTATGAAGAAGATCTGTATCTATATCCTGGCAGCGACCCTATTATACAGTTTCTTCCGCGAGCTCAACGTTGTCAAGGTGCTGCTCATGCTTGCCGCCCTCGGTGCGATCTTTGCCATAGAACTCATCCCCGCAAAATATATAATGGCGATGAAATACCCCGTGATACTCCTTTCATTTGCCGCTACAGCCTGTTTCTTCTTTTATCCGAGGGCGCTTACAGGATACCCGATGGAGATCATCATTACATTCCTCGCCTTTTATGGCCTCACCTTTTACATAGCCGGAATGGAAGAGAAAAAGAACGACTTCTTCAAGGAGGTTGCCGCGGTATCGATCCTCTTCATCTCCTCTTCGTTCAATCTTTTTATTGCAGGCAAGCTGCTTTTTATCGTACCCCTTGCCGTTGCAACGATCCTCTTGCTCTTCATCCTCGACAGGAGCCGCCTTGCGCCCTTCATCGCAGGATACGCCCTCATCGCCATGATAGTCGCCTACAGGCAGGGCATGCATTTCACGGGCACGGGCCTGCTGGGCCTCAATGACATCAACCGGTATATCCTCCTTGGAGCGTCTTTCGTCTTTCTGATCATCGGCTTCGCAGGCTTTACGAAAAAACGCACCTTTGCGACGATACTGCCATTTTTCGGCTTTCTCTACATTGCGGCCGATATCCTTATGGTCCTTGGATTAAGGTCCTCAACAGGGCTTTTGTATCAACCCGTCATACTGCTCGCCATCGTAAGTCCCCTTGTCGGGATGATGCTGAAGCCCGAAGGAGAACGCATATGAAGCTCGCCATCTCCGCAGGCGGTACCGGCGGCCATATATTTCCGGGCATTGCTGTCGCGGAGGCGCTCCTCGCGCAAAACAGCGCAAACGATGTCGTGTTCATCGGGACAGCCTATGGCCTCGAGGGAAAGATCATCCCGCAGGCGGGATTCCGGCTGTTCTATATTGAGGCACATCAATTTCTCGGCACATCGCCGGTCCATAAGATCAGGACCATGCTGCGCCTCATAAAGGGCGTCTCTATGGCGATGGGCATACTTCGCTCAGAAAAACCGGATGCGATACTCGGCATGGGCGGCTTCACGTCCGTCCCTGTTGTGATTGCAGGCATCCTCCTCGGCGTACCCTGCTTCATCCATGAACAAAACGTACAGCCCGGCCTGGCCAACAGGCTCCTCTCAAGGATCACGAGGTCCACGTTCATCAGCTTTGAAGAGACGGAGCGTTATCTTGCCGCAAAAAAGGTCCGCCACACGGGAAACCCCCTGCGCAAGAACCTGAAGGCCGGCGATGTGAACAAGCCTGATGACAGGTTTTCGATCTTCGTCTTCGGCGGAAGCAGGGGAGCGAAAAGCATCAACGATTCGATCCTCACCCTGCTGCCTTTCCTTGAGAGCTACAAAAACACGATCATGTACCACCAGACTGGCGCAGAGGACTACGACCGCATCAGCGGCGGCTACAAGAACACCTCGGTACAGCACGAGGTCTTTCCCTTTACCGATGATATGGCGAAATATTACAGCCTTTCCGATGTGGTCATTTCGAGGGCAGGCGCTACAACGATCTTCGAGCTCGCCTACTTCAGAAGGGCGGCCATACTCATACCCTACCCCTATTCCGCAGGCGGGCATCAATGGAAGAACGCCTCCCAGGTGGAGCAGGCCGGCGGAGGGTATGTGATCGCGAATGACGAGGCGACCGGCGAGCGGCTCTTTGACGTCCTGAAGCACCTTATGAAGGAGCCGCAGCTGCTCAAAGAGATGGGAAAGAATATCGGCAGGATATACGTGGAAGACGCAGCGGAACGGATCATCGGAGGGATCGCTGATGGTATTTCATAAGATAGAAAAGGTGCACTTCGTCGGCATAGGCGGCATCGGGATGAGCGGCATAGCAGAGGTCCTCCTCAATCTCGGTTTCCAGGTAACGGGTTCGGATTTGAGGAAAACAGACACCACCGAAAGGCTTGAGGGCCTCGGGGCACAGATATTTTATGGCCACCGCGAAGAGAACATCGTTGATTCCGACGTCGTTGTGATCTCTTCCGCCGTCAGGCCGGACAACCCGGAGGTAAAAAAGGCCAGGGGCCTCTTTATTCCCGTCATACAGAGGGCAGAGATGCTGGCAGAGCTGATGAGGATGAAATACAGCGTTGCCGTAGCGGGCGCGCACGGGAAAACTACTACAACATCCCTCGTCTCCTCGATACTCGGCCATGCCGGCATGGACCCCACCTGCGTCATCGGCGGGAAACTGAACAGCCTCGGGAGCAACGCAAAGCTGGGGGACAGCAAATTCCTTGTCGCAGAGGCCGATGAAAGCGACGGAACGTTTCTCCTCCTCTTTCCGACGATCGCCGTGGCAACGAATATTGACCTCGAGCACCTTGACTTCTACAAGGATATCAACGATATCAAGGCCGCGTTTCTCACGTTTCTCAACAAGGTTCCCTTCTACGGGCTTGACATCATCTGCATCGACAATGCAAACCTTCAGAGCCTGATCCCGATGCTGAAGAGAAGGTATATGACGTACGGCCTTTCCAAACAGGCAGACCTGCGGGCGGAGAACATAACCTATGAAGGTTTTGCTAGCCGCTTCAAGGTGATCTACAAGGGTTACGAACTGGGCGAGATAACAGTATCGATGACCGGCGTTCACAATGTGGTCAACGCCCTTGCCGCCTGCGGCGTAGGGATCGAGCTGGACATACCCTTTGCAACCATCAAGGAGGCCCTGAAAGGTTTTTCGGGGATTCACAGGAGGCTGGAGAGAAAGTGGGACGGCGACATCACGCTTATTGACGACTACGGGCATCACCCGACAGAGGTGCGGGCGACCCTTTCGGCAATACGGAAGATGTGGAAGGGCAGGATCGTGGTGGTCTTTCAGCCCCACCGGTACACGAGGACAAAGGCGCTGATGGAGGAGTTCGTCACCTCTTTTAACGAGGCCGACGTCCTCATCATCACCGAGATATACGCCGCATCTGAAGAAAAGATAAAAGGCGTCACCGGAGCGAAGCTCTCCGAAAAGATCCGCGCGAGCGGGCATAAGAACGTGATCTTCGCGTCAACAAAGGAAAAGGCAGCGGAAAAGGTGATCGAGCTTGCCAAAAAAGGAGACGTTGTCATTACCCTGGGTGCGGGCGACATATATAAAATCGATGAGAGTCTGAAATCGGCATGGAGTGGAAAGGCATAAGAGGAGCGGTTTTGGAAAATGTCCCGATGAAGCGGTATACGTCCATGAGAGTGGGTGGGCCCGCAAGGTACCTCCTCTACCCCGTTGATGAGGCCGACCTAAGGAACATCCTGGGATACCTTATCCACAAGGATATCCCTTACAGGTTCCTGGGGAACGGGACAAACGTGATAGTCAACGACAAAGGCCTTAATGAAGCGCTCATACGGATCACGAGGATGAAGCGGAAAGGGTACAAAAAAACAAAGGACGGCGCCATCGCCGACGTATCGGGCGGTATTTCGTTAAAGCAGTTCATCAGGGACAATGCGCGGCGCGGCCTGTCGGGGCTTGAAAACCTTTACTGGATCCCCGGAACGGTGGGCGGCGCCCTCAAGATGAACGCCGGCAGCTTCGGCGCCTCGGTATCGGATTCCCTGCTGACGATGCGCGTCCTCAATGCGCACGGCCATATCGTGACGATGACAAGACGGGATGCGCCTTTCGGCTACAGGACCTCCCCCATCAAGGCTTCAGAGTGCGTTATGAACGCCCGGTTCAACCTGAAGAGCAGGGACAAGAATGAGATAGCGAAAGATATGGCACACGTCTACAGCGAACGAAAAAAGAGGCACCCCATGGAATTCCCTTCCGCTGGCTCCGTCTTTAAGGGCGTGAAGGGGGAAGCGGCGTGGAAGTTCATCGAGAAGGCCGGGTTGAAGGGGCTGAAGATCGGCGGCGCCGGCGTCTCGGAAAAGCATGCGAACTTCATCGTCAATCTCGGATCGGCAACGGCGAACGACGTCAGGGCGCTGATCGATACGATAAAGAGGGGGGTCTTCGAAAAGACAGGCGTGTCCCTCGAAGAAGAAGTGGAGCTCTGGGGTTTTAATGGATAAGAAGGAACTGAAAAGAAAGAGGATAGCAGTGCTCTATGGCGGGAGGTCGTCTGAGAGGGAGATCTCCATCAAAAGCGGCACCGCCGTCCTGAACGGCCTGACCAGGCTCGGCTACAACGCAACCGGCATCGACGCGGCGAAGGACCTCGTCGGAAAATTGAAAAAGGAGAAGGTGGACATTGCCTTTATCGCCCTCCACGGAAGGTGGGGTGAGGATGGGACGGTGCAAGGGCTCCTCGAGATCATGGGTATTCCCTATACCGGTTCAGGCGTTCTTGGTTCATCCATGGCCCTGGACAAAGCCATCATGAAGCTTCTCTTTGATAGTAAGGGAATTCCTACTCCGGCCTATCTGATCTCCACCTCCTCTCATACCCCGGCATTTCCGCTCCCCTATGTCGTGAAGCCGGCCAACGAAGGCTCCACGATCGGCATATCCATTGTCAGGAAAAAAAGCGAGGCGGCCCGGGCAATAGCGGCTGCGCGGAAATATGACAGGAAGATCATCGTTGAAGAATACGTCGAGGGAAGCGAAATAACCGTGGGCATAGTGAACGGAAAGGCCCTTCCCATAATCGAGGTGAGGCCGTCGTCGGGCTTCTATGATTTTCATGCAAAGTACACGAAAGGGATGACCGAATATATTATCCCCGCAAAGATAAAAAGGTCAGCGGCGAACAGGGCCCGGGGCATAGCGCTGGAGGTTTATAAAACCTTTGAGCTCTCCGGGTGCGCAAGGATCGATATGCTCGTCAAAGAGGAGGCCCCGCTGGTCATAGACATCAATACATCGCCCGGCATGACGGAAACGTCACTTGTGCCCAAGGCATGGGGGCATCTCGGCGGAACCTTCGACGGGCTTGTCGAAGAGATCCTGAAGGGGGCAAAGCCAAAGATATGAAAAGGGCCTTATATATATTGTTTCTCGCACCTCTGTGCGTCCTGTCCATACTCACCATCGTTTATCTCTTCTCAAAGGACGAGCCGCTCTTCTTTTTGAAAAATGTCAGGATCAGCGGCGTGAGCCAGCTTTCGGAGCGGGACATTGTGGGCAAGGTAACGCCGTACCTGAAGGAAAGCCTCCTGAAGGTAGATATCGGGAAAATAAAAGAGGCCATTACCGACCATCCCTTCGTGCGGGAGGTCCGCGTAAAAAGGGCATATCCCTTCTCTGTCGTCATCGACGTGAAGGAAAAGGTGCCGTCGGCGTTATGGGTGAAGAACGACGGCGACGTTTTTGTCCTCGATGAATCCGGTGAGCCTTACAGGAAATTGGGCAAGGGCGCCATCAAGGGGCTCTTTATCATCAACACGAAAGAAAAAGAAGACGTGGCGAGCATATTCAGAGAGGTAAATGCGTGGTCAACAGAGGGGATCATGAAAAAAGAGAACCTGTCAGAGGTCTCATACAACGAAGGGAACATAACGCTCTTCGGGCTCGACGATGGTGTAGAGATCATACTCGGCAAGGAAGATCAGAAAAAAAGGCTCAAACGGGCTGTTGCTGTTCTGGGCGACGCCAGGAAGAGAGGGCTCCTGATAAAATGCATCGACGCACGGTTTGAAAAAGGCGCCATAATTCAGGAAAGGAAGGGTTAACATGTTGAGAGAGGAAGACTTGCTCGTCGGGCTTGATATCGGGACCACAAAGATCTGCGTAGTCGTGGGGAAGGTTGTGGACGGCAAGGTCAGCATCATCGGCATCGGCTCCCACCCATCTACCGGCCTTCGGAAAGGCGTAGTGGTCAACATGGACAGCACCGTAAACTCGATAAAGAAGGCCGTCGAAGAGGCAGAGCTCATGGCGGGCATTACAATAAGCAGTTGCCTCGCCGGGATCGGCGGGGCCCACATCAAGAGCTTCAACAGCAACGGCGTCGTGGCGGTGAAGGATAAAGAGGTAAAGCAGGATGATATCATACGGGCCATCGACGCGGCAAAGGCCGTGGCGATCCCTGCCGACAGGGAGCTCATCCACGTTATCCCCCAGGAATTCATCGTCGATGACCAGGACGGGATAAAGGACCCTATAGGCATTACGGGCGTAAGGCTTGAGGTAAAGGTCCATATCGTGACGGGCAGCATATCCTCGGCCCAGAACGTCATCAAATGCTGTAAGCTCGCCGGGCTTGAGGTTGACGACATCGTTCTGGGGCAGCTCGCGTCTTCGGAGGCGACGCTTACCCCTGAGGAGAAAGAGATCGGGGTCGCCCTCGTCGACACGGGAGGCGGCACCAGCGACATCGCCATATACTCCAACGGGAGCATCGCCTACACAGCGGTCCTTCCCTTCGGGGGAAACAACATCACGAACGATATCGCGATCGGCCTCAGGACGCCCCTCGAAGAGGCGGAAAAGATCAAGAAGAAATACGGCTGCGCCTTTGCGGGCATGATCGGCGCCAACGAAACGATAGAGGTACCGAGCGTCGGCGGAAGGAAGCCAAGGACGCTCCAGAGAAAGACCCTCGCGGATATTATTGAGCCGAGAGTGGAAGAGATATCTTTATTGATCTACGAAGAGATCAAAAAGTCCGGGCTCGAACGGCTCCTCGCATCCGGGGTAGTCCTTACCGGCGGCTGCGCAAACCTCGAGGGCATCCCCGAACTGGTCGAGAATATCTTTAACCTCCCTTCAAGGCGGGGTTATCCGATAGGCGTCGGCGGCCTTACCGATGTTGTGAACAACCCTATATATTCTACAGGGGTAGGGCTCCTGTTGTACGGCTTTAAAAACGGCAAGACAAGCAAGCGGGGGTATGGCCAGGGGAGGTCGATCAAAAAACTGTTTAGCGGTCAAAAATTACTCGGCAGAATGAGAGAATGGTTTAAAGAAATTTTTTAGGAGGTGCATGGTGAGTGCAATGTTTTATATGGACGAGGGCAATGGTTTTGCAGCAAAATTGATCGTCGTGGGGGTCGGGGGAGGAGGTTGCAATGCCCTGAACAACATGGTCGACGCAGGCATCCAGGGCGTCGAATTTCTGGCGGTCAACACGGACGTCAAGTCGCTCAACATGTGCAAGGCCCCTATCAAGATCCAGGTCGGCACCAAGCTGACGCAGGGTCTCGGGGCCGGAGCAAATCCGGAGGTGGGAAAAAAGGCAGCCCTTGAGGACGTCGACAAGATCAAGGACCACCTGAAGGGCGCCCATATGGTCTTCATCACCTGCGGGCTCGGCGGCGGCACCGGCACGGGGGCCTCTCCGGTCATCGCCGAGATATCGAGAGAGATCGGGGCACTCACCGTAGCCATCGCCACCAAACCTTTTGCCTTTGAGGGAAGGGACAGGATGACGCAGGCCGAAAGCGGCGTCACCCAGTTGAAAACGCGCGTTGACTCCCTGATCACGATCCCCAACCAGAGGCTCCTTTCTATCGGCGGCAAGCATATGACCATCATGGAGGCGTTCCTCAGGGCCGACGAAGTACTTCTCAACGCGGTGCGAAGCATATCAGACCTTATCGTAGGCTCTGGCCACGTCGTCGTCGACTTCGCAGACGTGAAGACGATCATGAGCGAGCGCGGAATGGCGATCATGGGCATCGGCGAGGCAACCGGCGACACCCGGGCGAGGGATGCTGCCCAGAAAGCAATATCAAGCCCTCTTCTTGAAGATATATCGATACACGGGGCACGGGGAGTGCTCATAAACGTAACGGGGAACACGGATATGACCCTAAGCGAGGTCAACGACGCATCAACGCTCATCCAGGAACAGGCCCATGAAAATGCAAAGATCATATGGGGGCTCGTGTATGATGAAAAGATGGCCGATGCCATCAGGATAACCGTTATCGCCACCGGCTTTGAAGAACAGGTCCAGGCAGAGCAGGGCGGCGCCGAAGCGATCACGGAGAGCAGGCTTTTTGGCGAAGAGAATATCCCGCCGTTCATAAGGAAGAAGGTGGCCATCGACTACAAGGTCGACTATAAGGATATCAAGCAGAAAAGCGACAGCGCCGAGATAGACGATGACAGGTATGACATCCCTACGTTCCTCAGGAAGCAGGCGGACTGAAATGCGGGAATGGGATAATGCGGGAATGCGGAGATGGGGTAATGCAGGCATGGGGGTATGGGGTTGGGATCTTGTCCTCTCATCCTCTCATCCTCTCATCCTCTCATCCTCGCGTTCTTCATAACCGGTGGGCAGGAGGAGATATCAACAAGGGGCGCGGGGCACCGGGCCTCTTTCTTTTGAAACGGGCACGATAGTCAAGGATTGGGGCGGCAAGATTCCGGTCTGCATCGTCTTTCCTAATTCCTACTATGTGGGAATGTCCAACCTCGCCATCCACATCCTCTACCGAACATTGAATGACATGCCGGATGTCGTCTGCGAGCGGTGCTTCATGGACGGGCATGAGAGGCCCCTGTCGCTCGAAGGCGGCAAACCGCTTTCCTCATTCGAGGTCATATTCTTTTCCATCTCCTTCGAGCTTGACTACATCAATATACCGGAGATGCTGCACCGCGCCGGGATCAACATCCATGCCCGCGGACGGGGGGCTAAAGACCCGCTCATCGTCGGCGGAGGCGTATGCGTCATGTCCAACCCTGAACCCCTGCACACCATCTTCGATCTTTTCATTATGGGCGACATCGAGGCCACTGTGCCGCTATTTATGGAGCGCTACGGGGAGCTGCGGGCAAAGAAAAGAAAAAGGGTCGTGGAGGGCTTAAGCGAGTTCGACTGGGCTTACAACCCTCAGGCGCTGGAGGTCAGGTACAAGGGAGACGGCACATTGGACCAGTTCATCCCGCGGGACCTCCGGGTCTCCGTAAGACATTACAAAGGCAAAGATCTCGGCACGTCGGTGATCATCGCCGACAAGACCGAGTTCTCCTCCATGTTCCTCGCGGAAGGGACAAGGGGGTGTCCGTCGCGTTGTCCCTTCTGTCTTATCGGGAATCTGTATCATTTCATCCACGAAAAGGTGAGCACTATAACGACGGACTGTACGGACATCGGCATCCTCGGAGGCGGCGTTTCCTTTCACCCCCGTCTCATGGACGAGCTGCGGGCCCTCAAGGAGGCCGGCAAGCGCACCCACCTGCCGTCGCTTCGGATCGACGAGGTCCCCCTGCCGTGCGTGGAGCTTATCAAGGATGAGGTGAAGACGCTTACCTTCGGGATCGAGGCAGGGACGGAGGCACTGCGGCGCTTTATCGGGAAACCGATGACGGACGGGGAGATCATCGATAGGATCGGGGAGATCATCGATATTAAGCCTTTCAACCTGAAGCTCTATTTCATGGTCGGCCTGCCCGGCGAGACAAAGGAGGACATCGACAGCATACCCGACCTCGCAAAAAGGATAAAGCACGTCATGGTCAAAAAAGGTGCAAAGAAGGGGGTCGTCGGGAGCATCACCATCCACGCAAGCCCTTTTGTGCCCAAACCCTTTACGCCCTTCCAGTGGCTCCCCATGGACGATACGGCCTCGCTGAAGGAAAAGATCGGTCACCTCCGGAAGGCCTTCGGAACCATCGATAATACCTTTTTCACCCACGAATCGATCAAACACAGCTTCATACAGGGCGTCTTTGCGCGCGGCGACAGGCGGATCGCCGATATTGTCCTCGCGCTCTCCTCCGGCGCGGCCATCAGCAAGGTGATAAAGGAGAGCCCCGTCAACCTCAATTTCTACGCCCTGCGGGAGAGAATGAAGGATGAGCTTTTCCCCTGGGACTTCATCTCGGGCATCACGAGCAAAGAAAAACTCTATAAGCGGCTTGCCCAGTCGCTTACGCAATAAAAAGGTCTATCTCGTCTATCTGGTCTGTTTGGTCAGGTTCGTCACTTACAATGGTGAATCGGGCACTTTCTTGTTTCACTGCCGTAATCAAAAGAATATAATCGGCACGATGGTCATACGGGTAGTTCTGACAGCAGGGTGTCGTTGATGCAGCATGGGCATTTATGGGCGTTGACATTTGACAAGACATACTATATTGTAAAGTTATCGTTGTTTCATAAACCAAGGAAATTTTTCCGAGAGGATAAGGGGGATCAATATGGCAAGTCTCAATAAGGTCATTCTCATCGGGAGGCTCGGCGCAGACCCTGAAATGCGGTATACCGCAGACGGCGCTCCTGTCGCCACCTTCAATATCGCCACCACAGAGGCATGGAGGGATAAAGGCAGCGGCGGCTGGCAGGAAAAGACCGAGTGGCACAGGGTCGTTGCATGGAGAAATGTCGCAGAAAGGGCAGAGCAGCTCAAGAAAGGGAACCTTGTTTACATTGAAGGGAAGATCCAATCCCGCGAATTCGAAGGCAGGGACGGGAACAAGCGAAAGATCGTCGAGATCGTTGCCAATACCATGAAGGTCATCATCGGCGAGAGGGATGACCGCCGGCCATCCGCCGGCCCCCGTGCAGACGCCGACGTAGATTTTCCTTCGGAAAAAGACGAAGAAGACGTACCCCTTTAAAACCTGCTCATCGCCGATGGCTGATAGCTCATGGCGACACACCCGTGAATCGTTAGGCGTGAGCGTAAGGGAACCACGGCATAGCGCATGGCGCATAGCAGATCCTGAATCCGAACATCTCAATCTTAAACAATTACCCATGCCGCGCACCGCGCGGCACCCTCGAAGGATGAATAAGGATGATTCCCCGCATATACGCTCCACCCATGGATCCACCAAAGCAGCGCTGCGGGCAACACCGTCCCCTCTCGGCTTGCTGCGGGCAACACCGTCCCCTCTCCCCTGGCGGGAGAGGGCCAGGGAGAGGGGGCAGCGTATCAGGGACGAGCATCTGTTTTGAACATTAGTATTTGAGCTTTGATATTGTTTAGGATCTGGCGCTTAGGATTTCGTGCTTGCTGCTTGCCGCATACTACGTACCATGTTTTTGCTATCAACTGAGGGCAATACTTTATGGTTGATTCTGCTCACGTTTTTAACATATTATATTTATTAAATGAATTAAGGAGAAGATAGTGAAACTACGAGAGGTTAAAGAGATACTTGAAGCAGAAGTCTTTGTTGGCCATGACCAGCTGGATATGGAGGTGAAGACCGCCTTTGGCGCTGACCTGATGAGCGACGTCCTGGCCTTTGCCAAGGCAGGAAGCCTGTTGTTGACCGGCCTCACGAACCCTCAGGTTGTCCGCACATCTGACGTGCTTGATATTGCAGCCATTATCATAGTCCGTGGCAAGCGCCCTTTAATTGAAACGATCCTCCTTGCGGAAGAATTAAAGATCCCCCTTCTGGGAACACGATATATCCTCTTTGAAACTGCCGGCAGGTTATACGCACACGGAATTGTTGGTTGTTTAGAAAGGGTCGCCGAGAAACGTGACTTTTCATGAAACCGTGCCCTATGAGAATTCATTTCTCGTAGAAGGCAAGACCTTTGAAAACGCCGGGCACGTCTCCAGGCAGGTCAAAACCCTGCTGCAAAAGATGAAATTTTCCAAAGAGGTCGTGAGGCGGGCAGCCATCGTCACGTACGAGGCTGAAATAAATATCTGCTCTTATGCGGAGCGCGGCAAGATCGTCCTGCGCGTGACGCCCAAACAGATCAACATCGAAGCGACAGACGAAGGCCAGGGCATAGCGGATATCGAACAGGCCATGGAGGAAGGCTATTCTACCGCTACACCCAAGATCGTGCACATGGGCTTTGGTGCCGGCATGGGGCTATCTAATATAAAACGCTTTTCAGATGAGTTTCACATCACGTCAGAGGTCGGCAAGGGAACCCACCTGGAAATGGTCATACGCGCCTGATCGACCTATCGGGACAAGTCCACGCACGCGCAATAATTACAAAAAGCACGAAATCCTGAGCACCAGATCCGAAACAATATCGAAATCCTAAGCACGAAGCACTAAACAATATCTAATTTCAAATATCAAATGTTCGAAACAAAGACATATAAAAAAGTTTTGAATTTTGAACATTTGAATTTTTTAGGATTGTCCCTCCTTCGTCAGGATTAAGCCTTACGATGTTCGGATCTAGGATTTGGCCTTGCTACGTACTAATGTGCGGGGTTGTTCCCGGTGACTGGCTGGCTTTCCCCGTTTTCCTTCTGTTCCAGCACTTCATCATATTCCGGCACCACGATGCCCCGCCTCACCATGATGTTATAGATGATCTGTGCCCGCTTCTCCACGTACCGGGAAGAGCCGTCAAGCTTGTACTTCCTCGGGTTCGGCAGGACAACTGCCAGTTTGGCCGCCTCCTGTGCTGTCAGAAGCGCGGCGGGTTTGCCGAAATAACGGAGCGAGGCCATCTCGGCGCCGAAGATGCCTTCGCCCCATTCAACCACATTGAGGTAGAGCTCAAGTATCCTCCGTTTCGATAGCGTCCGCTCGATCCTCCACGTGATGATCGCCTCTTTCAGTTTCCGTATCGGGTTCTTGTCAGGCGTAAGGTAGAGATTTTTTGTGAGCTGCTGGCTTATCGTGCTCCCTCCGAATTTGAACTTCCCCTTTTCAACGTTCTTTTCCAGGGCATTCTGGATCGCGTCAAGGTCAAAGCCGTGATGAGACCAGAACTTGTCGTCCTCCGCGATGATCACCGCCTTAAAAAGGTAGGGAGAGATCTCCTTGAGCGAAACCCATTTTCTCTGTATTTTTATCTTCTTCCCTTTCTGTTTCCATTCCTGCTCACGGTATTCCATGAAAGATGTCTTGCCGGGGTTCTGCCTTTTCAGCTTCGCTACGTCCGGGTAGAAAAAGTAAAGACCCACGAAGCCTATCGCCGCGAGAAACCCAAGGATAAAAACAGCTTTTATAAGCCTGCCGATGACCCCTTTGTTCTTGTTTCGTTTCATAAGGGCATTCTGTTCACGATATGCGGTTTCGTTCTCCATATTACCTATAACCTATTTGACCGCCTCTCGACAATTCTTTTGAAAAGGCGCGATTCTTGTTGTATATTTTCTGAGGCGGAAAACCCTGTCTCACGCCCGTCACGCCTGTGCGTGACTCGAGCCCGCAGAGGGCGCAGAGAAGTCTTTTTTTCTTTCCTTTCTGATCGTGAGAGAGATCGACACGATCAGACATGGAGCTTCCCATGGATCAGGAAGTCTCCGATCCATGGGAAAAAGTAAAAAAATCTCTGTGATCTCTGTGTTCTCTGCGAGAGGCGCTTTAGAAGTGTTGTTCAATGTTCGAGGTTTGAGAAAGGGACGTGAGCCCCGGAAAATGAGGTGAATTGTGGATTACGGCGATTATGAAGGCGTGATGGGCCTCGAGGTCCATGCCCATCTTTTAACTGACAGCAAGCTCTTCTGCGGCTGCTCTACGAAATTCGGCGCCGAGCCGAACAGCCACACCTGCCCGACATGCATGGGGCTCCCGGGCGCGCTGCCCGTGCTCAACAAAAAGGTCGTGGACTTTGCGATCAGGGTCGGGATCGCGCTCCACTGCGGCATCAACCGGAAAAGCATCTTCGCCCGGAAGAACTATTATTATCCGGACCTCCCGAAAGGCTACCAGATATCCCAGTATGAGGAGCCCATCTGCGAGAACGGCTATCTCGACGTTTTTATCAACGGCGGCAAAAAGAGGATGCGGATAAAAAGGGTCCACATGGAAGAGGACGCGGGCAAGCTCGTCCACGAGGCTACCATTGAAACAAGCTCTTACAGCCTCGTCGATTACAACCGCTCCAGCATTCCACTTCTGGAGATCGTCAGCGAGCCTGATATGAGGACGCCGGAAGAGGCGATACAGTATCTCAAGGCGCTCAGGGACATTCTTGTCTACCTTGAGATATGCGACGGAAACATGGAAGAAGGCAGCTTTCGGTGCGATGCAAACGTGTCGGTGCGAAAAAAAGGCACAGAGGAGTTCGGCACAAGGGCAGAGCTGAAGAACCTCAATTCATTCAAATTCATCGAGAGGTCCCTCGATTACGAGATACAGCGGCAGATCGACGTCATCAGCAAAGGTGGGGCCATTGTCCAGGAGACGAGGCTTTTTAATGCCGATGAAGGCATCACCTATTCGATGCGCGGCAAGGAAGAGGCGCACGATTACCGGTACTTTCCCGAACCGGACCTCCTCCCCCTGATCGTTAACGACGCCTGGATAGAAGAGGTCAGGCGGTCTTTGCCTGAACTGCCCGTGGAAAAGATGGAGCGGTTCATGAAGGAATACGGCCTGCCGAAGTATGACGTGGAGATCCTCGTTTCCGACAAGGGCCTCGCCAATTATTTCGAAGAGGCTATCAGGCTCTTCCCGGAACCGAAGACGGTGAGCAACTGGATCATGACGGAGCTCCTTCGTGAATTAAAGGACGGGAACTCGTCGGCGCAGGATTCACCGCTGTCGCCGGCCCGTCTCGCGGAGCTTTTGTCCCTCATCAAGGACGGGACGATAAGCGCCAAGATCGCAAAGGATATCTTCCCGGAACTTTTCAAGAGCGGCGCCTCGCCAAAACAGCTCGTCGCGGAAAAGGGCATGGTCCAGATCTCCGATGAGGATGCGATCGCCCGGATCATAGACCAGGTCATTGCCCGTTCGCCGAAAGAGGTGGCGGAGTTCAAGGCGGGCAAAGAGAAGCTCCTCGGGTTCTTCGTCGGCCAGGCCATGAAGGAAACGAAAGGCAAGGCGAACCCGAAGCTCCTCAATGAGCTGATGCTGAAGAGGCTCAAAGGCTGATGATAAGGAAGCTTCGATTTATAGCCGGAGAACAGTTTTGCTCCCTGCTCCCTGCGCATAATTTACCCTCGCAGCGATTTAGTTCCGCTCGATGCCCGAACTTGCCCTGGGCTTCACACAGCGGGCATCGGCCTGAACGCGGCCTGGCCGCAGGCCCGCTTCACTTCATCGGCGGGGGCCCAAATTATGCTTGAAGTCGCGACTCGCAAAAAGCTTTCCGGCTCGCAACAAAACTTCATTTTAACTATAGAAGGTAACCCATGACTAATCACATCTATTGGAAAGACGGCGTGCTGTATCTCCTCGACCAGAGGGAGCTGCCGTTCAAAAAGACCTATGTCCGGTGCAAGACCTTAAAAGAGGTCGCCGCCGCCATCCGTAACATGACGGTGAGGGGCGCCCCGCTCATAGGGATCGTTGCCGCGTACGGCGTGGTCCTGGGGATCCGCGAGGTTGTCGTTGCAAAAAGGCGCTTCACCGGCAGGGATATGGACAGGATATGCCAGAGGCTCGCCGCCGCGAGGCCGACAGCCGTGAACCTTGCCTGGGCGCTGAAGAGGATGAAGGACGCTTACGGCAGGTCCTGCGACGATCTTGACATGCCGGACAGCATGCTCCAGGAGGCGATCTCGATCCACGTTGAGGA
This sequence comes from Syntrophorhabdaceae bacterium, assembly GCA_017992765.1. GTDB lineage: Bacteria > Desulfobacterota > Syntrophorhabdia > Syntrophorhabdales > Syntrophorhabdaceae > UBA5609. The sequence continues at coordinate 43,733 of JAGOOA010000019.1, forward strand.
TATCGAGAACAACAGGATGCTTTCGCTCTACGGCGCCGAACTGATCGACGACGGAGACACCATCCTCACCCACTGCAACGCAGGCGCCCTCGCAACGGGCGGATACGGCACCGCCCTCGGCGTCATACGGGCAGCGCACGAGTCAGGGAAAAGGATCAAGGTCATCGCCACAGAGACGAGGCCCTATTTCCAGGGCGCCCGCCTCACGGTATGGGAATTATTCCAGGAGGGGATCCCCGTTGAGCTTATCCCCGATAACAACGTGGGGTTTCTCGCCTCCAATAAGGGCATCAGCAAGGTCATCACCGGCGCCGACAGGATAGCCTTGAACGGCGACACGGCGAACAAGGTCGGCACCTTCATGATAGCCCTGGCGGCACATCAGTTCAGGATCCCTTTCCTTATCGCCGCGCCGGTCTCCACCTTCGACCCCAACATTGCAAACGGCACATACATCCCCATAGAAGAGCGGGACGGGAACGAGGTAAAATATCTGAAAAAACAGCTGCTCACCGTCAAGGACGTGAAGGCCCGGTACTATTCGTTCGACATCACCCCCGCGCAGCTCATCGCCAACTTCATCACCGAGAAGGGCATCATTGAAAAACCGTTCAAAAAATATATCAGGATGCTTTTTGATTAAAGAACCATGAAGATTATCACCCTCCTCACGGATTTCGGGATGAAAGACCCCTATACCGGCATCATGAAGGGGGTCATCCTCTCTATCAATCCCAGCGTGACGATCGTGGACATCACCCACGAGGTGGACCCCCAGGACATCAGGGAGGGTGCATTTATTATTGAGGAGTATTACCGGTATTTCCCGGACGACACGATCCACCTCTGCGTCGTCGACCCCACTGTCGGGAGCGCGAGGCGGCCCATTATCGTCATGAAGGAGAATCACCTCTTCGTCGGTCCCGACAACGGCATCTTTACCCTTCTTTACAAGGGCGGCTGCGAGGCATATGTAATAGAAAATCCTGACTTTATGCGCAGGGAGATAAGTGCCACCTTCCACGGGCGGGACATCTTTGCACCTGCCGCAGCCCACCTCTCAGCGGGATTCCACCCGTCCGCCTTCGGGGGCATGATACATGACGCGGTGCGGTTCGCGGACATATTTCCCCTCATCGAAGGCAACCGCCTTGCCGGCGAGGTCGTCCGCTTCGACCGCTTCGGGAACGCGATCACGAATATCCATATCGATACCCTCGAACGGTTCGTCCAGGACAGGCCGTTTACGATCAGCATCAACGGCCTGTCGTTCACTTCCATCAATAAAAGCTATTATGAAGGTGACCATACGTGCCTGATCGGCAGTTCCGGATACCTGGAATTCGGATGCTACCAGGGTAGTTTCAAAGAGAGGTCCGGCATCGGAAAGGGCGAGAACGTCTCTGTGGGGCTCACGTGATGAATTGTACCCCAACTTAACAAGAAATAAGGTCTTGTATCCGTCTATGGTTCTTCGGCGTTGCTCTCTCCCTCAAACGCTAACGCCTCCTGTTTTGCCAGTGCATCTATCTTCCTGAGCGGCCTTTCGAGCATATTGGTCCTCGTGACAATAAGCAGGTCGTATTCCTTTTTTGCCGCATCGATCCTGTCACCCATTGTCTTGAATTTCTCTTTGTATAAAACCCACTGTTTGGAGAACTCGGCAAGGAGTCTCAGGATCTCTGACGCGGTCCTCTCGAGGTTGAAATTTTCGATCGCCTGTCTGATCACGGCGAGTACGGCGTAGAGGGTGAACGGCGAACAGAGAATGACCTTCTGCTTTAATGCCTCGTCCATGATCGCAGGGTCGGTTTCATTAATGAAGCCGTATACCTGTTCGTTCGGGATAAAGACAATAACGTAATCAACGGTATTGTCGGATGGGTTTATGTATTCACGGCCTGTGACCTGTTTTATCATGACCTTTGTATTCCTGAGCAGATCTTCCCTGTATCGTTTTTTGTCCTGATCCGACTCCGCATTAAGGTAGTTCGTGTAATTGTCGAGCGGGAACTTTACGTCCATGTTGATCTTCAGATTATTAGGGAGCAGGAAGGTGTAGTCGGGTCTACCGGTAGAACTTTCGAGGGTCTTCTGTTTGATGTAATTTATCCCTTCTACCATCCCGACAAGCTTTACAATGTCTTCTGCCATGCGCTCGCCCCATTCGCCGCGCTTCTTTGAGCTCGCCAGGGCCTGACCCAGATGTTCAGTGGTATCTTTCAGTTTCGTTGTTACATCTTCATGCTTTTTGATAAGGGTCGCAACCTCCGAGAACTTTTCACCGCTCGACTTGCCAACCTCTTCGATCCGCTTCTGCACTTCAGACAAGGTCTTCTCAATGGCCTCGATATTCTGGTCGATGAGTTCCTTTTTGCCTTCAAGCTCCTTTTTGCCTTCCGTTGCCTGAGTTTTCAGCTTTTCCTCAGCAAGTTTAATAAACTCATCTGCGTATTTCTTGAACTCATCGGTGTTTTTCGTGAGGGCATCAAGGGACAACGCCTTGAACGTCTCGCTGAGCTCATTGCGTATGGCGTCAAAACGTTCGATCTCTTCCTTGAGGTGTTTCTCCGACGCTTCAAGCCTGGTTAACGCCTCGACCCTTCCCTTCTGCTCCTGCGCCAATTCGCTTCTCAGTCTTATTATCTCTCCGTCCTTCTGCTGAGCTTGCCTGTCCCGTTCATCGGCGATAGCCTCGGCAGAGCTCGCACGGCCCTCCAGGGCGGCGCTTCTTGACTGGTAACGCTGTGAGGCGATGACCCAGGCAATGATCCCGCCGATCACAACACCGAAAATTATCCCGATCCCTATCTCCATTTCTCCTCCCCTATCCTTTACGGTGCTCTCTGGACAACATTGTCAACCGTTTAAAAGTCAGGGCATCGCTCCGGTATAACCATCCACTCAACGGCCCACCTGCCCTCCCCCGACCTTCGCAGGCAGACAACGCATCCCATCTTGAAATTCACAACGCCCCTGTCGCCGTCGCCGCAGACGAGAAGCGACGCCAGCCTCCCCAAATGGGGAAGGTGGCCCACAAGCATGGCGTCTTCCTTCGTCGCCGCTATCCTGTCGAACCATATCTTCGGGTCGTCCATAGGCGAAAGCCCATCGGTCTCTTCAACCCCATGGGCCGGGTACAAAATATCTGCGAAGATCCCGGCGGTCTGCTTCGCCCTTGTCTTGCCGCTTTGGAACACACGGGACGGCGCGATGCCTGCCCTCGCACAATATCCCGCCACGCGCCAGGCATCGCCGGCCCCCTTTTCGGTAAGCCCTCTCGCCGGGTCTTCCTCCTCCCTCTTCGCCTCGCCGTGCTGTACAAGATAAAGGAACATCGCGGTCCCTCCTTCCCCGCCGCCTTCACGATTAGAATACCACAAACGAAAGATATGGCAATTATTTTATGGATCGGCAGGCTTTTCGCTTCAACGCCTATGGCGCGAATTTGTTCGTTGACATATGCCAAGTATGCTGTTATAAAAATAGACCGTGGGGCTGTAGCTCAGTTGGGAGAGTGCTTGACTGGCAGTCAAGAGGTCGAGGGTTCGATCCCCTTCAGCTCCACCAGTTTTTTCAATAG
>JAGOOA010000020.1 GCA_017992765.1 Syntrophorhabdaceae bacterium
TCCTGATCGAGGCGCCGAAAGGAATGAGGATGCTCGTGGACGGGGGAGGTTCCTATAAAGGCGAACATGATACAGGCAAATCGATCCTTACCCCTGTTCTCCTCGCCAAGAAGATCCGGACCATCGACTATGTCATCAATACCCACCCGCATGGCGATCATATCGGCGGGCTTTTCCATATTGTCAGGAACTTTGACGTAAGACACTTCGTCACCGGCAAGTACTTCATCAACGAAGGAATGTTTCTCGACATCATGAACATCCTGAGGATAAAGGGCGTACCAGTGGAACGATGGGAGGCGGGCGATCACCTTACATTGAGGGGCGCTCGCATCGATGTCCTGAGTCCTGATCGCGATACCACCATTGAAGATCCCAACAACGCTTCTCTTGTTCTGAGAATCGTCTACGGAAAAAAGAGCTTTCTTCTCACCGGCGACATCGGATCAGAGATAGAGCAAAGACTGGTGCTGTCCGGGCTTGCCGCAAAGGCCGACGTCCTCAAGGTGCCGCACCACGGCAGCAGATATTCCAGCAGCGCTCATTTTCTCTACACGGTCAGACCGGATCTTGCGGTACTGAGTGTTGGCAGCGGCATCAAGGGCCTGCCGAGCAAAGAGGCGCTGGGAAGGTATAAACGGCTGTCGATCCCTGTATTGCGGACGGATGTAAACGGATTTATCAGGATATGTACTGACGGAGAGAAGATATGGTGCAATACAATGTTGAAGTCAAACAACCGTTATTGATATAGAAAATCCGTATATCGTAGTTCGTATATCGTATATCGAGAGTATAAAAACCTTTTATCTAATGATCTCTTTTGCAGTTCACTATATACGATATACTATATACTATTGACTGCTCCGGCTATATGCTCATAAAGGACGCCGTACCTCACTCCCTTTGCGCTGACGATGCATTCGCTGAACCCGTAGAATGACATCATCTCCCGGAGAAGAACGGCCCCCTGCAGAATGATGTCTTCCCTCCCCCTCTCCATGCCCTTTACCGCCTTCCTCTCAGAAATGCTCATTGCCTGCAGCATATCGACGGTGCTGCATACCACCTCATAGGGAATGCAAAGACCGTGGATCCTCTCCTTGTCAAAATATTCGCACGCACAGATAATGCTCGCAAGGGTAGTGACCGTTCCGCCGGTCCCGACGAGAACGTCGGAATAACCGATGAACCATCTATCGAGGAGTGGCCTTATATGTGCCATTGCGGTTTCGATCTCGCTGCCGACGGGAGGATCATTTCTCATGAACATCTCCGTCAGCTTCACGGAACCTATCGGCAGCGACACGAAATGCCGGAGGGCTTCCCTGTCGCCTGCAATAATCTCCGTGCTGCCTCCGCCGATGTCAACGATCACAAGCCTTTCCCCGTCAATGATCCTGTCGTTCTTCACAGACAGGTATGTATAGTACGCCTCATCGCGCTCGCTTATTACACGTATCCGGATCCCGAGACGGTCCCGGGCAAGGGCTAAAAACTCCTTTCCGTTCCTTGCTTCCCTCAGCGCGCTCGTGCCGACACAGAATACGCGGTCCACTCCATGGACTGCCGCCATGTCGGCGTATTCCTGCAGGACTTTCAAGCCTCTGTCCATTGCGCCTTGTGATATATACCCTGTCTCTTTCAAGCCTTCTCCCAGCCTTGCCGTCGTGGAGATGTCGGCAATCTCCCGGATAAGGTCTCCCGCATCAACGATCAAGAGCAGGATCGTGTTCGTCCCGATATCGACGGCAGCACATTTCATTTGACAACCTCACAGAAAACTACTTATGATAGCGTGCATGTTTGCTATCTCTTTTTTTGACATCAGCGGGCTGCTGGCATTCTCGGCCGGGCTCCTCTCTTTCTTCAGCCCCTGCATCCTGCCGCTCATACCATCTTACCTGATATTCATAAGCGGCATCACCTTTGATAATTATAACGAACTGCAAACAAAAAAATACAGAAAAGTTGTTTTGATCCATGCTGTCGCATTTGTATTGGGGTTTTCCTTTGTATTCGTCTCCCTCGGCATTTCGTCTTCGATCCTCGGTAATTTCCTCACCGATTACCAGGACTATATCATAAAGGCCGGGGGCGTTTTTCTTGCCGTGATGGGTCTCTTCTATCTGAATATCCTGAAGATCCCTTTTCTCAACCAGGAAAAATTGATCCGGCTGGAAAAAAAACCTATTGGTATTTTCGGGTCCTTCGTCATCGGTGCAACATTCTCCCTTGGCTGGACACCCTGCGTCGGCCCTGCCCTCTCATCCATCCTTATCGTAGCATCAACAACAAAAAAGATATCGGAGGGCGTTTATCTCCTCGGCCTCTATTCGATCGGCCTTGCCATCCCTTTTATCCTTTCTGCGTTCCTCTTTGACAAGCTCTTTTATTTTCTGAAGCGGTACGGCTTTGTAATGAGGTATTCTACGAAGATCATGGGGGTCCTCCTCCTGGTCATGGGCATACTGCTCGCCACTTCGTACTATACGGCCCTGACGCTCAAACTGGGGCAACTCTTCTCGTTCTGACATTACACCCTCGGCAACCGACAGTATATAGTATTTCGTATATCGTATGTAGTGGCTTCTGATGCACATCAGACCTTGAACGCTTGACCCCGAACGGCTTCATCAAGGATCTTCGATATGCGATATACTATATACGATCTACTGTGGGTTAGAAATCGAATTTTTTGAATTCGCCCTTGAACCTGTCCTTGAATTTCTTCAGGACCCTGTTCTCGATCTGCCGTGCCCGTTCCCTGGAGATGCGAAATTTTGTTCCTATCTCCTGCAGCGTCAAAGGCTCTTCCGAGAGCATCCTGTTCTCAAAGATAAAAAGCTCCTTCTCGTTCAGGGTCTTTTTAAATTCGGCCACCTTTTCGGTGATAATCCTGTTCTTTTCCTTATCGGCGACGATCTCCTCAACGTTTTCATCGGTTTTTATCAAGTCCATGATCGTATCATCGCTCTCGTCGTGCAGGGGAGCGCCCAGGGAGACGTCTCCGTAGGCCAGCCGCTTCTGCATATCCACGATCTCTCCTTCTTTCACGTCAAGGGTGCTCGCGAGGAGCTGCGGGGCGGGGAAGATGCCCAGCGCTTCGAGTTTTTGCTTCTCCTTGTTCAACCGGTAAAACAGCTTCCTCTGGCTCTGCGTTGTCCCTATCTTTACAAGGCTCCAGGAATCCATAATATGCTTAAGGATATACGCCCTGATCCAGAAAGAGGCATAGGTTGAGAATTTTGTTCCTTTATATGGATTGTATTTCTTCACCGCGTGGAGAAGCCCGACGTTTCCTTCCTGGATAAGGTCGAGGATGTTGAGGTAGGTGTTGTAATACTCAAGGGATATCTTGACGACCAGCCTCAGGTTCGACATGATAAGCTGTTGAGCAGCGTCCCTGTCTCTGTTCTCATAGACCTTTTTCGCGATCTCAAACTCCTCTTCTTTCGAGAGTACGCGATATTTAGACAATTCCGAGAGGTACCGTTTAAGGGGGTCGAACTGCGCGGGAAGAGCGCCTTCGTCTTCCGTCTTTACGAGGTCTTCCTGTTCGTCAAACACGATATCTTCCATGAAAGGTTACTTTGTTCTCCGTACCGCTATAAGCTCTGCGACGATGCTCACCGCTATCTCCTGTGGCGTCTCCGCGTGGATGCCCAAGCCGATCGGCGCATGAACGCCTGCCACGGCCTTCTCATCAAAACCGGCTTTCCGCATATGGTCCAATATTATCATGACCTTTCTTTTGCTTCCTATCATACCTACGTACTTTGTTTTTTTTCTCAATACCTCTTCCAATACATGGGCGTCGTATTGATGCCCCCTCGTAACGATCGCCGTATACTCTTTTCCGGTAAAGCTGAGGCGATCGAAGACATTATGAAAATCATCGACTATGATCTCGGCAACGCCCGGGAAGCGCTCCCTGTTCGCGAATTCCTCCCTGTCATCAATGACAACAACATGAAAATCAACGATCTCGGCGATTTCGGCAAGAAACTGCGATATGTGCCCCGCGCCGAAAATATAGAGCACCGGTTGCGACTGGAGAGGCTCAATGACCGTTCCGTTCGCTATGCAAGGCTTCTTCTCCTGCAGATAACAACTCAGTTCTTTTATTTCTTTCTCCGGCAGCAAATCCCCTTTTACAGCAAGGCTCTCTTCTATCAGCGTCTTTGAGAACGCGCCGCCGCCGAACTTCGTCGCGACAATGCCCGGCAGATCGTCCTGCAGCATCTCTCCGACCCTTTTATATATCCCTGCATATTTCTTCATGACGGGTTCAAGGAGGACATCTACGTTTCCGCCACAGAGCATGCCGTCAGCGGCTATCGCGTCGGAATCCATCCTTATATTGAGTATTTTTGGCTTGTTTGTATTCATTATGCTCATTGCTTCCCTGCACGTATCAGCCTCAAGCCTGCCGCCGCCGATGGTTCCGAAACATTTTCCATCTTCCGCCACCAGCATCTTAGCGCCTACATCTCTCGGTGCAGAGCCGGCCCGGTAGATAACCGTTGCAAGGATACCGCCTTTGCCCTCTTTGAGATACTGTTCTATGGTTTCATAAATGTTCATTATCATCCCCTGTGAGAAAACGCTGATTTCTAAGCACCTAATATTAAGCCAAGCACGAAATTCTAATATCTAAATTCTAAACAATATCTAAATCTAAATATCAAATGTTCAAAACAAATACATGTTATTTGTGCTTTGATATTTGCTAATTTGAACATTTGTGCTTGTTTAGGATTTCGATATTCGAATTTAGGATTCCTGTTCAACTACAATATCTCCTTAGATATCCTGCTTAACTATGGTTCACATTATATGCATGCATTATCCCTTCCAGCACGCCGCCGCCGATCGCCCTCGCCTTTTCGGTTATTGTGTAACACCATTGCTTTTTCCCGCGAGGATCTATATCCCCTATCTTCTCGTTGGCCGGAACCTTTATCTCGCGGATAAGCCCTCTGAGAACGCCGTCGAAAGGCGCCTCTATGGGGGTCTTATTCACGTAGGCCACGATCTCTCCTTTTTTCACACGATCACCGATGTTTTTGTTGGCATGCTTTACTGTTCCGGCTCGGGGCGACCGCAGCACCCGTTCTTTTGTGTATCCCATGACAGGCCCTGGAACTCCCGTGTGGGACTCTGCCGACCCCCTGTACATAACCCTGCCGAGGTCCTGTCCCCTGTTGCTTTCGACAACCACGTGTACGTCGGCAGGCGCGTTGAAGCCCGGTCCCACGCCGATTACGAGGGGTGCTTCATTCTTTTTTGTCCCCAGGTTTTTCTTTGCCATAATGGCATCAACGATCACGTCGGGCTTCAGGGCGGACACCGCCTTCCATTTGGGGTCTATAAGGACAGCGATCCGTTTTTTCTTCCAGGCACGTTCCACGTCTTTGACGTTATGAACCAGCTCCGCCGCAACGCCCTCTACCTTTGCCTTTCCTTCGTATACGCATTCGGAAAACGCAACCGTTCTCCTCACCGTGATAGGCTTCCGGATCTCTGTCATCACTATCTTTGTAATATTCGCCATAAAAAGCCTGCAGGCAATGCCGCTTGCCATCTCGCCGGCACCCTTTATCAATACTGTTAGATCGCGCATATTATTCAATTCCGTCCTCCATACATTTCAAATTTCAAATCTCAAATTTCAAATCCATTAAGGCCCTTTCCCGAAAAAACAGGTCGGATAATGGCAAACACTGCATTGCAGGCATAATCCTCCGTACGACAGTTTTACCATATCCTTTTTGTGCATCTTTTCGCCGGCCATGATCCGCGTCAGTATAATATCCATAACGGTATATCTGTTATAATAGATGCATGCCGGGGCGCCCAGGATATACTTTCCCTTCAGGCGCGCGACGAGGAACATGGCCCCGGGAAAGACAGGGGTCCCGTAGAACAAGACCTCCGCGCCGGTTGCCTCTATGCCATCCTTCGTCACATCGTCAGGGTCGACAGAAAGGCCTGCTGTTGTCATAACGATATCTGTCCCCATGTCAAGCTGCGCCAGGACAGCATCCCTGATCATCGAGATGTCGTCAGACACGATCTTTTTATCAACCACTTTCAACCCGTAGCCTTTTATCTTTTTCTCAACGACATGGGAACCATCGGGTATCCTCCCACTGTAGACCTCGCTCCCCGTGATCACCAGGCCTACCGTGAGCTGCCTGAAAGGGCTGATCCTTATAACGCCTTGCTCGCCTGTCCGCTCAACCTTCTTCAGCTCGCGCTCCTTGATATATAGGGGGATGATCCTCGTTGCCGCAACAATATCGCCGGGCTTGACAGGGTGCCTGTTCGGGACCGTGCTCAAGAGGACGTCCTTTATCCTGTTCATCTCGTAAAGGTACCTGTCGTTGACATAAAAAAGCCCGTTCACCTTGCTTATGATCTGTACCTTGCCTTCCTTTGGGGGCAATGGCTCCATGTGCTCGTCCATGATGGCCTGCGCTATCCTCATGCCCGCCTCGTTCTCATGCACTCCCTTGATCTCACCCTCAAAAACATAGAGGCTCCTTTTGCCCAGGTCCAGGAGCTTCTCTATGTCCTCTTTCTCAATGACCTTTCCTCTCCGGAACGCGACGTCCTTCTTCTTGCCGGGAATGATCTCGGTAATATCATGGGCAAGGACAGTGCCGAGCGCCTCTTCAACATTTACCTTTTTCAACTTTGTAACCCCTTTCTCTTAAAAGATTGATCTCTTCTACTGAATCAATATCAAAGATGTTTCCTTCTTCACCCTCTATGTATAGCACATCTTCAGAATGTTTTTCTATAATTTCCCTTAACCCTCTGTCGCCCTCGAGAAGTGCGATCTCGTCGCCATAGCGCTGAATATCGATCAGGACCGGGTGCCCTTTTTCGCCTTTGAATAAGGGCAGTACGATCGGGGCTTTTTCCGCGAAAAATGCCTTGATCATCACGTCTACGATCTCATCGGCGACAAAAGGCTTATCTCCAAGCTGAAAAAAAACACCCCGCGCCTTTGCAAGAAAGGGCAGCGAAGCCTTAACGGAAGTTGACATGCCTTGTGCGTGATCCTTGTTGTGGATAATTTCCAGGGGAAACCCTGCAAGTTCCCGAGCGATCGCATCAGTCGCATTCCCCGTAACAACAATGACCTTTTCTATGGAAGGCCGCAGGAAAGGCGCTACGGCCCTTCTGATGACCGTCTCGCCATCTATCGCGACGAGCAGCTTATTGTATCCAAGCCTGCTTGACGCCCCCGCGGCAAGAATAACTGTATAGATCGGCTTCATAATTCCGGCTGAACGACTATCGTCGGCCTTTTTCAAGAGCCTGGTTGAGGCTGTTCAAAAGCTTGTCAATGTCGATGCCATGGATCTCAGCTCCTTGCTGGATATCCTCAAAGAGGGCAGCCTGGCATCCAACGCAGCCCAACCCGTATTTTTCGAAGACCGGGATAGTCTCCGGATATTTTTTTACGATCTCTTCGATTGGCATCTTTTTGTCGATCATGCGTCAAACTCCTTCAAATTTTTCCGTCAGGGCCTGAGCAATGGCTGACGGTCGGCAGCTTCCTTGCGCCTCAAAAAACTTCCGCCGAAAAGATATAGATTTGAATGTCTTTTGACTTCCACGCATCTTTCGGAAGCCCCGCCTTATAACAAGTGTGCTCGAGAAAGGCCGTCCTGTCCAGGCCATATTCTGTAGCGACCTGTGGGAGCAAAAGGCCTGAATATGCGCCTTTCTCGATGTACAGGCCATGTACGCCGACCTTTATCTCGTTCACGTCGTCAATCTTCTTCATCGGGGTGAGGACAGAGATTTCTATATCGATATCCTCCCATTCGTTCTTGCTGACGGGGCTAAAGCGGGGATCGTGGAATGCCGCCTGGATTGCCATCTCCCGGATCGTTTCATGAAGAGGCAGGAAGCCCTTTATGTACCCTATGCAGCCCCTGAGCTCACCCCTTTTCTTTACGGTTACAAAGGCGCCCCTTTTCTCTTTCAGGATTGCCGGTATCCCCGAAGGCTCCTTGTCTGTACCGAAGAGAACGCCCTCTATCGTATCGCGCGCTATCTGTTTAAGCTGGCCTCTGTCTTTTTCGGAGAGATCCACCGGCAACACCTGTCAGGACTTATAAAATACTGCCGATACATAGCCGACAACGGCGCTTCTGTCACCGGAGACATCGCCTGAATTGGCGTATTTCATTACCCGGCTGTGTTGGGCGCCGAGCTTATCCGACACCATCATCGTTGTAAGCATCGGCCCGGCTCCGCACGCCTCTCCCTTGTCCTCATTGAGGTCTTTGACCATGCCCGGAACATCAAAATCTTCGAGATGGCTTACAATAACACTGTCAAGCTTTACCGCCGTCGAATATGGGTGGTAATGAGACAGGTCAGTGCTTCCAACGACGAGACATTGCCTGCGGCCCCTACGGATCACGCCCTCAATGCAATCTGATAACGCGACGCAAAGGTCAACGGTCTGGGTACCCATTATCAGCGGAACAATGGTAAAATCTTTCAAGGCGGACTGCAAAAAAGGGATCTGTACCTCAAGGGAGTGTTCGCCCTTATGGGCTTCAACAAACGGCCTTATCGCGGCCGACGATCTTACGAGATCTGCGACAGTCTCCTCATCGACCCCTACCAGGCCAAGGGGCGTCTTGTAGCTGCCCTTTTCCATGACGGCAACCCCTTCAAAATGTATCCTGTGGCTTGGCGCCAGCACTATAACCGTATCAAATGGCTTGCTCACGATTGCCTTAAAGCCGTATGCCGCCACCTGTCCGGAATACATGTACCCTGCGTGCGGCGCAATAATGCCGGTAACCTCACCGGGGACGGGGGGGGCATCGGCGTTCCTGAAGTATCTTTCTATATCCTTTTTGAGCGCTCCCGGGTCATCAGGATAAAACATGCCGCTCACTGCCGGTTCTCGCACAAAACCCATGGATCGCTTCCCCTGGAGTTTATTATACCACATATGGCATACTATATAAACAATACACGGGGCAGTTTTTTGAACGAAATCAAAATATCGTGTGGTATAATCTCTTCTATGCATCATCGGACGCCGGCAATATTTTCCATCAACAACCGGAAAAATAAAAAGATCTGTCTGTCCTTAACGCTCGTATTATCATGCATGTTGCTCATGCTCATCGCAGTGAAAAAGACGGATGCCTCAGAAAAGGTCCATATTGGAGTAACGGAGGACGTCATGCTTCTGCCATGGGGCATCATCCTCCCTGCACGTGTCGATACGGGCGCCGCATCATCATCCCTCGATGCAAGGGATATAAAAATAAAGGGCAATACCGTAACATTTAAATTAGCTCCGCAATACAGCGGCATTGAATTGAGCCTTCCCATCGTAAAACGGAAAACGATAAGGTCTGCCGAAGCACGTGAAAAAAGGGTCGTCGTGGAACTTGAGATCTGTATAGCCTCAAAACGTCTTCCCGTAAAGGTCAACCTGAATGACCGCTCCGGCGTACAGTACCCGATGCTTCTCGGAAGGAACGTCCTTATGAATAATTTTGTCATCGACTGTGCTCAGACAAAATGCACCGTCCCCGACTGTCCAGGGGCACCGCCACGATGAAACGTCCTGCGCTTCTGCTGGCGTTCAGCCTTTTCATTATCACCGCCGTTCTTCTTCTCTACCGTATCTTCGGCCTCGGGTATCCTGCCCTGCCGATAGCCACGGGGAAGGCATTCCATTTCAAGTTTGACGGACATATCAAGAGCTCTGACGGCAGCGCGACCCTCTCCATCGCCCTGCCATCAGAGCGGGCAGGGCTGATCATATCAGAGGAGAATTTCGGCTCGGGATCGCTAAACTTCAACCTCTTCAGAAAAGAATCGGGGCGGTACGGGGTATGGACCGGGCAGACAGACCGCGACGGTGAGATTGCCTCGTATCGTGCGACGATCCTTTTGCGTTCCCCGGGAACCGCAAAGCCGGCGCCTCCCGCTTTGAACAAGTACCCGCCATTGACAGGTAAAGATGAGCAGGCAGCGGCTGAAAAGATCACCGAAAAGATCAAGCCTCTTCCCCTTCCGGAGAGGATCGGGGCCATCCTGCAGCTGGTGCGAGACTCCGGCGAAAGGCCTTCTCCCGAGCTTACGCTCCTTAAACGCCTGGAGGAAAGCCATGACCGCCCAACCCTGCTCCCTGTTCTCTTCAGGGCGGCATCGATCCCCGCAAGGGTTGTCGACGGCATCAGGCTCGCCGAGGGCATCGTCACAAAACCCCTTACCTGGATAGAAGCATGGAACGGACAGACATGGGGGATCTTCAGCGCTGACGGAAAGGAAACGCTGAAAGACCAGTCCACGCTTTTGCCGCTTACCTACGACGGCGCACCGGTTGTGCATGTCTCGGGCGGCGGGATCAGCGATATCCGTTGGGACATCAACCGGCAGGTCGTCGGCCAGTGGCGGTACAATTATGAACATATCAGCCGTTCGGAGCGGTTTCTCGACCGCTGGTCGCTTTTTCGCCTTCCCACCGAATTTCAACAGACCTTCCGCATCCTTCTCCTCGTACCCATCGGCGCCCTCCTCATATGTATACTCCGCAATATAATCGGCTTTCCAACATTCGGCATATTCATGCCCGTCCTGATGGCGCTCTCATTCCGCAATACGGGGCTGACATACGGGCTTTCCATATTCGCGGGCGTCATCCTGATCGGTTATGTTGCGCGCCGCTTTCTTGACCGGCTCCGCCTCCTTCTCGTACCCCGCATGTCCGTGCTGCTCACGCTGGTCATAGTCTCTTTTACGCTCCTTGCCCTCTTCGGCAACAAGTTCGGGCTGCGCCAGGTTATGGCGGTCGGCCTCCTTCCCTTCGTTATCCTCGTCATGACGATAGAACGATTTTTTGTTGTTGTGGAAGAGCACGGGATCCGTACCGCATTGCAGACCTCTGCGGGGAGCGCTGCAGTTGCCTTCATCACGTACCTCATCATCAGCTCGGAGACGCTCCAGCTTACATTCTTCATATATCCTGAACTTCTTCTTGCCATAGGCGCCCTGCAGATCCTCGTCGGCAGATACACCGGCTACAGGCTTTCAGAGCTTTCCCGTTTTCGGGAATTTCGCAGCCCATCATGATAGGAAAGGCATTTCAACAGCTGAGAGATGCGGGCGTTCTCGGCATCAACAATCGTAATGCCGAATATATTATGCGCTGCAATCCGCGATCCCGCTACCCCCTTGTGGACAACAAGGTGCTCACCAAGGAGCTTGCAAAGCAATACGGGATACCGACCCCTGTACTTTTTCACATCATCAAGAACCACGGCAGCATGAAGAATCTCAAGACGATGCTGGAGGGCATAAAGGAATTTGTTGTCAAGCCTGCAAGCGGTTCCGGAGGGAGCGGCATCATCCTTATCACGGAACGTACAGAAAAGATATTTCTTACGCAAAGCGGGAAGGCGGTCGCTCTTGAATACCTGGGCTATCACATATCTGACATCCTTTCAGGCATATTCTCTTTGCAAGGGCAGGAAGACCATGCGATCATAGAATCCCTTATTCATCCCGATCAGGTCTTTTCCGCCGTTACCTACCAGGGGGTTCCCGATGTGAGGATCATCGTTTACCGGGGCGTGCCTGTGATGGCAATGGTGCGGCTCCCGACAAAGGATTCCGACGGAAAGGCAAACCTTCACCGCGGCGCGATAGGCGCAGGGATCAAACTTGGGACAGGGCATACGATCACCGCCGTCCATAAATCACAGATCGTCACGCACCATCCCGACACGGGCAACCCGGTAAGCGGCCTGAAGGTGCCCCACTGGGACACGATGCTTTCCATCGCCGCGCTCGCCACCGATATGACAGACCTGTGCTACGTTGGCGTCGACATTGTCATCGACCGGGACCGGGGTCCGGTGCTTCTTGAACTGAATGCCCGTCCGGGCCTTGCTATTCAGATGGCGAATAAGGGCGGCTTATTGAAAAGGCTTGAAAGTGTTGATGCGGCGCCGACAGAAATATTTACAACACCGGAAAAACGGATCGCCTGGGCGAAGGAGAACCTGTAAAGGCAGCGGAGAGCAAAGGGCGGAGAGCGGAGAGTTCAAAAACTCAGAAGGCGGGAGAAAAAAATCAACGCATAGCCGGCAAGCAGCACAAAAGGCTGATAGCTGAGAGCTGACTGCTGATAGCTTATACATAGGAGACAGGAAATGAAGAACATGGTTCCTAAGAGATCGGCGGCGGTCATATTGCTGAAAGAAGAAAAGCCTCAGGGGCTGAAGGTCTTCCTCTTAAAGCGCTCAGAACAGCAAAAGTTTATGGCAGGAGCATACGTTTTTCCGGGCGGGATGATGGACAAGCAGGACAACGACCAAAAAATCCGTGTCCGCTGCAGGGGCGCATCGCCAGCAAAAGCACAGGGAGCGCCCGTGAAAGCGCTTTCAGAAGAGGACCGCCTTACCTTCCGGGTAACGGGCGTCAGGGAACTCTTTGAAGAAGCAGGGGTTCTTTTTGCCGTACGTGGCACCGGCGTGCCTGTTGCTATGGACGATGCGTCCGTTCAACAACGTTTCGACGGCTACAGGGAGCTTCTCACGAAGGGCGAGATCACCCTTGCCCGCCTGGCGGAGAAGGAGGACCTTATCTATACCCTTGACCAGCTCACCCACTTTGCCCACTGGATCACGCCTGAGGGACAACCTCTCCGGTTTTATACGCATTTTTTCATAGCCGCCATGCCTGAGTTCCAGAAAGCTCATGCTGACGGGAAAGAGGCAACGGAAGGACGATGGGTCTCCCCGCGTGATGCGCTGGAAGAAAACCTCAGGGGCGCCATGACCCTCATGCCGCCCACCATTGCATCCCTCGAAAACCTTGCCCGCTTCACAACTATCGGCGATGTTCTCCTTTCATTAAAAGACAGAGAAACAACAAGGGCTGTCCAGCCTGTCTACGTTGATCTGCCCGGCCAGCCCTTCGTCGTTTTTCCGTGGGATCCCGATTTTGAAGGCTACAAAAAGGGCTTCGTACCAGAGAACATAGACCACGGCAGGCCTTCAACGCCGTCGGACACCTCTACCCGCATCCTCTTTAAGAACGGGCTTAGCCTGCCGTACTGTAAAAGCCGTATATCGTGAAAAGCCGTATATCGTAGTTCGTATATCGTATATCGAGTTCTTAAAGAAACCGTTCGGCGTGATGCGTTCGGCGTTCGGCGAGAAATAACACCGTAAGCCATGATCAGCTACCTCTTTTGTTTCAGCTGACTGCTGTGTGCTGACAGCTGACGGCTATTCATTGATTATCTTCTTTTAGTTGCACAAAATAATTATAGGGTATATAAGAATATAAGGTCGCACAGAACAAAGTAAAATTTGAATGCGGAGGTAGGTCATGCAAACCGTCAAAGAAATTCTTCACTCGAAAGGACATGACATCTGGTCGATATCACCCTATGCCACGATGCTGGAAGCGCTGAAGCTCATGAGCGCAAAGGATATAGGCGTCCTCGTTGTCATCGACGGCGGCCGGCCGGTAGGGATCCTTTCGGAAAGGGATTACGCAAGGAAGGTGGTCCTCCTGGGCAAAAAATCAAGTGAAACCGCCGTGAAGGATGCCATGACTTCAAAATTCCATTCGGTCAGACCCGACGACACCGCAGAACAATGCGTCAAGCTCATGGTCGCCAAGGATATCAGGCATCTCCTCGTCTTCGACGGCGAGAAACTGGTAGGGATCCTGTCGATAAAAGACCTGGCAAAAACCCTCATACCGGGAGGAGAGAACTGGGCGTCGCCTTCTCTGCTCGATACATAGAATAAGCTCATGGCTCACGGCTCATAGCAAAGGCCAAACAGAGTAAGAAGCAGGGAGCAGGCAGTAAAAGATTTTTGTGCATACTGCTTACTTCCTACCCGGTTCTTGCTGTTGCTATGAGCTATCAGCTATGAGCAGGTTTCATTTTTAAGGGTTTGCCGGCCTGCATGTCTGCAAGCCGGCAAGTGATGCAAGAACCAATAGCTGATATTGGGGGAGGGTCACCGGGATATCCACAAGCGAATGTCCCGGTAACAGTTCATGATGCTCTCTTCTTCTTCTCTTTTTCCTGTTTCCTCTTCTCTTCGTCTCTGATCTCGCGCCTTAGCAGCTTGCCTACTTTCGATTTGGGAAGCATATCCCTGAACTCTATATAACCAGGGATTTTGTATGGGGCAAGCCTGTCACGGCACCACCTGGTAAGTTCGGCGCTGCCGATGCCCTTGGCGTCCTCCTTCAGGACAACGATGGCCTTGATCCTCTCGCCGACCTTCGGATCAGGGATGCCGACAACGCAGGCGCCGATGACCGTAGGGTGGTCCTGAAGGACCGCCTCGACTTCCGACGCGGAAACCCTGTACGCCTTGTATTTGATGATGTCCGCGGTCCTCTCAACGAATTCGAGCTCGCCTTCTTCATTCATTTTCACGAAGTCGCCCATCCTGTAATAGGTCTCTCCGTAGATCTCGACATAAGAATAGCTCGTCTCTTCAGGCTTGTTCAGGTATTCCTTTATCGGGTACGGCGAGGTGACGCATAGCTCACCGAGTTCTCCGGGCGGAAGTTTTTCCAGCGTCTCCCTGTCCACAACGATCGATTTTCTTGTCTTAAGCGGCTTTCCGATCGTCGTTGCGGAAGGCTCCTTGGACAGCGGGCTGTACGTAACGTGGCCTATCTCTGTTGAGCCATAGACCTGATACAAAGGCACCCCGTATTTTTCCTTCCATGTCTTGAAGACCTCTACGGGCAGGACATCGCCCCCGCAGTAACAATAGCGCAGCGAACTGAGGTCATACTGATCGAGCCGGTCATTCTCAAGTATCATCCGGTAAAGGGCAGGGACGCCGAGCATCCATCGCGCCTTATAGCGCTCAACGGCGGAAAGTACAGGATCCACTTCGGGGATCGGCATGAGCACTACCGTATTCCCGTAATTGAAGCCGAAGGCGATCATAAAGCCCTTTGCCATGATATGGAAAAGGGGGTTGATCATGAGCACCACATCGCTGCCTTCATGAATGAACTCGCCGATCACATCGTCCATAATGTCCCGGATATAAGAGACCTCGCCGATATGGTTGCCGGGCACGCCTTTCGGAAAGCCCGTCGTGCCGCCTGTGTACATAATGTAAGAAAGGTCCTTAACGGGATCGATCTCAACGGCAGGCGGCTTGGTCACGCCGCTCTTCAGAACATCCATAAAAAAATGGACCTTTTCATTTGCCTCCACGTTCCCTTTCGGTACCTTGTCAAACATATGAGCGACCAAGCGCTTCCATGGAGAGACGAGATCTATGAGGTTCGTGACGATGACCCTTGCCAGATTGGTCCTCTCCATTACCTCTTTCACGTATACATAATTTGTGTCAAGGCATATGACCGTATCGATGCCGGCGTCCTTTATCATATATTCGATCTCGAAGGCCGTGTATATCGGCGACACCGGCACGGTAACCGCCCCGATCCTGTTTATCGCAAAATTCGAGATGATCCACTGAGGGCTGTTTGAGATATAGAGCATTACCCTGTCCTGCTTTTTTATGCCGAGATTTAAAAGGCCCGTTGCAAATTTATCGACGAGCGTCTCGAGATATCCGTACGTGAACCGTTCCCCGAGATATACAAGAGCGGTTTTGTCCGAGTACTTTTTACACATCTCGTAAAAACGGGAGAAGGTATACTCATGTTCAAAGGATCCCATATATGTGCCCCTTATACACCAAAATATGCAGCTTTCACGTCCGGGTTGTCCATCAACTCTTCCCGCGTGCCGGAAAGAACGCTCGAACCGTTCTCAAGGATGTATGCAAAATCTATGATGGGCATAACGGGCCGCGCGTACTGCTCTGTAACGACGATAGAAATGCCCTTTGTATCCCTTATCGCCTTCGTTCCATTGATAACGATGTCCTGATACGCAGGGCTTAATCCCATGAGCGGCTCATCGAGGAGAAGGACCTTCGGGTTCGCCATGAGCGCGCGCCCGATCGCGAGCATCTGCTGCTCGCCGCCGCTTAAGAACCCGCCCTGTCTCTTCAGGTGGTCTTTCAATCGCGGGAAAAGGTCCAGCACGTAGTCTATATTCTCTCTCGTCTCCCTGCTGGTGGCAAGGTACGCCCCTATCTTCAGATTCTCCATGACCGAGCTCTCTGCGAATATCCTCCTTCGCTCAGGGCAGAGAACGATGCCCATCCGAGCACGCTGGTGCGGCTCAATGGTCGTTACATCATTGCCGTTAAAAAATACCCTTCCGAACACAGAGATCCGCTCCCCGCCGCGCATATCTTCCTTTTTCTTGATGTCCAGGACGATGCCCGAGAGGGCATACATGAGCGTGCTCTTCCCAGCGCTGTTTGAACCGAAGACACCAACGATCTTTCCTTCATCGCAGGTTATGCTCACGTTGTTAAGCGCTATCATGTTTTCATAAAAGACCATAAGTTCAAAGGCTTCAAACATCGTGTCTACACCTCTTCAGTTCCAAGATAGGCTTCCCTCACCCTCTTGTCCTCAATGACAAAAGAAGGCTCGCCTTCGGTGATCTTTTCGCCAAAATTAAGCGCCATGACCCTCGTTGCAACCCTGAAAAGTTCCCGCAGCCTGTGTTCGACCATGATAAGCGTGATGCCTTCGTCCCTCATCTTCTCGATGAGGGGAAGCATACCGGCGATCTCGCTCATGCTCAAGCCCGAAAAGACCTCGTCGCAGAAGATGATCTCAGGCCGCAGCGCCATGCACCGTGCCAGCTCAAGCCTCTTCTGGTAACCAGTCGGCAAGGTCGAAGAGAGCTTGTAAGGAACGCGCGAATCCCTTTCGAAGCCGATCTCCTCGAGGATATCCACTGCCACGGTATCCCTGTCGCCATGCTTTCCTCCGCCGCGCCATCCGCCCGTCTTTCTTGCCCTCGGCGACCAAAGCGGGATGATGAGGTTCTTATATGCCGGCAGCGAATAATAGGGCCTCATGATCTGGAATGTCCTTGCGATCCCCGCGTCGGCGATCTTGTGCGGCTTCCAGCCTGTTATCTCTTTCCCTTTAAAATATACCTTACCGGCAAGCGTACTTATAAACCCGGTGATGCAGTTTATAATGGTGGTCTTGCCGGAGCCGTTCGGCCCTATGATGCCGAATACCTCGCCTCTCTGGACATCAAAGCTGACGTCCATAAGCGCCTTCAGGCCGCCGAATGATTTTGAAATACCTTTTACTGAAAGTATCGGTTCTTCGCTCATACCTTCACCCACCGTTCAAACTGGTGATACTTTCTCTGCATGAATATCATTAGCCCCTCGCTCTTGAAGACGATGAATCCTGTGAGTATGATGCAATAAATAACGATACGGAACGTCCCGAAGGCCCTCAGGATCTCTGAAAGCGGCACAAGGATAAAACTTCCTATTAACGCGCCTACGAGCGTGCCTCCGCCCCCGATGACAACAGAGGCAATGGGGATAATGGAAAAATCAAGCGCAAAAAGGGAAATACCCGCCCACATGTAAAGGTGCGCCATATAGGCGCCCCCAAAGCAGCCGATCAGCGATGCCACAAAAACAGCAAGGATCTTCATGCGCGTAACATCGATCCCAGAGGCCCTCACCGACTGGTCGTTGTCCTTCACGCCGCGCAGCACGAGGCCTATATCCTGGTTGACAAATCGCCTCATACCGAAAAGAAAACCGATGACTACCAGGATAATTATATAATGCTCAACGTACTGGTTCGCAAAACCATCCACCCCCGTGATCCCGTTCGTACCGCCAAGGATGTCCAGCGCCTCGATGATACGCGTAAAAAGCAGGGGGTACATGAGCGTCACAATGGCAAAATAAACACCCCTGAGCGGCAAGCACGGTATAAGGCATAGCGTACAGAATGCGGCGCCTGTGATGGTGGCGCATGGAATAGCAAGGTATGTAGGAAAGGAAAGATACACATTGTAGATCGCCGAAAAATATCCTCCCACACCG
This sequence comes from Syntrophorhabdaceae bacterium, assembly GCA_017992765.1. GTDB lineage: Bacteria > Desulfobacterota > Syntrophorhabdia > Syntrophorhabdales > Syntrophorhabdaceae > UBA5609. Next base: position 18,006 of record JAGOOA010000020.1, read on the forward strand.
GTCAAAAAGGCGCCCCCGAGACAGACAAGCCCCACGTAATTTGCTAGAAAATCAAAAGAAAGGGCAAGAAGGGCATAAACGAACATAATATTTATGACCCTCTTCCAGTAAGGCGCGAGCTCAAAAATAAAGGGGAGTGCTATGACACCTACGATAAGAAGAAGCCTTGGGCCCATGAGATATAAGATCTCACGGTAGGAGGAGATCGCATAGAGACCCTCCGTACGGACCTTGAGTCCTCTGTCGATCCTTTCTTTTCGCATCATTTCCATAGGCTACACCCGTTCCTCAAGTTCTTTCTGCTTGCCGAATATCCCTGAGGGCTTGACGAGCAGCGTAACAATGATCGCAAGGAGAGCTACGACCATCTGATAATGTGTAGAGATAAAGGCCTCTGTAAGGATCTGGGCAAAACCGATCACGAAAGAAGCAACGATAGTTCCCCCCCAGCTTCCCAGCCCCCCGATAACGCAGACTGCAATGGCAAAGATCAACACATTGTATCCTGTCTCTACAACGATATTGCCGAGAGGCAGGAGCAGTACTGCTGCAAAACCGGAAAGCGCCGACCCGATAGCAAGGGACACAATAGCGGTCATGTCGGAATTGATCCCCAGCATCATCGCCGCCCTTTCGTCCTGGGCAATGCCGCGTAAGGCGAGGCCGATCTTCGTGTAACGCGTAAAAACATAGAGGAAGATGAAGGTTAATATTCCAACGCCCACAATGATAATACGCTGGTAATCGACGCTCACATCAAATAAATTTACTGAGCCCGCTATAAATGTCGGGAGGGTGAAGGTGCCGCCCCTCAGCCCTCCCCATCTCAACCCTTCCAGGATAGCGAGCCCTATTGCATATGTTGCGATGATCTCCGATATCTCCATCCCCCTGATGCGGATCAGTATGAACCTGTAGATCAAGGCCCCCACAACGGCCGTGAGGCCGATGGCGGCAATGATCGCAAAGGGATAAGGAAAACCGGCAAACTTGTTGATAAACAACCATACGAGATATCCTGATAAGATATAGAGGGCGCCGTGGGCAAAATTCGGCACCCTGCTGATGCTGTATACCAGGGTAAACCCCAGCGATACCAAGGAAAGGGTAATGCTGTTAATGATGCCGTATATGATGATATGCATACCTGTCCTTTTCCTTTTATTTCATCCAAGGCGGCAGCAGCACTTTCCCTGCAGCGGCCTTAGGCGGAAACACCTGCACCCTGTTTCCCTGCTGCCATTGAATAATGCCGGTGACAGCGCCCTCTTTCGGATCCAGCGAGGGAATGATCTGGTGCGATTTCTTGTCAAAGCGCATTCTGCCGTATACGCCCATGATGTCGCTGTTCTCGAGGCCCTTGATGACCGCGTCTGAATCCGTGGACCCGGCCTTTTCGATGGCGTCTTTCAACTGGTAGACAGCCATATAGCTTGACGATGTGCCATAGCCCTCAGGCTCCAGGCCCCATTTCTTTTTATAGGCATCGGAAAATTTCATCGTCCACGGCGTTATCTTTGCCGGCGCATTTCCGCCGTTGACAAGGTTGACGATCAGATATTCGCCGCGGCCCGCCGAGGCCTTCCAGAAACCCGGCTGCTCCGCTGCACACACAAACCCGACGGGAAGCGATTTCAGCTTCATATCGCTCCACTGTTTCAGGAGCACCGCGCTCTCGGGCATATCCATCCAGATGAAAAGTATCTGGGCGCCGAACTTTCCGGAATCGTTAAGCCCGACGGAGTAGTCCGTTGTCCCTGTGGGATATATCTTCGTGTCAGAGACCTTCCATCCCTTGGCTGTAAGCCCCTTCTTCATTGCCTCTCCGCCCGCCCTCGCGTGCGCCACGTCCTGCACCATGACGGCGGCCTTGTCAAAACCGTGGGACTTCCTCAGGTCTTCGAGCATGGTGATGAACTCGTTCATCATTACGCCCACGTGGCTCGTGTTCCTGAAGCAGTATTTGTATTTATCATAATTATCCGCAATCTTTTTCTGATAGGCTGGCGTAAGAACGCCTGTCGTCAGGATGCTTATCTTCTTATATTTGTTGAGCAGGTCCATGGCAGCGAGCGCAGCCTCTGAACGGACTGGGCCCCCGATTATGAAATCCGCTTTCTTCTCGAGAATAAGCTTTTCAAGCCCGAGCAATGCCTCGCTGACAGGAACGCCGGGCTCAAGGTCTCTCGTATCGATGACCTCTACGGCAAAAGGCCTCTTTTTGCCTTTGACGTTCACGCCGCCTGCCTTGTTGATCTCTTCCACCGCAAGCTTTATCCCTCTCTCGGCATCCCAGCCATAGAGGAAAGCGGTGGCAAGCGGAGCCCCGATCACGATCGGCTTCTCAGCGGCAACGGACGGCAGAGGAACCGCAAAAGCAATGAACATTAAAATTGTTATAAAAAAGACCAATCTTCTCATAATAACCCCCTCGTTTTTTGATTTGTACCCCTATCACTCAGTGATGTGCCATTGGTGTAACCATATGGTAAGCAATAATTATGCCGAAGAGTGTTTTACGCAGTATATTAAATTATTTCAATTAGTTAATAAAATAGAACGATCGTATGTCGCACTGTCTCTGTATTATTCTTTCATTATTTGAAATTTATTTTCAATTTACGGTCCATCGTACAGGAAGAACCGGCAGGCGTAATTTTTATTTATTGGTTTTTACCGTATGCTGCGGGGCTTTGGACTGGCCTATCTTCCTGATCTCTTTTTTCAGGAAACCCTCTGATACCTTCAACATTTCACTGGCTTTCTTCAAGTCCCAGTTCGTCTGGTTAAGGACCTGAAGCACATGCTCGTTCCTTATCTGCCGCAGGGTTTTCATAATTACAGATAAGATATACTGCAATTAAGATGCCAGCGCAGGATAAGGGGCATCCCTTATGGTGAATAAGGGTGTATGGAGATGCCGTATTCCTTGAGCTTCTGCCGCAGCGTGGGACGTGATATCCCGAGAAGCTTGCAGGAATTTCCGAGGTGCCAGCGGGCGTGGCTTAGCACCTTCAGGATGTGTTCCTTTTCGATCTCCTGGAGGCTTAATATATTCAGAGCGCCCTTTCCCGCTGCCGCCTTGTCTTCCCTGCCAAGCAACGGAGAGATAAATTCATCGAGGATAACCTCGCCCTGCGTGGTGATCGCCGCACGGGTAAGGATGTTCTCAAGCTCCCTTACGTTGCCCGGCCAGTCATAATTCATAAGCCTGTGCACGGCCTTCTCTTCAACCCTTTTGATGCTCCGGTGCAGTTCTGCATTGATCTTCCTGATTATATATTCAATAAGAAGCGGGATGTCGGATCTCCTCTCTCTTAAAGGGGGGACATCGATGGCCGCTACGCTGAGCCTGTAATAAAGGTCTTCCCTGAAGCTTCCGTTCTTGACCATCTCTTTCAGGTCCTTGTTCGTCGCCGCGATGACCCTCGCATTCGATTTAAGGTTTTTTTCGCCGCCCACGTGCTCAAATTCCTTCTCCTGGAGGAACCGCAGCAATTTCGCCTGCAGCTCGAAGGGTATCTCGCTTACCTCATCGAGGAATATCGTCCCGTCGCCTGCAAGCTCGAATTTTCCTTTCTTCGAAGCTATGGCCCCGGTAAAGGAACCTTTCTCATGTCCGAAAAGCTCGCTTTCAAGCAGCGTTCCCACAATGGCAGAGCAGTTGATGGCGAGGAGGGGCTGGTCCTTGTAAGGGCTGTGGTAGTGGATGGCCCGCGCGATAAGCTCTTTCCCCGTGCCGGTCTCTCCCTGGATCAGGACTGTGACCATATTTTCCGAAAGCAGCCCTATGGATTTGAATATCTCCTTCATGGTCCTGCTCTTCCCGATTATCTTTCCCTTCTCGTACATAGACGACGGGTCAAGCGAGATCGCGTCGGCGCCGCGCCTTAAGCTTCCGACCTTTAATGCCCTGTCTATGGCCTTTTCCAGTTCCTCGATATCGATAGGCTTCGGGATGTATTCGCAGGCGCCGAGCTTCATTGCCGTGATCGTCGTCTCCATGTCGTGGAACGCGGTAATGATGATGATATTTTTCTCGCTGTGCCTCTGCTTCAGCTCCTGCAGGACATCAAGGCCATTTTTGTCCGGCAGGCGGATATCGAGGATCACTATATCGGGGCTGAACGAGGCGTTCTTCTTTATCCCCTCGGCCGCGGAAAGCGCGCAGCACACATCGTAGCCCTTCTCGCTCAGAAACATCTCAAGCGATTCGAGGAGGGATTGTTCGTCATCGATGATAAGTATCTTCTTTTTTCTCATGCCGTTTTCCTGGCCGGTATTGTGAGGTACACATGTGTACCCTGGGGCTTTCTCAGCACCGTATGCACGGTCCCCCCGTGCGCCTCCATTATCTTCTTTACGTTGGAAAGCCCGAGCCCGGTCCCTTTTTTCTTGTTGCTGAAAAATGGGTCGAAGATGTAAGGCAGGTCATCCGGGCTTATGCCGGGGCCATTATCAAGGATCTCTATCTGTATCGTCCCTTTGTCTTTTGCTTCCTGTTTGGTGATAATGATGATCTCGCCGCCTGTCTGCAGCGCCTCGACAGAATTGAGGATCACATTGATTATCGCCTGCTCTACCCTGTCATGGTCCAGAAGGATGCCGGGGATATCTTTCCCGTATCTCTTTTTCACGCGTATGCCCTTTTCTTTCATCCTCACATCCACGATCTCAAGGCATGAATCGATAATGCCATGAATGGAGACGGGGTCGAGGTTGATCCTTATGGGTTTCGCAAAGTTGAGCATCTCGTCGAGGATCCTTTCGAGCCTTGACGTTTCGCTGAAGATGATCTCCATGCGCCTCTTGTCGTTGCCGTTAAATTCCGTATTCTTAAGGATTATCTGGCTGTTCATCTTTACCGACGACAGGGGGTTCCTTATCTCGTGCGCCAGGGACGTGGTGAGCTTCCCGATATGGGCAAGGCGCTCGGATTCCCTGATCCTCCGTTCGGTCTCCATCCGTTCCGTAATATCACGGCAGATCCCCGCTACCGCTTCTTTGCCCTGGTATATGATGCGTTTTACCTTGTTCTCTGTGGGGAAATGGCTTCCATTCTTGTGTCGCCGGTAATACATATAAAGGTCCCTCGCGTCCTCCCCGATCATCCTCTGCTCGTAGAGCCTCTTCACCGCATGCAGGTACTTTGGCGCCAAAAGGTCCGTGTACGGCTTCCCGATGATCTCCTGCAGGGTATACCCGTGGAGGTCGCAGAAGGCCTGGTTTGCGAAGACAATGTTCCCGTCCTGGTTCACAAAATAACCGTCGTTGATCTCCTCGACAAGGACGCGGTACTTCGCCTCTGATTCCCCAAGCTCTTTCGTCCTTTCCTCCACTTCCTGCTCAAGGTTCTGTGCGTGGTTCCTTATCTGTTTTTCATGGAGAGACTGAAAGAAGTCGCTGAATTTCGTGATCGTGTAGAAGAGGCATCCGTTCAGCTTCTCCATGGCGCGGAGAAGCTCATCTCCCTTTAGCTCCTTTACCATGACCGGGAAAAGCGTGGTCCTGTAAAGCTCGTATGCGTGCTGCACCTCTGAGAGTGCAAACCCGCCCCTAAGGCGGATCTGTGAGATCCAGTGAATATGGCAGTCTATCTTTGAAAAATCATTATCGATAAGGACCGCGCAGCTTGCATCATACGCCGCGGCGACGGTAATGTAAAGTTCATCCCGCGACCGCCTGCTGTAGCGGCGGCTCACTGCCAGAAGGCGATCGATCCATTCCTCGATGATCCGGTCGCGGTACTTTTTCAGGACCTCAGCGGTATCCACAACGTTAGATTTTATCCTGTTACCGCTCCCGCGGTCAAGTAGTAACCCCGAATATTCCTTGTCATAAACAATATCTAAATCCTAATATCGAAATCCTAAACAATATCAAATGTTCAAAACAGGTGCTCTGCAACATGCTTCGATATTGGAACATTTGATATTGTTTAGGATTTAGAAATTCGTGCTTCGGATTTACTATCAGCTATGAGCTGCCTTTCGTCGATCATCCTATCCCCAGGACGGCCTCCGCGTTCCTCCAGAGGATCTTCTCCTTTGCGTCGTCTGATATTTCCAGTTTGTATACCCTTTCTATCTGCTGCCTGATATCGGCCACGCCAGGCCAGTCGCTCCCGAATATGAACCGATCCTGGTACCTGTCGAAGTTGGGAAAATACCTGAGGAGCTTCCTGACCGGTATGCCGGCTATTCCCACATACATGTTCCTGTGCCTCGTGATGAGCCAGCTCGCACGGTCGTACCAGAAAGACCTGCCGCCGTGCTCCATGACGATCGCAAGATCGGGGAACGCGTCCGCCACATCATCGAGCAGCAAGGGGTCGGCATATTTTATCCGCGACCTCTTGAAGGACGATATGCCTGTGTGGAACATAACGGGGACATTTGCGGATTGCGCCGCTTCATAGAACGGAAAAAGCTTCTCATCGTTTGGATAAAAATGCGCATAGGAGGGAATAAGCTTAAAGCCCTTCATACCGAGGTTCTTCAGCGCGTTCTCGGCCTGCGCACCGTAAGGCGTCTCGTCATAGAGGCATATAGACCCGAAAGGGATCAGCTCTCTACGGCCCCTGCAGAACTCTGCCGTGTACTCATTGGTCACAACGCCGGATGTCACCGGGTTATATTCGGCGAGCATGACGGTCCTGTCGACGCCCTGGGATTGAAAAAAAGAGATCACCGCTTCCGGCGTGATGTTCTTTCCAAACCTTTCGATGTATAAGGGGTTGTGTTCCTCGAAGAATTCCGTCACCCATGGGGTCCAGTTCTCAACTGTACCGATGTGTGCATGAAAATCAATAACCTTGCTCAGCATAGCGGGAGTATTCTACCACGGCTGCCCGGGAAAGCAAAGAGAGAAGCGCCTCCGGTCAGTGATACATACATAAAAAAAGGCCCCGTATCGCTACGGGGCCCCTGTCTTCAACGATATGATCCTATCGGTTCAGGCAACTTCCTTTTCCTTCCCCTTTCTGACCACGGCCCTTTGCCCTTCGGGTAGGGGCGGCGGTACCGCCTCGCCGACGATCTTCGTCACGGCGCGGAACTTTGGAGGGCATACCTCAAAGCATGTCCCGCATTTTATGCATTTGTCCTGATCGACAATGTGCACCTGGCCCTTGGCGCTTATGATCGCCTCCACGGGGCATCTCCTGGCGCAGGTCATGCAAGCCTGGCACTTCTCCGGGTCAATGTAGTAAGAAACTACTTCTTTAAACAGCTGATCAACCTCTTCTTTGGTGAAGACCTCTTCATACTTCTCATATTCTTCGTGGCCTTCGAGGCGCGTTGCCAGCTTCTCCCGTTTCGCTATCTTAAAATAGGGCGTCAGCCTTGTAACCTCTGCGAGCTTTGAATGCAGCCTATCCTGGTCCATCCCTTCCGCTGTGCCGAGCGGCCCCATCTCCTTTATCTTCTTCACAAAATCGTTGACGCTTTCGACAAAAACGTTTGCCTCGGCGCCGGACATGAACCTGATCCTCAGTCTTTCCGGGTTAAGCCCTATATGCTCCAGTATCCTCCGATAAAGAAGGACCATGTTAAGCGTATGGTAGTTCCCGTGCGTAACATAGTTGCATTCGCCAAGATGGCAGGCGCCGATAAATACCCCATCGATTCCCTTTGAAAAGGCCCTGATGATAAATTCCGGATCAACCCTTCCGGAACACATGACGCGAATGATCCTCATTTCAGTGGTATATTGCAGTCTGGAAACTCCAGCCAGGTCAGCAGCTCCGTACGCTCACCAGTTGCATGCGAAGCCGAGCACTTTCGGTTTGAACTTAGATCCTGAACTCATGCGTTTCCACCTCCTTTTTCCATAATCCCGGCTTTATTTGCCGGCCGCTGCATCGATCTGCCCGATGATATCTTCTTCCGGGACGATTACATCGACCTCGGCCAGCAGCTCTTCGTCGGTAAAATGCTTCAGTGAAATAGCCCCTGTGGGACACTTCGAGTTGCAGAGGCCGTCGCCTTTACAGAGGACAGGGTTTATCGTCGCCTTCTTTCCCTGTTTTGTATCGTAAAGGTCCAGGGCGCCATAGGAACAGACCTCAACGCATGCCCCGCACCCCATGCACCTCTTCTCGTCGATCTCACAAACAGAGCCTGAGGCTACGACGATATCATTTGCGAGAAGGGTTAACGTCCTGCCGGCGGCCCCGTAAGCCTGGTTGACCGTTTCCTGTATGAACTTCGGATAGTGGGCCAGCCCGCAGAGGTAGACGCCGTCCGTCGCAAACTCGACAGGTCTTAATTTGACATGGGCCTCCTTGAAGAAGCCGTCTAAGCTCAGCGTCACCTTGAAGAGATTGGCGATCTCTTTTGTCGCTGCCGAAGGGACAACGGCGGCAGCCAGTGCGACGATGTCGGCGTCGAGCTCAAGCTTCTTGCCGAGGATATAATCCGTCGCGGTCACCTTGAGAACAGGCCGGCCGTCCTCTGCCTTGCCGGGCTCCACCACGGGCGGATCCTCCGGCTCGTAGCGTATGAACCTTACGTCCTTGCCTGCCGCTTCCCGGTAGTGATCCTCTTTGAACCCGTAGGTCCTTATGTCCCGGAAGAGGATATAGACGTCCATCGCTGGGTTCTTCTCTTTGAGCAGAAGCGCGTTCTTTATGGACTCGCTGCAGCATATCCTGCTGCAGTAATTCCTGTCCTCGTTCCTGCAGCCGACGCACTGGATCATCACGAGGCTCTGCGCCTTCGCGACCTTTTCGTCCCCGTTGAAGATCTTCTCTTCCAGCTCAAGGTGGGTCATGACCCTCTCGTCCTGCCCGTAGAGGTATTCGGTGGGCGTATAGAGGTCGGCGCCGATTGCAATAACGGCTGCGCCGTGCTTTATCTCCGTGATACCCCGGTCAGACTTCACCGTAGTGACGAAGTTCCCCACATATCCCTTTGCCTCCGTAATTGCCGCATCGGTATACACATGTATCAAGGGGTGCCTGTAGATCTTTCCTGCGAGGTCGCGCAGGTAGGCCTGAACATCCAGCCCCTCAAGGGTGGTATGGATCTTCCGCGCGATCCCGCCGAGGTCGCTGTCCTTTTCGATGAGGTAGACCTCATGCCCCTGGTTGGCTATGGAGAGGGCGCTGGTCATGCCGGCTATGCCTCCTCCTACCACCAGTGCCCTCTTGTCGACGGGCAGGTCAAACTCCTGCAAGGGCTTCAGGTGGCACGCGCGGGCTACCGACATCCGTATTATATCGTGGGCCTTTTTAGTGGCCTCTTCCTTTTCTTTTGCGTGGACCCAGGAGTTATGCTCCCTGATGTTCGCCATCTCGTAGTAGTACTGGTTGATCCCCGCCTCCCTGAGGGTGTCGCGGAATAACGGCTCGAGGGTCCTGGGGGAGCATGCAGCGACAACCACCCGGTTGAGCCCCTTTTCCTTTATCATGTCCGTTATCTCCTTCGCGGAGTTCGTGGCACACGAGAAGAGCTGTTCCTGCGAGTAGACGACATTGGGCAAGGTCTTGCAGTATTCGACCGTTCCGGGGACATCCACTATCCTTCCGATATTTGCCCCGCAATGGCACACAAAGACGCCTATCTTCGGCTCCTCCTGCGAGACGTCCTTTTCTTCCGGATATATCCTCTCCTTGGCAAGGTTCCCCCGTCTGTGCTGAAGGAGCTCGCCGATCTGTGAGCTTGCCCCGCTGGCGCTGAAAACCGACTCGGGGATATCGATGGGGCCCTGTAGGGCGCCGCTCACAAAGACCCCGGGCCTGTTTGTTATCATGGGATTGACGGGGTCAAGGTTGCTGAACCTGTGCGCGCTGAGTTCAATGCCGTATTTCTTTGCTATTTCTTCTACGTCCTTAGGGGGATTCATTCCGATCGACAGCACCACCATATCGAACTCTTCTTCTTTGACCCCGTCGTCCGGGGTAGAATACCGTACGGTCACATTCTTCGTTACGGGGTCCTCTTTTACTATGGACGTGTAGCTTCTGAAGAAGCGAATGCCGGGAAGGTTCTCGGTCCTCTGGTAGTAGCGCTCAAAGTCCTTCCCGTAGGAACGGACGTCGTTGTGGAATATGGTGCACTTCGCCTCTGCGTCGTGGTCCTTCGTCAGGATCACCTGCTTCTGGGTATAGGTGCAGCATACGGCCGAGCAATAGCTGTTGCCGCCTTCGATAACCTGCCGGGAACCAACGCACTGGATCCATGCTATGTTATGGGGATGCTTCATGTCGGATGCCCGGAGTATCTCGCCGGCATAGGGGCCCGTGGAGCACAAAAGCCGCTCGAAGTCCATGCTCGTCACCACGTTCTTGAACTCCCCGTAGCGATACTCCTCCCTTACCTTCGGATCAAAGGGCTCAAAGCCCGGGGAAAGAACTATGGCTCCTACATTTATTTCCTTCTTCTCCGGCTCTTGATTGAAATCTATGGCATTATTCTTACAAACCGCCTCGCAGATGCGGCATTTCTTCTCTTTCAGGTAAAGACAGCTCTCATCGATATATGTGATAAGCGGAATCGCCTGAGCGAAGTATACATGGACAGCCTTGTTCTTCGATATCTCCTGGTTATATTGATCAGGGTACACTACCGGGCAGTATTCAACGCAGGTAGTACAACCAGTGCATTTGTCTTCCAGGATGTACCTGGGCTTTTTCGTTATTGTTACCTTGAAGCTTCCCGCCTCACCTTCCACGCTGTTGACCTCTGTGTAGGTGAGAACCTCTATGTTTGGATGCCGGCCGACCTCGACCAGTTTAGGTGCGAGTATTCACATCGAACAGTCGTTGGTCGGAAAGGTCTTGTCGAGCTGGGCCATGTGACCTCCGATGCTCGGCGCCTTTTCAACTAAGTAAACCTTAAAGCCGGCGGTGGCAAGATCAAGAGATGCCTGGATGCCGCTGATGCCCCCTCCGACAACCATGACGTCCCCGAAATTACCGCCTCCAAGATTCTTACAAAGTTGCTGAATATTGTCTTTGAGCGATATTACGTTATCCACTTTCTATCACCTCATCAGATTTTTTGTGGCCCTGTCTAATTCCTTGAACAGCCAAGCCTCTCCGGGTGGGTGAACACCGCCAGGCTATTGCTGCGCACCTGGCCGACCAGGGCGATGCCCATATCGCTTGCAAGCGAAATTGCCCTCCCCGTCGGCGCATGCCGCGAAACAACGATCGGAACCTCCATCTTTGCCGCCTTGAGCAGCATCTCAGACGAGATACGGCCGGTGATCAACAGCAGCCGATCCCTCGACGATATTCCCCTCAGCAAGCATTCTCCCTGTATCTTATTCAGGGTATTATGCCGTCCGATGTCCTCAGCTACAATGAGCAGCTTCTTTGTATCGGACAGGGCTGAAGTGTGCACTCCACCGCTAAGCCGGTACAGTTCCATCTGAGCCTGAAGCTCTTTCATCAGCGACAGCACTTCCATCGTCGTAACGACAAGATCAGAATCTACCTTCCGGCCTTGATTCTCGAAAACTCCGCCGCCGCCGCAGCCCGTGGCCAGCGTCTTCACCGTCGGCGGTTCATATCCGGCGTTGGAAAGCGTCACGTCGGCCAGCGAATCATCCTCGCAGACCCGCATTATCGCCACATCGCCGACGCCTGAGATGATCCCCTCTGCATAGAGGTACCCTATGACAAGATAATTAAGCTTCGCCGGAGTGCACAGGATGTTTACCAGCGCCCGGTTATTGACATAGATCGTGAGCACCATCTCGGTAGGCACGTGAGCCGGAGTCCTGGTCCATCCTCCATCGTCCGAAAAGCGGTCGCATACTATCTCTGCCGCGACACCTTTTATATTCGTTAAGCCGGTTGTTTCCTGCATGTCTCGCTTCTTCGTCCCCTACAGCACTTCCTGTATGATCTCTGTGATGTCCTTGACTTCTATATCGTCGGCATGATTCGTGACCAGCCTGCTGTCCTCAAGGGCGGTGATGCAGTAAGGGCAGGCGGTAGCCAGCACCTGTGCCCCAAGCTCAATGGCCTGCTCAACCCTGATATTGGAGAACCTTTCATGCTTCTCCGTTTCCGCCCAGACCCTGCCTCCCCCCATTCCGCAGCAGAGGCTGTCTGTGCGCGCCTCGGGCAGATCGACCAGCTCAAGGCCGGGGGCCTTCTTTAAGACGTCCCGGGGCTCGTCATATACACCGTTATGCCGTCCCAGATAGCACGGGTCATGATAGGTGACCTTCTTCGCATACTCCTTTGAGAGCTCAAGCCTCCCCTCATTGACGAGCTGGAACACATACTGGGAGATGTGGATCACTTCGAAGTTCACATTGAACGCCGGGTACTCGTTCTTGAAGGTGTGGTAGCAGTGCGGGGAAGAGACGAGTATCTTCTTCACCCCGTTGTCGATGAAGGTCTTGATGTTCTCTTTCGCCAGCTTTCTGAATACTTCCTCGTTGCCTGTCTTGCGGATGCTTTCCCCACAGCAGTTCTCCTTTTCACCGAGGATCCCAAAATCCACGCCTGCCTTGTTGAGGATATTGGCCGTTGCCTGCGCCACCTTCTTCAACCTCGGGTCATAGCTGCAGTAGCAGCAGGGAAAATAAAGGATCTCCATCCCCTCTTTAAAGGTCTTTACGTTCAGGCCCTGCGCCCAATCAGCCCTTGTCTTCCGGTCTTCGTTGAAAGGGTTGCCTTGCGCCGTCAGCCCTGAGCTTATTGCGCGGTAAGGCTTGACGGAGCCGTGAAAAACGCCGTATCCCGTGGCCATCCTCCGCAGGGCTATCATGTCGTCTATCTGCTTTACGTCCCTGGGGCACCGCTGAGGGCACTTGCCGCAGGTGGTACAGCGCCAGATATCCTCGCGCTCTATCTCGCTCAAACCGAACGTGGCCTCCCGGATGAGCTTGCGCATGCTGAAATTTCTCACCTTGTTCCAGGGGCACACGGTATCGCACTTTCCGCATTGATAACAGAATTTGACGGGGTCTCCGCCTTTCTCTTTTACCTCGTCTATTACCTCTTTAAAGGGGGCTATGGTTTCCACGATCGTTCAATCCTCTTTTTTTACTGGTTGTTTATTTCTCTTGTTAGCTGCCTTTTTTTGCTTCTTACCTCTCACTTTTCACCATTCACTGCTTTTTTCAGTCTTTCTGCGAGATCCGGGAAACGGTATCCATGACCTTCTGCAGGCCGTATTTGTTTATCATTGATTCCAACCCTATCTCCACATCCTCTACCTTTACCTCTTCGTCCACTTCTTCTTCCCTTTCTTCATAGATCAGGGCATCGTTGAGGCACCATTCAACACACAGGGGCTTTTCTCTTGGCGGGTCGTCTTCGCACATATCGCATTTGAGAGGAAGGCCGGAATCGGGCTCTTTGAACGCGTCCCTTGACGGGCAGGCAGCCCTGCAGAAGCCGCACTCGTCGTATTCCTTCCCGTCAATAATATATTTGTCCCTGCCCATACATTCGGCCGCAGTATACTCGCCTGCATATACGGGAACGTAGACGTCTCGCATCGGGTCGCGTATCATCCGGATGCGGGACCGCGCCGGGTTATTGCTGCTGTATTTCGGGTTGGCGTGAAAGGCTGAGCAGATCACTTCGCATGCCCGGCAGCCATTGCATTTATCAAGGTCGACTTTGATTGTTTTGATCTTCTTTTTAATCTTAGCCATTTTTTATTATCCCTCTCTGTTCTAAGTCTTCGGCAACATAGCCCAGATCTAATTCCTGCAAGGTCTCTTTCTTGGGAACGCCTTCATTATCCCATCCCTTGAATTTGTAGTAGGCATCCAAAAGCTGGGCTTCAAGTTCGGGAAATCGTTTTTTCCAGTGGTCCTCAGGCGGCACCTCATCGGCCCTTCTCAACCCTCTTCTGACATTTACCGCCCTGAGCAGATTCCGGTTCCTCCTGTATATCTTCTTGAGGCCTTCCTCGTCCATATCTATCCCTGTTGCTGCCGAGATGATCTTCGGATAATTGTGAATATGATAAGGGGGCTTAAGAGGAAAAGACGATAAACCCGCACATACCCCGAGGGCATCGTCAAAGTAATGTATCATCTCCTGCCAGTCGACGATGTCAACGGACATGTCAATGGTAGGATAATACGGGTTTGAGCGCTCTCCGCGAAATTCCCAGTCAAGGACGATCTGTTTAAACTTTTCGTCAGGAACCTGGATCCAGTCGCTGATAAATTCCTGCCTCTCTTCCATGGTAGCAAAAGGCGACTGGGGGAACTGCCCTTCGATCTGTGTTATATTTATCTTCTCGCCCGTCGCATACATAAGGTAATAAACGGGGTTCAGCATCCCGAGTTTAAGAGGAAGCTGCTCATGCTTCTTGATGTTGTTGTGGGCAAATTGTTCTGCACCCTTTCCGATCTTCTGGGCCGCCCAATGGGTGCCGTCGGCCAGAATGTCTCCTATCCCTTCCCTGCGAACTATCCTGTCGAGCAGCCAGTAGAATTTCCCTTCGTTATCGGACGGGCATCCTTCGAAATCCGCATCGGTCAGAATACCGGCCTCTCTCAGCTCAAATGCAAATGCCATGATCTGCGGGGTTGAGAACCCGTCCACTCCGTACTCCGTAGCACGCTGAGCGATCTTGAAGCCAAAATCCAGGTCGTCTACAAAGGCTGCCATTGTATAGGTAAGCTTCGAGAAGCACTTCATCATGTAGGTCGAAAGCCCCGGCACGGAAATGATCGCCCCGCATTTCATCGGGCAGTTATAGCAGCTTATCAACCGCTTCCGCACATTCAGCTGGACACTTTTCCATCGCTCTTCGATCTCCTTATTCCAGAAGTCTTTTCGACGAACGCGGGAATTGCCCCACATGAAATTTTCGGTGTGCCACTTCTCATCGACGTGCAGCATCTCCTGCGGCGATCCAAGCCCCTGCAGAATGGTCATTACGTTGGGAACAGGATTGTCGTTCCGGAATTTTATATATTTCAGCACCTCGTTGCAGAGCTCTATGAACTCAGCCGGTCTGGCCAGGTTGACGTCCTTTGTACCGCGGACAGCTATCGCCTTTACCCCTTTGTCTCCCATAACGGCACCCAGCCCAAGCCGACTGGCACTGGAGCGGCCCTGTTCGATAGATGCGGTAAATACCCTGTTCTCACCGGCAAGGCCGATAGCGGCCACCTGCGCATTCGGCTCGTTCAACTCCTTCCGGATAAGCTCCTGCGTCTCGACAGCGCCTTTACCCTTGAGGTGGCTGGCATCCCGTATCTCCACTTTGTCATTGTGTATCCATATATAGACCAGGCTGGGCGACTTGCCGCGAAGGATCACTTTGTCGTAACCTGCATACTTCAATTCCGGCGCCCAGAAGCCTCCCATCATTGAATATCCCATTAATAAGGTCTGGGGGGAATAGGCGGTTATAATAGTACGGTTCGCGCCGGGGGCAGGCGTACCACCCAAAAGTCCTGTGCTGAAGATCAATGGAATTTCCGGCGCAAAGGGGTCGATCTCAGGGGGAACCCTGCTCCATAATATCTTCGTGTTCGTGCCTAACCCGCCAAGATGAAGTTCGGTGTCTCTGGGATCAGTCTCTACCCTCTCAATATTTCCCTTGGTTAGATCAATTTCTAAATTAAACCCTGTTTCTCCGTACCTCATGTTCTGCTCCTCTGGTTAATCTTTTCAAGTCTGTTTTATTCTTTCAAACTTGTGCTTAATTTAACAAATCGGATGGTCCTTGTCAAGCGGAATAATGAAATAATTCACAAGCTTAACAAACCAATTCCCGTTTTTACGGCCATACCATGCACATCTTCACAAATAGGCCGCAACTTTTTGAATCTTAAGGGCTTATTTAAAATACGAACAGGTCGAGGCCCCCCATCATGTTCACAACAGCGCCTGTCATATAGTCGCTGGAGACTGCAAAAGCCACCGCATCGGCGATCTCCTGAGGCGTCGCAGGCCTGCGGACGGCGGTCTTCTTCTCGACCTTTTCGCGAACCGGCTCCGGGAGGTTGAAATAGCCGTCGGTCGCAGATATGCCGATCAATACGCAGTTTGCCGTTATGTTGAAACGGGCGCCTTCGAGGGCCGCCGATTTTGCCAGCGCGATCAGGCCTGCCTTTGCGGCGCCATAGCTCGTCTGCCCGGTTCCCCCGAGGACTCCGGCGACAGAGGTCATGTTAACGATGCGCCCCCACTTGTTGGCGCACATATCTTCCCATGCCTCCTTGATGCAATAGAATGCGGAATTGAGGCAAAGTTTGACCTCATAATCCCATTCCTCGATGGTGGTCTTGGTTATGCTGATATTATGTCCCATCAGGGCTGCGTTGTTTATGAGGATGCTTACTGGCCCCATCTCCGCCTTGATGGCTGCGAAGGCCTTCTGAACGCTCGGGTAGTCGCTAGCGTCCATCTGGACCGCCATGGCCTTCCTGCCGAGGGCCTTGATCTCGTCCGCAAGCTTCTGGGCTCCATCCATGTGGTGAAAACCTGTTACCACCACATCTGCTCCCATTTTCGCCAGCGAAAGGGCGGAAAATCTCCCGATGCCTTTTGGCATTGACGCTCCGGTTACCAATGCAAGCTTACCTTCTAATGACATTTCTCCCTCCTTGATGTTCACAATTTTTATATATTCGCTCACCCTTTGGCAAGAGATCAATTAATCTATATAGCACACCCTCTACAGGGGTTGTCAATCTTTTGCGATCGATCCACCACCGTCGGCGGCGCCGCCTCTCAATGCGTCGATCAGTATCCTGCTCACCTGCTGGTGCTGTTCCAGGATATCGTATTGTGCATCTTTCAGGAGCCAGCGGCTCACCATGTGTTCAAGAATGCCCAGAACCAGGTGGCGAAGCACATAGATGTCAACATCCGTTCTGATGACGCCCTCCTTCTGCCCTTCTTCAAGTATGTCCCACACTGAACGCACTGATTGTTTGAGAAAGTCGTATGTCTCCGTCTTGGCAAAGCTCCTGTTCACCCGCAGCTCAAGCATCAGAAGCCTTCCGTAATCGGGGTTTGTCTTAAAGAAATAAAGAAAGTACCATACGAATTTCCGGATCTTGTTGAAGACCCCCGAGATCCCTTCCAGGTGCAATGCTGCCTGGCTGCGGAATTCGTTCGTTTTCTCGACAGGGATAGAGAAGAAGAGGTCTTCCTTGTTCTTGAAATACTGGTAGATGGTTCCATTGGCAACACCAGCCCTTTGGGCTATTTCAGAGATGCCTGCGCTCTGAAAGTCTTTCTTGCTGAAGACCTCAATAGCTGCCTGGATGATGTCTTCTCTTCTGGCGACCTTTTTATGCATGGCCTGTGTGCCCAACGCCTTCTGTAAAGATCGATCTACTCAATTATGCCGGCTGCCGCTGGCCGATGCGTCGGATTCCTGCCGCTTGCAGAAACCATCGGCATACAGGGCTGCGCCCAGGGCCGGTATCAATGCAGGATCCCATTCAGGGCCGGGGGCCAGCCTGCCTGCCTTCAGGATGCCTTCCACCAGGCTGACTATTCCTGGATTCCTGGCCAGCCCTCCAATGATGACAAAATCCTTCTTCATGCCCAGCCTGTCTACCAATGTGCTGATCCTCCTGGCCATAGCGTAGTAATAGCCCGCTATCAGCTGTTCTATCGGTACCTTGCTCCGGATCAGATCCAGCGCTTCGGACTGCGCGTATACGGCGCAAAAATCGCTCAGCTTTGGAAATTTATCAGACCGGAGCGCGATCTCCGCCGTCTCAGCCATGTCTTTCCCGACCAGGCCTCCGAACGCCTCCATCGACCTTCCGATGCCCGCTGCGCATTTGTCGTTCCAGAGGAATGCCGTTGCCCTGCCCTTTTCGGTACAGTGAATTACCCTGCAGCTTTGCCCCCCGGCATCGAGCACCGTACGGACCGACGGGCCACATACCCGCAGCGCCCCCGCGGCGGCGCATGCGATCTCCGATACCGCCTTATGTGCAAAGGTCGCCTGCGCGCTCCCGCGGCCGGTCGCGACGATGCAATGGATATTCTCCGGCTTTAAACCGGTTCCGTTGAGAGCCCCGCTCATAGCATCCAGGGCCGATCCTTTGGGCGTCCCGGTCGTCACCTGAGAAGATGCATAGGGTTGCCCGTCAAGCAGCAGCAGCGCCTTGGACGTCACCGCCCCGATATCGACGCCCGCCGCGATCACCTTGGCCTTTTTCCAATCCAGTTTTTTATTCATTGAAATATGCCCGCTCATCTTCCACCTCCGTAACTCACTACAGCGCCTATTGCGCCCACATACTCAGGAAGGCTCACCACGCTCACCTCTCGTTCTATCAGACGCTGAAGGTGGTTAATGACCGCTTGAGACCTGGCCAGCCCTCCGGCTACCACGATCTCTTTCGTAAGGGGCATACAGGTGGACATGGCGGCAACGCGCTCGACCATGAACCTGGTGACGGCATCTGCTACATCCGCAGCGTCCGCGCCCTGGCACATAAGATCAATGGCATCCGATTCGGCGGAGAGGGCGCACTGAATGGCAACAGCTATGCTCTTTGTCGACTTAAGCGCCAGCCGGGACAGCTCTTCCTCGCTAACCCCCAGCAGCTTCGCCATACTCGTGTAGAAGATGCCCAGGCCGTCGGCGCATTTGTCGTTTTGAATGACGTCCAGCAAATCCCCGTTCTGGTCATAGCTCATCGCCTTATGTACGTTGCCGCCGATATCGATGACCGTTCTCGAGTTGCCGTTGAGGAAAAAAGCCCCTTTTGCATCCGCTACGTATTCGGGCACCGATGCGGCCGCGTCAAGAGCCGGCGCCTTGATGGCATCCCTGAATATCCCCGTGGCGACGATGCCGTTCAGTTCGCCTCCGGAAATGCCTGCACCTTTCAGGGCATCATTTAACGCTGCCCGGGCCGCCGCCGCCGGATCACATGCCGTGGGGACCGCGGCATAAGCAAGGATCTCCCTGCCCTTCATTATTATGGCCTTCGTATTGATGTGGCCCGCATCCAGTCCAGCGAGAAGTTTTCCGTTATTCACGGCGTCACCCCCTTTATTATTTCAACGAGCGCGTCCAGCTGCGCCCGAAATTGAGCTTTTGGCACGGTGGTATCAAGCTCAAGCTCCGTCGATGGGATTCCCAGCTTATCGACGATGGGTTTCAGCGCTACGACGTCCATCGGCTGAGGGCTGCAGAACCTCTGGTAGAGGAACACCACCCCATCAGGCTTGAAGTCCTCGATGAACTGCTGAACGAACCTGAACCTCTTTTTTTCGCCGGTCCCGGGGACGGTATCCTTTGCGGGACAGGGGATCTTGCCGATGTATCCCTCGGCGAGCGCCTTAAGCTTATCCGGCCTGCCCTCGGGCACCTCGAACCAGAAGTACCTGGCGGCCGTACAGGAATCAATGAAGATAAGGCTTGCGTCATAACTCAGATGTTCCATCAGGTCGAAGATAACCATGTCGTCGCAGGCGCCCCCCGTAACCATCAGCCGAACCCCCGGCGCCGCCTTGCCGGGCCCGGCCTCCAGCCTTTCGATCAGCTGCTCCAGCATCTCATTGCATTCCTGCTTGTCCATAACCTGAGAGGCCAGTGTCGCGGCGGCGACATCCGGGCCCGTTATGGGCGGTCTGTCATGCCTCAGGAACTCCCAGAGGTGCTTGAGGAGCCTCCGGTTGTGGTTATAGGCCTTGATCGCATCCTCCAGGTCGTTGTCCGTTACCGGCTTTTTTGTAAGCTTCTCGACGAATTCTCTGAACTGTGCAAAAGACTCTGTCATGAACCCGCCGGCAGGCTTCGTGTGAATGATATGAGGGTACTGCATGAGGTAGCTTCTGTCCTGGAACCCCGCGAACCTCACCCATACGTTGAACGCTTCGCCCATATGGATGCAGCTGCTGCTCGTAACGATCAGGTCCAGGTGATCATAATTGCCCTGCAGCCCCTGGTAGGCGCAGTCATGGGAAAAGGAGCAATACGTTTCATGGATATAGCCCCTCGTCATTGCCTGAGACTCATGGGACGTAAGGATCCTCAACGGTACGATCCCTGCCGCATAGAGGATCTCCTCCGGGACATGGGTGCACATATATCCTGCCAGGAGCCGCCCTTTCGCCTTAAGGGACCTGGCGTATTCTGTCGTATTCTCCGTTATATGGCGAAACCGTTCGATTATCGCATCTGGGCCCTTTTTCTCCATCTGTCATGCACCTCCTTTCTTATGCGCTTCCATGAGATGTACGAACAACTCCGTTTTCCGCTGGGCGCCCGGCAGGTCCATTTTCCGGACATCTACCTGGTCGGTATCGTATTCAACGGTCGGGATCTGGTTTTTGAAGATACGCTGCATCGCTATATAGCCGTTCCTGAAATCCGTTTCGCAACTGCGGGAAGGCGCAAGCAAAAGCCCGTCGGCCTTATACTCTGTCACCATCGCCTTGGCCATCTCTTCAAGCGCCCAGTACGATCTCACCCCCTGCCAGGTTGGCCAGCCCAGGACTATTTTAGCCAGCTCGGTTATGGCCTTTCTTCTCGTTGACAGGTCAAGCTCGTCGACCCAGGCAGGGTCTATGGGTTCCCACGTCCACTTTCCGTTGACGATCCCCTTGAAGTTGCCGCAGGTGCCGAATGTATAGACCGAGGCTACGATCTCGGCCCCGACGTCCCTCAAGATCCTCGCCATTTCCGGATGGCCGTACGTGTGCGCTATCCCGAAATAGACTATCCTGAAGCGCTGGTCCGGCGCCACGCTCTCCCCTGTCTCGACCATGTGCTTCACTTCTTTCAGCAACGTCTCGTATATGCGCACGCTTTCATCGGTCGTCCTGTCCACAACGGCCGGCGGGAACAAGGCTATAAGCCTCCGCTCATCCAGCGGCGCCGGGGAATGCATGTTGAGAGCGCATATATTGCCCCACAGGACAAGCACCTTGATCTCGTTCCTCACCGCCTTGACAAACAGCTCGTCGGAAAACTCCCTGCCGGTCACCCTCTGGAGCCACTCTATGCCGGCCTCTATCTGGTTGGAGACGTAGTTGACGATCTTCGGGTCTTTCTCCGCATTCCCCCCGCCGACCATGTCTATCGCATACATCGGCACGCCGCCCAGGCGCCTCGAGACCTCCTGGTACCACTTTGAATGCTGGCTGCACAGGTGCGTGGTCCAGATCACGTCCGGCCTCGGATATCCGTCCTTGATCGTTTTATCGGTAATAGCCATTTTGTCGCGGATCACCTCGCCGACGAACAGCTTGAGGTAGCTGCACGAGTGAAACCCAAGGCCGCCGGTCTCAGCGGCGATAATGTCCTCGCGGCACTCTGCGGGCACCGTCCCTGCCGCTGACGCCGAGTGAGGTTCGCCGCCTATCACGCGTATGTCTTCGCCCAGCCCTTTAAGGGGAGCGAGCGGGCTCCAGGTAGAGCCCATGCATCGCAGGCCACCCGAGGCATAGAGATAGTCCCTGTAGCAGTTGTTCTGGTAATTCTTTACTTCGCCCCACGTCGTTATGTTGTATGCCATCTCAACCTCCTGTCCAAAATATATCAATATCTTCTTTGGTTGGTATCAATATTGAATATGATTCATTTTTATTATTTTAAAGACCAGATGTCAAGTATTTTTTCTTTATTTTAAGCCAAATATTATATTGAATATAGTTCATGTTACGATACAAATAACCTGCGCAAGCCGGGTTGAATACCCTATTGGGTCATAAAATATGAATTATGTTCATATATTAAGAAAAGGGGTTTTGGATCATTGCGTGATGTTAAAGAGGAAAATGCCGGGAGGCTATTCTACATAGGGGCATTTCTTGTTCTCACGGATAAAGCTGCAATCCTTTCCGCAGGGCTCCATCCTGATGGACACTTCGCTCTCGGCGATAAGCGAATCGATATCCTTTTTAATATCTGAGATCACCGAATGGCCTTTTTTCAGCTGGATGTGTTCAGGCATAATGATATGGAGGTCTATAAAGCGTTTTCTCCCTGCCGTCCGGGTCTTCAGTTCTTTAAAATTGCAGTATTTGTCCATGTGCCTTGCAAGGACCTTTACGACATCCATCTGCCCGGACTCCTCGATGGAGGCATCGAGAAGCTTCATGAAGGCTTCCCTGAGGAGACGGACTGAAGGGACCGCGATGATGCCGCTCACAAAGAGTGTGGCACCGGGGTCGATGTAATTGACCACCTTGTCAAGGCCCAGACGCGTAGCGATTATTATCAGGAGAAATGACAGGGTGATCGCTGAAGAGATGTATCCCTCGAGCTTGAAATGCAGCCCTTCTGCCTTCAATGCAGGAGAGGCGCTTTCCTTCGCCAGCTTCAGTATATAATAGGATCCCCAGAAATTGATGGCCACGCCGGCAATGCTGCATATGAACCCTACCAGTGGGGCCTTCACCTCTTCCACCCTGATGATGTGCATGACGGCCTGAAAGGACATGGCAAGGGCAAGGCCCACGAGAACCACCCCTTCGATCACCTCCGACACGTTCTCGATCCTTCCGTATCCGTAGTTATGAAGAAAGTCTGCAGGCTTGTTCGAGATCTTGATCGCATAGTAGAGGATGACCGAAACGGCAAGGCCCACGAAGGATATCCCAAGGTCAGCCGCTATCGCCAGAGAATCGACTATCACGAGAGCGACCACCTTTATGATGCAGAGGGCTATATTCGAGAACAGGCTTACCTTCACGGCAAGCATCATATAGTGGTCTTTATTCATGCGTCCTTATTATATACCCAAAAGTAAATTAAGAAAATATTTACCTTCTCTTGGGTATGTAAAAAACAAAGTTTGTTTTCAACCTCACCCCTGTGTTATATGATATTCAGCGACCAGGAGGCCACCATGAAAGATCATTCCAACGAAGTTTCCCTGACGATCTCTTCTGACAGGCAGTTCCTCCCCCTCGCCATGTCATTCACGGAGGCATCTGCAAAGGCGTTCGGGCTCGAAAAGACAGACGCCCTGAAGCTCACTCTTGCCTGCGAAGAAACATTCACCTATATCTGCAACATAAGCAAAGAAACTAAATCCCTGGTAATGAAAGCGACGAACGGCCTTTATTACGTCGGGGTGCAATTTCTTTTCCGCGCCGCTGATTTTGACCCCGGGGCATTCAACCTCACGGCCCAGGCCTCGCCTGAGGATGAGAAGGGGCTTGATGAGATGGGGCTCATCATCGCATCAAGGTCCGTGGAGAGGTTTCAGATCTCTCACAGCCCCGAGGGCGTAAGCCTTGTGCTGATAAAAGAAAAATCATACCCCCAAATGCCGGAGATCACAATGCCCGAATCAAAGCCCCTGAAAGATTTTACCATCACTTCCCCTGACCCGGGAACGCTGAAACTGTTTGCCGGGCAGATCGTGCACAGCTACCCGGACCACCTCTATCCCAGGGACTTTCATTTTCCCGGCAAGCTCGTGGACATGGTCGCAAGCGGCGAATACGGCGCGGCGGTAGCGGTCGGCAAGGAAGGGTTGACGGGAGGGGGAGTGGCGTGGTTCCGGTCAAGCGGCAAGATGGTCGAGGTCTTCGGCCCTTACCTCTTCGATCAGCCCCCCCGATCATCAGCTGCGGAAAGGCTCATCGATGCCGTCGTAGAGGGCCTGGCAAAGACCGACACACTGTTTCTCATTGTCATGTACGCAACGCCGGAATTACCTGCGGGCTATTTTGAACCGCTGGGCACCATCGACATCTTTAAAAAGGGTTCGCCTCCCGCCGCCATCACGGTCTACTGCCGGCAGCTTAAGGAAGACCCAGGGAGCACGGTCTGGGTCCACCCGGAGATTGAAGAATTCCTTAAAAAAGAATACCGGCGGCTGTATTTTGCCCGTCATATGAAGCCCACGGAGAGCGCCGGCGAGGCCCGACCCGAACATTCGGTGTTCGCCGCGAGGTTCGTCAAGGCGCAGAACACCGTAATCCTTAACGCCATATGGGATGGGGTTGACTTCTCCGACAACCTCGATCGCCACATCGGCACCCTGGGCGGCGAAGGAATACCGAACATCTTCTTTGAGATCGACCTTGCATATGCGTGGCAGGCCAACCTCATACCCTCGCTGCTTGGCAGGGAGTTCATCCCAAGGCTCGTCCTGCCCTATGCCGGGGAGGGCGACGTAGTGCTGTTCCAGCAAAGGAAGGGGCTGTAGGCAATGTTCGTCGTCCCTCTCGACAGCCTTGTGCCGGATTATGTCAAGACGTTCGAGGCCTACATCCCGAGCAAGCCCGACCCTGAGCTCATGAAGCTCTACGGGTGCGACCGCCTCTACCGCCTCAACAACAACGAGAACCCGCTGGGGCCGCCCCCCGGTGCGCAGGAGATCATGCGCCGCTTCCCGCCTCCCAGGGCAGGCCTCTATCCGAGCGGGGATTCCTACTATATGCGCCGCAGGCTCGCCGAACTATACGGCATGGACCCCGACCAGTTTCTCTTCGGAAACGGCGCGAACGAGGTGATAGCCTTTGTCATCAAGGCATTCTGCCAGGAAGGCGACAATATCATCACGGCCGACAAGACATTCGCCGTCTACGAGTGGGTAGCGACGTTTTCAGGCTTCGCCGCCAGGCTCATACCGCTCAAGGACTTCGGATTTGACGATAAGGGCATGCTTGACGCGATCGACGAGCGGACAAAGATACTCTTTGTCTGCAACCCGAATAATCCCACCGGGACGTACTGGAGCGAGGAGAAGCTTCGCGGCTTTCTCGACGCCGTCGCGGGCAGACAGATCGTCGTCATCGATGAGGCCTATTGTGAATTCGTTGAAAAAAATGATTACCCCGACGGCATGAAGCTTATCGGCGAATATCCCAATCTCGTTGTCTTCCGGACATTCTCAAAGATGTACGGGCTTGCAGGCCTTCGCATCGGCTATCTCGCGGGGAGCATGGGCGTGGTGGACGTGATACGGCGCACCTGCGTCGTCTATTCCGTGAATACCGTAGCCCAGGATGCTGCCCTCGCGGCGCTCGATGATGCCGGCCATATATCTCAAACGCGCGCGCTCGTCAGGTCGGAGAAGGACTACCTTAAGAAGGAGCTCTCCCGCCTGGGACTCGAGACGCAGGTCGGCGAAGGATGCTTTATCATGATAAAACTGCCCATGAGCGACACCCTCGCCTATCGGAAGCTTATGACAGAAGGGGTCATGATACGGAGCATGACTGGCTTCAGGTTCCCCAACTGGATACGCGTCAGCATAGGGAAACATGAGACAATGGAGGCCTTCGTGGAAGCGCTGGAAAAGATCATTGTCGTATAGCCGCATATGATGAAAGAAGAGAAAAAAACCTTCGGCATCGGCAAAGCGACTCCCCGTTTAGACGCCTTTACGAAGGTAACGGGGCAGGAGAGATACGCCGTGGACTATTACAGCGATCATTTCTTCTGGGCAGGCGTGAAAAGGGCCGGCATCCCGCACGGGAAGCTGATAAAGGTGCACACAGAGGATGCAAAGAGGCTCAAGGGGGTCGTTGCCGTACTGACCTCGGAAGATGTTGCCGGTTCGAACAGGGTCGGGATAATCAGGGGAGACCAGCCTGTGCTGGCCGACAAGAAGATATGTTATGCAGGCGATCCTGTCGCCCTCGTGATCGCCGAGAACAAAGAGGTTCTGCAAGCGGCTATGGGCTTTATAACCTTCGACTATGAGCCTCTGCCCGGCGTCTTCGATGTAGAAGAGGCGTTGAAAAAAGATGCCCCCCTGGTCCATGAAGACAACCCCGGAGGGAACCTCCTTCGCCTCGTTTCCGTGGAGACGGGCAAAGGCGCATCGGCATTTGATGAATGTGATCTGGTCGTTGAAGAGGTCTTCGAAACGCCTTTCCAGGAGCACGCCTACCTTGAGACAGAGGCCGGCTGGGCATACCTGGGAGACGACGGACAACTCGTTATTGCCTGCTCCACGCAGACCCCTTTCCGTGACCGGAACGAGATGGCGCCCGCCCTCGGCATCGACGTGGAGAAGATCCGCATCGTAGTCCCTTATCTCGGGGGGGCCTTCGGAGGAAAAGACGGGATAACCATTCAATGCCTCCTCGGCCTCGCCGCTCTTCATACCGGCGGCGTGCCCGTAAAGATGTGGTGGGGCAGAGAGGAGAGTTTCCTCGGGAGCGTAAAGCGCCTCTCCGCAAGGATGCGCTACAGGCTCGGGGTGAAGCGCGGCGGCGCCTTCCACGCCCTTGAGTGCAGGGCACACTTCGATACCGGCGCTTACGCTGGGCTCGGAGAGACCGTTATGACCCTCGGGCTGGAACATGCGGGCTCAGCATACCGCATCCCGAACGTGAGCATCGAGGGATCGTGCGTATACACGAACAACGCGGTCGGCGGGCCTTTCCGCGGATTCGGCGTAACACAGGTAACGGCGGCCATGGAGCAGGTCGTCGATATGGCAGCGCAAAGGCTCTCCATCGATCCTCTGGCTATCCGCCGCAGCAACGCGCTGGAAAAGGGGGATAAGAACTGCATCGGCGTCACGCTTACCCATTCGACGGGAATAAAAAAATGCCTTGCCGTTCTCTCGGAGCACCCATTGTGGAATGAAAAAGAAGGCTGGAAACTGAAGGCGGGGCAATTCAAAAAGAGGGGAGTAGGGATCGCGTGCATGGCGCACGCCATGGGCTATCCGGCTATGGTGCCTGACTTTGCGAACGCAAAGATCGAGTTTACCTGCGAGGGAAGATTCCGCATCTATGCCGGAATTGTAGATATGGGACAGGGAAACGCGAGCACCTATGCCCAGATCGCGGGCATCATTCTGAACCAGGACCGAGGCGCGTTTGAGCTCGTCCAGCCCGACACAGGCCGGACATTGCCGTCAGGCTCATCCTCTGCCAGCCGCACGACGTACGTATACGGGAATGCCCTTATCATCGCCGTGGAGGAACTGAAAAAAAGGGTCCTCGACAAGGCATTGTCGTTTTTCAAAACAGCTTGCGCTGAAGATCTCGTGCTCGTCCCCGGCGGCATCAGACGCAGAGAGGGTAAAAAGATAGCGTCCTTAAGGAGAGTGGCGGGGCTGTTCGGTGAAACAGAAAGGATCTGTACGGCATATTTCAGGGTGCCTGCCGCGACGGAGATGCTGGACCGGATATATCTCGGTCCCCACATCATCTTTTCATACGGGGCGCACCTCGCGTATGTAGAGATCGACACGCTGACAGGCTGCGCGGAGGTAAAAGGGTACCTTGCCGTTACCGATGCGGGAGATGTCATTAATCCCCAGGCATATGAACAGCAGGTTCATGGGGGGATCGCACAGGGCATCGGGTTCGCCCTCAGCGAAGACTACAAGGTCGCGAGCGGTCATTCAGACACGAACAGCCTTGCCACCTATATTATCCCGACCTCGATGGATATACCCGATATGGTGTCAATCGCGGCGGATAGCGTTGAAGAGACCGGGCCCTTCGGCATGAAAGGCATCGGCGAGATCTCGATCAGCGGCCCTGTCCCTGCGATCGCCAACGCCGTTGCCGACGCATGCGGCATCAGGATCCCCCGCAACCCGATCACGGCGGAGAAGATCCTTCAGGCGCTGCAAGAACACAACGATCAGGAGAGACCGCGTTGAAGATATCCTTTGTTCTGAACGGAAAGAAGAGGACGGTGGACATCGAGCCCGACATGCGGGTCGTTGACCTTCTCAGGGAACACCTTCATCTCACCGGCGCCAAGGAAGGCTGCGGCTCGGGCGAGTGCGGCGCCTGCACGATCCTCGTTGACGGCGAAAGCAGGCTGTCCTGCCTGATGCTCGCCGCGCAGCTCGAAGGAAAAAGGATCACGACCATCGAAGGGCTGTCAAAAGGGAGAAGGCTGCACCCCGTGCAAGAGGCCTTTGTCGAGAACGGCGCAGTGCAGTGCGGCTTCTGCACGCCCGGCATGGTGATGACCGCGGTCGATCTTCTCTCCCGCAACAGGGATCCTTCGCGGGATGAGATCAGGGAAGGCATAAGCGGCAACCTCTGCCGCTGCACGGGCTATCAGAAGATCGTCGACGCAGTGGAAAAGGCGGCACAAGACATGAAAACCGAGGACGGTATATGAGAAACGTCCTGGTGCCACACAGCCTTGACGATCTGTGGGAGATCATGTATTCGGAACCGGGATCACAATTGTATGCCGGCGGAACCGACCTCCTCGTAAAGCTCCGCTCCCCGTCGCCCCTGCCCTCCGGCCCGCCTGTCTCCCAGCCCCCCGATCCGCTGACGCTTCCGCTCTTTCGCCCCCCGGCTCCTCTGGTCTGCCTCGACAGGATCGATGAACTGAAAGGCATCTACGAAGAGGGCGGGTTGGTCTGCATCAGGGCCTGTACGACCCATTCGGAGAGCATGAAGAATACTCTTATCCGGCGGCACTTCCCCGTTCTCACAAAGGCGCTGCGCCTTCTCGGCTCCCCCCAGGTCAGGAATATGGGGACCATCGGCGGGAATATCTGCACCGCATCGCCTGCCGGCGACACGCTCACGCCATTGTATGCACTGGGCGCTTCCGTTGAGACCCGCTCGGTCGACGGGGGACGGCTTATGCCCCTTAAGAGCTTCATCCTTGGCCCTGGCAAAGTTGCCCTCCAGGAAGGCGAGGTTCTTTACGGGATATGGGTAACAAAAGACCTTGACTTCAGCATCCATCACTTTGAAAAGGTCGGGCAGCGCAGGGCGCTCGCCATTGCCATCGCAAGTATGGCCGCCCTCATAAAGCTATCCGATGACGGGATTATCGAAAAGATCAGGCTCGCCTGGGGGAGCGTAGCGCCGACGGTCGTCGTTTCCCGGACCGTCGAAGACGCCCTTACCGGGAAGCCCCTGACGGCAGATACCCTCCGGGATGCCATTCCTCTCGTGATGGATGCCGTTTCCCCCATCGACGATGTGCGCGCCTCCGCCGGATACCGGAGGAGGGTAGCCGCCAATCTCCTTTTCCGGCTGATGCAGTATAAAGATACAAAAATTCGAAGCACGAATTTCTAAATCCTAAACAACAATTATCCATGCAGCGCATCGCATGAAACCCTGGTGTGAGAGCGTCATACCAACACATCCCCTCTCCCCTGGTGTGAGAGCGTCATACCAACACATCCCCTCTCCCCTGGTGTGAGAGCGTCATACCAACACATCCCCTCTCCCCTGGTGTGAGA
>JAGOOA010000021.1:0-15297 GCA_017992765.1 Syntrophorhabdaceae bacterium
TCGAAGCTCGCCTGTCTCGAGATGATCAAGAACGGGGTCACCGCCTTCAACGATATGTACTGGCACTGGGAAGGAACTGCCAGGGCCGCTGTGGAAATGGGCATACGGGGCCTCGTCAGCGCGGTCTTCATCGATATGTTCGACCGGAAAAAAGGACAGGAGCAGATCGACCTCAACACCAGGCTTTTTGAGCTCTCGGAACGATACAAGCCGTACGTGACCTTCACCTTCGGCCCCCACGCCATCTATACGGTCTCAGAAGAGAGCCTCCGCTGGATGCGGGATTTTTCCGAAAAACACAATATTCTCATCCATATGCATCTCGCGGAGACGCATGACGAGAACCGCTTCG
This sequence comes from Syntrophorhabdaceae bacterium, assembly GCA_017992765.1. Lineage (GTDB taxonomy): Bacteria > Desulfobacterota > Syntrophorhabdia > Syntrophorhabdales > Syntrophorhabdaceae > UBA5609. The sequence continues at coordinate 353 of JAGOOA010000021.1, forward strand.
CCAACGAAAAATACGGCCTGGCGCCTGTCGAATTTCTCGACCGCATCGGGGTTCTCTCGGAGCGCTTTATCGGCTGCCACGGCTGCGTCCTCAATGAAAAGGACTGCCAGACGCTGAGGGCGCGCCAGGCAAAACTTGTGCATATCCCCGTCTCCAACCTCAAGCTCGCCGTTGGCAGGATATTCCCGCACTTCCTCATGAAGAATGAAGGGATACCGTACTGTTTCGGCACAGACGGCTGCGCGTCCAACAACCATCTCGACATGATCGAGACAATGAAGTTCGCCTCGCTTATCGCTAAATTTATGAACCACGACCCCACGCTGCTCCCCGCACAGGAGACATTCGACATCGCCACGAAGACGGCCGCCCGCATATTCAACCTCGGCGACTGGGAGATCGAGGCAGGCAAAAGCCCCGACATCATCCTCATCGACCTCAACAGGCCGGAATTTGTCCCCGACTTCGATATCTATTCGGATATCGTCTACGCGTCCAACGGCTACGCCGTCGATACGGTGATCTGCATGGGCAGGGTCCTCATGGAAAACCGTTACGTCCCAGGCGAAGAGGAGATCCTGAAAAAGGTTAAGACAGTAGCGAAAAACCTTGTTGCGCGATGATATTCATCTGCGATACCATGCTCGGAAGGCTATCAAGGTACCTGAGGATGCTCGGGCTCGATGCGCCCTGCGCAAACAGTCCGGCCTCTGCGGACGCATGGGGGCATACCGGGCTACAGCCCTATTTCTTTACAAAAAGGCTGAAAGCCCCTCGCTATGAAAGGACCGTGCACATCAGGTCCGACCGGATCATGGAACAGCTCGAGGAGATCCGGCCTATTATCTCCCCTCACGTCATGCCCGACGCTGTCATGTCGCGGTGCATCGAATGCAACGTCCCCCTCGTCGCGGTAGCCAGGGAAGATGTCGAGCACCATGTACCCGAATACATCTACCACCACCATGCCGGATTCAAACAATGCCCATCCTGTAAAAAGGTCTACTGGAGCGGCTCGCATACGGAGAAGATGAAGAAATGGATCGAAGGAATAACTGCGGCTCATAGCAAAACACCCTTAAATCGTAAGGCATAAGGGGAGAAAGAAACAGTATATAGTATATCGTATTTCGTATATCGTGAACTGCAAAAGAACGTGAAACGTCTGTAAGTCGTGTAAAAGGTTCAACAGCCTTACGCCTAACGGATTTATTAAGCTGATCGCTGACAGCTGATGGCTGTACGCTGAAAAGAGGTTCCAATGTTCCCGTTCAAAGAGATGGTCGACATTTTGAAGAAGCGCCTGAAAGATGACCTGCCATCCGTTACCAGGATCGCGCGTCGGGAACGGAGAGACCCTTTCCTCATCCTCGTCGGCACCCTCCTCAGCCTCCGCACCAAGGATGAACTGACCGAAGAGGTGATGGGGAGGCTTGCCGGGCGGGCAAGGACCCCTGAAGAGCTGCTCAGGATCCCGTTGGGCGAGCTGCAGGATCTCATCTATCCTGTAGGCTTCTACCGGAACAAGTCGAAGGTGCTTGCAAGCACAGCGCGGACCATCATGGAAACATACAGCGGCATTGTGCCGGACTCCATCGACGAGCTGCTGGCGATCAAGGGGGTCGGCAGGAAGACCGCCAACCTGGTCGTCTCCGAGGCATACGGCAAGCCCGGGATATGCGTCGATACCCACGTTCACCGGATCTCGAACCGCATCGGCGCGGTCTCAACAAAAAATCCCCACCAGACCGAGGAAGCGCTCCGAAAGATACTGCCAAAACAATACTGGATCATATACAATACCCTGCTGGTCACCTTCGGGAAGCGGATATGCTCCCCCCTGTCGCCCCGATGCAGCCAATGCCCCATCGTTCACCTCTGCGCAAGGAAAGGCGTCACGAGGCACCGATGAAAGAAAAATACCGTATATCGAATACCGTATATCGTATATAGTATATCGTATATCGAAAGGTAAGGAAAACCGTTCGGCGTGGTGCGTTCGGCGTTCGGCGAGAACAACCGTAATTCGTAAATCGTAAGGAGTAAGTCGTAAGGGGTTTAATCGCCTGACGCCTGACGCCTTACGACTTTCGAGATTCTTCTTTACCTTTTACCTTTCACTTTTCACATTTTACCTTTAGCCTTGGCGGAAAAGTATTGACTTTTTGCCTTTACATACCCTTTGTTTTCTGTTAATTTTGCTATCGAATGAAAATCCTCGCAACAATTCTATTATCATTATGGATTCTTGCGCTTTCAACGCCTCTTTTCGCCGCCGATGCCGAGAGGATCGCAAAGATCGAGGTCACCGGGAACGAAAGGATCGACACCGCGTTCATCATGAACAACATCAAAACAAAAGAAAGGGAGGCCTACAACCTCGACAAGCTCCGCGAAGACATGAAGAATATCTACAAAACAGGGTTCTTCAGCGACGTGCAGATCAATGTCCAGGATACCGACGCGGGAAAGGCGGTAACATTCGTCGTCATCGAGAGGCCGCCGATCAAGTCCATCTACCTCTCGGGGAACAAGAAGATCAAGACATCGGACATCACGGAAAAGCTGAAGATCAAAACCAATACGGTACTGAACATTGAAAGAATCAAAGAGAGCATGGACGAGATCAAAAAGCTCTATTCAACCAAAGGGTACTACGCGACCAGGGTAAGCTACGACATAGAGTACGGCGAGGCATATGACGTAACGGTAAATTTCACGATAGACGAGCCGGCGCAGGCATACGTAAGGAAGGTCTCTTTTACAGGCAACAAGACGTTCAAGGACGGAAAGCTAAAGGATTACATGAGGACCAGAGAAAAAGGCATCCTGTCGTGGTTCACCGGCTCCGGCATCCTCGACGACGAGGCCCTCGAGGACGACAGGAAGAACCTTGAGGCATTCTATCACGACCACGGCTATCTCCGCGTCAAGGTCGGCATACCCGATATCAAGATATCCCAGGACGGCAAGAGCATAAATATCTCCATACCTATCGAAGAAGGGAACGTTTATACGATAGGCACGGTCAATTTCGAGGGCGACATAATATTTGATACGGCAGAGCTCATTCGCAACCTCAAAAGCAGGACAGGCAGGACCTTCAGCTCTATGGCCTACCAGGAAGACATTCTGAACCTCGTTGACCTCTACCAGGATAAGGGCTACGCGTTCTGTGATGTTACGCCGCTGACCCTCCTGGATGATGACGCAAGGAAAGTAAACCTGACCTTCAACATCACAAAGGGAAAGGAGATCTATTTCAACAGGATCAATATCCTGGGCAATACCAAGACAAGGGATAAGGTCATCCGCAGGGAGCTGAAGTTCGCGGAAGGCGACCGGTTCTCGGCAACCAATCTGAAGGCAAGCAAAAAGAAATTGAAGAACACCACCTTCTTTAAAGAAACGGACATGAAGCTTGTCCGGACGGAGGAGCCCGATAAGGTCAACGTAGACCTGTCGGTGGAGGAAAAACCTACAGGCTCATTAAGCCTCGGCATAGGGTACAGCACATCGGACAATATCATATTGACCGGCAACGTATCGCAGGAAAACTTTTTCGGAACCGGGAGGAAGGTATACCTCGATGCCGCTCTCAGCAGCGTTACGCAGGAATACCGTCTTACCTTCGTAGAGCCCTATATCTTCGACCTGAATCTCAGCACGGGCTTAAGCATCTTCGACTACACCAGGATACTGGATACGTACGATTACGAGAAGAAGGGCGGCAGCGTGGTGTTGACGAGGCCGTTGACCGATGATATCAAGGTGGGCACGCGATACCGCTACGAGGTCACGGATGTTTATAATATTTCCAGCGAGGCGACCAAGGACATCTGGGACCAGAGAGGCACCAGCTCAACGAGCGCCGTCAGCCTGTCGCTCATGAAGAACACCATCGACGATATATTGAACCCGTCGAAAGGAGTGAACTCGGACATTACCGTTGAAGCGTCCGGCGGCCCCTTCGGCGGCTCCAACTATTTTTACAAGGTTACAGGTTTTTACGGCCAGTATATCCCAGCCGGGTTCTGGGACAGCTCGTTCTTTGTGCGCGGCACAGGCGGGATAATAAGGCCTTATGGAGGCAAAGAGCTGCCGCTCTATGAAAAATTCTACGTCGGCGGCTTGAATTCTGTCAGGGGATTCAGGTTCGGCGAAGCAGGGCCGAAAGATATAAACGAACAGGTCCTGGGGTCAGAGAACCAGCTCTATTTCAACATGGAATGGATATTCCCCCTCTACAAGCCGGCAGGCCTGAAAGGGGTCCTCTTCTACGACGCCGGCGCAGGGTTTGACGGTACAAATCTGAATGTGATAAAAGATAGCATGAGGACAACCGCCGGATTCGGCATCAGGTGGTTTTCACCGATGGGCCCTATCCGTCTTGAATTCGGATACAACCTCTTTCCCAAGTCAGGTGACAGGAGGAGCGCATTTGACTTCACAATCGGAACACAATATTAAACAGGAGGCATCATGAAAAAGATCGTATTTTTTCTTATCATCGCACTGTTTCTCTTCATACCGCTTGCAGCAAAGTGCCAGTCGCTCAATATCGCATACGTTGACCTGCAAAGGGTCATGCTTGAATCAGAAAAAGGGAAGGATATCAGGAAGACGCTTACAGGCGAGGCCGAACGGCTGAAGAAAAACCTCGACGGGAAACAGGGCGAGCTCCAGAAGCTAAAGGATGCGCTGGAGAAGCAGGGCGCCACGATCACCCCTGAAGCGCGGGGCGAAAAGGAAAAACAGTATCAGGCCAAGCTGAAGGACTATCAGCGCCTTGTGAATGACTACCAGGGAGAGCTCCAGCAAAAGGACATGGAGTTCACGCAAAGGATCCTGAAAGAGATCGAAGATGTCATCAAGGGCCTCGGCGACAAGGAAAAATATGCCCTGATCCTCGAAAGAAGCCAGGCGGGGGTCCTCTATGGAAGCCCTGCGATAGACATCACCAACAAGGTCATTGCCCTTTTCAACGAAACGTCAAAGAAGGCCCCTGCAAAGAAATAGGACAATGCTGTTATTGAAAGATATAGCAACTGCAGTACAAGGCATTCTCATAGGCGACGGTGAGGTCCCTATTACAGGCGTTTCAAGCATAAAGGACGCGGAGGCAGGCGACATCACCTTTCTTACCCATCGCAGCTATAAAAAATACCTTCCTTCCTGCAGGGCAACGGCGGTAATGCTGGGCAAAGACATAGAGACGGACACCCTGCGGCATATGAATATTATCGTCGTGGACAATCCCGGCCTTTCTTATATCAAAATAGCCGAACTGTTCCTGGGCCCTGCAAAAAATGCCCCCGGGATAAGCCCCCTTGCCTCTGTCTCAACCGGCGCTCACATCGATGAAGGTGCTTCGATAGCGCCCTACGTCTACATCGGCGAAGGCGCGGTGATCAAAAAAGGCGCAACCCTTTTCCCTTTCGTCTACATAGGCGACGGCTCGGTCATCGGCGAGGACACGACGATATACCCTCACGTAACGATCTACAAGAATACCTTCATAGGCAGAAGGGTCGCCATACACGGCGGCACCGTCATCGGGAGCGACGGGTTCGGATATATGTGGGACGGAAAACAACATGCCAAGATCCCCCAGCTCGGCAGCGTTGAGATCGAAGACGATGTGGAGATAGGGGCAAACGTCGCTATCGATAGGGCATCCCTCGGCAAAACGATAATAAAAAAGGGCACAAAGATAGACAACCTCGTCCAGGTCGCGCATAACGTATCTATCGGCGAAAATTCCATCATCGTCGCCCACGTCGGGATCGCAGGGAGCGCCACCATAGGCAGCAACGTCGTCCTTGCCGGACAGGTGGGCGTAAAGGACCACATCAACATAGGCAGCAATGTCATGGCAGGCGGCCAGACAGGCATCACCAAGGACGTGCCCGACAATATGCTCATTATGGGAACGCCCCACATGCCGCACAGGGAATGGATGAAGCTCCAGAATTACCTCAAGAAGCTGCCGGCTCTTTTCGAACGCATTAAAAAGGTGGAGCGAAAGCTCAACCTGGAGGAAAACGATGATTGACATCAATGAGATCATACGGCTCATGCCCCACAGCTACCCCTTCCTGCTCGTTGACAGGATCCTGGAACTGGAACCGGAAAAAAGGGCGGTAGGCATCAAGAACGTCACCTACAACGAGCCTTTTTTTACCGGCCATTTTCCTCAAAGGCCCATCATGCCCGGCGTCCTTATCCTGGAAGCCATGGCGCAGACGGGCGGGGTCCTCGCCTTTAAATCCTTCCCCGACGCGAAGGGCACCGTCTTTTTCACGGGCATCGACGACGCACGCTTCAGAAGGCCCGTAATACCCGGCGACCAGCTGAAGTTCGTCGTAGAGGTAGTAAGGCACAGGCGGGAGATATGGGTCTTTGAAGCCAAGGCGTACGTTGACGACGACATCGCTGCCGAAGCAAGGATCATGGCGATGCTAAAGAAAGAATAAGGAGCGCAAGGTTGATACACCCTACAGCAATCATCCATAAAAATGCCAAGATCGATGATGGCGTCGATATCGGCCCCTATTGTATCGTCGAAGAAAAGGCAACGATCAGGAAAGGGACAAAACTTTTAGGACACGTGGTGATCCAGGGGAACACGACAATAGGAGAAGGCTGCACCATCAGCCCCTTCGCCTCCATCGGGGGCCCTCCCCAGGACGTGAGCTACAAAGGGGAGGATACCACGCTCCACATAGGCGACGACAACATCATCAAAGAGTATGTCACCATCAATAAAGGCTCCGTCCACGGAGGCGGGGCGACGGTGGTGGGCAGCAATAATTTCATTATGGCCTACGCGCACATTGCCCACGATTGCAGGGTAGGCAGCAATATTATCATGGCGAACTGCGCTACCCTTGCGGGGCACGTCGAGGTGGCCGATTTTGTCACCTTTGCAGGCCTCTGCGCCGTGCACCAGTTCTGCAGGGTCGGCAAGTACGCCTTTATCAGCGGCATCACCGGCGTTCCCAAGGACGTCCCCCCGTTCGTGATAGCCGCGGGGAGCAGGGCTGAGCTTTACGGCCTCAACGTCGTCGGCCTTGAGCGGCACGGCTTTTCCAAAGAAGATATCTCGCAGCTAAAAAAGGCATACAGGATCCTTTTCCGGTCTTCCCTCCCCCTCACCACATCGCTGAAGGTCATACAGGAAGAACTGAAGGGCGAGCACATAGACGAGCTCATACATTTTATCCAGGCGTCGAAGAGGGGCATATGCCGATAAAGGTCGCCGTAGTCGGGACAGGCCATATGGGAAAGATACACCTCGGCAAACTGCACGGCTTCGAGGGGGTCCGGGTCGCCGGGATCGCCGACATTGACGCCGCAGCGCTATCGGCGCTTTCGGAGAAATACGGGCTGACGCGTTATTCCGACTATAAGGACATGGCCGATGGGCTCAACGGCGTCGTGATAGCCACGCCTACGGACACGCACTACCCCATTGCGAGATCGTTCATGGAAAAAGGCGTGCACGTCTTCATTGAAAAGCCCGTCGCCGCGACCGTAAGCGAGGCCAGAAGGCTTGCCGGCCTTGCGGCGGAAAAAGGGCTAGCCTTCCACGTCGGCCACCTCGAAAGGTTCAACCCGGCGTTCAGGAAGGCGCGGCAGCTGATCCGGGAGCCGCTCGTTATAGAAGCTCACAGGACAAGCCCTTTTACCGGAAGGTCGACGGACGTTGACGTCATACTCGACCTCATGATCCATGACATAGACCTTGTCCTTTCCCTCGTCAGGGAAGATGTGAAGGAGATCCGCGCCGGCGGCGCCTCCGTCGTGACCGACAAGCTCGACGCGGCGCAGGCACGGGTCTTTTTTGCAAACGGATCTGTGGCAAATATCTTCTCAAGCAGGGTTGCAGCAAAACGAGAAAGAACGCTCACCGTTTTTGAAAAGGGACGGTCTTTTTGCATCGATTTTATGGAAGGGAAATTGACCGTCATCGGAAAAAAACCCGGCGGCGGCACTGATATCGAAGAGCATGCGGCGGACCGCATAGACCCCGTTCAAGATGAACTGGCAGAGTTCATAAGCGCCATAAAAGGCATCCCGCAGCAAGGCGCCACGGGCGAAGACGGCCTCAGGGCGCTCATCCTCGCGAACAAGATCAGGCAGCACATTGCAAAGAAGCAGCGCCGATCCTAACATGCGGCACATCGTCCTTGTCACAGGAGAGCTCTCAGGAGAGATACACGCCACGGAGCTCGTCAGATCGATCAAAAGGTCTGCCGCCGTGGAATTAAGCGGCATCGGAGGGCAAAGGCTCCGCGACGAAGGCATGAACACTATCTGCGACTACCGGAACATCTCCCTTACGGGCTTAAGCGAGATCTTTTCCAAGCTGCGCCACATAAAGGACGCTTACAGGGGCCTGAAAAAGCATCTTGAACAGACCCGGCCTTCCCTCCTTATACTCGTCGATTTCCCCGGCTTCAACCTGAAGATAGCCCGGTTCGCGAAAAAGCTGGGGATCCCCACGGTCTATTTCATCCCTCCGCAGATCTGGGCATGGAGAAAGAAGCGCGCGCTCATGATAAAGCAATGCGTCGACAAAGTGATCTGCGTGCTGCCTTTTGAAAAGCAGCTCTACGAAGAATATGGGATCGATGCCTCCTACGTGGGGCACCCCTTCGTCTCAACGGCAAGGCCGTCGAACACAAAAGAGGCATTTTTCAAAAAAACGGGCATCGGGAAAGGGTGCACCGTGATCACCATCATGCCCGGCAGCAGGGAAAACGAGATCGCGCGGCATATGCCGGTCCTCCTCAAGGCCATCGAAAAGATAAAAAGGCAGGTAGGCAGGCTTGCCGTCCTGCTCCCCCTCGCGGACAATATCGACGCGTCGGCCCTTGACAGCTTCAGGGAAGGGCTGAAAGACTGCACCGTCATCAGGGGACAGTCCTGCGATGCCCTTGCGTATTCCGACCTGGCCATCGTCTCATCCGGCAGCGCTACGCTGGAGGCCGCGATACTCGGCACCCCCACGATCGTCATCTACCGGATATCGCTGTTCTCCTACTGCATCGCCAGGACGCTCGTAACAATAAAGCACATCAGCCTTCCCAACATCATCGCAGGGAAAGAGGTATTCCCGGAATTCATCCAGCATATCCCGCCTGAAAAGATTGCAGAAAAGGCACTATATATGATAAATAATGGAAAAGATAGCATAAAAAAGGATACGGATGAGATCCTCGCAAGGCTTGGACACTATGATTCCTATGAGCGCGCAAAGGATATCGTCCTTGAATTTTTAGGGAAATGACATGGCGCTCTACCTGAGACTTCTTAACTTCGTAAAGCCTTATTGGGTAAAGCTTGTCTTTGCCATGATATGCATGTCCCTCGTGGCGGGGACGAACGGCCTGACGGCCTTTATCGTCAAGCCCGTACTGGACAAGATCTTCTTTGAGAAGAACGAAACGATGCTCTATGTCATCCCGATAGGCGTCGTCCTCTTATATTTCCTCAAGGGTGTCTTCGAATACCTCCAGGCATATCTCATGGGCTACGTCGGGCAGAAGGTTATAACGGACATACGGAACCTCATCTTCGCCAACCTGCAGCGCCAGCCGCTTGCATTCTTCGATAAGACCCCTACCGGCTCCAGCATATCAAGGATCATGAACGACGTAAACCTCCTCCAGAGCACCGTCTCGGACGCCTTTACGGCGATCCTCAAGGATGCCTTTACCATAATAGGGCTCATCTTCGTTGTCTTCTACAGGGATTGGAGGCTCGCGATCATAGCCTTCATCATCCTGCCTTTTGCAACCTACCCCATTGTCGCCTTCGGAAAGAAGCTGAGAAAGATCAGCATGAAGGCGCAGAGATCGGTGGCGCGCCTCACGAGCTTTCTCCACGAGACCATTACCGGCCAGAGGGTAGTGAAGGCATTTTCCATGGAGATGTATGAGAACAAACGGTTTGAGGAAGAGAACGACGAAATGTTCAGGATCATCCTCAAGCGCACCAAGATCAGGGCGCTGTCCCACCCCATAATGGAGGTGCTCGGCGGCATAGCGATCGCGGTAATAATATGGTACGGCGGCAAAGAGGTCATCTCGGGCACCTCGACGCCGGGCAACTTTTTTTCCTTCACTGCGGCCCTTCTCATGCTCTACGAGCCGATCAAGAGGCTTAACAAAGAAAATCACAACATACAGCAGGGGCTCGCCGCAAGCCAGCGCGTCTTTGAGGTCATCGACAGGGAACCGGAGATATTGGAAAAGCCCGGCGCCATCCAGCTTGGCAGGGTCGGCGGCTCAATAGAGTTCGGCAACGTCTTTTTCAAATATGAGGACAAGATGATCCTCAACGATATCAACCTTACGATCAATAAGAACGAGGTGCTGGCGATAGTGGGCGAAAGCGGCGTCGGCAAGACAACCCTCGCCAACCTCATCCCGAGGTTCTACGACATAACAGACGGAAAGCTCCTCGTTGACGGCGTTGACATCAGGGAGGTTACGCTTGACTCGCTGAGGAAGAATATAGCCCTTGTGACGCAGGATATCATCCTCTTCAACGATACCATCATGAACAACATAGCGTACGGCGTCGTGCCGGACCAGGAAAGGCTGGAGAGCGCCGCCCGCATGGCTTACGCCCACGATTTTATCGTCAAGCTTCCAAAAAAATACGACACGGGCGTAGGGGAAAAAGGCGTAAGGCTTTCCGGGGGGCAGAAGCAGCGGATCGCCATCGCCCGGGCCCTTTACAAAGATTCGCCAATACTCATTCTCGATGAGGCAACGAGCTCTCTCGACGCCGCGTCTGAGATCGAGGTGCAAAAGGCCCTCGAGAACCTCATGAAGGGAAGGACAACGATCATCATCGCCCACAGGCTTTCAACGATCATCAACGCCAACAGGATCATAGTCCTTGAAAAGGGGACCATCGTCCAGGAAGGGACGCACGCTACCCTCATAGAGGCCGAAGGCCCCTATAAGCGGCTCTATGAATTGCAGTTCAGGGAAAGCTCACAAAAAAAGGTCGTAAATATGGGTAAAAAATGAAAACAATAAAATATTTTCTCCTCCTTAACGTGCTGCCGCCCCTTGTCTTCGTTGTGCTCTCGCTCCTCAAAATGACGCTGCGGTTCGTGCACGTCAACAGGTCGGCGGTGCAGGAAGCGTGGGACGGAGGAGGCAACTTCATCGTCTGCTTCTGGCACGGAAGGCTGCTCATGATGCCCTTCGCGAAAAAGGGAGGCGGAGGAAAGGTGCTGATCAGCCGCCACCGCGACGGTGAATTTATTGCCCGGATCATCCGCTTTTTCAATCTCGGCTCCATACGCGGCTCCTACAGGAAAGAGGGGAGCGTCTCTTCGCTCAGAACGATACTGCAGGACCTGAAGCGCAACATAGATGTGGCGATCACGCCTGACGGCCCGAAAGGCCCCCGGTACAAGGTAAAGCAAGGCATCATCGAGCTTGCAAAGCTGTCCGGCAAGGCAATAGTGCCCGTCAGCTACGGGGCAAGTAAAAAAAAACTTTTCATTCCTGGGACAATTTCATCCTGCCCTATCCCTTTTCAACGATCTATTTTCTGTGGGGAGACCCGATCCATATAAGCAAAGAAAGCACCTCTGAAGATATTGAAAAAAAGAGGATCGAGCTCGAACAGGCGCTCATAGCCATTACCGAGAAAGCGGATGCCATAGCATGTGGAAGATAATCTACAACATACTGACCTTTGTGGCCCTCCCGTTCTTTCTCCTCTATGCGCTGTCGAAGAAAAAGATCAGGAAGAATATCCTCGAACGGCTTGCGCCCCCCGGAACGGCCGGGGAGCACCGGATGCTGTGGGTCCATGCCGCATCCATTGGAGAGTCGCTGATAGCGGAAAACCTCGTCAACTACATGAGGGAGAACACAGGGTTTCAACGCTTCCTCATAACTACCAATACGCACTACGCCGGGGAGCTCCTTGAAAGGAAGCTCGGCGATCACGTCCTGGTACAGCCGCTGCCCCTCGACTTCATATATTCAATACGCCGCCTTCTAAGGAGCGTCAGGCCCGAGGCTCTTCTTATCATCGAGACAGAGATCTGGCCGAACCTCATATGGCAGACGAAAAAAGAGGGGGCGCCCGTAATGATAGTCAACGGAAGGATCTCTGACAGCACGATCAACCGTTACAGGGGCCTGTCGTTCTTTCTCAGGCACGTCTTCGCCGACATCGATTATGTCCTCGCCCAGTCGGAAGAGCATATGAACCGCTATATCTCTATCGGCATGAACCCCCGGAAGGTGGCCAATGCGGGCAATATCAAGTACTACAGGAAATCCGCCGCGCCCATCGACGCCTCTCAAAAAGAAAAGATCATAACCTGCGGCAGCGTCAAAGAGAAGGAGCTTGATGTGGTGTTTGACGCCGTCAAAAGGCTCAAGGCCCGCTTCCCTGATTACACCGTCTTCGTGGCGCCCCGGGAGCTGCACCTCACCGAAACGATCGAGAAAGAGCTCCTGTCCTCTTTCAGCTGCGCCAGGTACTCCACCCTGAAAAAGGCGCCCCACCCCGTCTTGAATACCGATACCGTCGTCGTCGATACTGTCGGCGACCTCCTCGATATATACAAAAGAAGCCGGGTTGCCTTTGTCGGGGGAAGCCTCGCCCCATACGGCGGGCAGAACATCCTCGAGCCCTTATTCTTCGGCACACCCGTGCTGTTCGGGCCTTTCATGGAAAACTTCAGGGACATCGCCGAGCAGGTATCGGGGAGCGGGGCCGGGATGGTCGTTAAAAACGGCGACGAACTGGTAAACCATATTACCATGATCCTCGAGGACGCGGCGCTCATGAGAAAGATGGGCGAGGCAGGGAAAAGGGTCATCGAGGCGCAGCAGGAGGTCATGAGAAGGACCGTGGACATCATCGTAGAGAAGATAAAACTGGCTCATAGCTCATAGCTCATGGCAAAGACGAAACGTTATAGATAACAGAGAACAGGTGGTACGGCAGTACCACTATCCACTATCCCCTCTCCCCTGGCGGGAGAGGGCCAGGGTGAGGGGGAAAGGAAAGCAGAAAGATGCGTAACATAAAACAATTGACATTTGAAGAGTTGACCCCAAAACGACCTTTCACCTTTCACCGTATCAGTTGGAGGTCTTATGAATGAATTTGCGAAGCTTGTGGAGCTTGTAGCAACCTTGCGGGGCGAAGAAGGGTGCCCGTGGGACAAAAAGCAGGCCCTCCCTTCTTTTAAGACCTTTCTCCTTGAAGAAGTATACGAGCTTATCGAGGCCATTGAGAAGAACAACGTTCAGGCGCTCAAAGAGGAGCTCGGCGACCTCCTCTTCCACATAATCTTTATCGCACAGATCTGCGAGGAACAAAAAAGGTTCGATATACGAGACGTCCTCGAAGAAGAATACAGGAAGATGTACAACAGGCACCCCCACGTATTCCTGAAAGAAACCCCGGAAAAACCTATCCAGAAGAGATGGGAAGAGATCAAGAAGGAGGAGAAGGAGGACTACTCGCTGCTGTCCAATATCCCCGTCAGCATCCCCGCGCTGCTTCGGGCCTATACCATCACCAGGCGCGTCGCGAGGGTCGGCTTTGACTGGGAAAGGCTTGAAGACATATACGAAAAGATGTACGAAGAGATCGGCGAGCTCAAGAAGGCAGAAGGTACGGGGGACGCCGCCGCAGTAAAGGAGGAGATAGGGGACCTGCTCTTTACCATCGTGAACATATCAAGGGCCCACAACGTCGACCCCGAAGATGCGCTGAGGGCAACCTCAGAAAAATTCATACGGCGCTTCAATTATATAGAAAAAAATACAGACCTGACCAAAGCGTCGCTTTCCGATATGGACAGCTTGTGGGATGAGATTAAAAATATGGAGAAGCAGGGGGGGTAGCCCCTGCTTTTTTTATTCAGCCTTGGCTACATTTGCTGCCTGCGGACCCTTCGGACCTTTCACGATCTCAAATTCGACCTTTTCGCCTGTTTTGAGTGATTTGAAACCATCCTGCTTGATGGCTGAGAAGTGGACAAAGACATCTTCACCGTTATCCTGCTCGATGAACCCATACCCCTTTGAATCGTTGAACCATTTTACTTTACCTACTGGCATACTACAGAGCTCCTTTCATATATTAGATTAAGCATGCTGCTTAAAGGGTATATTATGACTATTCTAAAGAAACTGTCAAGCTAAATCTCTATAAAATGAACGGATTTTATTATTCCCAACCCTCGACCAAAACAGGCACGGTGTCGGGTTGTTCGCGCGCCAACGGTCCTACTCTTTATGACGTTAAGAAATCCCAATATCGAAGCGCTAAATCTTAATATCAAATGTTCAAAACTGTTACAAACTTTTACGTTTAGGATTTTGAACATTCGGATTTGTTTAGGGTTTCGATATTCGGATTTCGTGCTTGTATTATTTACTTCTTGCCTTTACCGGTATCCCTTTTTCCCTCAGTTCCTCGGTCTTCTGCTTTGAATGCTCCATGCACAGAAAGACCGGGTTGTCGGCCATTCTGTTGTAGTTTGGAGCCCTTACAAGGCGCCACACAACATCTTCTTTCCCGCAGACATCGCACCTGCCTTCCTTCGTCTGCCATACCTCGAAATGGTCTGACCTGAATATGTAGCGGTCCACCCAGAAGAATATCAGCGAGCCGATAAAATTGCCTATGAATGCCGCTATCCACGAATTCGTTATGCCGTAGAGGGCAAGCAGCCATATTACCGGCGCGAGGGTGAACGTGCTGAGCTGCCACCTGGCCATGTACAAAAGCAGTTTTTTGATCATCTTTCCACCATCCTTTACGTTATCGTTTCAGCTTGCCCGTATTGAGACCGGACGCCGGGCTTTCCCCGCAAACACGCTCCATTGATAGATCCTCCGAAGCAACGCTCCAGGTCAACATATTCCCCCTCCCCTGGCGGA
>JAGOOA010000021.1:15397-23164 GCA_017992765.1 Syntrophorhabdaceae bacterium
GCAGTTCCCCTCTCCCCTGGCGGGAGAGGGTCAGGGTGAGGGGGAAAAGAAACAGGCAACCACCGTGTCTAAAAAACTTACATTTCAAGGCCTTACCCCAATATGGCCTGAGCTTGGTTGTTGGTGTTCTGTTATCCATCTTTTGTGGCGATGATGCAATAAAAACCGGGCTCGTCAATGAACAGCTCAATGTTCAGGTTCGCTTTCCGGAACAGCGCGCGCATGCCTGCCCCGTCGGGCAGGCGGTCGTGCCTTACCGCATGGCACGACCCGTGGTGCTTATTGATCCCCTCCGACGATTCGAAGTGCGACACAACAAAGTACCCCTGCGGCTTCAGGATGCGCGAGAGCGTAGCCATAGCCTTTTCCTTGTCGTGGAGGTGCGGGAAACAGGAGAAGCAGACGACGGCATCGCACGAGCAATCGTCCAGCGGCGCGTCCTCGGCGTCGGCGACGATGAAGCGGATGTTGCCGTCCCCATGCAGGCTCCGGTTCACCTCAATCATCTTATCTGCGAAATCCAGCTCGTAAAGAATTCCCCTTTCCGTGATGCGCTCAAGCATGAAAGGAACCAGCACGCCCGTCCCGCATCCGACGTCCAGCACATGGTCTCCCGCTCTTAGCGGAAGAAGCGAAAAGAGGCGGTCAAAGTCCTTTTTGTGCTTGTCGTACCGCCCGGTGGCATCGTCCCTGTACCACATATCATACCAGCCTTCGGCATGCTTGTTAAAAAATTCTTTTCGTGTGCGATAGATCTCATCTCGCGTCATCTTCATGATACATGCTCCTTTTTTTAAGCTTTGCCGCTCTGCGCTTCGGCGAAAAGATGTACGCGGCAGCAAAGATGATCGTTGCCATGAGAACCACTGCCGCCCCGGACGGAAGATCAAAAAAATAGGATACGATGAGGCCCGATATGCACGAGCCGACCCCGGATGCCGCAGAGATGATAAAAAAGTGCTTCAAATTGTAGGTCAACTGAAGCGCCGTAGCCCCCGGCTGCACGAGCAGCGCAAAGATGAGCAGCCCTCCCACCGTCGCAAGGTTCGAGGACACCGCTGCGCCGGTAAGAAACAACAGGGTGTAATAGATCGCCCGCGCTGGCACGCCGCTTGCCGTGGCGAGCCGCCTGTGAAAAAGGACAAGGCGGATCTCCTTGAAGAACAAGAGCACGAAGAGCACGAGGAGAGATGTTACAAACGCCAGTACCACAATGTCTGAACGTGACAGCGACAGCAGGCTTCCCCACATCAGGTTGAGGGCGCCGGCCTTTGTTCTCGTGAGAATTCCCATGCCGAGAAATGCGACGCCCATAAGAAAAGAAAACATGATGCCAAGCACGTTCTCGGGCGCCATATCCGTGCGGTCTGAAAGCGGGCCAAGCACTCCGGCGGCGAGCAGGCACATGATGAAGCCGCTTAATGCCGGGTTTATGTCCAGGAGCATGCCCAGCACTGCTCCCGCAAAAGCGGCGTGCGACATCGATACGCCCATCAGCGGCATTTTCATCAGCACGACAAATACGGACAGCAACGAGCAGCTTGCGCCGCAGAGGATACATGCAAGGGCGGCGCGCTGTATGGGCGGGTACGCAAAGGCATCGAGCAGATACTCAGCCATAAGAGACGAACCTCTTGCCGTTCCGGTCAAAGGTCTCCAGCGGATATTGGAATAGCCTGCTCAACATCTCACCTGACATTGCGGCGTCCAGATCGCCGTCAAAAATGGTTCTGCCTCGGTTCAAAAAGACGGCCCGGAGCATCGAGCCGGGGAGCATATTGAAATCATGCGTGACGAGAAGAACGGTAAGGCCTTGCCGCCTGTGGATCTCGCTTATAAGGTCCATAACCTCTTTTTGGACAGCCATGTCGAGGTTCGCGGTCGGCTCATCCATAAGAAGGATATCGGGCTGTTGCATAATGGCGCGCGCCAGCGATACCTTCTGGCGCTCTCCCCCTGAAAGCCGGCCGAGCGGCCTGTCCCAAAGATGGGCCATGCGCATCATTTCCATGAGCTGCATCGCCCTCTCCCTCTCCTGCCTGCCTGGGGAGCGGAAGAGGCCCAAACGGCCGATCGACCCTGTTATTACGGCCTCAGAGGAAAGGATCGGAAATGCCGGATCGATCTGAAAGAGCTGCGGAACATAGCCGATACGAAGCCGGGCCTCGCGGCTGCGCTTCCAGGACTCGCGGCGCCCGAAAAGGCTGAGCCTCCCTGTAAATCGTTCAAATCCGGCTATGACGTTCAAAAGCGTGGTCTTGCCGGCGCCGTTCGGGCCGATGATCCCCACGCACTCGCCGCGCGGCACGCCGAGGCCGACCTTGTCCAGCAACAGGCTCCCGCCCTTTCTGACGGTAACCCCTTCGAGCTCTATAATGTAACTGTCCATATCACATCCCCAAATGTTATCGTGAAAAGTGAAACGTGAGAAGTAAGAAGTTTAAACATTTCACATTTTACCTTTCACATTTCACTGGGTTCTTTGCCTTGCTGCAGCGGCGAGTACAGCGTCAACGTTCTCTCCCAGTGTGGCAAGATAACCCTTCTCTGACGGGAAATTGGTGAGGACGATGCGGGGAACGCCGAGCGACTCCGCGATCCCCTTCCCCGCATCCGGGCCCGACTGCAGATTGTCTGCAACGAATATTACCTGACGTTCCCTTCCCCTTTTCGAGAGGCGCACGACCTCCCCTGCGGACATCGCCTCCGGCCTTCCGTACTCTCCCACAACGATGAAGCCCATCCACTCCAGCGTTTCTCTTTGCATGGAGGAGGCAATGACCGCCTTTCCTGCGATCCCCGCATGCCTGATGCGCTTTTTGACCGAATCGGCATAGGCCCTTGCCTCCCGAACCGCGCTGTCCCTTCGGCTCATAATTGCATTCTTATCTTCAGGGAAGTACTGCGCAAGCCTGTCGGCAAGGAACGCCAGGCCGTATGAATAAGAATCCGGCGCCATCCAGTTGCGCCCACCTGTATCTATTACAAGCCGCCCTGCCCCTTCTGGTCCATTTTTGTCTATGAAGGACATTTCCCTGAATGAGACGATCAGGTCCGCCCGCTTCACCTTCTCTACATCCGACAGCTTCACGTCGTAATGGCCTGGGCATTGGCCCGGCGGAATGATCGCCGCGACGGAATAGAGGCGCGGAGGCAGGAGGGAGGCGATCATACCGGACAGGATCGTGTCCGACGCCACAACGACGCGCACGCCCTTTGGGGCGACTGCGTCCGACCTGCCTGAACATCCGGCGAAAAGGCACGCGAGCGCCATCGCCGCGATCAGGAAACGTATCGGGGTCAGGTGTTTACATATAAGTTTTTTAGACATGGTGGTCGCCTGTTTGCCTTTCCCCCTCACCCTTGCCCTCTCCCGCCAGGGGAGAGGGAAAACGCGGGGACCATCTCCCGCCAGGGGAGAGGGGATAATGATGCTGCTGTACTGCCTGCGCCCTTGCCCTCTCCCGCGAGGGGAGAGGGGATATTGTTAATCCGCAGCGAAGCTGCGGGTGCTCTTTCAGTTGAACTTCAGGCTCACCCCGCCGAAGAATGTCGTCCCGGGCATGGGATAGCCCTTCGCGTATTCATAGTCCTTATTAAAGATATTGTTGACCGCCACAAAAACCTCCGAATTGCTGAGCTGCATCGGCCTGTAGTCGAAACGATAGCTTACCCGCGCGTTCACCAGCGTGATGTCGCCGAGCTTATCCTTGGCTGTGAGCTTGGGGAGATTAAACGTATTGCCCCGCCCCACTCCGGCAGATGCTCCCTGATACAGGTTCCGCAGGTGCTGCATATCCGCAAAGATCCTGAAGTCTTTCAAAAATATCCATTTGGCGCCGGACTGAAATTGAAAACCCGGGGTATAGGGCATGTGATTGCTTTCAATATTGTCAGCCCCTTTGGCCTCGACGGTCAGCCACGTAGCGGCGGCAAAAAGCTCAAGGTCTTTTACGGGTACCGCCGTGCCCGTAAGCTCCAACCCGCGTATTTCATAATATCCCACAGGGTCGTTAAAGCAAAGCGGGATCGCGCCGCCCATATAGGTCTGGAAACGATCCTTCCCCTTGTCGCGAAAGACCGTTGCCCCCAAGGATCCTTTATCCGGCCATTTATGGATCAGGCCTGCCTCGTAATGGTCCACCACCTCGGGCTTTATTGTTCTAAGATTGTTGACCGTGGCATTGGTAAGGACGGCATTCATCAGCACTATAGGCGAAGGATAATTGACGCCCCGCGAGTAGCTTACGTTAAGATCGGTATTCCCATACCCTATCACCAGCCCTCCCTGGGCCGCTGATCTGTTCTCGAACTCATTATGATGATAATAGCGGAAGCCCGTCGACGGAATAACATGGAAGCCTTCCTTACGGCCGATCATATGGCTTATGGCGGCATAGGGAGAAAAAAGCCTTGTGTCGGGAAAATCCCAGACCCTCCTGGCCAGGCCTCCGTTGACGGCGGCCGCGGTCGGCTTAAGACCGCTGTATGTCTGCTGCGTATTTTTGAGCTCCGCCATATCAAGGTCCGCCCCCGCTGTGATCTCTCCGCCTTGCCAGAGCTTCAGCGTTTCCCTCCCCCTGACCCCGTAGAGCATGATCTCCTGCTTCGACCATAGCCCTCCGCTGCCGTTTGCGTAAAGCCTGCCGTTCGCCGAATTCAATTCCTGCAGCAGCTCAAAATCAGTTTCATTGCGGTATGCTTTAAGATAGCCGCCCGCGCGCTCATATTCGTGGTTGAGGGTCAGCGTGGTGAATATGGTTTCCGTCTTGTAGCGTTCTGCCTGGGGCCAGTTCACCCCGTTCACGGCAAAGTTTGCTGTCCTGTCCGGCATTGGCGCCTCGGTCTTGCCGCTGACATAATTAACGAGGAACCTTATGTTCCATTCCTTGTTGATCCTGTATCCGGTATTCACGTAGTAGTTTTGCTGGCTCGCTCCCGAATTGTGGCGGTCGCCGTCCGTTCTCGTCCAGCTCTGCGATGCATAGATGTCAAAGGGCCCTTTTCTGATGCCTGTCGAAAGGCTCTCATCGAACGTACCGTCGCTTCCGCCGCTGGAATCAGCTTCCGCCTCCTCGCCTTCCCGCGTCATGTATTTTGGAAAAATATTAATAGAAGCGTAGCCGCCGCCGAACCGAGAAGGCTGCGGGCTTTTATAGACCTCCATTCCGCCTATGGTGGACACGGCGATTCCGTCTCCCAGCACCTGGCCGAACAACGCACCGTAGCGCGGAACCCCGTCAAACAGAACGGCAAGGTCAGAGCTTGGGTGGCTCGACCCGCGTCCCCGTATATAAAGGCTGTGGCCGGTCTGGCTCCCCATGGCGTTCTTGCTCTGGAACATCACGCCCGGCACATCGCGCAGCGTCGAAGGGAAGTCATAAGAATTCTGCTCTTTTATCTGTGCCTCTGTCACAACATTATATTGGGTGCCGTAATTGGTCTCTATGGGGACGACGGGGGGTTCATCAACGGGCATCCCGGGCCTCGCGGCTGTTACAACGATACGGCCAAGCTCCAGCCTTTTCCCTTCTTCTGCGAAAGCGTTTCCGGCATATAACAGCTGAAACAAGACCATGACTGCCACAAGAAAACTTATCATATACGATATGCCTCCGTGTTACTTATATTATTTTCGTGCTACTTTTTATAAAAAAAATAATACCGCCTACCCTATCTCTTTCCCCGCGCTCGACATGCTCAGCGTCCCGTGCTTCACGCCTTTTATCGCCTTCATCATTCCCATGAGCCTCTGCACATCAGAAGGGTTGCCACGCACCGCGATGATCTCCAGGCAGTTGTGGTGGTCGAGGTGTATGTGCTGCGTTGAAATGATCAGTTTCTGGTAGTTGTGCTGTATGTCGGTTATCTTGTTGAGCAGGTCCTTCCTGTGGTGGTCGTATATAAGCGTTATTGCGCCCGCCACGTCGTCGCCTTCGACCCATTCCTTTTTTATCAGCTCCTGCCTTATCATGTCCCTGAAAGCCTCGGAGCGGTTCGTGTAGTTCCGCTCCCTGATGAAACGGTCGAACTTATCAAGCAATGATCTCTCTAATGAAACGCCGAATCGGACCAGACCTGACATATTTTCCCTGTATTACTTTTTAGAAAATAGTAGCACCCTGGAAACACGTTGTAAATAAAATAATTAAACAATTTGCTACAAATCTTTTTTTATGTCGTTTGCTTCGTTACCGTCGAATTTTAAACCTTTCACCTTTTACCTTTCACCTTTCACGTGCTTCATTAATCATTTGAATATGCCCCTTAGACAACGTATAATTCTTGCATATGGGTAAAGTTTACCTCGTAGGCGCAGGCCCCGGAGATTTCAAGCTCATTACGTTGAGGGCGCTCGAGCTTATCCAGCTTGCAGACGTCATCATTTACGACAATCTCGCCAATAAAGATCTCCTGTCGCTTGCAAAGAGCAAGGCGGAGCTTATCTACGCGGGCAAAAAGGCGTCGCAGCACGAGCTGCCCCAGAAAGACATCAACGCGCTTCTTCTGAAAAAGGCTGGAAAGAAAGCCGTCGTAGTGAGGCTTAAAGGCGGCGATCCTTTCATCTTCGGTAGAGGCGGAGAGGAAGCGGAGTTCCTGGCCGACCGCGGGATCGTATGCGAGGTCGTTCCCGGCGTTACCTCTGCCATCTCGGCGCCTGCATACGCCGGGATCCCACTTACCCACAGGGATCACGCGTCAACCGTGGCATTGATAACGGGCCATGAGGACGAGAAGAGAACAACGTCGTCTATCAGGTGGCATGAATTGGCCAACGGCCCTGACACGCTCGTATTCCTCATGGGCATCAAAAACCTGAACGTCATCGCGGATCGTCTGGTCATGGAAGGCAAAGACCCCTCCACTCCGGCATGCATTATCCAGTCCGGCACGCTGCCGACGCAGAAGGTCGTTTCCGGCAGGCTGTCGGAGATCGGCTCGCTGGCAAAAAAGGCCGGCATAAAGCCTCCCGGTATCATCATTGTCGGCAGCGTCGTCAGTCTCAGGGAAAAGCTTGAATGGTTCGAAAAAAGGCTCCTGTTCGGAAAAAAGGTCGTCATCACAAGGCCGCCCCACCAGTCGATGAGGCTCGCGAACCTCCTTTCCGACAGGGGCGCACAGGTGATCCACATGCCCACGATAGAGATCTCCGCCATTTCGCCGAACAAAAAATTATCAAAGGCCGTTGACTCGCTGGGGTCCTACCACTGCATGATCTTTACAAGCATCAACGGCGTATCCGCCTTTTTTGATGAGCTCTTCAGAAAAGGGAAGGACATAAGGTCTCTCCACGGCATCACGGTCATCGCTATCGGCGACGCCACGGCATCCTTTCTCGCCGCACGGGGAATAATCTCCGACCACGTTCCCCAACAGTTCACGTCCGAGGGGATCATAGACGTCCTGAGAGGCCTCGCCGTCAGGGGCAAGAGGTTCCTCCTCCCGAGGGCGAAGGAGGCGCGCGACGTCATCGTTGAGTTCATTAAAGCGCAGGGCGGCGTCTGCGATGTCGTCCCCGTCTACAAGGCCCTCCTCCCGGAAAAGACAACCCCGCTCCATGAAAAACCGGACATCGTCACGTTCACAAGCTCGTCGACGGTCGCCAATTTTGTCAAGCTATACGGCAAAGATGCCTTGAAAGGCACGATCATCGCCTCCATCGGCCCCATCACGACAAAAACGCTCAGGGCCCATGGCCTTGAGCCATCCATCGAGGCAAAGAGATACGACATACCGGGGCTTGTAGGGGCGATAGTGGAGTACTTT
>JAGOOA010000021.1:23264-24624 GCA_017992765.1 Syntrophorhabdaceae bacterium
TCCAGCAGAAGCGAGATGGTCTTTTCAACGCTGCCCGGCTCTTTGTCTTCCATCTCCTTGATCGCCTTCCCTATCCTGAAGTAGGTAAGCTCGTCGTTGAGGTCATTGATGCTCCGGTAGATCCCCGACCTTCTGCCGAACCTGTAGGTTACTTTCTGCTCAGGTGTAAGTGAAAAATAGTCGTCAATGACCGACAGCATCTTTTCCTTGTCTTCGGGCAGCTTGCCGTCGATCTCTTCAAGGAGGTTGAGGATATGGTCGCTCTTGATATAGCTCGTTATGCCTTCCAGGTTCTCTATCAGGAGCCTTTCCTCGATGAGGACGTCCTCTTCGGTGGGGAGCAAAAACTCTTTGTTTTGCATCTTTTCATAAAGGGGCATGGCCTTTAACACCTTGAGCGTCCTGAACCGGATAAAATCTGGATCTATCCTGTTGAGCGCATCGGCCGTCTCCAGGGCGTGCTCCCGCCACCACTTTTTTCCTCCCATTCCAAGGATCACATATTCAGAAAGCTCTATCCCCGATCCTTTGACCTTCCTGCCGCATTCAATATGCTCCGCCTTGGTCACCCCCTTGTTCATGAATTTCAGAAGGGAGTTGCTCCCCGACTCAAGGCCTATATGGAGCCTTGTGAGCCCGGCTTCTCTCATATTGTTCAGGTCTTCAACGCTCAGCCGCTTTGCAATCGTCCTTGAGCGGGCGTAGGATGTCACCCTGTCGATGGTCGGGAAGGTCTCCTTGAGGTATTTGAGCGAATCCACGAAGGCCTGCGGGTTCATGGCGAGGGAGTTCGCGTCCTGTATGAAGACGTTCTTCCCCCCGAAGTATAGCCATACCGCCACGCTTTTGTAGCACTCGTTATAGGTGCTGCCCGAAAATATCTCTTCCACCAGGGCTTCGGTGGCCTCGCCGCCGCAGCCCTTCCCCCACGAAAGCTGTTTGATGTCATCTGCGATCTCTTTGATCGTATCGATATCCCTCTTTATCTCATCGAAGGATCTTTTTTCGAATTTTCTCTCTTTATAAATGTGGCAAAAGGCGCACTGGTTCCAGGGGCAGTTCCTGGTAAACCTCACGAGAAGGCTGTATGCCTCGTTGGGAGGCCTGATCGGCCCTATCTCGTATCTCAGCGCCCTGTTGGTCATTTCTTTCCCACGTGAATTGGAAATGCCGGGGTCGACGCCTTGGACATCTTCTTCTTTCTTGCCTTGCCCTGGTTGACCCTCTTCCTTGCCCTTTTTGCATCTGTCTTTTTCGTTAGCGACGGCATTATTTCCTCCTTTATTCTTTGAAAACTTCATCAACATATCACAGAACGGCAATGAATTCAATTTCAGCAGTCAGCGAACAGCCATCAGCA
>JAGOOA010000021.1:24724-26403 GCA_017992765.1 Syntrophorhabdaceae bacterium
ACAGCCATCAGCAAATGAAGGATAGCTTCTATTAATATCGATCATCGAGTTATAAACTATTACTCGTTTGTTTTAGCTGACTGCTTTTCGCTGACTGCTGAAAGCTGTTAGCTGATCGCTGATCACATTTTTCCTTGAAATATCCGAAATCATATGGTATTTATTACCCGCGTCACATTTTGCACGCCTTTCAATTAATGTCCGGGTGCAGGAAACTGTCGGGCGTTAAATCGCGAAAGGCGGAAGAATAAACCAGGAGGTCTTAATGTCCAATCTCACCATCAAACAATTACTCGAAGCAGGTGTACATTTCGGGCACCAGACGAAAAGGTGGAATCCCAAGATGAAGCCCTACATATTCGGCGCCCGGAACGGCATCTACATCATCGACCTGCAGAAAACCCTGAAGATGTTCAAGGAGGCCTACAACTTCGTCAAAGAGGTAGCCTCCCACAACGACTATGTCCTCTTTGTGGGCACCAAGAAACAGGCGCAGGAATCCATTGCCGATGAGGCAACACGCTGCGGCGCCTATTTCGTGAACAACAGGTGGCTTGGCGGAACGATGACAAACTTTCAGACCATCGAGAAGAGCATCGCAAGGCTCCGCAAGTACGAAGAGCTCAAACAAGGCGACATATTCAAGGTCCTTCCAAAAAAAGAGGCCTTCGGGATCGAAAAAGAGATCGACAAGCTCGAAAGGAACATAGGCGGCATCAAGGCCATGGACCGACTGCCGGGAGCCCTCTACATCGTCGATCCGAAAAAGGAATATATTGCCGTCAACGAAGCAAAGAAGCTCGGCATACCCACGGTCGGCATCGTTGATACGAACTGCGACCCCGACGACATCGATTTCGTCATCCCCGGAAATGATGACGCCATCCGCGCGATAAAGCTCATTACCATGAAGATCGCCGATGCCGTCCTCGAGGGAAAGGCCCTCTACCTGGAGGAATTCCAGGGCAAAGAAGAGGCGGCGGCGGAAGAGCCGAAGCCTTTTGTTGACGAAAGCGTCTTTGAAGAAAAATACGACGACTATGACGCAAACTAAGTAGGAGGATGATCATGGAGATAACTGCTGAAGCGGTAAAAAAATTGAGAGAAAAAACGGGCGTCGGCCTTATGGACTGCAAGGAAGCCCTGAAGCAATCAAAGGGAGATATGGAAAAAGCGATCGAATTTCTCCGGGAAAAAGGCCTTGCCAAGCTGCAGAAACGTATGGGAAAGATCGCATCAGAAGGCATCATAGCATCATACATCCACACGGGAGGCAAGGTCGGGACCATCGTCGAAGTGAACTGCGAAACAGACTTTGTTGCCAACACAAAAGAGTTCCAGGAATTCGCAAAAGATATTGCCATGCAGATAACCGCATCGGTCCCGCTTTATGTAAAAAGGGAAGATGTCCCTGCCGAGGCGATAGAAAAAGAAAAGAACATCTACAGGAAGCAGGCGCTTGAATCGGGAAAGCCGGAGAAGATCGTCGATAAGATCGCCGAGGGAAAGCTGGAGAAATTCTACCAGGAGGTCTGCCTCATCGAACAGTCTTTCATCAAGAACCCGGACATAACGGTAAAAGAGCTCCTTGAAGAGCTTATCGTTAAAATGGGCGAGAAGATACTCGTCAACAGGTTCATACGGTTCCAGCTCGGCGAAACGATAGAGGAGTGAGAAAG
>JAGOOA010000021.1:26503-46763 GCA_017992765.1 Syntrophorhabdaceae bacterium
ATGCGATATAAAAGGATCCTCTTGAAATTAAGCGGTGAAGCCCTCATGACAAAGGAGAGCGGCATCGACCACGGGATGCTCCTGGAGATAGCGAACCAGGTGAAGGAGATCAGGGAGCTCGGCGCAGAGATAGGGATCGTAATCGGCGGCGGCAACATCTTCCGCGGAAGGACAGGGGAAAGAGAAGGTGTGGACAGGGTCACCGGGGACTACATAGGGATGCTGGCAACGGTCATCAATTCCCTCGCTTTCCAGGACGCCCTGGAGGCGCTCGGCGTGCCCGCCCGCGTGCAGACGGCCCTCTCCATGGAGAAGATCGCCGAGCCTTACGACCGGAAAGCGGCTGTTGAACATTTGCAAAATAAGAGGATCGTCATCTTCGCCTGCGGGACCGGCAACCCCTATTTTACCACCGATACAGCGGCGGCGTTAAGGGCTGTAGAAATAAAGGCCGACGTGCTGATGAAGGCAACGAAGGTGAACGGCGTGTACGACAGGGACCCCGAGACGAGCAAGGACGCAAAGTTCTTTCCAGAGATCACATACACCGAAGTGCTCAACCGCGGCCTTCAGGTCATGGATCTTACGGCCATAACCCTCTGCAAGGAAAACGGCCTTCCCGTTGTTGTGTTGAACATCAGGGAAAAGGGCAACATGAAAAGGGCGGCCCTCGGGGAACACATCGGGACAATAGTAAGGAGGACAGCATGAACCGCGAGGTAATGGAAGAGCTTGAAGACAAACTGAAGAAATCGCTTACCACGCTCAGGAAAGATTTCTCAAAATTGAGGACCGGGGTCGCTTCCGTATCGCTTCTGGAGGATATTAAGGTCGACTATTATAACCAGCCGACGCCTCTTAACCAGGTAGCGAGCATCGGCGTGCCTGACAGCAGGACCATCACCATCCAGCCCTGGGACAATTCGATCATCGGAGAGCTCGAAAAGGCGATCCAAAAATCAGACCTCGGTGTAAACCCCATGTCGGACGGGAAGATCATCCGGCTGTCCTTTCCAAAACTGACTGAGGAGCGGAGGAAGGAGCTCACAAAGCTTGGCAACAAGATGCTCGAGAACACAAGGGTTGCCATGAGGAACGTCAGGAGAGACATCAACGAAAAGCTGAAGAAGTTGGAAAAGGATAAAAAGCTCTCACAGGACGACCTGCATAAAGAACAGGACGAGGTCCAAAAGCTCACCGACAGGTATATTGATATGGCGGAAAAGGCTTACTCAGAAAAAGAGAAAGAGATACTGTCGATCTGAAGAACACATCATCCATGCACTACCTGGACATCAATAAGCTTCCCGCGCACGTTGCCATCATCATGGATGGGAACGGAAGGTGGGCGGAAAAGCGGGGACTTGAGAGGGCCGAGGGGCATCTCGTCGGTATAGAATCCGTCAGGGAAATAGTAACGATAACAAGGGAGCTGAACATACCCTACCTCACGCTCTATGCCTTTTCAAAGGAAAACTGGTCGAGGCCCAAAAGCGAAGTAAAGACGCTCCTTGAATTCTTAGGCTTCTTCCTCGACAAGGAGCTTCCCATGATGCTGGAAAAAGAAATACGGTTCAACATGCTCGGCGAAAAAAAGGATTTCCCGCGGGCGCTGCAGGCAAAGCTCGACGAGGTGATGGCGCGGACGGCGCGGAACAGGAAACTCCACCTGAACATCGCCCTGAGCTACAGCGGCAGGAAAGAGATCATCTCGGCGGTACAGCGCATCGCCGGGGACATAGAGAATGGCACGATCAGAAAGATAGACGAAAGGCTCTTCGGCAAATACCTCTCGACAAAGGGCATGCCCGATCCCGACCTCCTTATCAGGACAAGCGGGGAGATGAGGCTCAGCAATTTTCTCCTCTGGCAGGTCGCGTATACGGAGATATACGTAACGAACGTCCTCTGGCCTGATTTCAGGAAAAGGGCATATATGGCGGCATTGCGGGACTTCACAAAGCGCGAGAGGCGCTTCGGCAAGGTAAAGGAAGGCTAAGTGGGAGAACTGCGCAAAAGGGTCATGACAGGCATATGCCTCGCGCCTGTCGTTGTCCTTCTTTTCTTCTTTCTTCCGCCCCGGCCCTTCTTCGTGTTCCTTCTCATAATAGCCCTTCTTGGCATCACGGAGCTTGCAGCGATGATAAAGGCAGGCCCCAGGTACCTCTTCCCTTTTCTTGCCCTCGCCGGCGCCGTACCGCTTTATTTCGGCGCCATCGGCCTCTATCCTCCCGCCCTCCTTCTTCTCTCCATCGCTTATATGCTCGTTAAGATCATCCTCGGCGAAGGCAGGAAAGAGACTGCGAACAGGGATATATTCCTCGGCATTGCGGCGCTTCTTTTCGGCGGCATATTTATCCTGCTGCCGCTTTTCTACATCTACAGGCTCAAGGAGATCCACGGCAGCCTTCCCCTTATCTTCCTCTTCGCCATCTGGGCGAGCGACACGGGCGCATATTTCATAGGAAAGGCCTTTGGCAAAACGCCCCTTGTCCCGCGCATCAGCCCGAAAAAGACCGTTGAAGGCCTCTTCGGGGCCATCCTCGGGAGCATGGTCATCATCTTTGCATCGCGCAGCCTGATAGGCATGACAGTCCAGGAATCCCTGGCGATAGGATGCATCATCGGCCTCCTCGGGCAGCTCGGCGATATCCTGGAATCGCTGGGGAAAAGATTGTCGGAGACAAAGGATTCTTCTTCCCTTATCCCGGGACATGGAGGGATCCTTGACAGGATCGACAGCTTTATCTTTACGGCGCCGTTCTTGTACTATTATCTGGCAGGGATACGATGATCAACAAAAATAAGTACTCTGGGGCAACATGACATAAATCCTAAATCCGAATTTCTAAATCCTAAACAAATTCGAATGTTCAAAATTCAAAACGTATTAAAGGGCATTTGTTTGGAACATTTGACATTTGAATTTTGAAATTGTTTAGTATTGAGATATTAGAATTTAGTGCTTACACTTTATTGGAAATTTTTTGGTTATTGGTTATTTAGCATCTATGGGGTATAGCGCGTGAAAAAAAAGATCTTGATACTCGGTTCAACCGGCTCCATTGGAAGGTCTACGCTGGAAGTGATCAGGCAGCAGCAGGACGCCTTTGAGGTCTTCGGCCTCGCGTGCAAAGGGCAGGCAGACCTCCTGAACCAACAAATAGAAAAATTCAAGCCCCGCTACGTATGCATCTACGACGAGGAGCAAAAAGATAAAGTGAACTTTGACAGGAACAAGCTCTTTACCGGCATCAACGGCATGAAGGCGATGATAGGCATGGACGCCCATATTGTCGTCAACGCCCTGCCGGGAAGCATCGGGCTGGAGCCCTCGCTGGAGGCGCTCCGGTGCCGCAAGATCCTCGCCCTTGCCAACAAGGAGAGCCTCGTCATGGCCGGAAGGGTCATCGCGAAGATGGTCAAAAAGAGCGGCGCGAAGCTCATACCCGTGGACAGCGAGCATTCGGCGCTCTACCAGCTGTTGAAAAATGTCAGGAAAAAGGAATTGAAGACCATCATGATCACCGCATCGGGCGGGCCGTTCAGAAAGCTCGACAAAGACGCGCTGGAAGGGGTAAGGCCCGAGGAAGCGCTCAACCACCCCACCTGGAAGATGGGCCAGAAGATCACCCTCGATTCGGCGACCCTCATGAACAAAGGGCTTGAGGTGATCGAGGCGCGGTGGCTCTTCAATATTGAACCCTCGCGGATCAGGGTCATCGTCCATCCCGAGAGCATACTCCACGGGATCGTGGAGCTTGTCGACCATTCCTTTATCGCCTACATGGCCAACCCCGATATGAAGATACCCATTGCCTACGCGATCAACGAAGGCGTGCGAAAACCCCTCGCCTTAAGCCCCTTAAGCCTTGAAGATATCTCCACGTTGACGTTCCACACGCCTGACCTCGGGCGCTTCCCTTCGCTGCGGCTTGCCTATGACGCGCTGGCATCCGGGGACAGCGCAGTTATTGCGCTGAACGCGTCGAACGAGGTTGCGTCCCAGGCCTTTATAGAAGGCAGGATACGGTTCACCGACATACCCGTCCTCGTCGAGGATGCCCTTGAGCACCACCCGAAGCAGGCCGAGGTAGAGGACGTCGCAACGATCTGGGAGATCCACCGATGGGCGACAACATATACGGAGAACAAATTCAAGACACACTGAGGTAATAATTATGGTAATGAGCATTATCTACGGAATTATCGCATTAAGCCTTCTTATACTGGTTCACGAGCTCGGCCATTTTCTTATGGCGCGCCTCGCCAACGTAAAGGTCCTGACCTTCTCGCTGGGCTTCGGGAAAAAGCTCCTCAGCTTCAGGAGGGGCGAGACGGAGTACGCGCTATCGATGGTCCCCCTGGGCGGATACGTAAAGCTGCTCGGCGAATCGCCCGAAGAGGAGGTTCAGGAAGAAGATGTTCCGAGGTCCTACGCGCATAAGCCCCCCTTTGTAAAGATCCTCATCGCCTTTTCCGGCCCCTTCTTCAACCTTATCTTCGCGGCCCTTCTTTTTTACGTTGTCTTCGTGAGCGGATACAGCGTCCTCTCGACAAAGGTAGGCAGCGTTGAAAAAGGATACCCGGCCTATGAGGCAGGGATCAAGGAAGGCGACATCATCGTCAATATAGAAGGGGAAGAGATCAACGAGTGGTCCGATATCATGGAGGCCATGATGGACGCCGGGCCGGGCCCGCTCCGCTTCACGGTAAAAAGGAGCGGCAGCCTGGTGAACATGGCCATCACCCCGAAAGAGACGGAGAGCAAGAACATCTTCGGAGAGCCGATCAAGCGGAAGGTCATCGGCATCACCGCCTCAAACGAAATGGTATCGAAAAAGGATACGCTCATGGGGGCAACCACCAAGGCCCTCTATCAGACGTACAACCTCTCGAAGATAACCGTTCTCGGCATTGTGAAGCTCATCATGGGCAGCATCTCGCCGAAAAACGTCGGCGGGCCCCTGCTGATCCTCGAGGTCGCCGGCAAGCAGGCGAAGGAAGGCGTGACAAGCCTCATCTATTTCGTGGCGATCATCAGCATCAACCTCGGCATTATCAACCTCCTTCCCATCCCCATCCTCGACGGCGGGCACATACTCTTCCACGTTATCGAGATCATCACGCGAAGGAAATTGTCCCAGCGGTGGATAGACATTGCCCAGAAGGTCGGCATGGGGATCCTTGTCGCCGTTATGGTCCTCGCCTTTTTCAATGATATAATGAGGATCTTTGTTGGAAGATAGGATCATACTCGGCATCGATAATTCCCTCGATTCCCTTAATCTCGTCCTCGCCGAAGGCGGCAGGATCATATCGGAAAGGCTGGCCAGGAACAGGCGCGCTCCTTCCGAGATGCTGCCGATCGCGGTCTCAGGAATACTGGCGGACAGCGGGTACGGGGTCAAGGATATATCAAACATCCTCGTAACGCTGGGGCCTGGTTCATTCACCGGCATCAGGGTAGCCCTCGCCTTCTGCAAGGGCATTCACGCCGCCCTCGACACCCCCGTCATCGGCGTCCCCACCCTCGACGCCCTCTCATTTCCCCTTTCGTTCATGGAGGGCCACTACCTCTGCCCCCTCATCGACGCAAAAAAGGGCGAGGTCTTCTGCTCGCTCTATTGCGTGCAGCAGGGAAACATCGTGAGGCTTTCGGAATACCATGCGCTGAAGCCCCAGAATATTCCCGGGCTGGTCAAAACACCCTGTGTATGCTTCGGAACGGGCACCCTGCTGTGCGAAGAAGCGCTCTCAGGCGTTGATGGCCTTACCGTAATAAAAGATCGTTTTCAGGCCGTTTCCGGAGAGGCCCTTTTAAAGACAGGCCTGCCCCTGATAACGGGCTCCCCGTCAGGCGAGGCCAAGCCGATCTACGGCCGCAGATCCGAGGCAGAGATCAAGTTCAACGTGGAACTAACGTAAAGGCAGCTCATAGCTGATAGCTCATGGCTCATGGCAAAACAACAGAAGAAAAAACACATAGTAAACTATAGGAATGGGAATCTTGTTATCGCTTACTGCATAGCGCTTACCCTGTGTTGTTCGTGCTTTTTTCCTATGAGCTATCAGCTAAGAGCTGTGAGCTGTATTTCTGTCTGTCAAACCTGCCTGAAATCATGTATAATTATGGACACCTTAAGGAGGCTGTTTTGAAGACAATCGAGGAGATCAATGAGAAGATAAGGAAGAAGAAGGTCGTTGTCGTTACAGCGGAAGAGATGATCGAGATCGCCCGGAACAAGGGGACAAAAAAGGCGGCACAGCATGTTGACGTGGTGACGACAGGCACCTTCGGGCCGATGTGCGGCAGCGGCATGTTCATCAACCTGGGCCATTCAAAACCGAGGATCAAGATCGGCGGGGGCAAATGCTACCTCAACGATGTGCCCGCATACTGCGGCCTCGCCGCCGTGGACATATACATCGGCGCTACCGCGTCTCCCGATAACGACCCGCGCAACACCGTCTACCCGGGCGCCTTCAAATACGGGGGCGGCCACGTGATAGAGGACTTTATCAGCGGCAGGCCCGTACGGCTGGAGGCCACGGCCTACGGCACGGACTGCTACCCGAAAAAGAGGATCGAGACCTATATCAATAAAGAAACGGTCAACGAGGCCTACATCTATAATCCCCGCAACGGGTACCAGAATTATAACGTCGCCGTAAACCTCTCGAAAAAGGTGATCCATACCTACATGGGCGTCCTGAAGCCTAACCTCGGGAGCGCCAACTACTGCAGCGCCGGGCAGCTCTCCCCTCTCCTGAACGACCCCAAGTACAGGACCATCGGGATCGGGACAAGGCTGTTTCTCGCCGGCGGGGTCGGCTACGTCGCATGGAACGGCACGCAGCACAATCCTTCCGCCCCGAGAAGCCCTGACGGGATACCGCGCGCAGGGGCCGGAACGCTCGCCGTCGTCGGCGACGCCAAGCAGATGAGCGGCAATTTCATCAAGGGCGCGAGCTTTATCGGCTACGGGGCAACGATCTTTGTGGGCATCGGCATACCCATACCTATCCTCGACGAGGAGATGGCGTACTTCACATCGAGAAGCGACGAGGACTTCTGGGCGCAGGTCGTCGATTACGGCCACGATTACCCTGAAAGGATCCCCAAGAGCCTCTGTGAGGTAAACTACGCCCAATTGAAGTCAGGGAAGATCGGCGTAAACGGAAAAGAGGTCCCGACCTTTCCCATATCAAGCTATTCCAAGGCAAGGGAGATCGCCTCGATCCTGAAGGAATGGATATTCGCAGGCCGGTTCCTGCTGACACGTCCCGTGGAACACCTCCCCGGCGTCGAGTCGGGCATCAAAATGAACACCCTCGAGGAAAGGACGCTGGAAGAAGTCTCGTACTAAGAAAAGTAAACAGCGGATAGCTGTCAGCAGACAGCACACAGCCATCAGCTGAAACAAAAAAGGCTTTAAGCTGTTCGCTGATCGCTGAAAGCTGGTAGCTTGATATGAGCTATAAGCCGCCTTCGATATACGAACTACGATATACGATATACTATGAGTCATGAGCCAAGAAAAGCGGTTTCATTGATCTCCGGTGGCCTTGACAGCGCCATCGCAACGAAGCTGATCCTCGACCAGGGGATCGAGGTAACGGGCCTGCACTTCACGTCCCTCTTCGCGAGCAGGAGCGATAAGGAACGGGGCCTGCAGGCCGTCAAAACCGCGCAGGAGCTCGGCATACGCCTTATCGCTCTGGACAAGGGCCCGGAATATATCGACCTCATCAAAAACCCGCGATACGGATACGGGAAGAACATGAACCCCTGCATTGACTGCAGGATATTCATGCTTCAGAAGGCAAAGGCGGTCATGGAGCAGGAAGGGGCCCGCTTTGTGATCACAGGGGAAGTCCTGGGCCAAAGGCCCATGTCCCAGCAGAGAAATGCCATAAGCCTTATCGAAAAGAGGAGCGGGTTGCAGGGCCTCATTGTGCGGCCCCTATCGGCAAAGCTGTTTCCCCCATCCGAGCCGGAAACGGACGGCATTGTGGACAGGGAACGGCTGCTCGGCGTATCGGGAAGGTCGAGGGCCGTCCAGCAGGAGCTCGTCAACGAATATCGCTTGAAGGCATACAGCAGCCCCGGCGGGGGTTGCCTGCTTACAGATCCGATATTCTCCAACAAGTTGAGGCGCCTCTTTAACGACGATAAGGACTTTATCATAAAAGACATCGAGCTTCTGACCCTTGGCAGGCATTTCAGGATCGATCCCGGAACAAAGCTCGTGATCGGCAGGAACCAGAAAGAGAACGAGGCCCTGGAGGCGCTCTGGGGGCCGCCATATGTGCTCCTCTCCCCTGTAGATTTTAAAGGCCCCAAGGGCATTGTCAAGGGGCCCGCCGACGATGGGACGCTCACGGTCGCCGCCAGCATACTCGGATTCTACGGAAAGCATGAGGCACAGCAGCTATCGCTGGAGATCTACGACGGAACCAGAAAGACAGCCATCTTTGAAAGGGTCGAAGTCGATGTGGAGAAGCTGAGAATCTCGTGAAGCGTAACGTATAGAGTGAAATGTGAAAAGTAAAATGTAAAATCTTTAAAACCTTTCACCTTTCACCTTTTACCTTTCACGATTTACGATAAAGGAGTTACAATGAAGATCTTTGATGACCTGTACGTTTACCCGTGGCTTTCTTACGAGGCAAACAACTGTAATACCATCCTGATCGACGGGCAGACGCCGGCCCTTATCGACCCGGGACATTCCCGTCTTTTCACCCACGTGCTCCAGGGAATGGCAAAGGACGGTAAGGATATCAATAAGATACGAATGATCGTATGCACCCACAGCCACCCGGACCATATCGAGGCGATCGAACGGTTTGAGAACGATGTCTTGAAGGCGATCGGGAAGGACGAATATGCCTATCTGCACGACGGCGGCAGGGAGCTTTATATGGCCACCGGCTGCGCTTTGCCGAAAAGGCCCTTCGCCCTGTTCCTTAAGGAAGGGACCATCGGGATCGGCGGGAAGAACTTCCAGGTCATCCCCACCCCAGGCCACTCACCCGGGTCTATCTGCCTGTATTGGAAGGAAAAACGAACGCTGATCTCGGGCGACACGCTTTTCTACATGGGGGTAGGGAGGACCGACCTCCCCGGCGGCGACGTGAAGCTTCTCGCTGGCAGCATAGCAAAGCTGGCCCAGCTCGATATAGAGTACATCATACCGGGCCACGGGGAGCTGATCAGCGGCGAAAAGGCAATAAAGAAAAATTTTCAGTTGATTATCAATGAGCTTTTCGCATAGAATCTATGTATCACCGTCATTGACTTCCGGCGTTTCATGCATATATTCACAGTGGACACAGCACAATGACGGCAAAGAAGGATCTGATCTGCCAGAAATATAATGAACAGGTTAAAACGGAAAATGATCCATGCCCTCATCCTGGAGATTATTGTACGTTCAGGACCCGGTGCATAATTCATATCCGGTGTATGGAAGATGGCAGCTGCAGGGAAAAAAGGAGGCAACAGATTGAGAATACCTGATGAATATATATGTGATCTGTGCGGCTACGTATTTCTGGACGGAGAGGTTCCGGAGATCTTCTGCCCCAATTGCGGCAGCAGCATGGTGCTGAAGGAGATGTCCTACGACGAGTTCCTGGACGACGACGACGGTTTTATAAACCTTTACAACTACAAGACATTCGAGCATGAAGGAATGTGAATAACTAACAGCTATCAGCTTTCAGCTGATTGCTGACTGCTGACAGCTAAAAATATCTTGACATCTTTTTCATAAATTGTTTCAATATTTCGCATACCGCTTGGATCCTGATGCTGGACCGAGACGGAAGGAATGAAAGACAATACAAGCCTTCTGACCAGTTCAGAGGGCTTTTTTTATGAAGGAGAATCATGGATAAGATCACCGTACCGATCCTCAAAGGCATGAAAGGCAAAGAAAAGATCACCATGCTCACGGCCTACGACTATCCCACGGCAAAGATCGTCGATAGCGCGGGCGTCCACACCATCCTTGTCGGCGATTCCGTCGGTTCCGTGGTCCTCGGCTATCCCAACACCATCCCCGTAACCGTGGATGAAATGATACACCACACAAAGCCTGTCGCAAGGGCGGTGAAGAATGCCTTCGTCATCATCGACATGCCCTTCATGTCTTACCATGAGAGCATCGAGCAGGCGAAGAGGAACGCGGGAAGGATGATGAAAGAGAGCGGCGCCGAGGCGGTAAAGCTTGAGGGCGGGACGAAGATGAAGGACGTCATCAGGGCCCTTGTCGATATAGAGATCCCCGTTGTCGGCCACATAGGCCTCACCCCTCAGTCGATCCACAGGATGGGCGGCTATAAGGTACAGGGAAAAGGAGCGGAAGTCGATGCCCTCATCGCCGACGCGAAGGCGGTCGAGGAGGCGGGGGCGTTCATGATCGTCCTCGAGTGCGTTCCGCGGCAGCTCGGGAAAGAGATCACCGAGATGCTCTCAATCCCGACCATCGGCATCGGGGCAGGTCCGGACTGCGACGGGCAGGTCCTTGTTAT
Organism: Syntrophorhabdaceae bacterium; assembly: GCA_017992765.1. Taxonomy (GTDB): domain Bacteria; phylum Desulfobacterota; class Syntrophorhabdia; order Syntrophorhabdales; family Syntrophorhabdaceae; genus UBA5609. The sequence goes on from JAGOOA010000021.1 coordinate 37,046, forward strand.
CCACGACCTCCTCGGCCTTCTCGGCGATTTCAGGCCAAAATTTGTAAAACAATACTGCAACCTCCAGCAGGATATCGGGAAAGCGGTAAAAAACTTTATTGAAGAGGTGAAGACCGGGGCGTTCCCTGACGACTCCCACTCATTCCACTAAGATGAAGACCATTACGACCGTCAAAGAGATGCAGGCCTTATCGGACGAATTAAGAAAGGACAAGAAGATCGCCTTTGTCCCCACTATGGGCTACCTCCACGAGGGGCACCTCGCCCTTGTCAGAAAGGCCCGCGAAATAGCAGATATCGCCGTGGTAAGCATCTTCGTGAACCCTGCCCAGTTCGGGCCCAGGGAAGACCTGGCAAAATATCCCAGGGACTTCGACCGCGACGCACAGCTCCTCGACAGGGAAAAGACGGACATCATCTTCTATCCTGACGTAAAAGAGATCTATCCCGACAGATACTCGACATACATCGAGGTGAGAAAGCTTCAGGACCACCTCTGCGGGAAGACAAGGGTTGGCCATTTTATCGGCGTCGCAACGGTGGTGGCAAAGCTCTTCAATATCGTCAAACCTCACTTTGCCATATTCGGGCAGAAGGACTACCAGCAGCTGAAGGTGATAGAAAGGATGACCAGGGATCTGAACATGGACGTCGAGATCGTCCCCTACCCTACGGTCCGCGAAAAGGACGGCCTTGCAATGAGCTCCAGGAACACCTATCTCAGCGCGGAAGAACACCGCACGTCGCTTCTCATCTCGGCGTCGATGGCTAAGGCACAGGAGCGCTTTCAGAAAGGAGAGCGGCAAGCGCCCGCCCTCAAAAGAACAGTAGAAGAAATGCTGCATTCCGGAGACGGGATCGACATAGAGTACGTGAGCATCTGCGACAGCGAAACCCTCGAAGAAGTAAGCGAGATCAGGGGCACTGCTGTCCTCGCCATTGCCTGCCGCGTGGGCAGAACGAGGCTCATAGACAACACTATTTTTACGGAGGCTTAATAACATGCAAAGGACAATGATGAAATCAAAGATCCACAGGGCGACGGTGACGGACAGCAAGCTCCACTACGAGGGGAGCATCACCATTGACGGGCTGCTCATGGAAAAATCTAACATCCTGCCTTACGAGCAGGTGGACATATATAACGTAACAACAGGGGATCGCTTCACCACATACGCCATTAAAGGCGAAAAGGGATCGGGCACCATCTGCATCAACGGCGCCGCCGCCCACAAGGCAAAAAAAGGCGACATGATAATCATTGCATCATACGGGTGCTACGACGAAAAAGAGCTCGCCGCATTCAAGCCCCACAAGGTCTACGTTGACGAACACAACGCGATCACCAGGATCAGCAACCAGATAAGCGGGCTGGGAATAGCAGTATAAATACAGCTCATAGCTGATAGCTCATAGCTGATAGTAAAAACGAACTATAGTAAGCAGTAGGAAGTAAGCAGCAAGAGATTTTTGTGCGTACTGCTTACTGCATACTCGGTCTTGCTGTTGCCATGAGCTATGAACTATGAGCTGTCTTACTACTTGAACATCTCCCCGAAAGGCTTCTGCCAGGCATCGATCAAAGCATCTATCTCCGTATCGATAACGACGTTCCCGTCAAGGCCGCGGACGATGAACTTCGCGTCAGCCCTCACCGCGCCGATGACGCCGTAGGGGACCGCGCGGAATATCTTTTGAAATCGATCAAGGTCCTTCTCCTTCAACGAGACGATAAACCGGCTCTGGGACTCTGAAAAGAGCAGGAAGTCGTCCCTGAAGATGCCTGCCTGGGGCGCTTTTGAAAGGTCCGCGTCGATGCCGAGCCCGCCCGCAAAGGCGCTTTCCGCGAGGGCGCAGGCCATCCCGCCGTCGGAGATATCATGGCAGGACCTTACGATGCCAAGCCCTATGGCCTTTTCGAGGCAGGCAAAGGTCTTCTTCGCAATGCTTCCCCTTCCCTTCGGCGGGATATTGCCGCTCCTGCCCATCATTGAAAAATACTCCGACCCGCCCAGCTCGGGATAGGTCTTCCCGATGACTATCACGAGGTCCCCCGCCTCCTTGAGGTCCATCGTCATGGCCTTCCGGACGTCCCTGATAACGGATATCGCCGAGACAAGGACCGTCTGGGGCACGGAGATCTTTATCTCGTTGAACATGTAATCGTTCTTCATGCTGTCCTTCCCCGAGATGCAGGGCGTCCCGAAAAGCGTCGTGTAGTCGTAAAGCGCCCTGTTCGCCCTTACGAGCTGGGCAAGCTTGTACTCGCCTTCGGGATTCTTTTCGGAACTGACGGGGTCAGACCAGCAGAAGTTGTCGAGGAGCGCCATGTTCTTCATGGAGCCTCCGGTGGCGATGTTGTTCCGTATCGCCTCGTCGATGGCGCATGCGACCATGTGGTACGTATCGAACCGGCTGTACTTCGGGCATATGCCGTGGCTTATGACAACGCCGTCGAAGCCGTCCAGGTCGGGCCGCACAACGCCCGCGTCGCTGGGGCCGTTGTTCTTTTTGCCCGTCAGGGGCTTCACCACGCTTCCTCCCTGCACCTCGTGGTCGTACTGCCTGACGACGTACTCCTTGCTGCATACGTTCCATCTCCCGAGGACGCCGCACAAAAGAGAGGCGTGATCATCGGGTGCGGGGATCGGCGGCTCATCGACGATCCTCCGCTCCCACCTCGCCTTCAGGTTCATCTTCGGGAGGCCCTCGTGGAGGAACTTCATGTCGATGAAGGCAACCGTCTCGCCTTTATAGCAGATATGGAACTTCCCTGAATCGGTAAACTTCCCGAGCACCGTCGACGTGACGTTCATCTCTTTCGAGAGATCGAGAAAGTCGTTGAGCTTTTCGGGGCTCACGGCAACGGTCATGCGCTCCTGGGCCTCGGAGAGGAGTATCTCCCAGGGCGAAAGCCCCTGGTATTTAAGGGGCGCCTTCTCGAGATCGATCACGCAGCCGTTCGTATCCTGGGCCATCTCGCCCACCGACGAGGAGAGGCCGCCGGCGCCGTTATCGGTGATAGAAGTGTAGAGGCTCCTGTCGCGGGCGATGAGGAGAAAATCGGTCATCCTTTTCTGCGTTATGGGGTCGCCGATCTGGACGGCGCTCGTCGGGGAGACCTCCGAGAGCTCTTCCGAAGAGAACGTGGCGCCGTGGATGCCGTCCTTGCCGATCTTCCCGCCGATCATGATGATGATATCGCCTTTCCGCGCCTCTTTGTGCTGCGTCGGCTGCCCGTCGATCGTCCGCGGCATGATGCCGCAGGTTCCGCAGAAGACAAGCGGCTTGCCCAGGTATCCCTCATCGAAGACGAGGGAGCCGTTGACGGTGGGGATGCCGCTCTTGTTGCCGCCGTGCTCCACGCCTTCCCGCACGCCTTCGAGCACCCTCTTGGGATGCAAAAGGCGCGGCGGTATCCCGCCGTGATGATCGGGATAGGCGAAGCAGAAGACGTCGGTGTTGAATATCAGCTTGGCCCCCTTCCCCGTTCCGAAGGGATCCCTGTTGACGCCGACGATGCCGGTCAGGGCGCCGCCGTATGGATCGAGCGCCGAGGGCGTGTTGTGCGTCTCCACCTTGAATGCGAGGTTGTACCTTTTGTTGAACCTGATGATGCCCGCGTTGTCCTTGAAGACGGAGAGGCAGAAATCCCGCTTCCCCTTCTGTTTCCGTATCCTCTCCGTAGAGCCGACGATATACGTCTTGAAAAGGCTGTCGATGCCCTCGGACTTTCCATCTTCTTCATATTCGATCGCGGCGTTGAAGATCTTGTGCTTGCAGTGCTCGGACCACGTCTGGGCGAGGACCTCTATCTCCACGTCCGTCGGCCGCTCGCTCAAGCCAGCCCTTTTTCTTTCTTCAACGACGTCCTTCCTGTTGAAATATTCCCTGATCGTTATCAACTCGTCCCTTGAGAGCGCCCACGTCCGCTCCCTGTTCATCTGCATCAGCCTTTCTATGTCCATGTTGAGGTCAAAGGTTTCGACGACGGGCTTCGCGGCAATGCTTACCTTGGGGACATAGACCCCCATCCCGCTGTCGTTCCTGTACTGGTCCATCGTCTTGAAGGCATACCTGTTTATAAGCGTGTTCGCGAGGGCTCCTTCGGCGATTGCGACGACGTCTTCCCTGCTGAGGGGGCCTTTAAGGAAGTACAGCTTCGAGGTGTAGACGCCTTCCCCGTTCCTGAACGGGGCTCCGGCGATCGCCTCGATGACCTCCTTTGCCGTCCTTCCCACGTTGTCTGTCACGCCCGGCTTAAAGCCGACCTCAATGGCCCAGTCTGCGTCGACGTACGTGGGGCGGTTCGTCAGCCCCTGCTGGATCACGGGATCAACGAATGCATCCCCTTGCAGCACGTCGACGACATCGGGGCCCAGCTCCGCGTCGATCGTGTAGACGTCCACAACGTGCGCGGCGGCGACGTCGATGCCGAAATCCGCCTTGATCCTCCTCTTTAACTTCTCGCCGGCGACATCTCTTACATTTTCCCTGCAGGACACTTCGATTCGATAGACCATATTATGAAAGAAACTCCTTTAGATTTTTTATACTGTCATCCGTATACGATTCTCTGTGTATCTCTATCGTGTATATGATATTGTCAAGCTGCTTCACGAACGGCTTCAATTCGCGGAACGGGAACGTCCCCGTGCCTATGGGCAGATGCTCGTCGGACCTCCCGTGGTTGTCGTGGAGGTGCATCTCCCGTATCCTGTTTTTAAGCGGCGCCAGCCAGTCGCTCAAGGGGACCTGCGAGAAGAGGTTGAAATGGCCGGAATCGAAGCAGAAATTCAGGTTCTTGCCTTGGAAGCTTTTAAAAAGCTCGATCAGCGTGGAGGGCTCATCCTCGAAGATATTCTCGATGAGGACCATGAGGCCTCTGTCCGCTTCTCCGATCACCTCCGTCCATGTATCGATGCTTGTGTCGAGCCACAGCTTCTGGTTCCCGTCATAACGCCACCTGTCGTAGCCGGGATGGCAGACGATGGTAAGCGCCTGCAGGAGGTTCGCCAGCCCGACGGACCTTTTCAGCTTGTCTTTTGTGACCGCCCTCACCGTCCGGTCGACGCCGCCGGGGTTCAGGTCCATGAAAGGCGCGTGGACGGTGCATTTCACGCCAAGCCCGCCGAGCATCTTCCCGAGCTCTTTCACCTCTTTCGGCTCTGCCTCGTCGAGGGCGTCGTTGTTGAAATATATCTCTATGCCGATCCCGAGCGAGAGTATGCGCTGTATATTATCCTTCACCAGCCTGTAAGGGGCATTCAAAAAAATGGGGAGCATGAGAATTTCCTATCCTTTCTATCTCTTCGGATTGGCCGACCGGTAGGCCTTGACAAAACGACCAACAAGCACCTCTATGTTGCTGCGTAACGTGTTCAGGGTGCCGATATTGGCAACGCCTGTCATGCTTATATCCCAGGTCGAGGCGAGCGTCTTCAGCTTCGGATCGGCCTCCAGCGTGACGATCTGCCCGAGGCTGACGGCGATGTTGAAGGCGTACCAGTACTTCTCGTATTCGTGCGTATTGATGTTCACATAGAGAACCGGCCTTCCAGGCGTTCTGAGCCACTCGTCCTTTGGCATTACGCGGATATCCGCCTTCCGGAGCCTCTCCTCCACCTCTTTCTGCAGCTGTTCCTTCGTCAGGTTGAAGCGCTGCGCATATTTCTGGATGTTCGGCTGCAGCTCCTCTACCACGACATTAATACCCTGGATGCCGATCATCGTGCGCTGCGTCAGCTCTGTATCTATGCCATAGGCAGCCGGCTTCAAGGCCAGGATGCAGCAACAGGCAATTGCTAAAATGGTAACGATCCTCATGTTCATGCGCCGCCCTCCTTCTTTACTGCGCGGGGAATAGTATCCGACAAGGCCCTGCATACGACCTCGATCTCTTCCTTCTTCATATTCGCGTGAAAAGGCAGCGCCAGGATCGATGCGCCCGCTGCCTCCGATCCAGGAAAATCTCCCGGCTTGAAGCCGAACATCTTCCGGTAAAAGGGCTGGAGGTGGATCGGGAAAAAATAGGGCCTGCTCGGCACGCCCTTTTCGGCAAGGAGGTCAACCATCCTGTCGCGGTCAACGTCCGGCGCGAAGCGCGCCACATAGACGAACCAGCTCATCCGCGTCGTCGTCGGGGCGATCGTGAGCGGCGATGCTCCTTCAACGCGGGATATCGCCCTGTTGTATTCGTCGGCAACGGCAGCGCGCTTGTCCAGCAGCTCGTTGAGCCGTTTTACCTGGACCACCCCCACCGCCGCATTCAGCTCCGACATCCTGTAGTTATATCCGAGGCGGGAGTGGTTGAGCCACCCGTCGAACTTGTCCCTTCCCTGGTTCCTGAGGCTCCTGAAGAGATGCGCCCATTCCTCGTCGTTGGTGACGATGACGGCGCCTTCGCCGGTGGTGATCTGCTTGTTCGGATAGAAGGCAAAGGTGCCCGCCTTTCCTATGGCGCCCGCCTTTTTGCCTTTGTATTCTGCGCCGATCGCCTCGCAGGCGTCTTCGATGACGACCAGGTTGTGCCTGGCGGCGATCTCCATGATAGGGTCCATATCCGACGGCTGGCCGAAGACGTGGACGACGACGATCGCCTTCGTCCGCTCCGTGATGGCGGCCTCGATCCTGCCGGGATCGATGCCGAGGGTTGCCGGCTCGATATCGACAAAGACCGGCTTGGCGCGCTCGTAGAGGATGCAGTTCGAGGAAGAGACAAAGCTGAAGGGCGTTGTGATCACCTCGTCTCCCGGCTGGATGCCCGCCGCGACGATGCACATATGGAGCGCCCCGGTTCCGTTCACCACCGCAACGCCGTAATTCATGCCGCATTCAGCCGCAATGAGGTCTTCGAGCATGACCGTCTGCGACCCGATGCTCAAGTTGCGGGACTGCATCACGCGGACCACGTTCTGTATCTCCTTCGTCGTAATATCAGGCAGGGACATGGGCAGGCGGAGAGAGCTCGCGCTGCCCGCCATTGCGTCCTCCTGGCTCACAAGGCTCCCGGGCGCCGAGGCAACGGAAAAGGGGATGGATATTGCCTGGCAGATATTCTTTATATTCTGTATCGTCTGCGCCGGCGCGTTCGGTATGGCGATGATCACCTCGTCGACGTTCATCCTCTGGACGATGTCGGCCAGGGAGACCAGCGGCCCGAAGACATCCAGCCCGTGGGTCTTTCTGCCGATCTTCTTCTGATCGTCATCGACAAAGGCGATTGGCTGTGTGCCAAGCTGCGGGTTGTCGATGAACTCCCTCGCAAGGTGCACCCCCGTATCGCCCGCCCCCACGATCAGCGCCCGCCGCGCGGGCTTGACGTCGACCTTTTTCCAGTCGATCTCGTCGGCGTAGTTCTCGGAAACCTTCAGGATCACCCTCAACCCTCCGAGAAAGAATACGCCCAGCAGGCCTTCGAGTATCAGCAGGGAGCGCGGAAAGTCCGTGATCAGGAAAGGTCTGAGCAGGAGGAGCGTAACGAGGGAAAGGATAAGGGACCCTATTCCCACGGCTACGACGAGCCTGACAAAATCGCGCGTCGTTGCGTACCGCCACATGCGCTGATAGATGCCCGCACAATAGAACACCACCGGCCGGACGACCATCGCGAGGATGATGAAGGGCCATACCGTCCTGATGTGGCGGCTGAACAGGAAATAGTCCGGGTAGAATATCTCCAGCCGTATCATCATCGCGAACACGATGGCCGCCACGGTCAAAAGGGCGTCGGCCAGGAACATGTACCAGTATCGCATCATCGGTATCTGTCAGCCTCTTCTTTCATTGGTCCCTACTCCTCATAATGCTTCACATACTTTTTGAGAAGCTCCCTGACCTTCGCGCCGTCCTCTGCCGAACTCCCTGACAGCAATTCCCGGAACTCCTTCAGGATATTTTCAATGTCGCCGGGGGAATACCTTTCGCTGTTCCTGGCAACAAAAACCTTTTCGTGCCTGCTCGCCACGGTGCCCTCTTCGGCGGTCAGTATCTCCTCGAACAGCTTCTCCCCGGGCCTCATGCCGGTGAATTCGATATCGACGTCTCTGTACGGCTTCAGGCCATGGAGCCCGATCAATTCTTCCGCGAGCTCAACGATCCTCACCGGCTCTCCCATGTCGAGGACGAATACCTCCCCGCCCTCTCCCATCATCGACGCCTGCAGTATCAGCGACACCGCCTCGGGGATGGTCATGAAATACCTGACCATGTCCTTATGCGTGACGGTCAGCGGGCCCCCGTATTTCAACTGCTCCATAAAGAGCGGCAGCACGCTCCCCCTGCTCCCCAGCACATTCCCGAAACGGACGGAGATGAAACGGGTGGATGGGGTGATGGGAGGATGGGAGGATGGGGTGATGGGAAGATGGGAGGATATCGCATCCCCGCATGATTCCTGCTCTCCGCTTCCGTTCATGGCCCGGCATATATATTCCGCGACCCTCTTCGTTGCGCCCATGACGCTTGTGGGTCTTACCGCTTTGTCGGTGGAGATCATGATGAATTTCTCGACGCCGCATTCTTTTGCCGCCCCGGCGACGATCTGCGTCCCGAATATATTGACCTTGACCGCTTCCTTTGGGTTGTATTCCATCATGGGCACGTGCTTGTATGCCGCCGCATGGAAAACGATCTGAGGGCGGAACGCGTTGAACACCTCGCCGACCCTGCCTTTGTCCCTGACATCACCGATCGCCAGGTTCATATTCGCTATCAGCTCCGGATGGTCTTTCTTCATCCTTATGCTCATATTGTGGAGCTCAGTATCATCGATGTCAAAGAGCACGACCCTGCCCGGCTGAAATGCGCATACCTGCATGACGAGCTCGGATCCTATGGACCCTCCCGCGCCGGTGACCAGGACCGTTTTTCCTTTGATGAAATCCCTGATCCTTTTGTAGTCGATCTGTATGGCCTGCCGCCCGATGAGGTCTTCGACGCTGATATCCTCGAGCGCCTTCAGGTTGACGTCCGGCTTGTCAAAATCAAATATCCTGGGCACGATCTTGATGGTCTTTACGTCCGCCTTCTTTGCCGCGTCGTACATGTCCTTCAATCTTTTCCTGTTCAGCCTCGGTATCGCAATGATCATGGCCTCCACGGCATTTTTCGCGATGACGTCTTCCAGCGACCCCGTCGTGCCGAGGATCTTCACCCCGTGGATGTAGGCCCCCACCTTGCTTGTATCGTCGTCGAGAAAGCCTATCGGGTAAAATTCGCCATAGCCCTGCCGGGCCATGTCCCTGACTATCATCTCGCCGGTGTTCCCCGCGCCGAGGATGATCGCCCGCTTTCCCTTCTTAACAAACTTCTTGTCGCGGATCACCTCGAGGTAAAGCCTCTTCGATATCCTGAGGCCCGCGATCAGAAAAAGGGAGACGATGCCGTCGACGACAAAGACCCTCTTCGGAAAACCCGTGAGGGCGAAAGGCGAGATGATGGAATTGGGAAGGCTCAGCACGATGAGGAGCAGTTCGGCGAAGATCAGTGCAAAGACGATGTTCACGAGGTCCGTGATGCCCACGTACCTCCACGTTATTTTATATATCCTGAAGATGGCAAAGGCGAGGAGCTTCACCACGATGAAATAGAGCAGCACCTCGTCCATGATGTCCGGGTAGTCGATGTTGAGGTTCAGGTCGAAATGGACGGCAAAGGCGATGAAGAGGGAGAGGATAATAAGGATAATATCCGCAAGCACAAAAAAGAGCGTCCGCTT
>JAGOOA010000054.1 GCA_017992765.1 Syntrophorhabdaceae bacterium
TGACGTTCAGGTAGATGGGATCGTAGACATAGTCGATGGCGTAGGTGTAGGGGGTGTAGCCGCTATCGGTGATCGATGAGACCGTCGTATCAAGGCTCGGATAGGTGACGGTGCTTATGGGATTGCCCGAGCTGTTTTGAACGTTCCGGATGGTCCAGGTGTTGTTCACCTGGCGGGTGTGTCCCTCGAAGGAGGTGGTGCGCTCAGCCTCGATCATACCCTTGCGGGTTATGTCCTGGTGGTACCAGGTCTCTGTCACCGATTCATAGGTGGAGGCGTCCCGCATCTGGTAGGAGGGGGCGTATCGGAAGCCCATGAACTCCCGCTCGATGGGGTCGAACCATCCTCCGGTGTAGGCATACCTCGTGGCATACGACTGCCCCCTGCCGTCATCCTGGGTGATCTGGGATACGGTCCAGACGATAAAGGGCAGGTAGGTGTTCTGGTAGGCGGAGGAAGGGGTGTAGGAGAGGGAGGTTGTGCCGCCTAAGCCGTTCGTGATGGACACGAGGAGGTCGCCGCCGGAGTCGGAGAGGCGCATTGCCCAGGCGCTGCTTAAGGTATGGTAGAAGATATCCGTCCTGCCGTCGCCGTTGAAGTCGGCGTAGGACCAGAAGGGGTAGGCATGCTGATAGGCGTTGGGGATGATCGTGCCTGAGCCTGCAGTGAAGGTTCCGTTGCCGTTGGAGAAGTATACCACCCAGGCATTGCCTGTTGTGAGGCTGATGATGTCCGCCTTCCCGTCCCCATTGAAGTCACCATAGTGCCAGAAGGGATAGCTGTAACTGTAGGGGCCGGGTATGGAGACGCCCGAACTCGCGGTGAAGGCGCCGTCGCCGTTGGAGAACATAACCTTCCATGTACCGCCTGTGGTATGGTAGATGATGTCCGTCTTCCCGTCGCCGTTAAAGTCGGCGTAGGACCAAAAAGGAGAACTGTAGCTGTAGGGGCCGGGAATCGCAACGTCAGGGCCGGGAATGAACGTACCGTTGCCCTGTGAGAGAAGCACCCTCCAGAGGCCGCCTGTTGTGAGGTGGATGATATCCGCCTTCCCGTCTGCGTTAAAATCGCCGAAGGAGAAGTGGGGGGAGCCGTAGGTGTTTACGTTGGGGATGGCAACGTCAGGGCCGGGGGTAAACGTACCGTTACCGTTGGAGAAAAGCACCCTCCATGCATTGGTGTTCTTTATAAGGTGGATGATGTCCGTCTTCCCGTCGCCGTTTATGTCCACGAAGGAGAAGTGGGGGGAGCAGTAGCTGTCCACATCGGGGATGGCAACGTCAGGGCCGGGAATGAAGGTGCCGTTGCCGTTGGAGAGAAGCACCCTCCAGAGGCCGCCTGTTGTGAGGTGGATGATGTCCGTCTTCCCATCTGCGTTAAAATCGCCGAAGGAGAAGTGGGGAGAGCCGTAGGTGTCCACGTTCGGAATGAGGATCTCGGGGCCAGGGGTGAAGGTGCCGTCGCCGTTGGAGAACACCACCATCCAGGTGCCGTTCATCCGGTGGTAGATGACGTCCGTCTTATTGTCTCCGTTGAAATCCCCGAAGGTAAAGAAGGGGTAGGTGTACCCGTAGGTGTTCGGGATGTAAACACCATCGGGGCCGGCAGTGAAGGAATGGGTCTTTGTCTCATCATACCGCAGCGTCACCGGCGGGAGGCCGGAGCCGCCCGTTATGGTGCCCGACGCATTGACCGTCGCGTCGCTTCCAAACATCTGCACGGAGGCAAGGAGCGACCGGGAGGTGCTTGCGCTTGTCACGTAGGTGAGCCGGTATGCCCGTACCCTGGCGCCACCCGATTTCACCTCGATCGTCTTCAGCCTCTTTGCGGTCTTTACCTGGTAGCTGGTGGTGAACATGACGGGGACGTCCGTCCGCGGCTCAAGGTAGAACTTCACGGAGTTCGTCGCGCTTAGGCCTGCGGCGGCGTTGCAGGTATAATCGATCCTGTAAGGATAGATCTCCCCCTGGTCCTTTGTGTAGGAGACGGTCATGTAGTTGCCGTTCGTATCGATGACCTTGTCGAGGCGCCACGCGAAGACCTTCGTGCCGACCTGCCAGGAGGTAGCGTCCTGCCGTGAGGCTTGTGTGGAGCCGTAGTAATACCTGGTACCGTCCTTTGAGGCCACCTCCCATCCCCCGGTTGCGGTGTTGTAGTAGTATCTGGAGAGCGTCCCTTCTATCCTTGCCCCGTAGTGGTTCGTGCCCCAGTCGGCCCTGGGGACAAGCTCTGCGGAAGAACCGTTGATCGCCGCCACGTAGTTGTTCGTGGTATAGCTTGTGCCCCTCTTCGTCGAGCGCTGGATCGCGCCCAGGTCGATCGTCCATCCCATCCCGATCCACCCGCTGCCCTGCTGGCTGCTGTAGTTGAGGGCAAGCTTCGGGGCCATGCCCTTCCTTCCCGGAGGGACCTCGATGGGGATCGCTGCCGTTGCGGTTCCGGCAAAGGGAGAGACGTTTATTGAAGGGGAGAGGGCGCCGGTCATGCTCCCGGCAGTCCCTCCCGATCCTGCCATCATCATCTGCGGAGGCGCCTGTTGTGCGTCGTCTCCCTGCGGGGGCCTAGTCTCTGCCTGCTCACCGGCGTATGCGGCGGATACAAGGAGGTCTGCAAGGCATAAGAGGCAAAGCCCGCTATGGGGCGTGGAGAAGAGTGAGAACGCAAGGATCAGAAGCCAGGTAAAACGACGGCAAGACCGCGATCCGGCCAGACGCATGTGTGACCCCCTTCTTCTTTGGCGCCACGAAGAGGTATCAGAGAAATGTGCCTCCGTCTCTTGCGAATGAATCTGTATCCGGGAGAGCCTTCCATGATCCCTTCATGAATCATGGGGTCCTTTTATCAGTGGCAGAGGGACCATATCAACGGAAATGACACCGGTTAGCCGGAAAATGTGACGGAGCGGCCAGACAGGGGATTTTTATGGAGCCTTGACCACCGATAATTGGGCTGGATCTTTCTGTATCGTTTCTATTGGTGGTCCGGTCATTGGGTATTGGGTATTAATTTGTGATCGATGGTTGATTATTGGTTGCAAGTATTCGGTATCAAGCATCCATCATCTGGCTTGCTGCGGGCTATTTTCCCTGCCTCTCCATCAGCTCTTCTTCCGTATACCTGAATATTTCAAAGACCGACACGAAGAGTGCGAGCACGAGGGGCCCCATGATAAATCCGATAAGGCCGAAAAGCTTTATCCCGCCGAGTATGCTGAAAAAGATGGCAAGGATCGGCATCCTCATCTTGTCGCGGATGATAAGCGGCCTCAGGACATTATCCGCCGCGCTGATGCCGAAGATGCCGACGAGGACGAGGACAACGGCCTTCCAGAGCTGGCCCTGCAAAAAAAGATACAGCGCCGCCGGCCCCCATATTATAAAGGTACCCACCAAAGGTATAAAAGACGCGATGAACATGGCAGCTCCCCATAGAACGGGGGACGGCACCTTCAGGGCGGCCAGGGCAATGCCGCCTATGAGCCCCTGAACGACCGCAACGGTTACGCCGCCGTATATCGTGGAGACAACGATGCCCTTTGTCTGCGAAAGTATCTTTTCCCGCTGCTTCTGTGAGAATGGCATATAGTCGCTGAGCTTTTCGACAAACCTCGGGCCGTCCTCAAGGAGAAAAAAGATGGAGAATATCATAAATATGAAATCCATCGCCGCCGAGGCTATATTCCCCAGGCCGCTTTTGATAAAGTCTGTGGACGCCTTGCCAACCTGGGAGATCATGTCGATCAGGACCTTTTGGAATTGCGCCTCCGATACGTTGAACAAGGAGAGCACCTTGCTCAGTATGGCATTGATATAAGGATGCTGCATGACCATGCCCAGGGGATCGAGCGTGCCCTTTTCTACCTTGCCCACCATTGCGACGATCTCCTGCGTCAGGACAAATGAGAGGTATGAAAAAGGCCCGAGGATGAGGAGAAGGATTATAACGAGGGTTATCAGGGACGCCAGGGGGTTCCATCTCACTCGCTTACGAATAAAGACGTAAATGGGATAAAAAACGATGGAAAGGACGATTGCCCACATGATGGCGGACAGGAAAGGCTTCAGGATGAGGTAGCTTAGGTAGCCGAGGGCCAGAACAAGGAACAGGAGGACGACGAAATAAAACTTTTTATCTGTCATTGTTCAGGCGCGGTATCGTGGCAAAGATCTCCCGTCTGTTGTGCTGGGCCCTTATGAAAAACACGGCTTCTCCATAAACGGGGACCGGCTGTTATGCCTTTTTCTCTTTTTCGTACGCTTCTTTGCCTGCTTCGACCGCCTTTGAGATAACGGATTTTTCCTTTTCTACGAATTCTTTTCCCTTGTCGACATAATCTGAAAGAAGGGCCTTTTCCTTTTCGAGGATATCTTTTCCTTTCTCAATATAGGTGGTCGCCTTTCCTTTTACCTGCTCTATGTATTCTTCGGCCTTCTCTTTCGCGTCATCGGCAAGTTCCCTGATCCTTTTCCGTGTCTCCTCGCCTGTCTTTGGCGCAACAAGCAGGGCGACACCGGCGCCTACGACAGCACCCATAAGGAATGTAAGAAGAATGGAGCCGGCGCTGTATCCTTTATCTTGTTCTCCCATGTGTTACCTCCTTCTTTTATTAAGTGTGTTTGGCTCTGTCGAAAAAATTCCTTACAAAATATTCGACCCCGGCCCTTACCCCGGCCTTCAATGCCGGCGCTTCAACGGACGAAACGGTCGCTACCCTTCCGACGATGTCGCTGACCTGTTTCACGTTATCCCCGATCTGCCTGACAGATCCGGTCAGGTTCTTGATATCGTCGGTAACGGTCCCCACATTGTCGGTCACTTTTCGTACGCTTTGAAGGGTCAGCTGAAGCTCTTCCAGGGTCGGCTTAAGCGAATCTTCCGTTGTGGCCATAAAAGACTTTAACGATCGTATCGTCTCCCTCAGCGAAATGATCAGATAGACCACATAGCCGCCGACGACAATAACCGCGACTGTTAATACCACCAAAAGAACAGTGTTCATAATGCCCCCTTGTAGGACCGCTGCGCATTTGCCGTCTCATCCCATACGCACGACAGATGAGTTATGTATAATTATAACAATTATATACCCTGATTTGCAACGTATAACTGGCAATTTGCTGATTTTACGGACAAAGTACTTTCTTGACCCTTCCCGCCGAATGCCCTTATAATTAGGATATTCCAGTCATAAAGGAGGTTGCGGCATGAAGGCATTGATTCTCTTCGGCAGTCCACGAAAAAAAGGCAACACCATACAGCTCGTCAACGTTCTGTCAAAAGCGCTGAAAGAGAAGGGGCATGGCGTCAAGATGCTCTATCTCAACGATATGAACATAAGGCCCTGCCAGGGCTGCTACGCCTGCCTGAAAGAAGGGGTTTGCAGGATCAACGATGATATGAAAGACATCAGGAAGTTCATCGCCGAGTCCGATCTCATCGTATACGCGACGCCGATCTACTGGTTCGGGCCGTCAGGCCAGCTTAAGCTCGTCATGGACAGGTCGATCGCCTTCATGGACGAAGAGTATAATTCGCGGGTCAAAGGGAAAAAGGCGATCACCTTGATGACCTACGCAAGCGAAGAGAAGGACACCTGCGAACCTGCCATCGGCATGTTCAAAAAGACCTTCGACCTCCTGGGGTTCAAATACGCGGGCAGCGTGGAGGCAGGGGCGTGCGCGGACCCGCCAAAAACGATCAAAAAGGCACACAGGGACAAGGTGGAAAAGCTGGCCAGATCGCTTGCATGAACGTAAGCGGCCTTTTGTATTTCACGACGAAGAAGGTCGGCAAGGCGATCTGGGATTACCGGATGATCAGGGAGGGCGACAAGGTCATCATCGCCGTCTCCGGCGGCAAGGACAGCCTCTGCCTTCTCAAGGTCATGAAGGAAAGGACGAAGTTCGTCCCGATCCGTTACGAGATACTCGCATGCCTCGTTGACATGGGCTTTCCCTGGGTCAACAAGGATATCCTGGCGGACTACTGCGAGAAGGAGTCCATTCCCTATGTCACCGTCAGCCCCCCTGAAGGGTGGAACGGAATAGAAGAAAATTCCGGGTGCTTCTGGTGCAGCTGGAACAGGAGGAAGGGGCTCTTCAACCTCGCCCGCGAGATCGGCGCACAGAAGATCGCCTTTGCCCACCACCTCGACGATATCATAGAGACCATGCTCCTCAACCTCCTCTTCCAGGGAGAGATCGGCACCATGCAGCCATACCAGGAGATGTTCGGGGGTGAGCTTGCCATCATACGCCCCCTTGCCTACGTGGAAGAGAACGAGCTCGCCCGCCTCGCAAAGGTCCTCGAACTCCCCGTCGCTGCCTCCGAATGCCCGTTCAGCAAGACGTCCAAGCGGCACCTCATCAAGGGGATCGTTGCCGAGCTCAGGAAGCACAACAAGAACGTGAAAAAGAACATCTTCAGAAGCTTAACGAGGGTCAGGGAGGAATACCTTCTGGACAAGATCGATGAATAGGCGGGGATAAAATGTTGTGTTTGTGATCGTGTAGCGGTTAGAATGGTTCTATAGCAACAGGTGGGATAATTTCAATAATACGGCATCTCTTGTTCAATAAGCTTCCCGCGTTCCTTTAGGCTTTAACGTCGAACGCGGAACGTTGAACGCGGAACGATCGGTTTGTGTTGCGGCAGCTTCCTTGGTGGGAGGACGATCCGTGCAGCATCGTTTATTATTTATTATTTTGATCTCTGCGCTCATCTTTATACAGGGTTCCGTCTTCGCCTTTCAGGCCGACGTCAGGACCGTCTGCTTCTCGCCCGGCGGCAACTGCACCGGCGCCATCATCAAGGAGATCGACGGCGCTTCTACGGAAATTCTCATCCAGGCATACTCCTTCACCTCTGCGCCCATAGCGAAGGCGCTCCTCAATGCACATAAGAGGGGGGTGAAGGTGGAAGCGATCCTGGACAAGAGCCAGAGGACGGCGAATTATAGCTCAGCCACCTTCCTTGCCAACTCGAGGATACCGACCTACATAGACTCGAAGCACGCCATCGCCCACAACAAGGTCATCATCATCGACAGGACGACGGTCATTACCGGGTCATTCAACTTCACGAAGGCGGCTGAGGAGAAGAACGCCGAGAACCTCCTCGTCATCAGGTCGAAAGAGCTTGCCGGGATCTATGCCGAGAACTGGCACAGGCACAAGGAGCACTCGGAGCGGTATCAGCCGAGGTATTGAAAAACAACGCCTCCGCAGCTATCATGGGAAGATCGCGCGGGGTGCCTGCCGGGCTGGATGCGGTATCGCGATATCCTTCGCCGCGAAGAAGCGGGGCGCGGCGAGGCCGGAGGGGCGGCGCAACAGCGGGGCTCGTCGTCGTGATGGCTTGGCCGACAGTTTCGTCTTGAAATTCAGATAGAATTGAAAGACAATGAAGAAAATAGCGCAATAGTGACAGGAAATAGCCGGTTTAAAAGGTCGTGGTCAGATCCGCTTATTCAAAGGGGAGAACGGAATGAACGATATCATAGGGATTGTTTGGTTCAAGGACGAAACTGCTTACCGCCGGGCGCTTGAGGTCTTTACCGATTCCAAAAATATGCCCGCCGCCTTTGAGGACTGGAAGGCCCTCGTAGCAAGGCAGCTCGAAGAGATCAGGCGCGTCGGCAACATCGCCCTTCGCGCGGACTTCGACCCCGAAACATTTATCAAGTGGTGCAACTCGCGCGGGTTCCAGGCCAATTCCCAGGCAAGAACGGCGTTCGCCGAGCATGTCGCGCTCGAATACCGGAAGACCGGGGAAGGAACGGTCATCGAATAGCCAGGCGAAGGGTGTTCAGGGACGCAGGCAGCTTTCGCGGCGGAACTCCCCGGCCTTCACCATGCAGCGGTGAGCGGCCTCATCGGGACAAGCTGGAAAAGGGGCCAACATCCGACGGTATAGCGTGCCGAAAAGGCACTGACAGGTGACCACGATATGCCCTGCAATCAGAAGTAAATATGTAAAGAACGTCCCCTCGGCCTTTCCCGACTTCTTTATTACCGGTTTGCGAAAGAAGAAAAGAGTTGACCGTGGGGGAGGCAGTGATAGGTCAGGATGGTCAGCCACGCCTGACCCCGATTTCCACTACAAAAAGGTATCGATGGAACTTCCCGGAACGGCGGAGACGATCTTGGATAGAGGATATTTCCTGGGCGTTCTCGATGCAATAAACCCGGAAGCAAGAGAAGACTTTCCATATTCCTTCATGAAGGCCTCCATGCCTTTCAAACTTGAAGCATCGACCGCTTCGCCATATTTGCATTCAATGGCTATGAATTGGCCGCCTTTTTCGATGAGGAGATCGACCTCATCTCCCTGGGACGTCCTCCAGAACCACAGCGGCACGGCCTTCCCCATTGAATAGAAATGCCTGACGACCTGCATGACGATATGCGTCTCCCAGAATGCGCCTACCATCGGATTGCGGGCGATGGCCTCCCAGCTATCAAAACCGAGGAGAAAGGAAATCAGGCCGGTATCGCACATATACAGCTTTGGAGACTTTACCAGTCTCTTGCCTATATTCCTGTAGTAAGGTTCAAGGAGGAAGATCTGGCCCGAGGCCTGCAGCACGGAGATCCATTTCTTTGCCGTATTCGGGGCAACACCCACGTCCCTGGCGAGGTCTGAATATGAAAGTATCTGTGCGGTTCTGCTTGCCGTCGCCCTCAGGAAACGGTCGAAATCCCGGAGGCTGCCGACATTCAGGATATTCCGCACATCCCTTTCCACATAGGTACTCACATATGAGGCATACCAGAAATGGGGCTCGATGCCCGGCTGCGCATAAAGTTCCGGATACCCTCCCCCGAAGAGGTATTTGTTCTCATCAAATGCACGGGAGGTTTTTTTCAGCTCAGCCGAGGAAAGGTTCAGCATGTTCATAACGCCGCATCTTCCCGCAAGACTTTCCGATACCCCCTGCATCAGAAGGAAGTTTTGCGAGCCGGTAAGTATGAAGCGGCCGGGCCTTTTGTCTTTATCGATGACCGCCTTGAGGTAACGAAAGAGCGAAGGCGCGTACTGGACCTCGTCAATGATAAGCGGCTCTTTCTGCTCGCCGATGAACCTTTCCGGATTTTCTTCTGCCTGTGCGGCAAGATACGGGAGGTCGAGAGAGACATATTGGGCGCCGGGGAATACATGGCGTACGAGCGCGGTCTTTCCCACCTGCCTGGGGCCTGTCAAAACAACGGCGGGAAATTGTCCGAACATCGACCGCAAGGTCTTTTCATAATTTCTTGATATCCACATGCATAAATTATGCATTACCACTGCAAAATTGTCAAGCCCTAATAGAAGTAATCATTATCTTCCCGGAATCATATGAGCAGAGGGACATTCTTCAATTGATCAATAGCAAGGATGTGAAGTACCAAATTGAAATACTGAAGGACGCCCCCCACGGTTCTGAGTTTAATG
>JAGOOA010000055.1 GCA_017992765.1 Syntrophorhabdaceae bacterium
AGTATCCGGCGACGAATAATGAATTATCCGGGTTTAATGAGAACTGCGGACATCCTTTGAGAAAACATAGAATGCAAGGCCGGCGATCATGCTCGCAAGACATATGAAGAATGCCGTGTGGTAGGCCTGGGCCGGGTAAGAGCGGCCGGCGCGCGAAAAGTTCTCTATGATAGTCCCCATTGCCTGCATGAAGATCGCGCCGCCTGACATAACAAAGAAGTTCACCGCCGCTATGGCCGTACCTGACATGCTGAGCGGAAAAAGCTCCTTGATATGCGTGTACAAAAGCGTTCCGAAGCTGCCGAACACGCCTATGAGGAACAGTATGATCGAGAATGTGAGGGGCCTGTCGACGTCGAATATCCCCGTGAGCGGCAGAAGGCAGAGCGTGTAAAGGGCCAACCCGGTGAGAATGACGTATTTCTTGGAGCGGAAGACCCTATCGGCAAGGTACCCGGCCAAAGGCGAGCCGACGATGATCCCGATGGACATCATCATCAGTACGTTGCCGGTCTCGATCTGCGCCAGGCCTTTTATATCCATGAAATACGGCCCGAGCCACAACCCCTGCAGCGCGACCAGCGTGCCGTACCTGAAAAATGCCAGGGCGCTTATCTGCCAGAAGGACAGGGCGCTCACGACCAGCCTTAGGGACCCCGCGACGCCTGTCCTCTTGTCCGGGGCGCTGCGGGGAAGTTCTTCGTGCCGGGCGTCTCCGCCGTTGCTTTTCAGAACCCAAAAAATAAAGATCGCGAGGATCACGTTTATGCCTCCCGCGAAGAGCAACGTCTGCCTCCAGCCTATTGTCGCGTTCAAATATGCAAGCGGCGATGTCGCGAGGATGCTTCCCAGCGTTCCCATGGAGACCATGGTCCCGGAAAGCGTGGCGAACTTTTTTGGAGAGAACCGGAGGACGAATACCTTCATGCTGCCCATCAGGACCGATGCCATCCCGATGCCCATGAGCGTCCTGCCGGCGAAGGCGGCCGCGAAGGAATCCGCAACGCCGAACACGAAGGCCCCTGATGCGCCTATGAACGAGAAAACGGTGATGACCGTCCGCGGTCCTATCTTATCGAGAAGCAACCCCATAGGGATCTGGAAGAGGGCGAATGAGTAAAAAAAGGCGCTGCTGAGCATGCCGAGCTTCTCGGCATTGAGAGAGAGGTCCCGGATCAGGTCGGGGGCAATGACCGCATTTGTGACGCGATAGAACATGGAAAAACAGAATACTGAGGAGAGGGCTGAAAAGATCAAGAGAGATCTCAATTGAGACTGGTTCTCCTTATGCGTTGACGATGACCGGGCTGCCCAGGGGGGCTCCGCAGATCGTCGCGTAGGGCCTGCATTTGGCCTGGAACAAAAAGGATATCTTTCCGTCGAGGCCTTTTTCCTCCGTCAGCGTGTCGTAGTTCCCCCCTCCCTTGGAGATGACCAGGTCGGATCCGTATATCAGCTTTTGCAGCGGCTGCGGGAGCTGTCCGATGATCGTGCCGGGAAGAGGCTGCTGAATGCCGTTCCCGATCGTCTGCGTTACCTTATCCATCCCCGCATACAGGGCGTCTTTCAGGGTTGCGTCATTCAGCACAGGGAGCGTCCGCGCAACAAAGACCACGTCGCTGACGTAATGTTCCCGAATGATCTCTATGAGGATCTTGTCGAAGACGATCTCGCCGCAGTTATCGCCCAGGAAGACCACCTTCTTTGCCTTGCGCAGCTTTTGTCTCAGCTGCTCCGTGCTTGCAGGGTCTAACGAAAAGCCTTCCAGCTTTTTTATGACCTCTTCCACCGGCTGTTCCGCTGCTATCGTCATTATGTCGATGGCGTTCCCCGTTATGGAGAATTTTATCGCTGAAGCCAGAGGGTCGCTGTTTCCATGAACGGACTCCTTGATCGATGGATAGAGGCGAAGCGCTATATCGTTCTGTCTCTTTTTTACTTCTTGCAGGGGATCTTCGATCCCCGACATCTCCCGAAGGATGACCCAGAGGTCTCTGATTATTTCAGGAGAGGTGACCTTGAAGTCAGGCGGGTTTTTCGGCTCTCGTTTTTCCATCCTGTCCGTGAACGCCTGTATTTTTTCTTTGTCGTTCAGTGAAATGCGGGCAACCCCCGCGAACATTTTCGTAATGCAGGGGTAACAATCAGGCCAGATGTGCATAGAAACCGCCAACAAGATGTGAAAGGTGAAAGGTGAAAGGTGAAAGGTTAGAACCCAAAGATGCTTTGCTTAATGACACATCCGCTCCTTGTGCCGCGTTTTCTTGTACTATAGAAGATTGCGAAACAATCTTCAACTCATTTTAATAAACATATTTCACAGTGAAAGGTAAAAGGTAAAATGTAAAAGGCGAGGTGCGGAAGGTGTGGTTTTTTGCTGAAAAAAATAATAGAATACGGAACGAAAAATGAAGATGATCGAGATCATACTGAACGGCATGATGGAAAAGGTCCCTGCCAAGGCAACGATCGCGGACCTGATAGAATTGACGAAAGAAGAGGACCCGGGCCTTATCGTTGAGCTTAACAACCGGTTTGTGTTTCCCCAGAAGTATCCCGAAACCGTCCTGTCGGAAGGGGATAAGATAGAATTCATCAATCCCGATTTCGGGGGATGAGATACAGCAATCAGCAGTCAGCTTTCAGCCGTCAGCTTCGATTATCGATAATCGATCATCGAGTATCGAGTAACCAGCGGCTAGTATCCAGCATCGAGCATCCGGTATTGAGCATCCAGCATCCAGCAACTTAGCCTTACTCCTCTTGCCATATGAGGAGCATGTCGATGAAGGCGCGGGCGATCCTCGACAGGCTGTCTTCGTTGACGTACACGATATTCGTGTGCATCGTTATGGAAACATCGGAGATCGCGATCTCTTTTAGTATCCCCTGGGAGAGCTCCTTTTCCACGGCCGATCGTACGATGAAGGAGGCCCCTTCTCCCCTCTCCAGAAGCTCCTTTATGAATTCGAGGTTGCTTGCCTCGTACAGTATCGCAGGCGAGAGGCGCATCTTTTTGAACATGTCGATCACCGCCTTGCGGGTTGCCGAGCCTTCCTCTCTCATCACCAGGGGAAAACGTGCAAGCTCTTTCATGGTGATCGACTTCTTTTTTGCGAGGACGTGGTCAGGAGAGGCCACCAGAAGGACCTCTTCCTTTCCAAAGGCGGTGGCCTGAAGAGGCTTCGGGTATTCAGTGCTTGCCACGATCGCCAGTTCGTTTTGCATGTTGAACAGGCTTTGGATCATTTCCAGGGAGCTCCCCTCGCTCAAATGTATGCTTATCCCGGGATAGAGCGCATGAAAGTGCGATATATAGTTCGGCATGAGATAGTGGGCGTATGTTTTTGTCGTCCCTATGTGGAGGGCGCCTTTTTTTATCTCTTTGATCTCGTTGATCGCCTTCTCGGCTTCGTTTTCAAGCTCGAATATCCTTTGCGCGTATTCGAGGAGCAATTTTCCGGCCCCGGAGAGAAAGACCTTATTGCCGATCTTATTAAAAAGCTTGACCTGCAGCATCGCTTCGAGCTGTTTTATCTGGATCGATACGGCAGGCTGCGATATGGAGAGCCGTTCCGCCGCCCTTGAGAAGTTGAGCTCCCGGGCAGACTCATAAAAGACCCTGAGGTGATTAAAATTCATTATAATGAATTATTCCATAACTTTTACTTATAGACAAGATAATTTTTATGTATTTGACTATTTTTCGCATATTTAGGATTCTCATCTCATACAGTAAATTTTTACAGGAGGGTTATATATGAAGGATATGAGGGATTTTATCGCGCAGGCAGAAAAAGAAGGGGAACTCAAAAGGATAAAGGCGCAGGTTGACTGGAATCTCGAGCTGTCGCACATAGCCAAGCTGAACGAGGAAAAAAGCGGGCCGGCACTTCTCTTCGAAAATGTCAAGGGCTACAAGACGCCGGTGATCACGAGCGTCTGTACGACGACCAGAAGGCTTGCCCTTATCATGGGCGAGAAGAGGGAGTCGAGCCTCGTAGACCTCATGCGGGCGTGGGTGGAGAAAGGGAAAAAGAGCATTCCCCCGAAATGGGTGAAGAGCGCACCCTGCAAAGAAAATGTTATGAAGGGAAATAAGATCGATCTTTTTAAATTTCCCGTTCCCAAGTTCTATCCCAGAGACGGCGGCCGGTTTTTCGGGACAGCGCACTTCGTGATCTCAAAAGACCCCGAAACGGGATGGGTCAACCTCGGGACATACAGGGCGCAGCTTCTTGATAAAAATCATCTCGGCGTCCAGTTCATAAAAGGCAAGCACGCCGACATCATGCTGAAAAAATATGCCGCAATGAAAAAGCCCATGCCGGTAGCCGCAATCATAGGATGCGACCCGCTGCTCTTTCTCACCGGCGCAGCGCGCATCTCGGCATTCACATCGGAATATGATTTTGCCGGAGCGGTTCGGGGGGAGCCCATCGAGGTAGTAAAAGGCGAAACCGTTGACCTCCCGATCCCCGCACACGCCGAGATCGTTGTTGAAGGCGAGGTAGATGCCAGCAAGTTCATGCCGGAAGGGCCTTTCGGGGAATACACAGGATATTATTCCGGAGTAGGGACGGACGACAGGAACTTTATCAAGGTTAACTGCGTTACCTACAGGAACAACCCGGTCTTCTGGGGAACAACCGTGGGCAGGGCCGTGACCGATACGCATATGACGATGGCGCTCACCTACGGCGCAACGTTGTGGCAGCAGTTGACGGAGATGAAGATCCCGGGCATTAAGGCTGTCTACTGTCCGCCTGAGGGCTCAGGAAGGTTTCTTGCCATCATATCAATGAAGCAGATGTACCCCGGCCACGCCGACCAGGTCGGCACCGCCGCGATCTCAACGGAGATGGGGGCATACGGCCTCAAGACCGTTATCGTTGTTGATGAAGATATCGACCCCTGGGATATTCCGAGGGTCCTCTATGCCCTGAGCTTCCGGTTCCAGCCTAACCGCTGCCAGATAATCAAACGCGGCCGCTCAACTCCGCTTGACCCGTCGCTCCCGATCGATGCGCGGGACATCACCGGAAGGATCATCATCGACGCGACGATCCCTTACGAGTGGAAGGAGAAGCCGATACCCATCGAGCTTGACCCTGAGATGGTAAAAAAGGTTCAGGCACGCTGGAAGGAACTTGGGTTTAAAGGGTAAGAACAACATTTGGCGGTCAGCCTTCAGCACGATTTTTTCCATATTAGAGTTTTGCTGTAGGCTGAAAGCTGATAGCTGTTCGCTAAAACAAGGGGGAACATAATGAGACCAATCAGATATACAGATGAAATGATAGCGGAGTTCAAGCGTGACGGATACTGGACCAACGAGATCTTTTCTGATTTCTGGATAAGAAATGCAAAGGAGTTGAAGGACAGGGAGGCGCTCGTTGATTCAAAATACCGCGTGACCTGGGGGCAGGCGAAGGACCTCATCGACGCGCTTGCGCTGGCATGGGTAAAGCTGGGGATCCCCAAGGACGCGCGCCTGATCATCCAGGCGCCCAACAGCGTGTACGGTTTTCTTGCCCGCGTCGCAAGCGAGAGGGCAGGGCTTGTCTCTCTTACCGTGTATCCTTACCTGCGGGAGAAAGAGCTGGAGTATATGCTCGAGAGGACGGAAGCGTTCGCGGTCTGTATCCCGCAGATCTACAGGAAATTTAATTACCTTGAGATGTACAAAGGGCTTGTGGGAAGATCGAAGAACCTCAAATATTTCTTCCTCTTCGACGAAGAAGTTCCCGAAGGGTCGCCCGAAGGGACCTTTTCGCTGATCAAGCTTGCCAATCAGAAGATCGATCCGTCGGACCTCAAGCTTCTCGACGAACGGCGTTTCAGCTCAACAAATGATGTAGGGCTCCTGACGAGCACGACGGGGACGACGGGGCTCCCGAAGCTCGTAGAATGGCCCATCTCGTCAAGGGTGTGCACGTCAAAGGCGAGGATCGATATCTGGCGCCTCACCAAGGATGACATCACCATGGCCATCGCGCCGCACGCAGGCGGCGCAGCGGGGACCCTTACGTATTTTGCGGCGCCCCTTGCCGGCGCAAAGACGGTCCTGATGGAGGAATTCGACCCCGAGGGCGCCCTCGCCCTGATAGAAAAAGAAAAGGTGACCGCCATCGGCGTTGTCCCGACGCATCTTGTGCGGATGCTTGAAGCGGATGAAACAAAATACGACCTCAGCTCGCTCAGGTTCATACGGTCTGCCGGCGGTTATCTCCCGCCTCAGGTCGCAGAGGAGGCCGAGAGAAGATACAAGGCAATTATCACAAGCGACCTCGGAACACAGGACGTCGGCTCTGTCTCGGGCTGCACCATAGATGACCCGGGGGAGATACGGAGAAGGACCGTTGGAAGGATGCTTCCAGGCAATAAGGTGAGATTGCTGGACGACGACGGGAAGGATGTCCCGGAAGGAAACCCGGGCCAGCTGTGGTTCAGGGGACCCCATGCCCCTGCAGGATATTACCGCGACCCCGAAACGACGGCGCCCGTGTTCGATAAGGACGGGTGGACGACGACGGGCGACATCGTGAAGTCAGAGGAAGGGTGCCTGTGGATCATGGGAAGGTCGAAGGATATGATCATCAGGGGCGGGCAGAATATCTACCCCGCAGAGATCGAAGGCATCCTGAACGAGCATCCGAAGGTTGCAAACGTCGCGATCGTCGGCTATCCTGATAGAGAGATGGGAGAGCGCGCATGCGCCTGTGTGGTGCCGAAGGCCGGCCAGACCTTTACGAAAGAAGAGATGGTCTCTTTCCTGAAAGAGAAGAAGCTCGCGGCATTTAAGCTCCCCGAACGGCTCGAGGTCATGGGTGCCCTTCCGATCGTGGGAGATTCCGGAAAGGTCGACAAGAAGGTGCTCAAGTCCGACGTCGAAAAAAAGGTGGCCGGGGGACAATGATGAAAAGAATACTGATCGTCTCTACCCTCGACACAAAGAGGATAGAGACATTCTATCTGAGGGATGCGATAAAGAAGCTCGGCAAGGAGCCGGTGATCCTCGATATATCGATGAGGCAGCGGGAAGGCGCGAAGGCCGACATCCCGCCGCAGGAAGTGGCGAAGGCAGGCGGAAGCACCTTTGAAGAGGTCCTTGCGTCGAAAGAGAGGGCGAAGAACACCGCCATCATGACGAAGGGCGCGCAGTCCATAGCCCTCGATATGTGGAAAGAAGGAAGGCTTGACGGGATCATCGGCATCGGCGGCTCCACAGGTTCTTTGATGGCTACAGATGTAATGAGGGCCCTTCCGTTCGGTGTTCCCAAGCTGATGATCTCCGCCACAGCCGCTTTGCCCGGCATGTCGACGAGGTATATCGATATAGGCGATATCTCGCTGATGCATTCGGTGATAGAGGTATCGGGGTTGAGCGATATCCTGAAAAACGTGATAGAGCGCGGAGCCGGCGCAGTATGTGCCATGGCGGACGTCTCTCCGGTCAGGACAAAGAAGGAAGGAGAGAAGAGGCCGGCAATTGCGATCACGATGCTGAGCCCGGTGGAGCAATGCGCGAGCGGCGTGCGGGAAATGCTCGAGGCGGAAGGGTATCAGGTTATCGGTTTTTCAGCCGCAGGGATCAGCGACCGGGCAATGGAATTGATGATCGGGCAGGGATTGTTTGACGGGGTGATCGACCTTGCCCCCGGGGGCGTCATAGAGCATCTTGTAGGGGGAATGAAAGATGCCGGGCCGAACCGCATGGAGGCAGCAGGGAAGGTGGGCATACCGCAGATCATCTCTACGGGAGGGGTCAACTATATTACTCCCCCAAAATCCAAATATACCGAAGAGCACAGGGCGAGGAAGAAGTACGATCTTGATAAGTTCCGAACATGGATCAAGGCCTCGCCGGATGAGTTGAAGAAGGCAGCCGGCGTTTTTGCAGAAAAACTGAACAGATCCAAGGGGCCGGTCAAGGTGATAATCCCCTTGAAAGGCTGGACAAATTTTGATATACCAGGGAGCGCGACATATGATCCCGAAGAAGACAGGGTATTTGTCGATGCGCTAAAAAAAGCCGTCAATCCCGGGATCGAGATCATAGAGGTTGACGCAAACATCGAAGAAAAAACCTTTGCGCGGGCGTTGGCCGATGCGCTGATGAAGTTGTTTAAATAGGAGCATAACTTGTTTTGCCCGGCCAGCCTGGCCGAACACGCTTCAACGAATAAGGCGGGCCCCGGGTATGGCAATATTTTATTTATAGGAGGCCTGGATGTTTATATTACCAAAATTTGTGTTCCACGAGCCGCGGGATATATCGGAAGCATGCACAATGATATCGGAGTTGAACGGCAGTTCGAAGATCATCGCAGGCGGCACGGATATTCTCGTAAATATGAAAAAGGGCCTGCTTTCGCCCAAACACCTTGTGAGCGTCGCAAAGATCGGAGGGATGTCGGAGATCGAGCCGGGAAGCGGAACCATCTCCATCGGCGCCCATCTGATCGTGGCAAAGCTGGCGGAGTTCGATATTATAAGAACAAAGCTCCCTTCTCTTGCAAAGGCCGCCTCCGTCCTCGGGTCCCCGCTTATCCGCAACAGGGCGACAATAGGGGGCAACATCGTTACGGCCAGGCCGGCCGCCGATCTGCCGCCGCCGCTTCTTGCAATGGGCGCGAAGGTGAAGCTGGAAAGCGCGAAGGGCGCAAGGGAAGTTGCCCTTGATGATTTTTTTACCGGCCCGGGGACAACGGTGATGAAGGCTGACGAGATATTAGCAAAGATCATCGTCGATGAAATGCCGCCGTTTACGGGAAATGACTATATAAAATTGGGCCACAGAAAGGCGCTTGAGATAGCCATCGTCGCCGTAGCGTCACGGGTAACGCTCGACGGCCCAGACGGAAAGATAAAAGAGGCCAGGGTCATCTTAAGCTCCGTCGCGCCAAAGGCGATCCATGCCGTGTCCGCAGAAAAGGCGTTAACAGGAGAAAAACCAACCGAGGCGCTCGTAAAAAAGGCGGCCCAGCTCGCAGGGACGGACTGCTCGCCCATCACTGATATACGGGGCGGCGCCGGATATCGCTGCGCGATGGTTGAAGCATTGACGAAAAGAACATTGCTGGCCGCAATAAAAGAAGCCCAGGGCAAATAAGGAGAGGTGCGCGATGAAGAAGTTAATAACGCTTTTTGTAAATGACAAGGAATATGAGATCGCCGTAGCGCCCAACCGCACCCTTACCCAGGTGCTCCGGGAAGACCTTGGCCTTCTCGGCACGAAGGAAGGATGCGGGG
>JAGOOA010000056.1 GCA_017992765.1 Syntrophorhabdaceae bacterium
GTCACATAGGATTCCTTGCCGTTGCCTTCATGGTACTTGCAATGTCGGCGATGGCAGGCAGGGCCATGGCAGCGGGTACTGCCAGCGTCGGGGTATCTGCCACGGTGCTGGCCGGATCGTGCCGGTTTTCCAGGGGAGGTACCGTTGCTTTCACGCTTGACCCATCAACCGGGGGCAATGTTGCAGGGACCGTAACGCAGCCAAGATTCCGGTGTTCCAGAAACGCGTACTATGCCATCTCCGACGACGACGGCCTCAACCCGTCGGGGACCACCCACCGGATGAAGCATGCCACCCTGAACGAGTACATCCCCTATTCCTTTACCTACACGACATCGGGGGCGGGAAGCGGGTGGGGATGGCTTGCAACAATAACGATGGACATCGCCTCAATGGTATTAGAGGCTGATTACATCAACGCGTCCGCCGGCAGCTACAGCGATACGGTGACGCTGACGATTGTTCCTTAGCTACATACCGGCTCCATTGCGGCCTGCAGTAGCCATGAGGCCTGTGCCGATAGAGATGCAGATGATGCCGAAGAGGATAACGTATTTATAACGGATCGATATCGCCGGTTTTAATATCAGGCCGCCGAAACGGAGATATGCCCTCTCGTTTCTGACGGCAAGAAAGAGGCAATCAATAGCTTCATCGAGGCCTGACGGGCGGACCCATCCTTGTTCCCTAAAAACGATCTCCATGTGGTTAAGGTTCCAGGACAGGGATGCCTGCGCGTCATAGTTTGATATGAAGAACAGCAGGAGAAAGGGGAGACAAATGCCCGCGAGGATAAGGGACGAGGAAACCTTTCCGGACCTGGCCATACTGTGTTCCATTGCTTAGCTGCTACTATAAGTATAGCTTCGATCGTTGATATGTGAAGGATATTTTCGCAATCATGAAAAAATCCTAATTTCTAAGCACGAAATCCTAAACAATATCAAAATTTAAATATCAAACGTTCCAAACAGATGCAAGGTCGCTTACGTTTTAAATTTTGAACATTAGAATTTGTTTAGGATTTAGAAATTAGGATTTAGAATTTGTCGTTGACCATGCGCTGCCATTATTTGCCGACGCCTGATCGCTGAAAGCTGCATGAAAAAAGGGCTCAGACGAGCCCTTTTTGTGATACGATTGCTGCATGATACCGGATATTTTTTTTACCCCTTCTTACTCCCCTTTTTCCCTTTTTCCATAGAAAATATTATTAAGATAAGTCCGATAAAGATCAAGACAATGCCTATGGTAAAGGTCATCATGGCTTTAGTAAGGGCTAAAAGAAGGAATCCGCCCAAGACAACTACAAATCCAATTATCGTGAGTGCGCTAATGTTTTTCATGCCCCCGTATCACCTCCTGCGGGATTTGTTATGATTATCAACAAAATATCCATATCTGGCAAGTATTTTTTTAAGAAAAATGGACATTTTTACAATACCCTCCCTGGATAACATCGGCAACTTATCTGATATCTTTAGAAAAAACGGCCTTGAAGAGACTTGTAATAATTTATTGACGCAAAATACTTCTAATGATAGAATGAACATTCATTCTGTATCATTGGCTGAACATGAAACATTCGGATAAACGAAATGAAATAATCAGCGCTGCCCTTGAGCTTATCTCCGAACAGGGTTTTCACAAGGCGCCCATGTCCATGATCGCCAGGAAAGCCGGTGTGGGGGCGGGGACCATATACATCTATTTTGAGAACAAGGATACTCTTATCAACGAGATATACTTGGAACTGGAGAAAAAGATCACGGCAGCGATCCAGGAAGGGTACTCTGTATCACAACCTATAAGAGAGAGGTTTATGCATCTGTGGATAGGCCTTTTATGGTATATAATCGAACATCCTCTCGACTTTCGTTACATGGAGCAGTATCACAACTCGCCTTATGGCGCATCGTTGAGGAGGGACAGGATCCTGGGTAAGACCGGGGATTCAAGCATATTCAAGGATCTTTTCGAGGAAGGGATCTCCAGCCACACCATAAAGGAACTGCCGATCGTCATGATTTTCGCGCTGGCCTTTGGGCCAATGGTGTTCCTGGCTCGCGATCATGCCCTTGGCCTGATAAGGCTGCAGGATGCTCATATCGTCCAGGCCGCGGCTGCATGCTGGGAGGCGATCGAAAATAAATGAAGATGTTAATGAACTAATCGGGAACCGGAGGGGTGCTCCATGCTTATCAACAAAAAAACGAGACTGATTGTATGTTTTGTTATTCTCTGTGCAGGGCTGATGGCAGGTAGTTGTAACCGTAAGCAGCCGCCGCCGCCGAATACTCCGGAGGTTGCAGTTTTTACCATACAGCCAGAGCGGGTGGCGCTGACAACTGAGTTGCCCGGCCGTGTGTCTGCTTACTATGTCGCAGAGGTGCGTCCACAGGTGAACGGCATCATTCAGAAACGCTTTTTCGAAGAAGGTTCTGACGTAGAGGCAGGAAGCATTCTTTACCAGATCGATCCGGCGCCATATCAGGCGGCATACGATAATGCAAAGGCCGCGCTCGCCAGGGCCGAAGCAAATGTCCCGCCCATACGTCTAAGGGCCGCGCGCTACAAGGAGCTTGTCACGATCAAGGCGGTGAGCCAGCAGGAATATGACGACATAGCGGCTACGTTAAAACAGCTCGAGGCCGAGGTCGATACCTGCAAGGCTGCCGTCGAATCGGCGCGCATCAACCTGGCATACAGCAGCATCAAGGCGCCTATTACGGGACGCATAGGCAGATCCCACGTTACCGTGGGCGCTCTTGTGACCGCTCACCAGGCGGTCCCGCTTGCCGTGATCCAGCAGATCGATCCTATATACGTTGACGCAACACAGTCGAGCGCCAACCTGCTTCGGCTTAAAAAGAATATGGCTTCCGGCAGGATCAAACAGGATGGCCCCGGGCAGACGAAAGTGAAATTGCTTCTCGAGGACGGCACGGTCTATCCGCAGGAAGGAAAGCTGAAGTTTTCCGATGTCACCGTTGATTCCAGCACCGGGTCGTTCATCCTCAGGATGGTATTTCCGAACAAGAAGCATATGCTCCTGCCCGGTATGTATGCGCGGGCGATCATCCAGGAGGGGGTAGTTGACAATGCGATCCTTGTCCCGCAGCAGGGAGTCTCACGCGACCCCAAAGGAAATCCCGTTGTCCTCATTGTGGATGCCGAGAACAAGGTCCAGCAGAAGATGATCACTTTGGTGGAGCGTGCCATCGGCGACAAATGGTTCGTCGCATCAGGCCTTGCACAAGGCGACCGGGTGATCGTCGAGGGGGTACAAAGGGTGCGGCCCGGTGCTTCCGTAAAGGTGGTTCCCTTTGGCTCCGGTCAGAAAGATAGCCCGGAGGCCGGTAAAAAGGACAAATCTTCTGCAAAGACGGTTCAACCGGCTGCAAAAGTGAATTGAACGGAGGGATCTGATGCTGTCGAATTTCTTTCTTGAGCGCCCCGTCTTTGCCTGGGTCATTGCCATCGTCATCATGCTGGTAGGCGCCCTCGCCATCTATAATCTTCCCGTATCCCAGTATCCCCCCATCGCACCCCCATCGATCTACATCCTGACCGATTATCCGGGAGCATCGGCAGAGACCGTTGAGAACAGCGTAACCCAGATCATCGAGCAGAAGATGACCGGGCTCGACAGGATGATCTACCTGTCTGCCACGAGCGATTCGTCGGGAAGCTCCCGCATCGAGCTGACCTTTGCCCCGGGGACCGATCCGGACCTTGCCTGGTCCAAGGTGCAGAACAAGCTCCAGCTCGCCATGGCGAGCCTGCCTGAGGTTGTCCAGCGCAAGGGCGTGACCGTCGGCAAGGCCACCAGGAACTGGCTGATGATAGTCAATCTTATCTCAGAAGACGGGAGCATGGACGGCAACGACCTGAGGGACTACGCCCAATCCAACCTGGAGAAGGTGCTGGCGAGGGTCCAGGGCGTGGGCGAGGTGGAGAACTTCGGTTCCCAGTACGCCATGCGCGTCTGGCTGAACCCTGAAAGGCTGGTAGATTACAGCTTAAATATTGGGGATGTCGTCGCCGCACTCCAGTCTTACAACGTAGAGGTCTCCGCAGGACAGTTTGGCGGGGCGCCGGCAGTGGAGGGGCAGCGACTGAACGCATCCATCATCGTTCAGAGCATGCTGAAGACCCCCGATGAGTTTGCCGCCATTCCTCTCCGCATCAATCCGGATGGCTCCATTGTGCGCGTCAAGGATATAGGACGGGTGGAGCTTGGAACCGACGCCTACGATATCGAATCTTTTTACAACAATAAACCCTCAGCAGGCCTTGGCATCCGCATGGCATCGGGAGCAAATGCACTTGATACGGCCGATGCAGTAAAGGCAAAACTGGCAGAGATGAGCCGGTTCTTTCCTCCGGGAATGAAGGTGACCTACCCGTACGACACGACGCCTTTTGTCAAGGTGGCTATCTGGGAGGTGGTCAAGACGCTTTTGGAGGCCATCCTGCTCGTTTTCCTCATTATGTGGCTTTTCATGGGGAATATCCGTGCCACCCTGATCCCCACCATCGCGGTACCGGTGGTGCTCCTCGGCACCTTTGGGACGCTTTCGTTCTTTGGGTTCTCCATCAATATGCTCACCATGTTTGCCATGGTCCTCTCCATAGGCCTTCTGGTGGACGATGCCATCGTGGTGGTGGAGAACGTGGAGCGCATCATGAGCGAGGAAGGGCTTCCGCCAAAGGAGGCCACCCGGAAATCCATGGGACAGATCACGAGCGCCTTGATCGGCATCGGGCTTGTGCTCTCGGCGGTGTTCGGCCCCATGGCCTTCTTCGGGGGCTCCACCGGCGTCATCTACCGGCAGTTCTCCGTGACCATCATCGCCTCCATGCTTTTGTCAGTGATCGTGGCCTTGATCCTGACACCGGTCCTCTGTGCTACCCTCCTCAAGCCGGTACAAGCAGGACATGAACCGGCGCAGAATACATTTCGCTTCCTGCGCCCTTTCTTTGCAAAGTTTGACCGCATCTTTTTCAGGTTAAGAGACCGGTACGTGAAGATAGTCGGCAACTCTTTTTCAAGGAAGACCCGCTATGCCGTGATATATGTCATGATCGTAGTGTGCGTGGGAGTTCTCCTCCTCCGTACGCCTACGTCCTATGTCCCCGAGGAGGATCAGGGCATTATGCTTGCCCAGATAATGCTGCCGACAGGTTCCACCATAGAGCAGACCAAGCAGGTCGTTAGACAGGTACAGGAACATTTTCTGAAGAATGAAAAAGAGGCAGTGGAATCATGCATGACGATCTCCGGAATCGGTTTTTCAGGAAGGGCCCAGAATAACGGCCTGGTATTTGTAAAGCTAAAAGAATGGGGACTCCGGAACCGATCGGACCTGAAGGTAAAGCCCGTTGCGGAACGGGCGACCAGAGCCTTTTCCAATATCCGAAGCGCACTGATATTTGCCTTCCCGCCCCCTGCCGTTACGGAGCTGGGAATGGGAACAGGATTTGACTTCCAGTTGCTTGACCGCGGCGGACTGGGCCATAAGAAACTGATGGAGGCCCGCAACCAGCTTCTCGGCATGGCCGCGAAGGATCCGCGCCTTACGAAGGTGCGGCCCAACGGCATGGAGGATGTGCCGGAATACCGGGTCGACGTGGATTGGGGTAAGGCCGGCGCCCTCGGTGTGCCCATTGCCTCCATCCATAACACCATCTCGGCGGCCTTCGGCAGCTCCTATATCAACGATTTTATCCAGGGCGGCCGGGTCAAGCGTGTGTTCATTCAGGCGGACGCCCCCCATCGTATGCTTCCCAGGGACATAGAAAAGCTCTATGTGCGCAACAGCTCTGGGAAGATGGTTCCCTTCTCCGCTTTCGCCTCCGGCTACTGGACATCGGGCTCCCCCAGGCTCGAACGTTTTAACGGCTTCCCCTCCATGAACATATGGGGAGAACCGGCGCCGGGAAGAAGTTCAGGCGAGGCGATGCAGGCGATGGAAGAGCTCACGGCAAAATTGCCCCAGGGGATCGGTTTTGAATGGACCGGCCTTTCCTACCAGGAGCGGATGTCGAGTTCCCAGGCGCCTCTGCTCTACGCCTTTTCCATTATCGTGATCTTCCTGTGCGTGGCGGCCCTCTATGAGAGCTGGCCGATCCCGCTCGCAAATCTGTTCATGCTCCCCCTCGGCGTGTTCGGCGCGACGCTTTTTACCTGGACGCGTGGGCTTCACAATGACGTATATTTTCAGATCGGATTTCTTACTACCCTCGGACTGACGACAAAGAACGCGATCCTTATCATCCAGTTCGCACAGGAGCGAATGTCGCGCGGAGAGGGATTGATCGAGGCTACCCTCGGGGCCGTACGTGTGAGGTTCCGACCGGTCATCATGACCTCGCTGGCCTTTTTCTTCGGCGTCCTGCCTCTTGCTATTTCGACGGGAGCCGGCGCCGGGGCCATGAAGGCCATCGGTACCGCTGTGACCGGCGGCATGATGTCTGCAACGTTCATCGACCTTTTCTACATCCCCTTGCTCTTTGTTGTCGTATCCCGCCTGTTCAAGGTGGAGAAAAAACCCCGGATGCCCGGCGGGCAGGAGCGCGCTACAAACCCTGATAATATTGTTGGAGGGGCGTGATATGATACGAAACGCGTTGACGATCATCCTTATAATACTTTTTCTGGGGGGCTGTACCATGGCCCCGACATACACGCGCCCGACCCCGCCGATCCCCTCCGGCTGGCCAAGCGGCGAAGCGTATAAAAAGGCGGATGCTGCAACCGGTGCTCCCGCAGCCGCAGAGCTAAAGTGGCAGGAATTCTTCATTGACGGGCAGCTTCAAAAGGTCATCGCTATAGCCCTGCTCAACAATCGCGACCTGCGGATGGCCGCTTTGAGCGTGGAAAGGGCTCAGGCAATGTACGGCATCCAGCGGGCAGCGCTCTTCCCGACGGTTGATGCAGTCGGCAGCGGGATGAGAAAGCGCGTACCTGCCGATATCGCGGATAAAGGGAATGCGAAGATCACGGAGCAGTACAGCGTCGATCTTGGCGTGCTGTCCTGGGAGATCGACCTCTTCGGGCGTATACGCAGCCTCAAAGACAAGGCCCTCGAAGAATACCTGGCTACGGAGCATGCCCGGCGCGGCGCCCAGATCTCGCTTATATCCGCAGTTGCCGGAGCCTATCTTCTGCTGGCGGCAGATCAGGAGAGCCTTAAGCTGGCGCAGTCCACCCTCGATGCCCAGCGGGCCTCCCATGACCTGATACAGCGGCGGTACGATGTGGGCCTCACGAATGAGCTGGACCTCCGCAGGTCTCAAACCCAGGTAGACTCGGCGAGGCGGGACGTCGCACTCTATACGCAGCTCGCGGCTCAGGATGAGAATGCGTTAAACCTTCTGGCCGGTGCGCCGGTGCCGGCGGAGCTTTTGCCTCCCGACCTGGGCAGCGTGGCGCCTCTCAAAGACATATCTGCGGGGGTGTCGTCTGAAATACTTCTGCGGCGCCCTGATATCCTTGCAGCGGAACACCGGCTTAAGGCGGCAAACGCCAATATCGGCGCTGCCAGGGCCGCGTTCTTCCCCAGTATTTTCCTCACGACCACCGTGGGAACGGTGAGCAACGAACTATCGGGGCTTTTCAAAGCGGGGGCCGCCACCTGGAGCTTCGTGCCGCAGGCCACTATGCCGATCTTTGATACCCGCCTGTGGGCGGCGTTGAGGGGGATCAAGGTGGAAAGGGAGATCGCCGTGGCCCAGTACGAGAAGGCAATCCAGACGGCCTTCAAAGAAACGGCTGACGCCCTCGCCCAGAGGGGAACCGTCGGGGACCAGGTGGCCGCGCAGGAGTCCCTCGTCCAGGCCTCGACAGACACCTATAACCTGACCAATGCCCGTTATACAAAAGGGATCGACAGCTACCTGAGCGTTTTGGACGCGCAGCGTTCGCTGTTCAGCGCCCAGCAGGGATTGATCGCGCTGCGCCTTGCCAGGCTTACCAATCAGGTAAGGCTCTACGCGGTACTCGGAGGCGGTTGGACGGCAGTTGAAGAAGACGAGGCCGGGAAGCAGCGGTAAGATTGATCCCGGCTGCTCGTACTGCCCGCTGTCATTGTCTGTTCAGGGCCTGTTTTCCGCTGTGCCGGGATCAACGGAGCAGCGGGGATTCTCATTGATATTGCCTCAGACAAATGGTACAAAAAAGAATCTGGCAGGAACGAGATAGACGTTACGACAGCGATCGGCAACATTCTGAAGAAGAGAATAATAGCGGACCGGAGGCGAGCGCTACATGAAGGTTTTCCATCTGCTCATGATCGCAGCAGGGGTCCCGCTCCTCGGCCTTCTTATCTACAATGTCGGGGTTCAGGCCCTCTGGCGCGAATTCACACGCATCGGCTGGGGTCTGGCGCCGCTTATCCTGCTGGAGGGGGCCGCCAACCTTTTCCACACGCAGGGGTGGAGGCATTGCCTTTCCGGTTTCCATAGGTCGCTGCCTTTCGGCCATGTGTTCTGCGTCCATATGGCAGGCGTTTCAATGAACTACCTCACGCCCACGGCAGGATTTGGGGGAGAGGTGACAAAAGGGCTTCTTCTCGCCTCGGACCGTACTGGCCCTCAGGCGGCATCAGCGGTGCTCCTCGACAAGCTTTCCATCGCCTTTGCGCAACTGGTCTTCATCACCTACGGGTCCTTTCTGTTCCTCGCTGACATCATGATGCCCGGCGCCCTCTGGTTTGCCCTCACCTCGGTTACGGCACTACTCGGCTTCGGGATCATCGGGTTTCTCGAGGTACAGCGTCGCGGAAGGCTGGGGGGCATCGTACGATGGGCAGTGCGCCACCGGTTGGGAGGATCAAGCCTCCGGAAGGCAGCGGATTCCATGACGGAAGTGGACGGCGAGCTTCAAGGGTTCTACCGTGCGCGTCTGCCTGACCTCGTCCTATCGATGGCCTGGCATTTTGTTGGATTTCTTTGGGGGGTGGTTCCGACCTATTATTTTTTGATCCTGACCAGGGGCGACGCATCCTTGTCGATGGCCTGGGCGCTCGTCGTCCTCGGAAGCTGGTTCGACCTTATAGCCTTTGCCATCCCTATCGACATCGGCGTCAAGGAGACCACGAGGGTCCTTGCGTTTAGAATCGTCGGTTTTCCTTCTGCCCTCGGGTTAACCTACGGCATTACGCGCCGTCTGCAGCAGTTGTTTTGGGCGGGCATAGGCTTGCTGTTGTAC
>JAGOOA010000057.1 GCA_017992765.1 Syntrophorhabdaceae bacterium
ACGATAAAGAGCCATCACAATGTGGGCGGGCTTCCAAAAAAGATGAGATTAAAGCTTCTTGAGCCTCTCAGGGAACTTTTCAAGGATGAGGTAAGGATCGTCGGGAAGGAGCTCGGATTGCCCGACAACATAGTCTACCGGCAGCCCTTCCCCGGCCCGGGGCTGGCAATAAGGATCATCGGGGATGTAACGAGGGAAAGGCTCAGCGTGCTGAAGGATGCCGACAGCATCATAAGGGATGAGGTGGAGAGGAACGGCAGGTTCAGGCACATCTGGCAATCCTTTGCTATCCTGATCCCCGTCAAGACGGTGGGGGTTATGGGCGACGAGAGGACATATGCCAACGTTATCGCCCTGAGGATAGTAGAGAGCGAGGATGCCATGACGGCAGACTGGGCAAGGATCCCTCCTGAAACCCTCGATATAGTGGCAAGAAGGATCATCAACGAAGTGCCCGGGGTCAACAGGGTAGTCTACGATATCTCTTCAAAACCGCCGAGCACCATTGAGTGGGAATAAATGGCAGACTTCGTCCATCTTCACCTGCACACGCAGTACAGCCTCCTGGACGGGGCAATCCGCTTTGACCGGCTCTTCAACCTGGCAAAGCAATACAGGATGAACGCGTGCGCAATAACTGACCACGGAAATATGTTCGGCGCCGTTGATTTCTATTTCACCGCCCTCGAAGCAGGGATAAAGCCCATCATAGGCTGCGAGGCCTACATCGCGCCAAGATCCCGCTTTGATCAGAAAAGGATAAAAGGCGAAGACAACGCATACCATATAGTCCTCCTTGCGATGAACCAGGAGGGCTACAGGAACCTGCTGAAGCTCACAAGCTTCGGCCACCTCGAAGGCTTCTATTATGTCCCGAGGATAGACAGGGAACTCCTGCGATCCTACAGCGCAGGCCTTATCTGTCTTACGGCATGTATCAAAGGAGAGATACCCAACCTCATCCTGAAGGACGACGAAAAGGCTTTAACAGGCACCATCGAAGAGTACCGCGAGCTGTTCGGCGACAGGCTGTTCTTCGAGCTCCAGGACAACGGGCTTGCGGAACAGAAAAAGGTCAACGAGCGGCTTATCGGCCTCTCAAAGCATTACGCCATCCCCATCGTCGCAACCAACGACTGCCACTACCTCAAGAGAGAAGAGGCAAAGGCGCACGAACTCCTCCTGTGTATACAGACAGGCAAGACGATGAACGACGCGACGAGGATGAGCTTCAGGACAGACCAGTTCTATTTCAAGCCCATCGAAGAGGTCGAACTGGCGTTCTCCGCATATCCCGAGGCCCTTGCGAACACCGTCAGGGTCGCGGAGATGTGCAACCTGGACATCGAAACGGGCACCTACCATTTTCCCGAATTCGCCCCTCCCGGATCTTTAGGGCTGAACGAATATTTCGAAAAGCTCTGCAACGAGGGGTTTAATAAAAAGATGGGAAAGGCCTACCCGCAAAAATACATGGAGCGCCTTCTCTACGAGCTTGAGGTGATCAAAAATACCGGGTTTGCCGGCTATTTCCTGATCGTCGCCGACTTCATCAACTACGCGAAGGAGCACGGCATCCCCGTCGGCCCCGGAAGAGGTTCGGCGGCGGGCAGCCTCGTAGCCTATTGCCTCGGCATCACCGACATCGACCCGATAAAATACGACCTTATCTTTGAACGTTTTTTAAACCCCGAAAGGATAAGCATGCCCGACATCGACGTCGACTTTTGCAAAAAAGGAAGGGACACCGTCATACAGTACGTCACGGAGAAGTACGGCAAGGACAACGTTGCCCAGATCACCACCTTCGGCACAATGAAATCAAAACAGGCCGTACGCGATGTGGGAAGGGCGCTCGGCATGCCCTACGCTGAGGTCGACAAGATCGCAAAGCTCATCGTCTCCACCGAGGGGGGGGTCGAGAAGGCGATCAGGGAAGAACCGCAGATCAAAGAGCTCTATTCGCAAGACAGCCGTGTAAAAGAGCTGCTCGATAACGCCATGGTCCTGGAGGGGCTCGCCCGCCACGCGTCGACGCATGCAGCCGGCATTGTCATATCGAACAGGCCGCTAATAGAACACCTCCCCCTCTATAAAGGCAAGAACGATGAAACGGTCACACAATACGACATGGGGATCATAGAGAAGATAGGCCTCATAAAGATCGACTTCCTCGGCCTCGAGACCTTAACGCTCATCGACAGCGTCGTCAAGCTCCTCCACGCCGAGAACGTCGACATCGACATCAACACCATCCCCCTTGACGACCCGGAGACCTATAGGCTTCTCTCGTCGGGGAATACCGCCGGGGTATTCCAGCTTGAGAGCAGGGGGATGAGGGACCTTCTGGTAAAATTGAAGCCGACAAAATTCGATGACATCATGCCGCTCATCGCCCTCTACAGGCCGGGCCCGCTGAACAGTGGTATGGTCGATGAGTTCATCAAAAGGAAGAATAACCCGGCTTACATAAAATATGAAACCCCCGAGCTGGAAGATATCCTCCACGATACGCACGGCGTGATCATATACCAGGAACAGATCATGAAGATAGCCTCAAAGCTTGCCGGCTTTTCCCTCAAGGACGCGGACGCCCTGAGAAAGGCCATCAGCAAGAAGATCCCCGAGGCGCTCGAAAAATATAAGGAACAGTTTATCCAGGGGGCGATATCGAACAACGTTTCGTCAAAGGCAGCGGAAAGGATCTATGATATCATCCTCCGTTTCGGCGAATACGGGTTCAATAAGTCGCACAGCACGGCCTACGGCCTCATCGCTTACCAGACGGCATACCTGAAGGCGCATTACCCCATCCATTATTTCGCGGCAATGCTCACGAACGAGATCAACGACACCGACAAGCTGATCAAATATATCACCGAATGCCGCGAGTCCGGGATCGAGGTCCTTCCTCCCGACATCAATAAAAGCGGCAAGGCCTTCCAGATCGTGGAGAACAAGATACGCTTCGGCCTCTCCGGCGTCAAGAACGTAGGCGATGCCGCCATCGACAACATCCTGCAGGTCAGGGACCAGGTCGGCGAATTCAATTCCTTCGCGCATTTCTGCAGCGTCGTCGACTCGCGCAAGGCGAACAAGAAGGTCATGGAGAGCTTTGCAAAGGCAGGGTGCTTCGACAGCCTTGGCCTGAAAAGGTCCCAGGTGCTCTACCTCGTGAACGAGAAGGCCTCCTCCCTCTCCAGAAAAGGGGGGAACAGCTCTTACGTCCAGATGGATATCTTCGGCGCCGCAACAGACCCTGACACCTTTTTCAAGATACCCGAGATGGACGAGATATCCCACGACGAGATATTAAGCGGCGAGAAGGAATCAATGGGCTTCTACTTCAGCCAGCACCCCTTAAAACCATATGAGGAGATCATCAAAAGGCTTACGCCTGCGGACAGCCAGAACCTTAAAGAGACCGAAACGACGGAGGACATAAGGATCGTCGGCGTGGTAAGCGCCAGCAAGGAGATCATAACGAAGCGGGGGGATAAGATGGCCTATCTCTCCCTGGAAGATACAAAAGGGATCGTCGAGGTGATCGTATTCCCCGACCTGTTCTCAAAAAATCTTTTCCTGATCCAGAGCGGAAAGCCGCTTGTTGTAACGGGCACGCCCGACAGGTCCGACGACAAGAATATCAAGGTGAAGGCAAAGCATATCGCGCTCCTCGAGGATTCAATAAAAAATTTCAAAAAGGCGGTAAGGATAACGATCCACTGCGAAGCCTTTCAAAAAACAGAGCTCCGGAAGCTCAAGGACGTTCTTCTCAGCGTTAAGGGGCCCTCCAGGGTTTTCCTCCAATTCGTGCTGAACGGAGAAAGCAGGGCCATGAACGTCCCGCACATAACGATCGACCCTGACAAAAGAGACATACTCCTGAAACACTTTGCTTCCGGTATCGATATAGAGGTGTTCGATGAGATATTATCTTGATTTTGAGAAAAAACTTGAGCCCCTGGAAAGAAGGATCAACGAAATAGAACGTTTCTACGATATCAACGATCCCCATTATTCAAAAGAGGTTCAGTACCTGCAGAAAAAGATCTCAAAGGCCGAGAAGGAGATCTATGGGGACCTCACAAACTGGCAGCGCTCCCAGCTCTCCAGGCACCTTAACCGCCCTCACACCCTCGACTACATCCATAACATCTTCAGCGATTTCGTGGAGCTCCACGGGGACCGCAAATACAAAGACGACCCTGCCGTCGTCGGAGGATTCGCAAGCTATGAGGGCGTAAAAGTAGCGGTTATCGGCCATCAGAAAGGAAAAGATGTGCGCGAGATGGCTCACAGGAACTTCGGGATGGCCCATCCTGACGGTTACAGGAAGGCAATGAGGGTCATGGATATGGCCGACAGGTGGCAAAAGCCCATCATTACATTCATCGATACGCCGGGTGCCTTTCCGGGCGTAGGAGCGGAAGAGAGGGGGCAGGCCGAGGCAATAGCATCCAGCATCTATTTTATGTTTTCGCTCAGCGTCCCCGTCGTCACAATAGTGATAGGCGAAGGCGGGAGCGGAGGCGCTCTCGGGATAGGAGTGGGCAACAGGGTGCTGATGCTGGAAAATGCCACCTATTCCGTCATCTCGCCCGAAGGGTGCGCAGCCATACTATGGCGGGACGGTTCGAAAGGCCCCCTGGCCGCAGACGCGCTGAAGCCGACGTCCTACGACCTGCTGAAGCTCAATGTGGTAGATGAGGTAATAAAAGAACCCTTTGGAGGGGCCCACAGGGATTGGAAGGAATCTTTTCAAAATACGAGGGCCGCACTGACAAAGAATCTGGACGCTCTTCTGAAGCATGAACCCGGGGAACTCAAAGCCATGCGGTACGAAAAATTCCGCAAGATGGGAGTATTCGAGGAAAAGAGATGAACACGATAACGCTCGATATTACAAACAGCCTTAAAGGCAGCGGAAACAGGGGAGGCATCGAGAAAAAGGCCGTCAACAAAACCGCTTCGGAGCTCGGGCGGTACAACCAGGCGCTCTGGAAAAACCCTTACGGCTTCATGGAGCTTCCCGAAAAAAGGTTTCAGTTCGAAACGATCAAGAAGCTTGCCGGCAAGCACAAACGAGGCAGGATCAAAAACCTCGTTCTCCTCGGCATAGGCGGGTCGTCGCTCGGCACGGAGACGATCTTTGATGCCCTGCTCCACCCCTTCCACAATTACGGCAGCGATATCAGGAAGGGCTTGCCGCAATATTTCATCCTCGACAATATCGACCCACATACGATCAACAGGATCTTTGATATAGTCCGCAAAGACCTTGAGCATACCCTCCTTGTGGTCATAAGCAAATCGGGGGAGACGCCGGAAACGATCTCTCAGTTCATGATATTCAAAAAGCTCATGGAAAAAGGCAGGAACTTCAGGGACAGGATCGTCCTCATTACCGATCAAAAGAAGGGCATCCTGAAACAGATCGCAGACAAAGAGGGCTACGGCGTCCTGAACGTCCCTGAGGGCGTAGGTGGAAGGTTCTCCGTCCTCACGCCTGTCGGACTTTTTCCGTCTGCAGTGATGGGCATCGACATCGACGATATCGCACAGGGCGCCCTCGATATGTCGAAGCACATAAGAAAAGCAAGATACACGGACAATATGGCGATTGCACTCGCGAGCATCCTCTACCTGATGGACAAGAGCGGCAGGAGCATCCACGTCATCATGCCCTATTGCGGGAGGCTGTCAGGGTTTGCAGACTGGTTCAGGCAGCTCGAGGCGGAGAGCCTCGGGAAGAATTCCTTCGGCCCGACTCCGACAAAGGCGATGGGCGTTACGGACCAGCATTCCCAGCTTCAGCTTTACGTCGACGGGCCAAGGGACAAATGCATAATGCTTCTGTACAGCGCGCGGGAGAGGAGGCCGATCCCGAACACCTTCCCTTATATCGACAGCCTTGACTACCTCGCGAAAAAGGATTTGAACGAGCTTTTTCACTCTGAGTTCCTCGGAACAAGCCTTTCCCTCACCGAAGCGGGGACGCCAAGCTTCACGATCCTCCTGGACGACATAAACGCCTACAACCTCGGCGCCCTCTTCTTCCTCTATGAGATGGCCATCACCTATCTCGGCCACCTTTACAGGATCAACCCCTTCGACCAGCCCGGCGTGGAGCTCGGCAAGATATACACAAAGGCCATCATGGGCAAGGCAGGGCTTGAAAAACAGAGGGCCAAGGCCGACAGGACACTCTCGGCGCCGAAGACCGTTATAACGTTCTAATGAGGAAATCCCAAATCCTAATTACGAAGCACTAAACAATATCAAGATTTAAATATCAAATGTTTTAAACAAAAGCATTTCAAAACGTTTTGAATTTTGAACATTCTAATTTGGGCTTAATATCAAAATTTAGGGCTTTTTCCAGCGAAGGGGGACACCCTTCAATATCTCAATTACTTTTCATTGCAGTACGCCGAACGTTTTTCCCATGTCCCATGTAGCTACCGGGAGAATATCCTATTGCCTTTTTA
Source organism: Syntrophorhabdaceae bacterium (assembly GCA_017992765.1). Lineage (GTDB taxonomy): Bacteria > Desulfobacterota > Syntrophorhabdia > Syntrophorhabdales > Syntrophorhabdaceae > UBA5609. The sequence continues at coordinate 6,492 of JAGOOA010000057.1, forward strand.
TTACCTTTGGAGGAAGATTAAAGAAGGGGCGGGTTCATGGGAGATCAATCAATTGATAAGAGTTTTTTTGGCTGCGGGGTAGTTATTGAATTATTGAAGGATGTCCCCCTTTCCCCTTTTCCTACACGTCTTTACTGCCTGTCCTTATGGTGCTCCTTGACCTGGTGCATGAAGGCTTCGAGCCTTGTCATGATGTTGGTCAGACCCTGGCCGTCGTAGGCGACATTGATGACAGGGATATTGTAACGGTTCTGTATCAGCCGCATGATCGCACTGGAGATGGTCCCCGGCATGCATGTAAAGGGCATGGTATTGATGATGCCCGATGTGCCCTTTTCTATAAAATCTATGCTTTTGCCGACGCTCAGGATGGCCTCTCCCTCAAAGCTTTCATGGATATAGGGGCTCGCCTTCTCGAGTATCTTCCTTACCTTCGGCTCCTTCCCGTATTTGAGATGGCCTTCAAAGATCTTCTCCATCATGTGCTCATCCTTATGCTGTATATATTGCGTGAGGAGGATGGTGATAAAATTCGACAGGCTGTTGTTCTTCACGGATTTTTTCTTGCTCATCTGGTTCACATATGCGATCCATTCGCAGCCCGGGGCGAGCCACACCTCTCCGCCCATCTTCTCCACCCTTTTCACGAGGTTATCGTTCCCGAACCTGTTCGACCTGATATAGATCTCCCCCACGATCCCGACAAGGGGTTTCCTGCCGCCCAGCTTTTTGACCTTCAAAAATCTTTGAAGCTCCTCGTCCAACACCCTGCCGATATCCTCACCGCCTCTTGCGATCGATTTTGTGGCATTCAGAATTGCCTGGCGGTAGATTTGCTCGGTCTCCCCCTCGTTTATCTCGTACGGTCTCGTTTCGTGGAGCATCTTTATGAGAAGGTCGGCGGCCACGAAGGCCCTCCATCCAAGGCGCGAGAACTTTCCGCCGACGATGTTCAATTCCTTGTAAAAGCTGTCATCCTGGTTCGGCGCATAGATCGGTATATCGCCATATCCAAGCTCATCCAGCACCATCCTGTGAAACCTGTGGTACTGGCCGAAGCGGCAGGGCCCGCTGCCTGAAGGCATAAAGAAGGCGCTCTTTTCCGGCTCAAAGGATTCTCCCTGTACCGTCTTCACCATATCCCCTGTCGTCAATATGCAGGGGTAGCATTCCTTTCCGGTCGTAAATTTCCTTCCGATATTGACGGTTCGCTCATCTGATTCCTCCATCACCTCGGCATCGAGGCCGCAGGCCCTGAAGGCGCCGGCCAGCGTGACCGCGTGATCCGACATGTAGGGAATGAAGACCTTCCTGCGCTTCCCGTCCATTGAGAATTTTGCTATCTTCCTTGCCGCTGCCTGTTTGCAGGGCTTCGCGTTCCTGATGCTGTCCAGAAAGGCCTCCAGCCTTGTTACGATGCCTGCATCCGCGCTGTGCTCATCGATCTCAAGCTGCAGGTACGGCTTTCCCCCCATGATCCTCTTGAAGAAGTGGGTTATGAAAGAATCGGGCCCGCATCCGAAGCTCGTGATATAGACCGCATACAGGTTGTCCCTTTCCCGTATGGTCCTCGCCGCCCTCAGTATCTTCTGCCCGTATCCCCAGTACATGTTCTTCAGGTCGTCATCGACCTCTCCTGACGCATCGAGAGGAAGCATGTCCATCGGGACAGGATGGATGCCGAGATCGATAAGCTTCTTATGGATATTCAGGTTTGCGCCCGGGTCGGCGCTGTT
>JAGOOA010000022.1:0-14916 GCA_017992765.1 Syntrophorhabdaceae bacterium
TGGCGGAAGTGCATGGGAATCGAACCCACCTACCAGCTCGTCACCGGTACACTGGTTTTGAAGACCAGGAGACCCACCAGGCGCCTCGGCACTTCCGTAACATTAAATGTATTAATTACCGTCCATATTGTCAATGCGAATGTGAGGAAAGCTGCGCGATCTCGCGGCAGTAGTCCCGGAAGTTGTTGACGCCGATGAAGAACTCCCTCATCATGATGACCCAGTAGTACTGGCCCTTTTTCGTGAGGGAAAGTATGTGTTCGCGTTGTTCCAGCCCGCCCACGGCTTTGAAAAAGGCGATCTCCCACCTCAGGTATTCGTCGGCTTCTTCACCGTATTTCCTGCCGAGCTCGGTAAGATCAAGGTGGAGGCCGAAAAGCTTCATGAGAAAATCATAGAGAAGGCGTTCTTTTATAGAACATTCCCGCTTTGCGACAACGGGAAACTCGCCTCTTCCGATGCGCCTGACGTAATCGACGATGTCAAAGGTGTTGGCATAGACGTTCCCGCCGATATAGCCGATAGAGCCGCTTCCGAGGCCGGCATATTCCTCGTAATTTATCACGTACTCGTCGATCATTCCGTCCGCCCTTGAGAAGCACCATGCCGTTGTCGGCTCATAAAGCGGAGCAAGCCTGTCCGTGATCCTTGCGTAGAACTCCCTGCCCCGCCCATACTTCACGGCGCCCACCTTTTCGCTCATCACGCCCTTTGTATAATCCGAGACCATAAGGGGGTAATAGGTTATCTGGTCAACCCTCAGGCCCGTAAGCCGCGAGAGGTCCTCTTCGAGGATAGCCATGGTCTGGGTCGGAAAATTGAAGATCATGTCGGCGTTCAGGGTGTTAAACCTTCCCTGTGTTGATCGAAGCCGTTCAGCTATCTCTTCGCCGCTGCCATATTTATGATAACGCCCGATGGTTTTCAGAAGCCCGTCGTCAAAGGTCTGCACTCCCACCGATAGCCTGTTCACGCCTATCTCTTTCAGAATGCCGATGTTCGCATCCGTCAGGTGGTTCGGGTTCGTCTCAACGGATATCTCCATGATCCGGTAGGTCTTCTTTATCAGTTCTACGGTGCTTGCAAGCTCGTCGATGAGGATGGTAGGGGTGCCGCCGCCGACATAGAGGGCGCCGAAATCGTAGCCCAGGTCCTTGTACATGAGGACCTCTTTTCTCAGCGCCTCAAAATACGGCCTCGCAAGCGCCTCATCGAATACGACCCGGTTAAATGAACAGTAAGGACAGAGCTCCTCGCAGAAAGGGACGTGGACATAGAGCAAAAGAGGGGTATCGCTGCGCTTGCGCGGGATGGTATGTGATACGCGCGGAGAGAACTGTAGGTATGCGGCGTTCTTTTTCCGCGCGATATGGGCGATAAATCTTTCGATCAGCATAATGCGTCCGGAGAATGCAGCAGCAAACAAAGAATGTTACGGTCTGGAGCTAAAAAAATCAAGTATATAATCTCATGGATAGCCATGAAAGTCTTGACTTGTAGCAGAGACATAGTTAAAACATCACATTGCTGATATGAGAAAAATCCTGATCGTAGGGCTTTTGGGCGCGGTAAGCATGATGGCCGCTTCATTCGCCGAAGCCGAGGAAAAGCCCTCAATGCCTCAGCAGGGGCTTAAGGTGGTATCCGATGCTGCGGGCAAATCTTCTGTGACGCCGAAAGAGCGTTACCTTATCCGCGTAAAAACCCGATCAGCCGTCGATGTCACCGGCTCTGTCGTGCGCATTGACAGGGCCGCGAAGAACATCACCCTGAAGGGAAAGGGAAAGACCATAGCGTTCGATATGGTCAACCCTTCTCTTATCGGGTATGCGGATATCGACGAGATCAGGAAAGGGGATACGGTGACCGTCTCCTATACGAGAGATGGGCTGCAGATCAGAAAAGGGCTCCCCCCGGCGCCGGCAAAAACGAAAACCGCTCATGCCAGGCCCGCGAAGGAACAGCCACCGGAACAAAAAAAGGCGGTACCGGCAGCCCCCGCACAGCCAAAGAAGCCGCCTATAAAAAAAGAGGAGAAAAAACCGCAGAAAACTGCCGCCATCGGGACAAAACCCGTCAGGCTGAGGGACAGGCCGAGGTCTTCAGAGTTCAGGGATGTAGACAACAACAAGGACGGCAAGGTGTCCGCGGTGGAATTGACCGTTATATTTCCCGACCTTACGCTGCAGCAATTCAGGGAATACGATAAGAACGGTAATGGTGTCCTCGATGAGCAGGAGTTCCGTGCCGCGAAACGAAGCAGATAAATAAGCAGGGGGCCCGGCCTCACCATTCCCCCCTCTCCCCGACCCTCTCCCGCCAGGGGAGAGGGAATTGTGTTGTTATGACCTGCTCTCCATGGGGAGAAGGGATGTTGTTGCCCCGAATCGCGGCATGGGTATTTTAGATTGTCCCTTCTTCTTAGGGTTTCGATATTAAGAAAAGCAGTGAACCCTATGATGTATAGGTAATAGAAAATTCTTGAGCGAGAGGGGAGTCTCTTCGGGCTTATGCCCGAAGAGGGGGCGACGCGAGCCGCATTTACAGGTCGCTCAGGTACTTCTGGTATGCCTTTTCTACCAGCGCCTTGATCTCTTCCCGGAACTTCTCGTAGTTCGCCATCAGCGCCCTCCCTTCAGGTGTTATCTGCGATCCGCCACCGGATACGCCGCCGATCTTTCTTTCAAGGAGTGCAAATCCAAGCTTTTTCTCGGCCCTGTGAAGCGTCGCCCATGCCTTACGGTAGGACATCCTGAGGTCCAGGGCCGTCTTGTGCAGCGAGCCTGTCACCTCCACATGTTTGAGAAGCTGGTAAGGCCCTTCGCCGAAGGCCTTGCCTCCATTGTCAAGCCAAACCTTATACGCTACCTTCATAGTAACCCGGCCCTTTGCGTTATGTCCACTCAAGTATAAAGCACTATTGGAAAAAATTGCAAAAAATATAACTGGATGCTTGATGGAAAAATATAGAAGTTCTGATTTAGGATTTCCCCTGCCCTACTCCTTATCCCCGATAAGGGGCAGCGCCTTCTCGATCTTGAAATAAACGAGAAACCGTCTCTCGTTCTTCTGGTCTTCGGGCACGGTATAGCTTTTTCTCCACCTGATCGCGTTGATCTTCTCGGGGTCTGACTCTTCCTTGATCCTCGCGAGGTAGAGCCGCTTGCCGACGAATTTTTCTCCCGACTCCATGAAAAGATATGCCGCATAGGGATTTGACCGGAGGTTTTTGTGGGTCAGCCTGTCGGTCATGATGTAGGCAACAGTCTCCTCATCGATGAAATGGGGCCGCGAATAGACCGCCACATCGACCTTGCCGTCAGCATCAGACGTCGCAAGCACGCCGCGTCCCGTTGCATTCTCAAAGTATTCGCTGAGCTTCATGTTCCCCTCCTTCATGGTATCGTTATCAATTACCCCCCTGCCGGCGGCAGGATATCTTCAAACGGATTTAATAAGTATAGCAAAGTTTCAGGCATGGTGATAGTATAAATCATCGCATGATGCCAAAGGGAACATCCGTGAGACAGGAGAGGGTAAGGGCGCTCAAAGAAGGCGAGGAGATGCCGGGGGCCGTGGCTTACTGGATGAGCCGCGAACAGCGGGTAAACGACAACTGGGCGCTTATCTTTGCACAGGATATCGCCATGGAAAGAAGGTCCCCGCTTGCCGTCGTCTTCTGCCTCGCACCGCAATTCCTGGAGGCGACGGCAAGGCATTATGACTTTATGATCACCGGCCTGAAAGAGGTGGAGCAAAGGCTGGGTGCGCTGAAGATCCCTTTCTTTGCCATAACGGGAGAACCGGGAAGCGCCATCCCCCGCTTTGTCGCGACACATCGCATATCCTGTCTTGTGGCAGACTTCGATCCTCTTCGCATCAAGAGGCAATGGAAAGAACTGGCCGCCGGAAAGATCGGCATCCCCTTCTACGAAGTAGACTCCCACAATATCGTTCCCTGCCGGACAGCCTCGCCTAAACAGGAATTCGGCGCCTATACGATACGGAAAAAGATACAGAGGCTTCTCCCCGGGTTCCTGGAAGATCTGCCAGGACCAAAGATACACCCCTGGCAGCAGGGAGCATTGCAGATAAGGACAGACTGGAGAAAGCTCTCCGGCGCGCCGCGTGCCGGCCGGACCGTCAAGGCTGTGGATTGGATCGTGCCCGGGGAAAAGGCTGCCGGGAAGGCGCTCAGGCGCTTTATTGAGAAAAAGATAGGCGCCTATGATGCCGGCAGAAACGACCCGTCGAAAGATTGCCAGTCCAACCTCTCCCCATACCTCCACTTCGGCCACTTATCGGCTCAGCGCACAGCCCTCGAAGTGATGAAGAAAGTTCCCGACGTCCCGATGCGGTCATCTTTCCTCGAAGAGCTGATCGTCCGGCGGGAGCTTTCTGACAATTTTTGTTTTTACAATCCCAGCTATGACAGCTTTGAGGGATTTCCCGGGTGGGCAAAGACAACGCTCAACAGCCACAGGCAGGATAAAAGGGCCTACAGGTACAGCGTGGGAGAATTTGAAGAGGGCAGGACCCACGACGACCTATGGAACGCCGCCCAGATGGAAATGGTTACAAGGGGGAAGATGCACGGTTATATGCGGATGTACTGGGCAAAGAAGATCCTCGAATGGTCAGGGTCTCCCGAAGAGGCGATGGAGACGGCAATATATTTGAACAACCGCTACGAGCTCGACGGGAGGGACCCGAACGGATACGCCGGCATCGCCTGGAGCATAGGGGGCGTCCATGACAGGGCGTGGGGCGAGCGAAATATTTTTGGCAAAATCAGGTACATGAGCTATAATGGATGCAGATCAAAATTCGATATCAGGCGCTATATTGAAAACGTCAGCGCTATGAAGAAAGAAAAGGGTTGATCGTTACGCCGGTGAAAAAACAATGAAACAGAAAGAGGCCATACCAAGCACGACAAAAAAGGGCTCCGCGTCGGTTCCAGACAGGCTGCGGGAGCTCGACAGGACGGAAGATTTTGCCGTCCTCGCAACCGATGATCAAGGAATGCCCTATGCATCCCTTGTCTCCTTTGCCCTCACGCCGGATCTAAAGCAGGTCATCTTCGCAACGCCAAGGGGTACACGTAAATACAAAAATATTGTAAGCTCCGGGAACACAGCCCTCCTCGTTGACAGCCGCTCGCGGAAGAAAAAGGGCCTCATGGAGACAGAGGCCATAACAATCATCGGAAATGGAAGCCCCGTTAAGAAGGGAAGGATGTGGGATGGGCTGGCAGCGATGTTCACAAAAAAACACCCTGACCTGGAAGAGTTTATCTACTCTCCTTCAACGGCGCTTATCGTTATTGACATTATTCGGTGCATCCATGTGAGCCGGTTTCAAACGGTCTCTGTCTGGGACCGTACATAAACAAAGGAGCATATCTATGTGGAACTGGAAGCTTATCTACGAGGACGGGGAGATAGCCTCATACTGCGACCTTGACAAGATCATCGATACGGAAGGCGGCGAGGACGGCATCTTCGCCTCAATGGAGTGCTACCGGCAGCTCCCCCCGAAGTTCGCCGTTTGGGCCTCTCTGACATTCAAAAAGAAAGGGGCGGTAAAAAGATATAAAGAGCAGAGAAAAGAGGCGGGGCTGACGGTCAAGGGCTACCAGCAGTACCGCTATACCCTATGCCTCATAGAGGTAGACGCGGGAAAAAAACGATACAGGGTCATCCCCGCAACGGACTATGATTCAGCAGACAACGAGCTCGGAGAATCGTCCATCCTCTCCAGGAGGGACGAGCCGCTCGTGGAAGGATTAAAGACGGAGTGGGCCTCGATCAATTCCAGAACAACTCATTCGATGATACCGGCGATCTTCAAAAAGTTCCTCGTTCAGCCCGGCTGAAAGCGCATAGCCCGGAGAAGCGAAGCAACATCGGTGCGGCGTTGACAACACCATACATATCGGGTAAGATAGGGACATGATCGAGCGGTATACATTGCAAAGAATGGCAAAGGTGTGGACCGACGAGAACAGGTTCAGCAAATGGCTCGACATAGAGGTCCTGATCTGCGAAGCATACGGGGAGCTTTCTCTCATCCCGGCGGAAGACCTGAAAACGATCAAAGAAAGGGCGCGTTTCGACGTCGGAAAGATCCTTGAGATCGAAAAGAGGACGAAGCACGACGTCGTCGCATTTATAGAGTGCGTATCAGAATACGTCGGGCCATCCTCCAAATACATCCACATGGGGGTCACGTCGTCAGACATCCTCGACACGTCCTTTGCGTGCCTTTTAAAAGAGGCATCCGATATATTGGTCGAAGATATTGCGGCCCTTATGGATGTGCTGAAAGAAAAGGCATACCAGCACAAGATGACCCCTGCCATCGGCAGGACCCACGGCATACACGCGGAGCCAGTTACGTTCGGCCTCAAGATAGCGCACTTCTACGATGAGATGAGGAGAAACCTCGAACGCATGAAGGCCGCCCGTGAACGGGTATCGTACGGCAAGATATCGGGGGCGGTCGGCACCTATGCACACGTGCCACCCTTTGTCGAAGAATATGTCTGCGGGAAGCTGGGCCTGAAAGCGGCGCCCATATCATCGCAGATCATACCCCGCGACTACCACGCGGAATTCTTCACCACGCTTGCCCTCATAGGCTCATCGATCGAAAGGATGGCGATGGAGATACGGAGCCTCCAGAGGACAGAGGTCGGCGAGGCCGAGGAATTCTTTTCAAAGGGCCAGACCGGCTCTTCGGCGATGCCGCACAAGAGAAATCCCATCGCCTCGGAGAACCTCTGCGGGCTTGCCCGTCTCCTTCATGGATACGCCCTGTCCTCCATGGAAAACATCCCGCTCTGGCATGAGCGCGACATCAGCCACTCTTCTGTCGAACGCGTTATAGCGCCGGATGCGACAATCGCCCTCGATTACATGTTCGAGAGGGTAAAAAACCTCTTCAAGAACCTCATCGTCTATCCTGAGAAGATGCTCGGGAACATGAACATCTCGAAGGGGCTCTACCATTCCGAGGCGATCCTCCTCGCAATTATCCGGAAAGGACTGACGAGGCAGGAGGCCTACAAGCTCACCCAGAAGGTCGCCATGCACTGCTACGAGAACAAGCTCGACTTCGCCGCAGAGCTCAAAAAGGACCCCGATATCGGGAAATACTTAAGCAGCGAGGAGATACAGGCGACCTGCAGCAACGACCATTATTTCAGGCACGTCGATAGGATATTTAAGAGAGTCTTTAACCCCGGCTCATAGCTCATAGCTCATAGCTCATAGCAAATCGTATATCGTAGTTCGTATATCGTATATCGTATATCGAGAAAAAAGCGGCTCATGGCTCGTAGCTCATGGAGAACGAACAAGAGCAAAGGAAAGGGTATGGAGTATGCCGAAATGCTCATTCTGCCTGCTCTTTGCTTTTCATTGCTATGAGCTATCAGCTATGAACTATGAGCTGTATTATCCTTTGCATTCCTTCGCTGCATTGACGTACTTCAGCCGCAGGTCGTAGAGCATACCTTCGATAAGGCGTTCTTCGTCTTCGCTCAGGTTCCCCTTTGTCTTTTCTTTGAGTATCTCAATGATGTTGATGGTCTGTTTTGCGAGGGGGAGGTTGACGCACTGTTCGTTTTTTAACGGATCAGGCAGTTCCCCAAGGCTCACAATGGCAGAAGTGGAGAGTGAAAGAAGGAAGGTGGTAAAGGTCAATTCAGGAAAAAACTCCTCGCTGGCGATCTTCTTTTCGTTTTCCATCGTTACCCCCTAAAGAAGTGTATCAAGCTTGACAGGCAGGAAAAACATGCTGTCGCTTCGCTTTACCTGGTACAGGATATAATTCCGCTGGAGCCCTTCGATCATGAAGGTGTTGAAGTTGGCGGTATTGGCGATCTTATTGTTGTTGATCTTAACGATCGCATCGCCTATGCGCAGGCCTGCCTTCTCGCCAAGGCCGCCGCTGTAGACCTTGGTCACAACAACTCCTTCCTTGTCTCTCAGCTTGTATTTTAATTTCGGGTACCCCCGTATATCGGAAACCCTGATGCCGCAAAGGCTTTCATCGACGGGCACGGGCGTATAGTGTTGAATATCTTCGAGGTCAACGCTTACGAGGTATGGTTTTGACCCCCGCAGCATCTTCAGCTGGATGGTATTCTTCCCCTTCACGCTCCGTATGATGCTCTGCAGCTTCATGCCCTCACGTATCTTTTTTTTATTCAGCTCAACGATCCTGTCGCCCACGCGGATGCCGTTCTTCTCTGCGGGGCTTTTCGGGATTATCCCGTTGACATAAAGGAAGGCGCTCTTTTCATCCTTTCTTTTCTCCATAAAAAGCCCGAGGATAGGCCTCCGGGACGAGCTCTCCAGGAACTCGGAGAGCATGTTCATCACATCGTCTATCGGGATCGCAAAGCCTATGCCTTTTGCCTCGCTGTATATTGCGGTGACGATCCCAAGGGGATTCCCCTCGGCGTCAAGGAGAAGCCCTCCGCTGTTGCCCGGATTGATGGAGGCATCGGTCTGTATAAGGTTTGCATATATCCTGTTCTCTATCCTCAGGTTTCTGCCCAGGAAGCTCACGACGCCCACGGTAACGGAACTCGAAAGGCCGTATGGATTGCCTATGACGACCACCTTTTCCCCGACTTTTATGTCCTTTGTCTTTGAGATCTTAATGTAGGGGAAGTCGACCGTGTCCGAGATCTTGAGGAGCGCTATGTCGTACTCGGGGTCGCTGCCGAGCACATAGGCGTTGTATTCCTTTCCGTTGACAAACTTCACGCGTATGTTGATCGCTCTGGCAATAAGATGCTCGTTGGTGACGATAATGCCCTTGGGGTCGAGCACAACCCCTGAGCCGATATTTTCAGAGATCTCCTCTACTTCCTCTTCGCCTGAAAAATATTTTCTGAAAAACGACGGCCTCTTTTCTTCTCCTGTCGCCTTTGTAAGTTCGTCGGTTTTGATGTTCACGATAGACTTGCTCGCCGTCTCAACGACCTCAACAATTTTGTCTTCTTTTGACAGCGACGGCGCCGGAAAAGACAGCAGAAACAACAGAATAAAAAGGAACATTATTGATGCCGGCAAAAAGTTAGAGCATTTTTTTGCGAACTGAATAGAATAGCGGGTTAGTACCAATCTTCCTTAATCCTTTTTTTGTTCTTCAAGGCCTTTTTTACCGAGTCGAGGATGATGTTCGCTATCTCCTCTTTGCTCAGCAGGGGCACCTGCTTCGCCTTGCCCGATTTCTCTATGATCATGACCTCGTTGTTGTCTGAGCCAAAACCAATACCGGCCTTCGCTACATCGTTGGCAACGATCATGTCCAGGTTCTTCTTCTTAAGCTTCTCTTTTGCGTTATCAAGCAGGTTTTCCGTTTCCGCCGCAAAGCCGACGATAATCCTCTGCTCTTTTACTTTTCCCAGTTCACCTATTATATCAGGATTTTTTTCAAGCTCCAGCGTCATATAGTTGCTGTCGCCTTTCTTTTTTATCTTCTGGCAGTTCTCTTCCCTGCACCTGAAGTCGGCAACTGCCGCCGTCATTATAACAACGCTGGCTTTTTTATAATGCTCCATAACGGCATCCCGCATCTGACATGCGGTGGTAATACGGACAACGTCAATATCGTTTCTCGGGAACTCTATTGTGGCCGGGCCCGTGATAAGCATAACATCGGCGCCCCTTCTCTTCGCCATTTTCGCCACCGCATATCCCATTTTCCCCGAGGACCTGTTCGTAATACAGCGGACAGGGTCGATGAATTCCATGGTCGGGCCTGCCGTTACCAGCACAGTTTCCTCTGTAAGGTCTTTGTTGGTAAAGATATCTTCCATCCTCTCGAGTATCTCTTCTATGGCGGGCAGCCTTCCCTTTCCTTCGGTGCCGCAGGCAAGGTCTCCGCTTGCCGGTTCCATAAACTCATAGCCGGCGTCCTTCAGCTTCTCGATATTCGCCTGCACCATCTTGCTGCTCCACATCTTCGTGTTCATCGAAGGGACAAAAAACACGGGGACGGTCGTCGCCATCACCATGGTAGAGAGAAAATCATCGGCAATGCCGTTTGCTACCTTTCCGATTATATTTGCGGTAGCCGGCACTATGACAAGCTGGTCCGCTATGTCGGAGAGGGTAATATGCCCTATCTTGGAACCGGCAAAAAGTTCAAACATCTTATGGATCACGGGGTTGCCGGATATCGTCTGAAATGTAAGCGGCGTGACGAATTCCATCGCATTCTTCGTCATCACAACGTGAACGTTCGCCCCTTTTTTCGTAAGCTGCCTTACCAGGTCGGCGGTCTTGTAGGCTGCTATGCCCCCGGTAATGCCCACTATGATCTCTTTATCCTTCAACATGGAAAATTGTCTTTCTACGGCCTGCGGTGTCATATGTTAAGCCCCAGTGTCCTTATAAGCCTCGTAAAGAGGTTTGCCTTCGGCACAAATACCGGCGAAACGATATCGACCTTTCCTATGGTATCATTATCCAGCTTTATCAACAGTTCACCAAGCTTCTGCCCTTCCCTGACCTCGCCCTTCACCTTATCCGGGAGGACAATCTCCTTTTTTACATTGGCCTTTTTGTCAACAGGGACAGGGTAAAGAAAATCACGGTCGGCCACCCCTTTCATCTTCCGGTACTTGCCATCCGGAAGCATGATGTCCTTGTCGACCAGCTCGCCCTTCTTGACAACGTTCAACATTTTATACTGTGCAAATGCCTTTTTCAACTTTTCCGCTGCGATATTGTCCCGTATCTTTCCCGTCGGGCTGCCCATGACCACGACAATGAACCGCAGGTCGCCGCGTTTTGCCGTTGCTGCGATGCAGAATCCGGCCTCGCGGTAATAGCCCGTTTTTAGTCCGTCTGTGCCTGGAAATTTTACAAGAAGCTTGTTCGTATTCGTCAAGGTAAATTTGCCGTCCCTGAAAGAGTCCGATTTGATAGCCGTCCATTCGAGGAGCTTGGGGTATTTAAGGAGTTCGCGGGCAAGGGTCGCAAGGTCGCTGCATGAGGTAAGATCCTCTTTTTCGTCTTTTGATGGCGGCAGCCCGTGCACGGAATGGAATTCTGTGTCGGCGAGATTAAGGGCCTTCGCCTTTTCGTTCATCATGGCGATGAACTCTTCCTTGCTGCCTGCGATAAATTGAGCGATTGCATAAGCGGCATCATTCCCCGAGGCGACCATCATGGCCTTCATCATGTCCTCTAGGGAGAAGGCCTCGCCTTCCTTAAGGTAGACCTGGCTCCCCCCTATCCTGGCAGCCTCCTTTGATGCCGGGACCATATCCGTTAGCTTCACCTTCCCCTTCGCGAGTTTCTCCATGACAATGCAGGCGACCATCAGCTTCGTAATGCTCGCCGGGGGACGCTTCTGGTGAATGTTCTCTCCTTCCAGTATCTTCCCCGTAGCGGCCTCCATCACGATGTATGCCTTGTAGGGCTCCTGGTCGGATTTTATCTTTGCCGCCTGGGGTTTCTTTGTGGCCCTTGCCTTCCTGGAAGCTGCCGGCGCGGCATCGGCAATGCAGGTCCATAAAAACAACGCCAGCGCAATGATGATCCATTTTTTTGCAACCATCATTAGGAACCCTTAACCTTGTCCATAAAAACCTTCATAATATCTATGGGTATAGGAAAGACGATCGTTGAATTCTTCTCTGTAGAGATCTCGATGAGCGTCTGGAGGTAACGCAGCTGGAGCGCCATCGGGTTTTTGGACAGTATATCCGAGGCCTCGGCAAGCTTCGTCGACGCCTGGTATTCACCTTCTGCGCCGATGATCTTCGCCCTTCTTTCCCGCTCTGCCTCTGCCTGCCGTGCGATCGCCCTCTGCATCTCCTGCGGGAGGTCAACGTTCTTCACCTCAACATTAGACACCTTAATGCCCCACGGCTCCGTATGGAGATCGAGGATCTCCTGCAGCCTGTCGTTTATCTGTTCCCTGTGGGACAGCAGGTCGTCGAGCTCCGCCTGGCCCAGGACGCTGCGGAGGGTGGTTTGCGAAAGCTGGCTCGTTGCGTAGAGGTAGTTCTCCACATCGATGATCGCCTTGAGGGAATCGACAACCCTGAAATAGACCACGGCATTTACCTTGATCGATACGTTGTCCCGAGTGATCACGTCCTGCGGGGGGACATCGAGGACAACGGTCCTGAGGCTCACCTTTACCATCCTGTCTACAATGGGGATAAGGATGATGAGGCCCGGCCCCTTTGGATTGCCAAGCACCCTTCCAAGCCTGAAGATAACGCCGCGCTCATACTCGTTGAGTATCTTTATGGCGCTTGCCAGAAAAAAGATAACGATTATTATTACAAATAAATATGCAGGCAGTATGCTCATATCTTACCCTCCTTTTTTCGTACTTTCACTACAAGCTTCTCGACGCCGGTCACAACGACCTCTTCCCCTTCTTCGATGCGCTCATCGCTTCTGGCCTGCCAGATCTCCCCGTGGAGGGACACCTTGCCTTTATCGAAAACAGGGGTTCTCGCAAATCCCGTCTCCCCGATAAGCCCTTCCGTGCCGGTTTTTACTTTTGACAATTGTGCCTTCACGGCATAGGAAAGGACGCCAAAGATGAAAATTGCCGATACGGCTGCCACGGCAAGTATCGCCTTCCACGATATAGAGAGGACGCTGGAAGGAAGGTCGATAAGCATGATAGAGCCTATCACAATTGATATGACGCCCGCAATGCCCAGCAGCCCGTGGCTTATGATCTTCACCTCCAGAACGAAGAATATCACGCCGAGAAAGATCAGCGCAAGCCCGGCGAAGCTGATCGGTATCGCCTGGAACGCGTAAAGCGCGAGGATTATCGATATGCCGCCTATAACGCCGGGGAATATTGCGCCCGGGCTGTATATCTCGAAGAGGATCCCGTATATGCCCATCATCATAAGGATATAGGCTACATTGGGGTCGGTGAGATAGGAAAGGAACCTGTACTTCATCGGCATTTCAATTTCAACCCTCGGGGCGCTCTTTGTCTTCAGGATCACCCGCGCGCCCTTCACTTCCACTGTTTTCCCGTCTATCTTAGCGAGCAGCTCATCGACATTGTCGGCCATAACGTCGATGACGCGCTTTTCAAGGGCATCTTTAGCGGTTATGGATGAGCTTTCCTTTACGGCCTTCGCCGCCCATTCCACGTTTCTGCCTTTTTTCATCGCGATGCTGCGGGCGTATGCCTCTGCATCCTGGACGGCCTTCTTGACAACCTCTTTTTCCACCTTCTCTTTCCCTATGGTCACAGGATGTGCCGCGCCCACGTTGGTGCCCGGCGCCATGGCCGCTATGTGCGAAGAAAGGAGTATGATGGCCCCCGCAGAGGCTGCCCGGGCCCCTGAAGGATACACGTAGACGATGACAGGCACGCTGGCATCCATGACGTTCTTGATAATGTCCCTCATGGAGGTGTCAAGCCCTCCCGGCGTATCAAGGAGGATAAGGAGCGCTTCGCCGCCCTTTGCGCTGCATTTCTCGATAGACTCCTTTATAAACCCCGCAACGGGGGGACCGATAACACCGTTGACCGTGATCGTACAAAGGTCTTTTGCAAAAAGATTTGGGACAAAAACAGACAGAAAAAAAAGGGACCCTATGAGTATGGCGAAATAAAATCTTTTCATTTCAGCGGAAACTTTTCCTTAAGCCTTTTTTCAACCGCCGGGGGGACAAGGTCCCGGACGCATCCGCCGAAACTCGCTACTTCCTTGATCGTCCTCGAGCTCAGAAAAAAATAATCCTTGCTTGTCATCATAAAGATCGTGTCCATGTCCTTATTAAGGTTCCTGTTCATCGACGCCATCTGAAACTCGTATTCGAAATCGCTCATAGCCCGCAGTCCCCTTAACACGCAGCGCGCGTCGACCTTCTTCACGTAGTCAACGAGCAATCCGCCAAAGGTGTCTATGATAACGCGTTCGTCGTGATCGATCGCAAGCCCTATAAGCTCCATCCTCTCGTCGACGCTGAAAAGGGCATTTTTCTCGATATTGCTGGCAACGGCAATGATGATCTTGTCAAAGAGCTCCAGCCCGCGCATCAAAATATCCAGGTGGCCGAAGGTAATGGGGTCAAAAGAACCAGGGTATACCGCTATCTTTTGTTTCATCGATGACTCCCTCTGTAAATTCCAACGGGCAAGCCCGTGGTAATGTTCATTCTCACTCTTGGCGCAAATGACGGAAGCGTTCGCCTATGTTTTCAAGTCGCGATTGCCGGTTCAAGTATCGTGATGACCGTATCGCCATATCTCCTTGTTGCAACATCGGTACACCACTCCCTGCACAAAGGATCCAGGATCTCTCTTTTTGAGTACTCCAGGAGGATTGTGGCGTTTCGGCTATATACTGCATCATGGGCCTTCAATAACCTCATCGTTTCCCCGATATATCCTTTTTCGTAAGGAGGGTCCATAAAGATAATGTCATAACCGGACCTTTTTCCGTACAGAAAAGGGATTGCATATCTTACATCCATACAAAGTACTTGGCAATATTTATTTATCGACAGCAAAGCCGCGTTATTCCTCAACAGGCCTGCCATTTCCCCGGAGCTTTCAACGCATGTCGCCTCTTTTGCTCCCCTGCTTATTGCTTCGATGGAAAATGACCCCGATCCTGCATAGAGGTCAAGCACCCTTTTCCCCTTTACGTCGCCGATAATGTTGAACGCTGCCTCCCTTACCTTTGAAGAGGTATACCGCGCAACGCTTCCGTCAAGCGTCGCGATCTTTCTCCCTTTCAAATAGCCGCCCGTTATCCGCAATTGGCTCATAATTTCAATAACCAAATAGAGGCGTGCCCCCTCACCCTGACCCTCTCCCGCAAAGGGGAGAGGGAACAGTGCGACCGTGCATCTTCATTATCCTGATCCTCGCCCGCGAGTGGAGAGGGAACAG
>JAGOOA010000022.1:15016-38814 GCA_017992765.1 Syntrophorhabdaceae bacterium
GGAGAGGGAACAGTGCGACCGTGCATCTTCATTATCCTGATCCTCGCCCGCGAGTGGAGAGGGAACAGCGTCACCCCGCAGCGAGCTGCGGGGAATCATCCGGATTGAATATTGGTTATTGAATATTATTTGGAGCTTGGTGATTGGTGTTTGGTCATTCATCGTTTCCATGCTTACTGAAAAAGTTTCTTTGCCACCTCTGCAATCCTCTCCGGTCCTTTTATCTCGTACGGAGAAAGGTGGAGAAGCATGATATTTTTCTCGCCGTACACATCCTGAATCAGCTGAATATAGCGCTCCTGCATCTTTCTGCGCACCTTGTGGAATTCACAATCTTCATCTTTTACCACATTATTGATAATGATGTTTTCAACGGTCAGGCTGTTCTCTTCAAGCTCCTTTATCATCCTCTCCGTCAATCGTACGCCGAGGGCCTCCGGTATGGTCACTACGAGATACTTTACCGCCTCCCTGTTTCTTATAAAGGCTACGATCCGCTCGGCCAGCGCCTCCCAGCTTGCAATGATCTCCAGCAGCGTCCTTTTGGAATCCCCGAGCTTGATCGTGTTCTTCAGTTTTTCAAAGTGGCTGTATATATTCATATAAAATTTCGTCGCCGCCTCCATGTGGGCGAGAAACAGCTCGGGCAGCTTTAAAAGCCTCAGCGTGTGCCCTGCGGGCGCCGTGTCCCACACGACAACATCATAGGCGTTGCCCTCCACGAGCTCCATGATGAAGTTCAACATGTATTCCTCTTCTATGCCCGGCGCAGATCCGATGTAATCGACAAAATCGTAATCGACGCTGGCGAACGAAGAAACCACCTCATATATTTCCGGTCCGAACCTCTCTTTCCACCGTTTAAGAACAATCTCAGAAGAGACCTCCAGGCCATACAGTTCGTACCGGTCGACCACTTTCCTTTCTCTGTCGCCCACATCGACTTCAAAGATATCAGACAAGGACGGTGTTGGGTCGCTGGAGATGGCCAGGACGCGCTTTCCATCCATGGCCAATTTGAGGGCTATCGAGGCGGCGCATGTCGTTTTTCCCACTCCGCCTTTGCCCCCCACCATGACAAGCTTTACGCCGGCCCCGGCTATGTTGACAAGTCCCATAACGCTTCTCTCTTCCAATATGATACCATTTAACGTGCCGAAAAGCACCTGATAGGTCAATAGGCGGCTTATGGCAAACCCTAAATCCGAATATCTAAATCCTAAACAAATTCGAATGTTCAAAATATAAAACGTGAGTGGTACGTGTTTGTTTAGAACATTAGATATTTGGATTTAGATATTGTTTAGAGCTTCGATATTAGGATTTAGATATTGCTTCGGATCTGGTGCTTAGGATTTCGTGCTTGACAACATTTAGAATATGGGCATATTATTAATATTTAAGCCCTATTCAAAGACAAACAGGAGGTGTATCATGGTGAGGCGCTCAGCAATGAAAAGGGTTGTTGTTTTTTTTATCGCCATACAAATATTATTTCCCCTCCATATTTTTGCCCAGTCTGTGGGTAAATTTACCGAGATCAGGGGGAATGTCTCCCTCACAAGGGCCAAGGCAACCAGCGCGCCAAAGGCTGAGGACGCAATACAGATCAAGGACCTAATATCTACAGGCGCGGCATCTCGGGCAAAGCTGCTGCTCGGCGATGACAGCCTTCTCAGCGTAGGGCAGAAGTCAAAACTTGAGATCACAAGATTTTTGGTGGAGCGCAATAAACGCACCAGCATCCTCTCTCTCAGGACCGGCACAATGTATACCAAGGTCGCGAGAAGGTTTGAGCAGGACTCCACGTTTGAGGTCCATGCGCCCATGGCTGTTGCAGGGGTAAGGGGAACGGAATTCCTCACCGTAATATCTGAAAATCCGGGCGCGACATTCTACGCCTTGACGGAAGCCATCACGGTAGTTAACCCTGCCTTCCCCGCGCAGATCGTGACCGTTACGGCAGGGCAGTTCACCACCGTTGCCCTCGGCGCAGTACCTGCAATACCTGCCGCCTTTACGCCTGCGATGATCCAGGGCATAATGGGGCAGCTTGGCGTTGCGATGCCTGCTACCGGTGCAGGGGCCGGAGCAGGGGCAGGAGCTGCAGGCGCACAGACTGCAGGGGGTACGGCTGCGGCAGGTACGACGGCAGGTACGGCAACCGCTGCAGGCGTTGGCGCCGGGACCGTTGCAGGGGTAGCGGCCGGTGCGGCGGCGGTAGCAGCCGGCGTGGCAGCCGCATCAAGCAGCAGCTCAAGCGACACCCCAACCGTACACCATTAAAATAAACCTTCTGAAATAATTCATTAAGGCCGGGAGAAACCTCCCGGCCTTAATAGTTCCTACTCCACATGCGAAGAAGATCGCAGCAAAGTCTAGATCCTAAATCCGAATATCGAAACTCTAAACAATTTCAAATGTGCCAATGTTCAAAACGCAAAATTAAGCGATCTTGTATCTGTTTAGAAAATTCGATATTTGAGTTTCGATATTGTTTAGGATTTAGAAATTAGAATTTCGTGCTTGGTTTAATATTTGGTGTTTAGGGTTTCGATACTACAGGAAAATACGGTACGCCGGGCGTAAGGTCCGTGCCCTGAATGCTGATGCAGGGGTTTGGAACCTCAGCGCTTGGCTGTTGTGTTTCAAGACCCCTGCGTTTTCTTCTATACGATGAGCTAATACCCGTACGGCGCCGTCACGCCAATGAAGCGGGGTTCGCGTCCGCACAGACTGCTGTTTGCTACGTCGGTGCTATGCTTGAAAGCTCCTTCTTGAAGGACCAGTAATACACCGCCCCGATGAAGATGAATCCTCCGACGATGTTGCCGATGGTAACCGGGATAAGGTTCCAGCCGATGAACTGCCCCCAGGTCACATTCGCGCCCGCCATGATGCCAGCGGGGATAAAGTACATGTTGGCAACGCTGTGCTCAAAGCCAGAGGAAACGAATGCCATGATCGGGAACCAAATGCCGAAGAACTTACCGACCATGCTTTTCGATGCAAAGGCTAAAAGAATAGCAGCGTTCACCAAAAGGTTGCAGGCAATGCCCTTCATAAATGCCGACCAGAGCCCCATGCCCCCGACAGCCATGTACGGCAGGGTCTTCGCCTCTGCGATGGCGATCGCGTTTTGACCGAATACCGTTAACTCCGGGCCGCCGCCTTTGCTGAAGGGCCCTACGGACATTAGATAGGCCCAGAAAATCGAGCCGATGAAGTTCC
This sequence comes from Syntrophorhabdaceae bacterium, assembly GCA_017992765.1. Taxonomy (GTDB): domain Bacteria; phylum Desulfobacterota; class Syntrophorhabdia; order Syntrophorhabdales; family Syntrophorhabdaceae; genus UBA5609. The sequence continues at coordinate 18,248 of JAGOOA010000022.1, forward strand.
CGATATAGACCCAGAACCATGCGTTCAAAACTCTTCCCCATGTTGTCTTCTTCTGGAATACCGCCATTGGGATCAGCATTGTGTCGCCGGTGAAAAGAGACATGCCGGTGAGAACGATCGCGATCAAGCCTACAGGGAAGACAGACCCCGAAATGAGCGACTTGATGCCCGGCACCGTAGTCCCCGTCGAGCAGACCGTTGCAAGCGCCCCTCCTACGGCGATAAAAAGACCTGCCATGAATGCCCTTACAAGGTAGTTGCCCGGCGTCAGATTCGCCTTGTACTTGCCTGCGTCACCTGCCAGTTGAACAATCTCTACGGGTTTGTTTGCCATTGTTCCTCCTTATGGTAAGAATGTATAAGTTGCCCATGTCGAACTATAAAACCTTTTTTGGCTCTGCTGCATCGATGTTTTATTGAGCGATCTTTTCAATCTTGCATGAACAGACCTTATATTCAGGGATCTTGCATGCCGGGTCAAGGGCATCGTTCGTCAGTACGTTCGCAGCCGCCTCATAAAAATGGAAGGGGATAAAAACGACATTCGGCTTTGGCTTGTCTGTTATCTTTGCCTTGATCCTTATGCTCCCCCTTCTCGATGACACCGATATGACCTCGTTATCGGCAATATTGTAATTGCTCGCATCGTTGGGGTTGATCTGGACAAACCCTTCCGGCACAAGCTCATCGAGTATCCTGGAGTTTCGTGTCATGGTCCCCGTGTGAAAATGCTCAAGTATGCGGCCCGTTGTCAATATCATCGGATATTCTGCATCCGTACCTTCTGCGGGCGGGGTATAATCGATCGCAGTAAAAAGCCCGAGGCCGCGGGAAAATCTGTCTTTATGCAGATACTGGGTTCCCGGATGGTCCGTTGTGGGGCACGGCCATTGTATTAGCTCTTTCTCTATCCTTTCATAGGTGATCCCTGCATATGATGGTGTCACGGTCCTTAGCTCTTCGAAGATATCTTCAGGTTTCGCGTAAACCCACTTTGCCCCCATGCGTTTCGCTATCTCCGCTATGATCCACCAATCGTCCCGCGCCTCACCGTGCGGAGGAAGTACCTTGTGCATCGGCTGTACCCTTCTTTCGGTGTTCGATGCGGTCCCTTGCTTCTCGAGGAATGCGCAGGAAGGGAGCACTACATCGGCGTACTGGGCCGTTTCGGTAAGGAATATATCCTGCACGACCAGAAATTCCAACGATTTCAATGCCTCGATGATATGGTGCTGGTTCGGGTCCGACATGACGGGGTTCTCGCCCATCGCGTAGACCGCCTTTAGCTGACCTCCGATGGCCGCATTGAACATCTCCACGATTGTCAGCCCGGGCTTCACGGAAAGCCCGCTCACACCCCATGCCTTTTCGAACTTTGCCTTGTTCTCTTCGTTCGCCACGGGCTGATATGCCGGGTATGATACGGGGAGCGCGCCCATGTCGCATGCGCCCTGAACATTGTTCTGGCCCCGAAGCGGGTTTACTCCGCCGCCGGGGACGCCCATGTTGCCGAGAAGCATCTGGAGGTTGGCCGTTGACTTGACGCCGTTCACCCCGGACACGAACTGCGTGATGCCCATGGAGTAATAGAGGGCCATCGGCTTTAATTCTGCCATGAGCCGGGCCGCCTTTCTAATGTCTTCCGGATTATCGAGTCCGCAAATCCCGGCCACGTATTCTGGGGTATATCTTTCAAGTGTCTTGGCGAGCTCCTGAAAGCCCTCGGTCCTTGTCTCGACGAATGTCTTGTCATAGAGTCCTTCTTTTATGAGAACATGCATGAAGCCGTTGAGTATCGCTATGTTGGTGCCCGGCTTGATCTGGAAATAATAATCGGCGTACCGCGAAAGCTCTATCTCCCTCGGATCTACAACGACCAGTTTTTTCCCGTTATTGATGACGGCGTTCTTGATCATCGACCCCATGACAGGGTGGTTCTCGGTGGTATTTGACCCTATAACAAAGAAGCCTGCGCTTGAGGGGATCTCGCGGATGGAGTTTGTCATTGCCCCTGAGCCGAACACAGCCGCCAGACCGGCGACGGTGGAGCTGTGTCAGAGACGGGCGCAGTGATCGACGTTGTTCGTCCCTATCACCGCACGCACGAATTTCTGCATCAGGTAATTCTCTTCGTTGGTGCACTTTGCCGAAGACAGCGCGGCGATCGAATCGGGACCATATTTTTCTTTTATCTCGGTAAACTTAGCGGCAACAAGATCGAGCGCCTCATCCCAGGTTGTCTCCTCGAAGGCGCCGTTCCGCTTGATCAGGGGCTTTGACAACCTCTTCGGGCTCTGCACAAAATCAAAGCCGAACCTCCCCTTCACGCATAGGTGGCCGTTGTTGGGCCCTTCGTAATTGCCAAGCGCCTTCACCAGCATGCCTTCCCTGTTCTTATAGAAATCGACCTTACAGCCTACTCCGCAATAGATGCAGATGCTTGACTCCTTTGTCAGCTCCCAGTTGGCGCCCCTGCCGAGCACCGTCTGGTATGTGAGGGCGCCCGTGGGACACACCTGAACACACTGGCCGCACATAACGCAATTTGACTCACCGATCTTTTGATCATCATCGGCAATAAGCCGGGTTTCAAAACCCCGCTCTGAAAAACCCCATACATTCGATACCTGTATCTCTCTGCAGGTCTTGACACAACGCTGACAGAGTATGCATCTGTACTCGTTTCTTTTAATACCACGGCTCGATTCATTATCAACGGTCCGCTCTCTTTTCGGCTCTTCTTTTTTCGACTCCTGCACCCCGTAACGCTTCACAAGGCTCTGGAGCTCGCAGTCACCGTCTGCGTCACAATAAAGGCAGTTGTGATCGCCATCGGAGAGAAGCAATTCCAAGATCCATTTCCGCATGCTCACAATATCTTCATCCTCTGTAACCACGGTCATACCGCTTATGGCAGGCTCCACGCAGGCAGGCCTGAGCATGCGGTTGTTTACCCTGACGAGGCAGATACGGCAGGCACCCGTTTTGCTTACACTCGGGTGGTAACAGAGAGAAGGGATATTGATCCCGTTCTCCCGCGCGACCTCAATGATGGTTTGTCCCTGCCTTCCTTTTACTTCACGTCCATCAATCAACAAAGTAATCTCTTCCATATTTTTACTCCTTGGACCGTAAATGATATTTTTATGACAGTTTCACCGGCAACTCTGTTCGACGGGGACCCATTAAACACCCCCCAGAACAACTATGTGCCACAGTATTGTGATTGTTTTATAACGGATTGGGAATGATTTCAACAAAAAATAATCAATACATCGCGGGCTGTGCACTTTATCTTTGCAAAATCAGGGCAAATCATCTATAATCTACATTCGATATTGGTTTTTTTACTTCATGATTTTAACACTTTGGGAAACGCTTGCATATTTTCTATACATGTCTGTCAACATCCGGCGATGGCTTCTGTCATCTATGGGATATTTTGCCTGAAAAAATGTCTCTGTTTCCATTCCAGGCGCCATATCATATAAAGTTGAGGGCGGCGAGGGTTCGATCATGACTTTGCGGGAGATTCAGGCATATATTGGCGCAGAGATCCTCTGCGGCGAAGGTCAGCTTGACAGGGAGGTACATGAGGCCTTTGCGTGCGACCTGATCAGCGAGATGCTGGCATCTGCCAGCTCCCATATGCTGCTCATCACATCCCTTACCAACGCACATGTGATCCACACCGCCGAGGTTATCGATGCCCTGGGGGTGATATTTGTAGGCGGCAGAAGGCCTGCCGATGATGTCATCGAAATAGTGAAAAAGAACAGCAGCATCCCGCTCCTTACCACAAAGTGCCAGATGTTCGACTGCTGCGGCCTTCTTTTTGCGAAAGGGGTTCAGGCAAACAGGAAGGATCCTCTGTAACCGGAAAACCCGCATGGTAGACACCTTTCAATTTACCCCGAAGATCAACCTCGAGTTCGAAATCGGAGAAAAAGACTTCTTCGTGGCCGGAGAGTCTGCCTCGCGGGTAAAAAAGACCCTGCAGCAGCTGGGGATGGAACAGGAGGCCATTAAAAGGATCGCCGTCATCATATATGAAGCGGCAATGAACGTTGCGATCCATGCAAGCCACGGCATGCTCAGGGTGTTTATCAGTCCTGAGGCCATCACCATTGAAACCGAGGATACCGGCGAAGGGATCCCTGATGTTGACCTCGCTATGAGGGAAGGCTATTCAACCGCCACACACGAGATACGCGAGATGGGGTTTGGGGCTGGGATGGGGCTGCCAAACATCAGGCATTGTGCCGATGAGCTGAAGATAGAGAGCAAGGTAGGGGCTGGAACCCTGCTGCAGGCAACAGTGTATTTTACGAACAGGTAGGAAAACATCAAGGCAGGTGCGGATGCCTCAATATCTTCATTCGGTTGTACTTGATTTGAAAAAATATATCTTTTACGGGAGGAACCATGAAGGTTGGTGAATTGGCGTCAGCTCTTGGTCTGGAGGTTCTAACAGGCAACGTTAACCTCGACCGTGAAATACAATCAGGCTACACCTCTGACCTTCTGTCTGATGTAATCGCAAATATCGAAGAGAATGCAGTATGGATAACGATCCAGAGGCACATCAACATCCTCGGCGTTGCCAAGCTGAAAGATATAGCTGCCATCCTCATACCTCACAACCTCCAGCTTGACCAGGAAGTCATTGATAAGGCGCGTACTGAGTCCATAGCGATCCTGAGGGGCGGACTTTCTGCATTTGAGCTTTCCGGGCTTCTCTACAATGCGCTGAAAAGGGGCTGACCGGGTTGAAAAGCTTTTCCTGCGATCTGCATATCCATTCAACGCTGTCGCCATGCGGGGACCTCGAAATGTCTCCGAGGAATATCGTGAACAAGGCAAGCGAGGCCGGGCTCGGCATTATCGCAATTACCGACCACAATATGACCGAAAACTCCTTTTATGCCCATGAACTTGGGGAAAAATCGGGCATCCTTGTTCTTTTCGGCATGGAGCTGCAGACCGAGGAAGAGGTGCACATGCTCGCCATCTTCGATTCCTTTGAAACGGCATTTCTGTTTCAACAGACTGTCTACGACCTTCTGCCGCCCGTTAAGAACGATCCCGACTTTTTCGGCGACCAGGTCGTCGTTGACGGAAACGATCAGATCGTACGGTTCGAGGACCGCCTGCTCCTCAACTCCGCGCAGATCTCAATAGCAGCGGCCGTTTCGTGGATCAAGTCTCATGGCGGCCTTGCAATCCCCTGCCATATTGACAGCCCTACCTTCAGCATTATAAGCCAGCTCGGATATGTGCCTGACGGGATTCCCTTTGATGCCCTGGAGATACGCGACATAAAGAATGCCCATGCGCTCGCGCCGCTTATCCTTCAAAAACACGCCCCTTTTGTAGCGTTCTCTGACGCCCATTATCTGCAAGATATAGGGCGGAGGGCAACCCGCCTCGACCTCGACGAGCCAAGCTGCAAGGAAATAGAAAGGGCATTGAAGATACTGGGAGATAATGACAGCAGCCTTCCCGGAGGACATCAGCAAAGGAGGCAGGAAAGGGTATGATGGATGAGATTGCCTCTCATATCATGGATATCGTGGCCAATTCCCTCACCGCACGGGCAAAGAACATAAGCGTGCTTATAGAAAAATGTGTTGACGGCCCGCTCCTTATCCTTGATATAAAGGATGATGGGGTGGGCATGGACAATGAAATGGCAATGAAGGTTCAGGACCCCTTTTTCTCAACAAAAACAGGAAGAAAGGTTGGCCTTGGCATACCCCTGCTGAAGGGCACAGCGGAAACAACAGGCGGCGCCTTTTCCCTGGTGAGCGAACCGGGCAGGGGGACGCAAATCCGCGCCACTTTCAATGCCGGGCACCCCGATCTTCCTCCGCTGGGCAATCTTAAGGATACGATCCTGGTACTGGCAGTGGGCAACCCGGAAGTAAATTTTTTGTTCAGGTATAAGAATAGCGTCAAGGAATTCATTCTCGACACAGCGGAGGTTAAAGACCTCCTCGGCGGCGTGCCCATAAACCATCCGGAAGTGATAAGCTTTTTAAGCAAATATCTTGACGAACATCTATAAATTCGGATAGATTATCTTAGTTGTAAAGGAGGGTTGTACATGAACTTAGAAGAGCTCAAAAAAATACGCGAAAAGGCACAAAAAGATGTGGAGCTAAGGCAAAAACAGGCAAGGATCAGGGTGGTGGTCGGCATGGGGACAAGCGGCATCGCCTCAGGGGCCAGGGACGTGCTGAAAACGTTCGTTGAAGAGATCGGAAGGAGAAACCTCACCGACGTCGTCGTCACCCAGACCGGCGAGAAAGGGCTTGCCTCCCGGGAACCGATGGTTGAAGTCTTTGAGGAAGGCAAACCTGTTGTCATCTACGGCACCATGGACCCTGAAAAATCGAAGAGGGTCGTCGTGGAACATATCGTGAACGGCAAACCCGTCTCGGAGTATGCTATCGAGGCAATGTAAAGGAGGTTGGGCAACCTTGTACAGAGAACAAACCCTAAAAAAATTCAATCCGGCGTTGGATAATATCCTTTATATACTCCATGATCTCCAGGATAACAATCCTGAGCACTACCTTGCAAAAGAAGATATCAGGGCCTGTGCCGACTACCTGGAAGTTCCCTACAGCTACGTGCACAGCGTTGCAAGCTTCTACACCATGTTCAGCCTCAAGCCAAGGGGCCGCTATATCATACGGCTTTGCGATTCCCCGCCGTGCCACCTTATGGGGTCCCAGTCGCTCCTCGATTACCTGAAAAAGTCGCTGGATGTCAAAGTCGGGGGGACGACCAAGGACAAGATGTTCACCCTTGAGCTTACAAGCTGTCTCGGCGCCTGCGGAGTGGCCCCGGCAATGATGATCAACGAAGAGATGTTCGGCAATCTCACACCGGCGGCAGTTGACGCAATCCTGGAAAAAAGGAGAAAAGAGCTATGAACCTGGTGAGAAACCACGTACTGATAAGCATCGATGCCGGCACCATAATGGCGGGTGCCCGCGCAGTGGAAAAGACCCTTATCGATGAGATTGCCGCACAGGGACTTACCGCTGAGATATCCGTCCTGGAAACCGGCAGCATCGGCGCAACGGGCCAGGGAGTTATCCTTGTGGTCTATCCCGAGGGCGTTTATTACGGCAACGTAACCCCTCAGGACATTCCGGAGCTGGTGGAAGAGCACCTTTTAAAGGGACGGCCTCTCAAGCGCTTGATACTCTCCGAGATACCCGTGCAGCATGTCATCAAGAAAGAAAAAACGGGGCTTCTCAAGGAGCAGCCGCGCATCGTATTGAAAAACAGCGGCATTATCAACCCTGAAAATATTGATGAATATATCGCTGAAAACGGCTATGAGGCAATAGCCAAGGCAATCACCTCAATGACGCCCGACGAGGTGATCGAGGAGACAAAAAAGTCAGGCCTTGTAGGACGGGGCGGGGCTGCATTTACAACAGGCATGAAATGGGATTTTGCCCGTAAGGCCGCAGGCGACATCAAATACATCGTATGCAACGCCGATGAAGGCGAGCCGGGCACGTTCAAAGACAGGCTCATCCTTGAGGGCGACCCCCATAAGCTCATCGAAGGCATGCTCATAGCCGGTTATGCGGTCGGCGCAAGCAAGGGCTTCGTCTATATCAGGGGCGAATATGCACTTTCCATAGAGCGCCTCGAAAAGGCGATCGTCCAGGCAAGGCAATACGGGCTTCTCGGCGACAGCATCCTCGAAAGTACGTTCAGCTTTGACATCACCGTGATGAAAGGGGCAGGGGCGTATGTCTGCGGCGAAGAGACTGCGCTCATCGAGTCGCTCGAAGGCAAGCGCGGCCATCCCCGGAACAAACCTCCTTACCCTGTTACAGAGGGACTCTGGGCGAAACCGACAGTTGTCAACAACGTGGAAACCCTCGCCAATGTCCCCGAGATCATCCTCCATGGCGCGTCATGGTTCAGGGGGTACGGGACAGAAAAATGCCCCGGCACAAAAGTATTTACCATCATCGGAAACGTTGCGACACCGGGGCTTATTGAAGTTGAGATGGGCACCACATTGCGTGATATTATCTATGAATATGCAGGCGGCATCAAAAACGGAAAAAAATTCAAGGGCGCACTCGTTGGAGGAGCAGCGGGAGCGTTTCTCGGCCCTGACATGCTCGACGTAAAAATGGATTTCGTCAATCTGAAAGAATACTCGGCAGTATTGGGATCAGGCGCGATCCTGGTTATGGATGAAGATGTCGACATGCTGGATATGCTCAAGAGCGTCCTTCATTTTTTCAGACACGAATCATGCGGTCACTGCGTGCCCTGTCGCCTTGGAACCGCTCAGCTGGTAAAGATCATTGACCGTATATCGGCATCCAAAGGGAAGAAGGACGATATCGACAAGCTCTTAAAGATCGCACAGGTTATGCAAGCCACATCCTTTTGTCCCCTCGGACAGTCACTCTATCTTCCGATCTCCAGTTCCCTGAAATATTTTGGGGGAGAGATACAAAGCCGCGTTCGATAGTAGGGCAGTAATCCAGGGTAATAAAGATTTTGAGAATATTTCATGATAAAGGCAAAGATCAACAATGTCGACGTAGAGGTCCCCGAGGGGACGAGCATACTCTGGGCAGCACGAAAGGCACACTTCACCATACCGACACTTTGCAGCCACCCTGACCTTGTTCCCGGCGGACAGTGCGGGATCTGCGTTGTCGAAATAGAAGGGATCCCCGGGCTGAAGAGGGCCTGCATGACCCCGCTTGGCGAGGGATGGAAGGTCCATACCCACACCGCGCGCCTCATGGAGATAAGAAGGCAGCTCGTGGAACTTATCCTCTCCTATCACGATACAGACTGCCTTACATGCATAAAAAACAATAACTGTGAGCTCCAGGCCCTGGCAGCCACCTTGGGCATAAACACTGTTGAGTGGCATAATCCTGAAGAAAGGCTGCCGATCGACAGATCCAGCGCTGCAATCGTCAGAGACCCGAATAAATGCATACTCTGCGGCAGATGTACGCAGGTGTGTTCCAATATCCAGACCGTCAACGCCCTTGCGGTCAATCACAGGGGTTCCGATACTGTCATTACGGCAGCTTTCGACGCGGGGCTCGGCAACAGCGTCTGCATAAATTGCGGACAGTGCGTCGTGCATTGCCCGGTGGGCGCCCTGTACGAGAACAGCCACATCGAAAAGGTCTGGGACGCCATCCACGACCCGGAAAAATTTGTGGTTGTCCAAGAGGCCCCGGCTGTAAGGGTCATGCTTGGGGAAGAGTTCGGCATGGAGCCGGGCACCCTCGTGACGGGCAAGATGTATGCTGCATTGAGGAGGATCGGATTTGACGCCGTACTCGATACAAACTTCAGCGCCGACCTCACCATCATAGAAGAAGGTACAGAGCTCGTATCACGATTAAAAACAGGTAAAAACCTTCCCCTCATCACAAGCTGCAGCCCGGGATGGATAAAATTCATGGAGACATTCTTCCATGATATGATACCCCATATGTCAACCGCGAAATCTCCGCAGCAGATGTTCGGGGCGCTTGCCAAGACGTACTTTGCAGAACAGAGGGGCATAGCGCCGGAAAAGATCGTTTCCGTATCCATCATGCCCTGTACGGCAAAAAAATTCGAGTGCCAGAGGCCGGAGATGAGGGCCAGCGGCTTTCAGGACGTCGACTTCGTGTTGACAACGAGGGAGATCGGCAGGATGCTGAGGGAGGCCGGCATAGACCTTAACGAGATGCCTGACGAAAAGGCAGATAGCCTGCTCGGTGAATACACCGGGGCGGCAACGATCTTCGGCACAACGGGAGGGGTCATGGAGGCCGCCCTGCGATCGGCCTATTTTCTTGTTGCCGGCCGTGAGCTGGAAAGCATCGACATTGCGCCGGTAAGAGGGCTGAAAGGCATAAAAGAGGCGGAGATCGATATTGACGGCCTGAAGGTTAAGGTTGCCGTTGCACACAGCGGAGGGCAGGCGCGAAGATTGATGGAAAAGGTTCAGGATCAGCTCAGGAACGAAGGGAAAAGCGAATACCATTTTATCGAGGTCATGGCCTGCCCCGGCGGCTGCGTGGGCGGAGGCGGGCAATCATGGGGCAGCAATATGGCAAAGAGGGCGCGCCGTGGCGAGTCCCTTTACGCAGAAGACAGATCGCTGCGGCACAGGCGGTCCCACGAAAACCCCTCCATCAAGGTATTATATGAAAAATTCCTTGGAAAACCGAATTCTGTAAAATCCCACGAACTTCTCCACACTCATTATTACAAAAGAAGTACTGTGGATGGCGACATTATTGCTGAACAATAACTCTGTTTCAGAGAAAGCAAGGGAGGAACACGATGGTCACTGAAAACCAATGCAGCTGTGAGCAGGCACAGGAAGAAGAGCTTTATGGCAAACTGCAGGAGGTCATAAAAGAGCATAAAGGAAAACCGAAGGAGCTCATCATGGCGCTGCACAAGGCACAGAACCTTTTCGGTTATCTGCCGCGAAAAGTCCAGGAGATGGTTGCAGAGGGCCTCAACGTCTCTCTCAGCGAGGTCTACGGCGTTATTACATTCTATAATTTCTTTTCCACGGCCCCCCAGGGAAGGAACAACGTGAAGGTCTGCCTTGGCACGGCATGCTACGTTCGCGGTGGACAGGCGTTATTGAAAAAAGCTGAAAAAGAACTGGGGATCAAGGCAGGTGAAACTACCGAGGACAGGAGATACTCGCTGGGCATTGTACGCTGCATAGGCGCTTGCGGGCTTGCGCCTGCAATGCTGATCAACGATGATGTGTATGGAAGGGTAAAAACCACAAAAATGATGGAGATCATAAAAAAATACGAGTAATTACAAGTAAATAAGGAGGCATGTGATATGGATGGGATACGTGCTCATGTTTTAATTTGTGCAGGTGCTGCTTGTGTATCCTCCGGTTGTCGGGAAATACGCGACGCTATGGTCAATAAAGTACAGGAGTATAAGCTTCAGGAGGAAGTGAAGATCATTGAGACCGGATGTGTAGGTTCCTGTGATCTAGGTCCGCTTGCCCTTGTCTATCCTGAGGGCGTCTTTTATCAGAAACTGAAGCCTGAGGATGTGGATGAGATAGTAAGGGAGCACCTCCTTAAGGGCCGGATCGTTGAACGCCTGCTGTACAAGGAACCAGGCACAACGGAGACAATTCCCGCTTTAAAGGAGATAGACTTTTTCAAGAACCAGACAAAGATAGTGTTGCGGAACTGCGGCACCATTGACCCCCGCAATATCGATGAGTATATAGCCCGCGACGGCTACCAGGCGCTGGCCAAGGTCCTTACCTCAATGACCCGCGAAGAGGTGATAGATGAGGTAACAAAGTCAGGGCTTCGCGGTCGCGGCGGCGGTGGATTCCCTACGGGCCTCAAGTGGAAGTTCACCTTTCAATCCCCCGGGGACGTCAAATACGTCGTCTGTAATGCCGACGAAGGCGACCCCGGTGCTTTTATGGACCGCAGCGTCCTTGAGGGCGACCCTCACAGCGTCATCGAGGCAATGGCCATAGCCGCATATGCGATCGGCGCGAGCCAGGGATACATTTATATCAGGGCCGAATATCCCCTCGCTATCGAGCGTTTGATCTGGGCCATCGGACAGGCGAGGGAATATAAGTTCCTCGGCAAGAATATCTTTGAGACAGGCTTCAACTTTGACCTCGATATCCGTATCGGGGCAGGGGCCTTTGTCTGTGGTGAAGAAACAGCGCTTATGATCTCCATAGAGGGAAAAAGGGGAGAGCCGAGGCCAAGGCCGCCCTTTCCTGCCGTACGCGGCCTTTTCGATGCGCCTACGCTGCTTAATAATGTTGAAACCTACGCAAATATTCCCGCTATTATCACCAAGGGCGCCGCGTGGTACGCCCAGTTTGGCACCGAAAAGAGCAGGGGCACAAAGGTTTTCGCCCTTGCCGGCGCCGTGAACAATACCGGCCTCGTCGAAGTGCCCATGGGAACGCCCCTTGGAGACATCATATTCAACATCGGCGGAGGGATCCCAAAGGGAAAAAAATATAAGGCAGCCCAGCTTGGTGGTCCATCAGGAGGCTGCGTCCCCATCGAGCATATCAATACGCCTGTTGATTATGAATCGATCATTGAGCTTGGGGCGATCGTGGGGTCCGGCGGGCTTATCGTAGCCGATGAAGATACCTGCATGGTGGATTTTGCCAGGTTCTTTCTGGAGTTTACCCAGCACGAGTCCTGCGGCAAGTGCCCTCCCTGCCGCATCGGGACGAAGAGGATGCTAGAAATATTGAACCGCATCACCCAGGGCAAGGGCGTGCCGGAAGATATAGATAGCCTTGTTGAGCTCGCTTCAAGGATCAAGGATTCGGCATTATGCGGGCTCGGACAGACGGCGCCCAACCCTGTGCTTGCAACGCTTCGGTACTTCAAGCATGAATACTTGGAGCATATAAACGACAAACATTGTAGTGCCGGCGTGTGCAGCGCCCTTTTTGACGCACCCTGCCAGAATGCCTGCCCCACAGACCAAAACGCATGGGGCTACGTGACGCTTATAAGCGAAGGCAAGTTCAAAGAGGCTATTGCATTGATCAAAGAGGCAAATCCCTTTCCCGCGGTGCTGGGACGGGTCTGCGTGCACCCCTGCGAGAGCAAGTGCCGCCGCGGGCAGCTCGATCAGCCTGTAGCGATCTGTGCGCTGAAGCGGTCTGCCGCAGACATGGACATGAGTTCCTTCCCGCCCTACCGCCCACCGGTAGATCCGCCAAAAAATAAAAAGGTGGCGGTTATCGGCGCAGGCCCTGCAGGCCTAAGCGGTGCATATTTCCTTGCCTGTAAGGGCTACAAGGTGACTGTTTTTGAGTCGCTTCCCGTTGCGGGCGGCATGCTTGCAGTGGGCATTCCCGATTACCGGCTGCCGAAAAACGTCCTGAATGCCGAGGTAAAGATGATCACCGACCTTGGCGTGGAGATTAGATACAACACAGCTGTCGGCAAGGATATCAGCATTGACGCGCTCGTGAAAGACGGTTACGAAGCGATCCTGATGGCCACAGGCGCCCACAAAGGCCAAAAGCTCGGAATACCCGGCGAAAACGCCAAGGGGGTCGTCGACGGCGTTACCTTCCTCCGCAGCCTTAATCTCAACGAAACCGTAAAAGCAGAAGGCAAGGTCGCCGTCATCGGCGGCGGCAACGTGGCTATCGATACTGCCCGGTCTGCATTGCGTCTCGGCGCAGATGAGGTTTTCATCCTCTACCGGAGAGAAAAGGGGGACATGCCTGCATACATTGAAGAGATCGAAGAGGCTGAGAAAGAAGGCGTCGTAATCCATACCCTCGTCGCGCCAAAGCAGGTTATTGTGAAAAAGGGCAAGGTTACAGGAGTGGAGTGCGTCCGGATGTCTCTCGGGAAATTTGATAAAGGCGGCCGGCGTATCCCTGAGCCGATCACGGGTTCTGAATTTATCGTGAGCGCCAACATGGTCATCGCCGCAATAGGCCAGATACCAGATCTTTCCTACATCAACGGCGACGGCATCAAGATCGGAAAAGGCAGCACCATTGAAGTAGACCAGCAAACCCTTGCCACTACGAGGGAAGGGATATTCGCTGCCGGAGACAATGTAAGGGGCCCTGCAACAGCAGTGCAGGCAGTGGCGGACGGCAAGAACGCGGCATTCGCAATTGACAGGTACCTTGGCGGTGACGGGCAGCCGAGAAGCGCCCTCTACGAAGAACTCATCAATATGCACGTCACATATGACGAGACGATATACCAGCAAGAAAGGGCAAGGACCGCAATGCCTCATCTCCCGATCCCCAAGAGGCACAGGAACTTCAACGAGGTTGTACTGGGTTACCATGAAAAGATGGCGATCGAAGAGGCAAAGAGATGCCTCCATTGCTACCTGCGGGAAGAGGAAGAAGAGATCGTCGAGGAGGAACAGCAAGGATAGCCGGTTATGATAAACCTGACAATAGACGGCAGGCAGGCAGAGGTCGAAGAGGGGGCAACCATCCTCGATGCGGCCTTAAAGATAAACATCCATATCCCCACCCTGTGCTATCTCCCTGAGGTGCAGGCTATCGGCGCATGCAGGGTTTGCCTCGTCGAGATAGAGGGAAATCGCACCCTTCAGGCAGCATGCGTGACCCCTGCGGCAGACGGCATCAAGGTATTTACAAATACCGAAAGGGTAAGGAAGGCAAGGAGGTTCTCCGTAGAAATGCTCCTCTCCAACCATCCCTTTGAATGCCTCGCCTGCGCCAGGAACCTTAACTGCGAACTGCAGAAGCTTGCCTATGACCTCGGCATCAGGGAAGTGCGTTTTACCGGCGCAAAAAGTGGAGGCCGCATTGACGAATCGTCGCCGGCAATAAGAAGGGACCAGAATAAATGCATCCTCTGCCGGCGATGCATCGCGGTATGCCAGGAAATACAGAGCGTAACGGCCCTCTACGCCCGGGGAAGAGGTTTCGAAACGAGGGTTGAGCCTGCCTTTGACCGGAACATCAACGATGTGGCCTGCACCAATTGCGGGCAGTGTTCCCTCGTATGTCCCGTAGGCGCTATTACAGAGAAGGAATGCATACAGGAAGTGTGGGGTGCCCTTAATGATCCTGCAAAGTTCGTTGTCATACAGGATGCCCCCGCTGTCAGGGCGGCGCTGGGCGAAGAGTTCGGCTATCCGCCGGGCACGCTCGTAACGGGCAAGATGCTGGCGGCCGCAAGAATGCTCGGGTTTGACCGGGTCTTTGATACAAATTTTGCTGCGGACCTGACGATCATGGAGGAAGGCAGCGAACTCTTAAAGAGAGTGAAAGAGGGTGGTGCGCTTCCCCTTATTACAAGCTGCAGCCCCGGATGGATCAAATTCATCGAACACTTCTACCCTGAAATGCTCCCCCACCTCTCTACCTGCAAATCACCGCACCAGATGCTCGGCGCCCTTGCAAAGACCTACTTTGCAAAAAAGGTGGGCGTAGACCCGAAAGACATCGTTGTCGTTTCCGTAATGCCCTGCACCGCCAAGAAATTTGAATGCAGCCGCCCCGAGATGACAGACAGCGGCTTCAAGGATGTCGATTATGTTCTTACCACAAGGGAATTTGCCAGGATGATAAAGCAGGCCGGTATTAATTTTGACAGCCTTGCCGACGGATACTACGATGACCCGTTGGGTGAGTATACCGGTGCGGCAACGATCTTCGGCGCCACCGGCGGCGTCATGGAGGCAGCCCTGCGCACAGCCTATGAGGTCGCAACAGGCAAAGCGCTCACAAATATTGAATTTGCTGCGGTTCGGGGCCTGGAAGGCATCAAGGAGGCAACCATCCCTGTTGAGGGGATCGGGGATGTAAGGGTCGCTGTTGCGCATGGGCTCGGCAACGCAAGGAAACTGGTCGAGAGGGTAAAGGAAGGAAAAACAACCTACCACTTTATCGAGATCATGGCCTGTCCCGGCGGCTGCGTGGGCGGCGGCGGCCAACCGATACCGGTAAACAACGAGATACGGGCGCTCAGGGCAAAGGCGCTTTACATGGAAGACGAGCACCTGACCTACAGAAAATCACACGAGAACCCGGCCATCAAGAGGGTGTACGAGGAATTCCTGGGCGAACCGTTAGGAGAGAGGTCGCATCATCTTCTCCATACACACTACATCCCCCGCAGCAAATTTTAACGCAGGCATGCAACTAAGAGCACCGGCATAGGACTCTTCCTTCACGCTTACGTTTTCTTTAGAATTTCTATATACTATATACGAATTACGATATACGGCTTACTATCAGCTATGAGCGATATGACGGATACCACCCTTAACCAGACTCCGCGCGGCAGCAGGCTTCATATAGCCCTTTTTGGAAGGCGGAATACAGGCAAATCAAGCCTGATAAACGCCCTCACAAACCAGGACATCGCCATTGTCTCCGATATTCCGGGCACTACAACCGACCCGGTCTATAAATCGATGGAGATACTGCCCATAGGCCCCGTAGTCCTCATCGACACCGCCGGCATAGACGATACTGGCCATCTTGGGTCTCTCAGGATGGAAAAGGCCTACGCCGTTCTGGCAAAAACAGACCTTCTGCTCCTCGTGATCGACCCTGCCGCAGGCGTCGGTCTGTATGAAGAAAAGGTGATCAAAAAGGCGCGGGAGAACAACGTGCCGGTCATCGCAGTTCTGAACAAGGCCGATCTCTACCCGGCGGCCCCGGCGGGGGCGCTTTCTTCCCAGCTCAGCGTACCCGCCGTCCCTGTAAGCGCCGTCACGCGCCAGGGCATCGACGAGCTGAAGATGGCGATGATCAGCTCCGCCCCCAAAGACTGGGTGGCGCCGACCATATTGGGAGACCTCATCGATCCGGGAAGTACCGTTGTCCTCGTTACGCCCATCGACCTCGCCGCTCCGAAGGGAAGGCTCATCCTCCCGCAGGTCCAGACCATACGGGATATACTCGATCATGACGCCATAGCCCTTGTGGTAAAGGAAGGGGGTTTCGCGGCTGCCCTTGGCAATCTGAAGAACAAGCCCCGCCTTGTCGTTACCGATTCCCAGGCATTTCTCAAGGTCGCCGCCGACACTCCAGAAGATGTCCCGATGACCTCGTTTTCCATACTCTTCGCACGATATAAAGGAAACCTGGTCACCCTCGTTGAAGGCGCACAGGCGGTGAAAAACCTTGTGCCCGGCGATAAGGTCCTTATTGCAGAGGCATGCACACACCACCGGGTAGAGGACGATATCGGGACGGTCAAGATACCCCGCTGGCTCCAGCAGGAGGTCGGCGGCGCCCTTGACTTCAAATGGGTAAGCGGCCACGAGCTTCCCTCTGATATCAAGGACTACAAGCTCATCGTCCACTGCGGGGCCTGCATGATAAACAGGAAGGAGATGCTGCACCGTCTCATGACGGCCCGCAAAAACGGCATCCCGATAGTGAATTACGGCGTGATGATAGCCCAGGCCCTTGGCATACTAAGGCGCGCCCTCGCAATCTTTCCTGAAACCGCCGGGACCCTTGAGGGCATGAAGGGGTAATCCTTTACTATTCGGCCAGCCTGCCGTATATTAATGATTACAATCTTATATGGGCAGCGACATGAAACAGAACAAAAAGGTTCAAAAAACCGGCTTCATCGACGAACACGGGATAAACGACATGCTCCTGAAGGCCAAGAAGGCCTCCAGAAGAGAAGCGATGAAGATCATTGAAAAGGCCAGAGAGGCAAAAGGCCTTACGCCATATGAGACGGCCGTCCTATTGCAGGTTGATGACAGGGATGTCTTGCAGCGAATGTTCCAGGCAGCCCACACGGTGAAAGAAAAGATATACGGCAAGAGACTTGTCTTCTTTGCCCCTCTCTATATCAGTAATTATTGCATAAATAACTGCTATTATTGCGGATACCGCAGGGACAACGCAATATCCCGCAGGCGCCTCAACGCCGGCGAGATCGAACAGGAGGTCCTTGTCCTGGAGTCCATGGGCCATAAGCGTCTGGCCCTTGAGGCAGGAGAAGACCCCGCGCACTGCCCCATCGATTATGTGCTGGATGCGATACGGTGCATCTATAAGGTAAAAGACAAAAAGGGAAGCATCCGGCGGGTCAACGTAAATATCGCCGCCACCACCGTTGATCACTACCGCAAGTTGAAAGAGGCAGGTATCGGGACATACATCCTCTTCCAGGAGACCTACCATCGAGAAACATACGCGGCGATGCATCCGGCAGGCCCGAAGAGGGACTATGACTGGCACATAACCGCCATGGACCGTGCCATGGAAGGCGGCATCGACGATGTAGGGCTTGGCGTGCTTTTCGGCCTTTACGACTACAAATTTGAAGTGCTGGCGCTTCTTTTCCATTCCCTTCATCTCGAGGAACGCTTCGGTGTCGGGTGCCACACAATCTCTGTGCCAAGGATGCGCCCCGCAGAAGGGATAAGCCTGGAGAATTTCCCCTATCTGGTAAACGACAAAGATTTTAAAAAGGTGATCGCCGCCATTCGTCTCGCTGTCCCCTACACGGGGATGATCCTTTCAACCCGGGAAAAGGCCGAATATCGCGACGAGGTGATCTCCCTCGGCATATCGCAGCTAAGCGCAGGTTCCTGCACCGGTGTCGGAGGGTACCACAGGGATATCGAAGATAAATCCGCGGAAACCCAGGGCCAGTTCAAGATCGAGGACAACCGTACAACCGATGAAGTCCTTCGCAGCATCTGCGAATCCGGTTATCTGCCAAGCTTCTGCACCGCCTGCTACCGCAAAGGACGGACAGGCGACCGCTTTATGCCGCTCGCGAAATCAGGGGAGATCCAGAACCTCTGCCAGCCGAACGCCATCCTCACTTTCAAGGAATTCCTCCTTGATTATGCCTCTGAGAGGACAAAAAAGATCGGCCAGAAAACCATAAGAGAGCATCTGAGGTCCATCCCCAACGAGAAGGTGCGGAGGGCAACCGAGGAAAGGCTGAAGCAGCTGGAGCAAGGCGAGCGCGACCTTTATTTTTAGCAACAAAAGAGGGAAATAGCACTTGCGCATCAATGCTTTTCTGGTATACTATAAAAAAATGGGTCTTGGGAACGGGTTATTACACTTTAAATAAAATTGAAGGGGAGAACAATACATGAAGACCGTAAGAGATATTCTAAAAAACAAAAAAAGTGAGGTCTGGTCCATTTCTCCAAAGGCCATGGTCTTCGATGCCCTGGCGCTGATGGGGGAAAAGGAGATTGGTGCCCTTATGGTCATTGATGAGAAAGGCAAGGTAGCGGGCATCATATCGGAAAGAGACTATGCGAGAAAGATAATCCTCGTAGGCAAGACCTCGAAAGAGACGCCGGTAGAGCAGATCATGACGCCTGCCTCCCAGATGTACACCGTAAAACCCGAGACCACCGTGGACGACTGCATGGTCCTTATAACAGGCAAAAAGATCCGCCATATACCGGTTTTTGAAGGAGAGAAATTTCTGGGCGTTATCTCCATCGGCGATGTGGTGAAGTCGATCATATCCGAACAGGAGACACTTATAGAACACCTGAGCAATTATATCGCCGGAAAATACGTTTAACCAAAACCGTATTTCGTATATCGTATATCGAGATTACAAGAAATCCCTATCCACCGCTCACTACCCGCTTCTGTAATTTGCTGAAGTTTAAATGAGCGTGCTTATCGTTTTCTCTTTTTTATCGAATGTCCGGGCCCTTTGCCGATTGGCCTTCCCAGGGATTGCATCCGCATCATAACATGGCTCGCAGATTGTTCTTCTGATCCGTCGACACAGGGTTTGCCGGGATAGAGAATATAATCTTTTCTGTATCTGACGGGCGTATTGTTGGGCATAAATACGTTGGCACCGCGCTGCAAAGCGAGGTTCCTTCCTTCCCCCGGAAAAACTGCATCGTAGGCTGTTGTGGCAGGTATGTGGGCATCACGGTTAAAAATGCGCAGTACCGCAAGGGCCTTGAAGAACATTTCGCGGCGGTCATCGTAGGTATTCTTCTCGTGGCCAAGGGGCGTGTCCGGGTGGGGAATAAAAGGCCCTACCCCTATCATGTCCAGGTCGAGCGCGCGGCAGAGCAGGATGTTGCCGGCAAGCGTATGCAATGTCTCCCCCGGCAGCCCTATCATAAACCCGCTGCCTGTCTGTACCCCGAGCCCCTGGAGGCGGCTGAGGCAGTTCAGCCGATCTTCGAGTGATGAACCGGGACGCAGGCGGCCAAACAGGCCGGGGTCGCTTGTCTCGAACCTGAGGAGGTAGCGGTCCATACCACACTCCTGCCAGTACCGGTAGGTCTCGCGGGGACGGTTGCCCGCCGAGAGCGTAACGGCGAGAGCTGTTTCCTTTTTAATTCTCCGGATAATGTCCCCTATCTTTTCATCCCCGAAAAAAGGCGACTCTCCTGACTGCAGCACCACGGTCATCTGCCCGTTGTCCGGCATTGTGGATACTATCTCAAGTATCTCTTCAACAGAGAGCGCATATCTCCGGACATTTCCGTTCCCGGCGCGAATGCCGCAATAGAGGCAATTGTTGGCGCAGATGTTCGAGTATTCGATGATGCCCCTGATATGAACATCATCTCCCATATGCTCGTATCGTATCCTGTCGGCAACCCTGTATAGTTCGGCGAGGTCAGGGCCCTCGGCACGCAGCAAGCGGAGCGCCCACTCCTTTGAGTATTCGATGTTCTCTATCAGATATGACACATCCCTGCTCCCCAAAATTAAGGATAATTAACCATAATTTCCCTTCAACGGCAAATCACAGCATAAAGGCATTTGCTGCGATCTGGACAGGCAGCCACAAAACATATACAAAATATTTGAAGGTTTACCACTCCTGTGGTATTCTCCCTTATTAGGTTAAGCATCCCGCATATAATAAAAAAATAATGGAGGTAATCATGTCAACGATATACGATGTCTTCGCAAGGGAAGTGCTGGACAGCAGGGGAAACCCTACGGTTGAGGTAGAAGTAACCCTTGAAAGCGGCGTTATGGGGAGGGCCATTGTCCCTTCCGGCGCCTCCACGGGAGAGAGGGA
>JAGOOA010000058.1:0-3170 GCA_017992765.1 Syntrophorhabdaceae bacterium
CACGATCCAAAGCTCGCATCCTTCGGAAAGAGGCTGATCAGGATAGAGGATGGGACTATCTCAGAAGATATCACAGCTTAGAGAGTTCCTGGAAGAGACGATCAAGATCCTTTACTACTACAGGAGCAGGGTGGTCTTTTCCTTCTCCGGCGTTGCCCTCGGCATCCTTTCCATCTGCGTCATCGTGACCACCATCGACGGCGCCAACAAGAAGGCCTACGATATTTTTGAGGCCCTGGGGCCTGACGCCATCATGATCTTCGGCGGGAGCGAGAGGCAGCGTATGGCGAGGATAAGGGCGAACACGTTGACGATCGACGATGCCGATTCGCTGCAGAAGATCGGGGGCGTTTACGATGTGCTCAAGGTCTTTGCGGTGCGGGGCGTCAACATGAAATACCGGGACAGGAAATGGCAGACGCAGGTCGTAGGGGCAACCGAAAACTATTTCACATCATTTACATGGGGATTGCAGAGCGGGTCATTCTTCGGCAGCGAAGAGTATAACAATGCGGAGGCCGCATGTGTTCTGGGGGCAAAGGTCTATGAAGAGCTTTTCAAAGGCGAGAACGCTATCGGCAAAACGATCCAGATAGGACGGCTGCCGACGAAGGTCGTCGGCGTCCTCGAGGAGAGGGGCGGTACGGTCGGAGGCCCCAGGATAGACGACAGGGTCGTCATGCCCCTGACCACCGTTATGAGCAGGCTCTCGAACGAAAAGAAGTTTCTCAGCATGATCAGGCTAAAGACAAGCAGGGACCCGGAAGCAACGATAGAGGACGTGAAGATCGTGCTCCGCAGAAATCACGGGTTGGAGGGAACGGAAGACGACTTTATGACAAGAAGCTCCAAGGATATACTTCAGTTCGTATCGGTGATAAGCGGTTCGCTGTTCCTTTTTCTGGGGACCGCGGCGGTCGTCGCGCTGGTGGTAAGCGGGTTTGTGCTTGCCAACCTTTTCTACCTGACGATCCAGGAGAGAAAAAAGGACATCGGCATCAGGAGGGCTTACGGCGCGACGAGAAAAGGCATACTCCTCTCTTTTCTCTTTGAGTCCGTCTTCATAACGATCATCGGCGGTATCGCGGGGGTGCTGCTGAGCATTGCCCTTCAGGGCACCTTTGAGAAGCTCTTTGATATCCCCATGGTCTTTTCCTTTAAGGTCGTCATCTTTGCGATGGTATTTAGTTTCCTCACCGGGGTATTGTCAGGCCTGAAGCCGGCGCTGAAGGCGAGCAGGATAGAACCCATCGAGGCGATCCGCGGATGATATATTCCATCAATTTCTACCTCAGGATCGCGCTGCAGAACCTCGTTGTCCACAAGACGAGGATGATGCTCGCGCTCCTCGGCATCCTCTTTGCCGTTATGAGCCTTGTCGCCTTCGGCAACGTGAGCAGCAGCATGAAAAAAAAGATCGATGACGAGATAGGGAGGTTCGGAAAGAACCTTGTCATCCTGAGGGCGAGCCTGATCTTCCAGGCGGGAAGAACGGCGAAGCAATTCTCGGAGGCCAGGACGCTCAAGCTCGCAGACGCAAAGCGCATTAAGGAGTCGCTTCAGGGGGTCGAAGAGATAGCGCCATATTACGATACAACGTACCCCGCACGTTACGAAGATAAGACCCTGAAGGTCAGCGTCATCGGGGTAACGGACAACATCTTTACAATAAAGAATGCGGGCCTTATTATGGGGAGGTATTTCACGCAGGAGGACGACCGGGCAACGGAGAAAAAGGCCGTTGTCGGCTACAAGGTATACGAAAACCTTTTTGATCTGAAGGACCCCATCGGCAAGAACATCCTCATTTACAGAGTGCCCACGGAGATAATCGGCGTCATAGAAGAAAAGGGCGCCGACCTGACCGGCCAGGACCAGGATATCATCGTCTATATGCCCCTGAACACGTTCATGAGACGGTACAGCAACATCGATTATATAAAAGGGGCTTATATACAAGCGCAGGACGGGGTGCCGCTCGGCGATATGAAAAAGAGGCTTCAGGCGTTCATACGCACAATACACAACATGAAGGAGAGCGAACAGGACGACTTTTCGATCTTTACGATGGAGGACATTGTAAGGACGCGGGAAGAGGGGATACGCCTTGTGTCCGTCCTGACCATTATCGCCTCAACGGTCTCTTTCCTGATAGGAGGCCTCGGCATCTTCGCCATCATGCTGCTTTCTGTCTCCGAGAGGAAGATGGAGATAGGGATACGGAGGGTGGTGGGGTCCAAGAAAAAGGACATCATCCTCCAGTTCCTCACCGAATCGGTGATCGTGGCGCTGATAGGCGGGATATTCGGCGTCGCCGTCGGTTCTGTTCTTACGCTGATAGTAGATTTTGTTGGGGGACTTCCTGTTATGTTCAAGTTGACGAATATCTTTGTCGCCCTTATTATCAGCATGATCGTGGGCGTCCTTGCAGGCATCTACCCTGCTGTCCAGGGGACGAAGTACGAGCCCGTGAGCGTGCTGTACGGATGAACAACAGCAACGAATGCTCATGGCTCATAGCCCATAGAAAACCGCATATCATAATTCGTATATCGAGAGAAAAACGGCTCATGTTTCACGGCAACAGCAATAACCTGGTTCGTTTTTGCAGTCAGCCATGAGCTATCAGCCATGAGCAAGTTTTTACGCCTCACGCCTCACGGGTGTTTTTCCGTTATTTTTTGTTGATATGTTCCAGGGCCTTTTCTGCGAGCGATCTTGTTGCCTGGCTGGAAGAACTGCCCGACACCTCGCTGTAAAGCTTTTTTGCCTCATCGTTCTTACCCATGACGTAATAGACCTTGCCGAGATAAAGCTTGGCTATGGTCGAGAGCTGCCCACGGTTTTTACTGATGACGTCCTTGAAGATCTTTTCAGCGTTGTCGAGGGAATCCTTTTTGCCCTGCAGATTATATGCATCGAAGCTCTGTATGCCCTGGGAAAGGAGGTATTGAACCTTCTCGCCCTGCTTCCTATCATAAAGGGTGTATGCGTAAACAGAGAAGGCTGCTGCAAGAACGATGATCACACCTATAATGCACGACCTCAGGTTCTTTTTGGTGTACGCGATGGCCGATTCGATCGTCGTGATCAGTATATCGGGCTTCTTTATTTCCTCTTTTTTCTTCGCCATGGCAGATATTTCACCACACACGATGCAACAAGTCAAC
>JAGOOA010000058.1:3270-7927 GCA_017992765.1 Syntrophorhabdaceae bacterium
CCTCAGGTTCTTTTTGGTGTACGCGATGGCCGATTCGATCGTCGTGATCAGTATATCGGGCTTCTTTATTTCCTCTTTTTTCTTCGCCATGGCAGATATTTCACCACACACGATGCAACAAGTCAACAAGATAGGTGATAAAGACAGCTAACAGCAGACAGCCGACAGCTCACAGCAAGAGCATAATATTCTTCTCTTAGAATTTTGTGTTTGCTGAAAGCTGTATGCTGACGGCTGAGAGCTGTATCATCACCACCTCACGGTAAACCTGTCTATGAGCGGGAACGTCAGGAATGATATGAGGATCGCGGCGATAACAAACATGACATAAACGGGCCTTTTGCTCGTTCGCAGGCCGTTAAGGAGGTTGGAGAAGGCGACCGTTTCAAGCCCAAAGACGAGAAAGCCGAGATAACCGGGAAGGGGCATCTCGAATATTTTTCCCTTTTCAAAAAAAGGGACAGAATACATCCATTTTGAGATAGACCAATAATTCCACATCTCCCAGAGGATGCCGCAAACGAGGCCGGCAATGGCGGCGCCGACAAAGTGGCCTGCGAGGCCCTTTTCAAAAGCCGCCACGAATGACCTGTACCCACGGGCATAATTAACGGCATCGACGACAAGGACAGCAAAGATCCAGGTACAGGCAAAAAGATACCGTGGGAAGATAAGGGTCAGTAACAGCATCGCAATGCCAAGGGGGATGGCAAAGGAAGGATACCGCTCGACCCTGAAAGGCTTTACGTTGATCTCCCCGATGAAAATATAGGCCAATTCTTCCGTAAGGCAGATCGCGGGTACGACAGTGCCGTACGCGAGCAAGTATCCCCCGTAGCGTTGGATCGTATTTACAGGGAGGTTTATGTAATACCAGTTCTGGAGCCTTATATTGATCAGCTCGAAGAGGCACCAGAAGCCGCAGGAAATGATAATAAGGGGTACAAGACGCTTATTCAGCACAGTAAAATGTTTCTTTTTCACAGCCAGGGTTGTATCGAGGAGGATGATGTATGACCACCATGATGTCACATAGAAAAAGTATTGAAAGGGCTCAATTCTTTTGACAAGCGTATAATATCCGAAAAAATGGAGCAGAATGGAAAGAACAAGAAAGAAAAAGGGTTTTAACACATATTATGACTTATCTAAAATCTCGTCTGTGGTTGAGGTATGTGTAGCTTCGGGGCTTTCATCTGTAGACTTTTTCAACCTTGTCGCACCGGTGTATGTCCTTGTGTAGTAACCGGAATCCAGGGAATCTATCTTGACCCCCAGCCTGCTGTGATATGAAGAGGAATGGATGAAATTCCCGTCGCCGATGTATATTCCGACATGGGTTGGATATTTAACGTATCTTTTTGTCTTAAAGAAGACAAGGTCTCCAACGGAAAGCTGGTCTTTTGTCACCTTTGTTCCAACCTTGAATTGTTCCCTTGCGCTTCTCGGAAGCTGAACATCAAATATCTCGTATATCTTTTTAACGTAAGCCGAGCAATCAAGGCCCCTTACGCTTTCGCCGCCATACTTGTAGGGAGCACCCATGAAGCTCTTGGCAACTTTTACGAGCATGTATTTTTCATCGCTGTCTTTCCAGGGTTTAAGTGGTTTCTGAACAAGCGTAATATAATCCTCGTTGATAGCTGTTGCGGTTTTTGGAATGAGCAGAACCCTTCCGGGCGGCAGTTTCTTGTTCTGGGAGGTCCGCAGGTCGTTCGCCTCTGCGAGTTCTTCCTTATCGACATCAAATCTCGTTGCGATCTTGTCGAGGGTATCGCCTTTTTTGACCTTGTATTCGATGAATTCGCCGTCATTTTCGGTTATGACAGCCTCTTCAGTCATTTTCTTGTTTTTTACCGTTTTCTTTTTACCACTGTTGGCGCTTCGCGATGTGCCCGATGCATCGGTCTTCACAACGAGGACCTGGCCGAGGCTCAACTTGGTGGACCTGAGGTTATTCATGGCCTTCAGCTGATTTACCGATACATGGTATTTTTTTGCGAGGTTATAGAGATTATCGCCCTGTTTGACCTTATGGCTGATGTTCG
Source organism: Syntrophorhabdaceae bacterium (assembly GCA_017992765.1). Lineage (GTDB taxonomy): Bacteria > Desulfobacterota > Syntrophorhabdia > Syntrophorhabdales > Syntrophorhabdaceae > UBA5609. The sequence continues at coordinate 5,319 of JAGOOA010000058.1, forward strand.
AGGAATAGGAATATGCGGGAATGAGGATAGTAAAAAGGAGAAAAATGGCACAGGCAGAGATAAACTTTTTCATGGATTAAGTTCTACCTTATCAAAATTGTTAAAATTATGTCAAGAAAAAATTGTCATTATTTGCCTTGGCGCTGATACAAAATTATCTGCTGCCCTCGTTGTTATTCGAAAAACACAGGGGACGGATTGTGAATTATGTCACATTTTTATTGATTTTATGGACTTTTGTATTGATAATATATGCAAAAAAAAACGTTCAGGAGGCACAGTTTATGGTCGATATCGGAAGGGAGATATTCTGGAATGTTAAAGATACCGGCGCGCAATGGATTAGCTATGCGCTGATGATCATTACGTTCATTATCTTGATCGTGGGATTGAAGAAACGTTATGCCATGTGGAAGATAGGGAAGCCGGCCCCCATCAATTTCACAAAAAGGCTTGGCGAACGGATAGGATATTTTATCGCCAACGGAATATTTCATAAATCCATACTCAGGGAGGCCTTTCCAGGCTGGATGCATTTCTTCATCTTCTGGGGATTCCTGGTCCTCTCTATAGGAACGGGCCTGGTTGCGTTACAGGCAGACTTTACGGACCTCCTGTTTGGCGTTAAGTTCCTAAAGGGGGATTTCTACCTGATCTTTTCATTTTTGCTGGACCTTGCAGGCTTGATGGCAATAGTCGGCATCCTCATGGCAATGTGGAGAAGATACGTTACAAAGCCGGCGCGCCTTGACAACAAGCCGGATGACGGCATAGTCCTTGTCTGGATACTTGTCGTCCTCGTGACCGGTTTTCTGGCTGAGGGCGCACGGATCGCCCACTCCATGCCCGGTTATGAGCGCTGGAGCTTTGTCGGCTGGTTTACCGCCCTGTTGTTTTCAGGCATGGAGAAAGGATCCATAGAGATCACGCACAAGGTCTTCTGGTATGTCCATATGGTCATCTCCTTCGGCCTTATCGCCTACATCGTGTATTCGAGGCTGCTCCACATCATCACCTCTTCGCTGAACATGATGTTCAGGGGCGTTGAGGACAATCCGAGGGGCGCCATCGAGCCCATCGCAGACTTTGAGAACGCAGAAGAGTTCGGCGTCAACAGCATTGAAAATTTTACATGGAGACAGATCTTCGACCTCGATGCCTGTACGCGGTGCGGCAGATGCCAGGATCTCTGTCCTGCCTACGCAAGCGAGAAGCCGCTTTCGCCGAAGCAGTTCATCCAGGACCTGAAAGGCGAGTGGGAAAAGGCTGCAAAAGGCGTCAAGAACGAGGAAGGCATCATCGATACCGTCATACAGGAAGAGACGCTATGGTCCTGCACGGCCTGCCTTGCCTGCCAGGTTAACTGCCCCGTATCGATCCCGACCTTCGACAAGAATATTGAAATGAGGCGCTACCTTACCCTGACCCTCAGCAAGACGACCTCCGAGACGAGGCTCCTCTTCAAGAACCTGCAGCAGAAGACCGACCCGTACGGAATGGGCAAGAGGCAGAGGACAGAGTGGATAGAAGGCCTTGACGTGAAGAACGTTGCCGAACAGGAAGTGGAATACCTCTACTGGGTAGGATGCGTTGCATCCCTTGATGACCGGAACAGGAAGGTGGCAAAGGCCTTTGCAACGCTGCTGAACAAGGCCGGCGTTTCCTTCGGCATCCTCGGCCAGGACGAGGCCTGCTGCGGAGACCCTGCCCGCAGATGCGGCAACGAGGACCTGTACCTCGGCATCGCCCAGGGCAACGTGGAGCTTCTCAATGAGATCGGCATAAAGAAGATCATTACGACCTGTCCGCACTGCTACCACACCCTTAAGAATGAGTATCCGCAGGTGGGCGGGAATTTCGAAGTGTATCATCAGGGAGAATTTATATGGAAGCTGATGAAGGAAGGGAAGCTGGCCCTGAACCCTGCCATCGAAGGCACCATCACCTACCATGACCCCTGCTACCTCGGGAGGGTAAACCGTATTTTCGACGAGCCCAGAGGCCTTGTCGAGAAGGTTGCAAAAGGCCCATTTGTTGAGATGGGAAGGAACCACGACAGGAGCTTCTGCTGCGGCGGCGGCGGCGGCAGGATCTGGATGGAGGAGCATCACAAAAGGATCAATCACCTGAGGATCGATGAGGCGATAGCGATACCTGCAAGCACGGTTGTCACCGCCTGTCCTTATTGCCTTATTATGATGGAAGACGCCATAAAGGACAAAGAGAAGGTCGAGACAATGAAGGCCATGGATCTCTCTGAACTTCTTGTAAAAGGCTTATAAATTAAGATATTAAGCAAGCTGGGATATAAAAGGATGGGCAATGGGCCCATCCTTTTATATTTTGAGATCGGATTTACTTTACTCTTCTAAGGTTATTGCTTCTACGGGACATTCTTCCGTGCATGCACCACATTCTGTGCAGAGCTCAGGATCAACCTTCGCTACGTCATCAACAGTAATGGCATCGGCAGGACAGATCTCTGCGCATGCTCCACATCCTGTGCAGGCATCTTGATCGACTTTCGCAGGCATGTTTTTACCTCCTTTTCTTTTTAGAAATTCCTAAACAAATCTCAAAGGAATGTCAATAAAAAAATAAATAATCGA
>JAGOOA010000023.1:0-33879 GCA_017992765.1 Syntrophorhabdaceae bacterium
GCATTGTAGGATTTTGACAGGTCCCGGGCAAAGAGCTTTGCTGTTGCAGACATTATCTTTCCATCCTCATCTTCGGTTTTTGGATCGAGAACCTTCCGCTCGATACAGAGTATACGACCGATTCACCTACCATCTCCACATTATCCTTGAATATTCTCGGCGATTCGGTAAACACAACTTTATCCTCGTTAAAATAGTATACCGCCTTTTCGCTTTTCGCAATAGTCCCTTTTGAGATCAAACGCACCTTGCCCTTCGCGTCTATCCTCTCCGGGTCCTGGCCTTTGCTGAAAATATAGAGCTTATCGCAGAGCATGTTCATATCCTGGCCTTTTAATACCACTTTTCCGTCAAGGACGTAGGTATTGTCTTTCAGGTTATAATAGAACGAGTCTGATTGAAAATGAAACTTTGCCTTTTCGCTATCTATATAACCCCTTACGTCCCTTTCAATTCTCACGGTTTCATCTTTCATGTTCGCTACCAACCCGATGCCTGTCAGTGTCAGCTTTTTTCCTTTCACATCCACGGGGGACGCAGTCGATGTAATGTTGTTTTTGAAATCGAAGCTCATGGAAGGGCTTTTCAAGGTGTACTCGCCTTTGTAGAGAATGTCTACGTCCTCAACAACCCCTTTTTCCTTGTCGGTATCCATTGTCCCTTTTGTGCCTTTAAATGCAACAGTGACCCCTGCCTTCGGTTTGTATTGCCCTGCCAGATGCTCCAGCTGGACCTCGGGCTTATCGATAAGTTTTTTTGCTGTTTTTGCCGTGATCTCCCAATCGATGATGCCCTCCCTCTCGCCAAAGTATCTCACGTCCTTAAAGAGAATGGCGCGCTTTTCTTCATTGAGGATGGGAGAAGCTATTCTTTCAGGCTTTTTGAGGAAAAAATAGAAAGCCAGCAAAAGGCTTAAAACAATAAATCCTGCGGCTATATAAATAATGATCTGCCTGTTTTTCATCAATCCTCATAACTGAAATAATCAGGTTAAGGTTGAGGTTAAGGTTGAGGAAAACCAGGGCTTGCTTAACCTTAGCCTTAGCCTGCTTTTTACTGGCAGCTGCCTTCTGATGGCTGACAGCTTGGTTTTCACACTATCTTTGCCTTTAAAAGATCATGGATATGGATAATGCCTACCGGCTGGGCATCTCCCTCCCCCGCCGTTACAAAGAGCGATGTGATGGAAAACTCCTCCATCACCTTCAGCGCATAAGCGGCAAGGGCGTCTTTCCTTATCATCTTTGGTTTCCCGGTCATCACATCGGCAGCCTCTTTTGTCAATAAAAGCCTGTCGTGCCTTTCGATCGCCCTCCGGAGGTCGCCGTCTGTGATGACCCCGATCAGGTTTTCCTCCCCGTCATAGACGCCTGTCACGCCCAGTCTTTTTGATGTGATCTCAAGGATAACGTGCTTCATGCCGGCCGTTGCGTATACTTTCGGCATCGCCTCGCCCGTGTGCATAAGGTCTTCAACCTTCAAGAGCAGTTTCCTCCCCAGCGTACCGCCCGGGTGGAGCGAAGCAAAATCCTCTATCTTGAATATATTCTTCTCCATCAATGCGATGGCAAGGGCATCGCCGAGTGCGAGCGTTGCCGTAGTGCTCGACGTAGGTACCATATTGTATGGGCAGGCTTCATCGACCCTGAAGTTAATCACCACATCTCCATGGGCAGCTACCGTAGAGTCTTCTTTGCTTGTAATGACGATCGTAGGTATGCCCATCCTTTTTACCCAGGGAAGAATCTTTATGATCTCTTCCGTTTCGCCGCTGTTGCTTACCGCGATGAGCACGTCCCCCTTCTGAAGCATTCCGAGGTCGCCGTGAAGAGAATCGGCAGGATGCAGAAACATCGCGGGGGTTCCCGTACTGGAAAGCGTGGAGGCGATCTTTTTGCAGATAAGCCCTGATTTACCCATTCCCGAGAGAACAACCCGCCCGGTACATCCGTGGATTATATCGATTGCCCTGTCAAAGCTGTCGCCCAGCCCGTTCATCACCTGGATTATGGCTTCCGCCTCTTTTCTCAGAACCTCTTTGCCGATTTCCATGAAAGAGCTCACAGGGCTTCCTCGATCTTTTTTAATGTCTTTAGCATAAAGGGCAATTCATTGAGCGGGATGGAGTTGTCCCCATCGCACAGGGCCTGTCCGGGATTCATATGGACCTCCATGAAGATGCCGTCGGCCCCCACGGCGAGGGCTGCCTTTGCCAGCGGGAATACAAACTCCCTTTCCCCGCCAGAGCGGCCCGGACCGGCGCCCGGCTTCTGGATGCTGTGGGTCGCGTCAAAGACCACCGGGTACCCGAATGTCTTCATGATCGGAATGGCCCTGAAATCGTTCACAAGGGTATTATAGCCGAAAGAGGTCCCCCTTTCAGTTACGATGATCCGGTTGTTGCCGGTAGACTCTACCTTGCGGATGGCGTGTTGCATGTCATGGGGTGACAGGAACTGCCCCTTCTTGATATTGACCGGTTTGCCGGTCTTCCCGCAGGCAACCAGCAGGTCTGTCTGTCGTGAAAGAAGCGCAGGCACCTGCAGAACGTCCACCACTTCGGCGGCGGCCCTGGCCTCTTCCGCTGAATGAACATCGGTAAGAACTGGTATCCCTGTCGACTGTCTTATCTCTGCAAGTATCTTCAGCCCCTCCTCAATGCCCAGCCCCCTGAAGCTTTCGATGGATGTCCGGTTTGCCTTGTCATAGGATGATTTAAAGATGAAAGGGATCCCGAGCTCTTCTGTAATACGGCAGAGCGCCTCCGCTGTCTTCAGGGTGATCTCCCTCCCTTCGATCACGCAAGGCCCCCCGATGAACACGAAGGGCTTTCCGCCGACGCTGACGTTATTTATGTCTATTTTTTTTTGCATTTCCGCTGCTTCCTTGTCTCTGCTTTAGGGATGCCTTGATGAAGTCTCTGAACAGGGGGTGCGGCAAGAAGGGTTTCGACTTGAATTCAGGGTGGAACTGGCATGCAAGGAACCACGGGTGGTTCTTGAACTCGATGATCTCAGCGAGCTTGCCGTCAGGGGAGATCCCGGAGATGGCCATCCCGCATTTTTCAAGGCGGCTACGGTAGTCCATGTTGAATTCGTACCTGTGACGGTGCCTCTCGTGGATCATCTCCTGGCCATAGGCCTTAAAGGCAAGGCTTCCCTGAGAGATATTGCATGGATATGCGCCGAGCCTCATGGTTCCGCCCTTGTCGGAGAACCTGTCTCTTTTCTGCACCTTGTTGTCCCTGTCTACCCATTCTTCGATGAGGTATATGATCGGGTGGGGAGTGTTCTCATCGAACTCGCAGCTGTGCGCGCCTTCGCACCCGGCCTTATGTCTTCCTATCTCAATGACGGCAAGCTGCATGCCCAGGCACAGCCCGAGGTAGGGGACCTTTTTTTCCCTGGCGAACCGTATCGCGTTGATCTTTCCCTCGATGCCCCTGTCGCCAAAACCTCCGGGAACAAGGATCCCGTCCACATCGTGGAGCGGCAGGAGAGACCCCTTTTCGAGGTCCTCGGAATCTATATACCGGATATTTACCTTGCAATTGTTGGCTATGCCTGCATGGACGAGGGCTTCATTGAGGCTCTTGTATGAATCTTTCAGCTTCACGTACTTCCCTACCAGGGCAATGTCGACCTGTCTTCTCGGGTTCTTGATGGTTTCGATAATGTTGTCCCATAGCGACAGGTCCGGCTTCTTTGCCCATATATTGAGAAGCTTTGTGATCTTCTCGTCGAGCCCTTCATTGTGAAAAAGAAGAGGGACTTCATAGATCACCTCGACGTCCTTGGCCGTTATTACCGCATCCTTTTCAACATTACAGAAAAGGGCGATCTTGTCCTTTAAACCCTGTGAGAGGGGCCTTTCTGCCCGGCACAGGAGGATGTCAGGCTGGATACCGATCCTGCGTAGCTCGTTCACGCTGTGCTGCGTCGGCTTCGTCTTCATCTCGTCCGCTGCCTTTATAAAAGGGACGAGCGTAAGGTGGATGAAGAGAGAGTTCTCCTTGCCAAGGTCGTTCCTGAGCTGCCTGATGGCCTCCAGGAACGGCAGGCTCTCAATATCGCCGACAGTGCCTCCGATCTCAACGAGAACGACATCGACGCCATCGTCTACGTCAAGGATCCTTTTCTTGATCTCATCGGTTATGTGGGGGATTACCTGCACCGTGCCTCCCAGGTATTCTCCTTTCCTCTCCTTCGATAGAACGGTATCGTAGACCTGGCCTGTTGTGAAGTTGCATCGTTTTGACACTACGGCTTTTGTGAACCTTTCATAATGGCCAAGGTCAAGGTCCGTTTCTGCGCCGTCTTCTGTAACATATACCTCGCCGTGCTGAAAAGGGTTCATGGTGCCGGGATCCACGTTGATGTAAGGGTCAAGCTTTTTTATCATGATGTTGAGGCCCCTCGACTCGAGGAGGGCGCCGATTGACGCTGAAGCGAGGCCCTTCCCGAGCGAGGATACAACGCCGCCGGTCACAAATATGAATTTTTGTCTCATCGTGCCTGTCCTTTTAGAAAAGATCCTATCATCTCTTCCCCGCTCATTATTGCATCGCCTGATTGCTCGCTGTATCCCGATTGACAGCCTTCACGCCTGACATCTTTATCGTACATAATAAAGGGTACCGGACAGGCGTAATGTGTTTTCATCGATATGGGCGTAGCGTGATCGGTAACAATAAGGAACCGGGTGTCCTCGCTGCTTTTTTCATAGATCAGGCTTACCACCTCTCTGTCGATATTCTCGATCGCCCGTATCTTCTCCGCAACGTTTCCGTTGTGAGAGGCCTCATCAGGGGCCTCGATGTGGACATATACGATGTCGTGGTCCTCGAGGAGCTTAAGCGCTGTGGATGCCTTTGCCTTATAATCAGTGTCCAGATAGCCCGTCGCCCCTTCAATATAGGGCGCGTCAAAGCCGGCGAGCCTGCTTATGCCTTTGATAAGATCGACGGCGGCAACCGTAGCGCCCCTGACCCCGTATAGATCTTTGAAGGACGGAAAGCGGGCCTTCTTTCCCTGTCCCCAAAGCCAGACGCTATTAGCGGGGCGCCTGCCTTCAGATTCCCTCCTCTTGTTCAGGGGATGGTTTGCAAGAAAGGCCTGCGCGCGCTTCATCAATCCCGTGAGCACGGCTGCCCCATCGCCGTCCGGAAGATATTCACCGATCTCTTTTTCTGTGATATCGTGCGGCGGCGTCGTCTTCATTGTCCATAAACCGCCTTTCCACATCATGATATGGCGGTAGCTTACCCCAGGAAAGAAGACAAATTCGTCTCCTCCTATCTCGTTTTGCAGATCCTTAATGAGGACGTGCGCCTCCCCGGTTGTGATGTGGCCGCCGCTGTAGTCACCCATGAGGGTGCCGCCCGGGGCCTTTGCCAGGTGAACGAGATTGCACCTGAAGGCCACATCGTCATCGCCCATCTCGATCCCCATCCCCGAGGCCTCGATGGGGGCCCTGCCTGTGTAATATTTCGCAGGGTCATACCCGAATATGGACATACAGGCGACATCGCTGCCCGGAGAAAACCCTTCAGGCACGGTGACCACCTTTCCGCAGAACCCTTCCCTGGCCATTCTGTCCATGTAAGGCTTCTTTGCCGCCATGAGGGGTGTTTTGCCTTCCAATTCCTCAAGTGGAAAATCTGCCATGCCGTCACCGATAATCACGATATATTTCATTCGCAAGACCTTACGCGCATAATCGCTTCTGTTTGTCGTTTGCTGTATGCTGACAGCTGTCCGCTGCTTTCACAGTTCCCCTTCCTCGATACGTATATATACGCTGCCTCTACGTATAAAGGACAACCTGTCGATCGCTGCCGCTGCCTTCTTGAGATCGCGCTCGACTGCCTCATGGGTAAGCATTACTATGGGGACGTACCCGGTCTCTTTTCTGCCTTTTTGGGTGACCGCGGAAATGCTGATTTTGTGCTGAGCCAGGATGCCGGAGATCTTCGACAGCACACCCGGCCTGTCCTGCGCGGTAAATCTCATGTAGTAAGGCACCGATGACTTTTCGCCTCTTTTCATCTTCTTGCCGCTTGCGTACACCGGTAATTTTACAAAATTATTTTTATTTCTGATCCTATGCGCCATATCTATGATATCGCTCACCACAGCGCTTCCTGTCGGCTCGCTCCCGGCGCCCCGCCCATAGAACAGGTTGGGGCCTACCTTGTCGCCGACAACATAAACGGCATTGTAGACACCGTGGACATTGCTCATCGGGTGCGTTAAAGGCAGCATCGCGGGTTCAACCCTGGCCTCAATAAGCCCTCCCTCGTCCTTTGCGACTGCAAGGAGCTTGATCCGGTAGCCGAATTCCTTCGCGGAATCTATATCTATCGGCTCGATACCGGAGATTCCCCCTTTAGCGATATCGGCCATCCTGATAGGGTAGGAAAAGGCCAGACGCACAAGGATGGAAAGCTTATGGGCCGCGTCGACGCCCTCGATATCGAAGGTAGGGTCCTTTTCGGCAAAACCCAGCTGCTGGGCGTTGTGAAGGGCATCCTGGAAGGAGACCCCGTCATCGGTCATTTTCGTAAGTATATAGTTGCTCGTTCCATTCAAAATACCGAGCATATAAGTTATCCGGTTCCCGATAAGGCCGTCCCGTATGGCCCTGATAACGGGGATCCCGCCGCACACGGATGCCTCAAAACCAATCTCGCACTGATTTTGCCCCGCGATCTGAAAGAGCTTGTCGCCCCGCTCTGCAAGGAGAGCCTTGTTGGCGGTAACGACCCATTTTTTGTTCCTCAACGCCTGGACGATATAGTCATAGGCCGGCCTGATGCCGCCTATCAGTTCCACGACGATGTCTATGCGTGTATCGTTCAGGATCTCAAGGGCGTTGCCCGTGATGAGGCTTCCGGCAATTTGTTTGCCCTTTACGTTTCTAGGGTCTGTTTCGGCTACCCTGACAACCTTGATGTCTAATCCTGTCTTCTCTTTTATCAGGGATTTATGTTCAGTGAGGATCCTGTATGTTCCGGTACCTACCGTACCGAGACCTATAATGCCGACGCCAATCATTTACTTTTCGACGCGTATAAAAGATTTTTGATCCCTTTGACTGCCTGTTTGATCCTGTGTTCGTTTTCTATAAGGGCAAACCGCACATAACCCTCCCCGTACTCGCCGAAGCCGATTCCCGGAGAGGTTACTACCTTTGCTTTCTCCAGAAGGAGCTTTGCAAACTCCATGGAGCCCATAGGGGCAAATTGTTCAGGGATCTTTGCCCAGACAAACATCGTTGCCTTTGGTTTTTCTACCTCCCAGCCGTATCTGTAGAGCCCTTCACAGAGGGCATCCCTCCTTGCCTTGTATTTCTCGACGATCTCCGTTACATCGGCATCTCCCTCGTTGAGGGCTATGATAGAGGCTATCTGGATAGGTTGGAATACGCCGTAGTCAAAATAACTCTTTATCCTGCCAAGGGCGTTGATCATCCTCGCGTTGCCGACGGCAAAGCCTACCCTCCACCCCGGCATGCTGTAGCTCTTGGAGAGGGAGAAGAATTCAACCCCGACATCTTTGGCGCCCTTGACCTGCAAAAAGCTCGGCGCCGTATATTCGTCAAAGACCAGATCGGCATATGCAAGATCGTGCACCACCATGAGGTTGTGCTCCTCGGCGAAGGCGACGACCTTTTCAAAAAAGTCTGTTTCCACGACCTCTGTTGTGGGGTTGTTGGGAAAGCTGATGATGAGCATGCGCGGCTGGGGCCAGGTTGTTTTCACGGCGATGTTCAGCCTTTCGAAAAATTCCTCTTTCGGCAGAATCGGTATGGTCCTCAGGTCGCCCCCGGCAATGACTACCGAATAGGAGTGGATCGGATAGGCAGGATTGGGGACAATGACTACCTCCCCCTGGCTGACCGTCGCGAGAACAAGGTGTCCCAGCCCTTCCTTGGCTCCCATGGTCACCACGATCTCCGTCTCGGGGTCTACGTCGACATCGTATTTTCTCTTGTACCAGTTGGCGATGGCCACCCTTAGCTTTGTGATGCCCTTGGTAACCGAATAGCGGTGGTTTCGGGGGTTTCTCGCGGCCTCCACGAGCTTTGAGACGATGTGCTTCGGGGTAGGGATGTCGGGGTTTCCCATGCCTAGATCGATAATGTCCTCGCCTTTTTTCCTCGCCTCGATCATCAGATCCCGAACGATCCCGAAGGCGTAAGGCGGCAACCTTGATATTCTATAAAAATCGTCCATTTAGATGAACATTACCACATACGGCCCCTACAATCAATACTCTTGCTGGAAAATTATCGACACGGAATAACGGAATAGTAGATAGCTGTCAGCAGTCAGCACACAGCCGTCAGCTAAAACAAAAAAGGCTTTAGGCTAAAAGCTGTCAGTATCGAGTATCCAGTATCCGGGGAAGTATCAGGATAATTTGTACCCGAACTTACGCAGAAGCTCCTTCCGCGCCTTTTTGTCCTCTTCCTGCTCTACGCCCTTGGGCTTTGAACCATCGATGACGCCAAGGATACCCCTTCCCTGGTCAGTCTCTGCGACGATCACCTGAAGGGAATTGGCTGTGGCGCAGATGATGTGGCATACCTCCTGGCAGGCCTTCAGGGCGTTTAACACGTTGATGGGAAATCCATCCTTTAAGAATATGACGAACGTATGGCCGCAGGAGAGCGAAAAGGAGGCTTCGTACGCAAGCTTCATGAGCGGCTCGTCATTTCCTTCATACCGCACAAGGCATGGCCCGCTTGCCTCGGAAAAGGCAACGCCGAACTTGAGCGATGGGGAGGAGCCGACCAGTATCTCATAGACGTCCTCAACGGTCTTGACGAAGTGGGACTGACCGATAATGACATTGAGCCCTTCGGGGATATCAACCTTTACTGTCTTTAATTCCATATTACCTCCTTTACGTCAGTTCATAGTCGATAGTATATCGTATATCGTATCAGAAGCACCAAGTAAATCCGAATAAGAGCCGTAAGGCGTCAGGCGGGAGGCGATTTAACCCCTTACCCCTTACGACTCACGACTTACGGGTTTGCCGCTCTCAGCTATAAAGGGTTCGGGTTTCTGAAAGTCCGGTACGAAGAGCGGGGCGCTGTCAAGCTCTTGTATAAAAACATTTTCAAAGCCGTTATCCGATAAAAGCGCGATGAGCCTGTCGTACTCGCTCTGCCTGACCCTTCTCTGGAGGAGCGGGTAGGCATGAACCTCATGGAGCGGCCAGTACTGCGACATAAGGCTTATATGGGTGTCGGCGCCGAGGGTGTCTTTGGCCCATCTGATAATATTCTCTGAACCCGCGAGGCCTCCGGGAAGAACGAGATGGCGCATGAGAAGGCCTTTTGCTGCGAGCCCTCCCTGGATCACCAGGTTCCCGACCTGTCTTTTCATCTCCATAATGGCAAGCCGGGCGAAATGCGGATAACCTTGGCTGGCCGGTGCGTCGGAGAGCCTTGCCGCGATCTTTGGGCTCCAGTATTTAAAGTCCGGGAGATAGATATCCACAAGCCCATCGAGCAGCTCGAGCGTTTCAACATTTTCGTAGGCGTTTGTGTTATAGACGAAAGGTATGCCGATCCCTTGTCGTTTTGCCTCGCTGACGGCAAGGGCGATAAGGGGGGCATAAGGCGTAGGGCTTACGAGATTAATATTGTGGCAGCCTGCCTGTTGAAGCTGAAAGAATATCTCCGTGAGCTTTTTCGCCGGGAGCGCATTCCCTTTTCTCTCGCGACTGATCTGGTAGTTCTGGCAAAAAAGGCATCGCAGGTTGCAGGAGGAAAAGAATATGTTCCCTGAGCCATTTATCCCTGAGATCGGCGGCTCTTCCCCGTTGTGAGGCCCGTAGTATGCAATGAGGGCCTCATCCCCCACGCCGCAATACCCGCGTTCCCCCTTAAGCCTGTTCACGCGGCACCTGCGCGGGCACAGCTCGCATCTCTCCAGAAAGCTCAACGGATCGATCATGGGGATATATTATAATCGGTTTGCGAGGTGATGGAAAGGGTTTATAGCACCTGCTTTACGTTCAAATTGATAAATGTCCCCCCGCTTTCCTGCTTCAGGACAGGGGACGCAACGATCTGTATATCGCCGGACAGGGGGGTGGAAACCTTTTCCTGCATGTACCCATACCAGGCCCTCTTGTTGCCGTCGATGATCTTAACGCGCCCGTTGTTAAGCGGTATGATCGAGGAAGGGGTCAGCAGAAGGTTCGGCCTTGGATTGCCGATCCCGAAAGGAGAAAGGTGCTCGACGCTTTCCATCAGCTCCTTCGTCAGCTCGTCGAATCCCGCGCGCGCGTCGACGTGCATTGTTTTTTTGCTGCCTTTTAAATAACCGTCAAGGGCATTGTCAAAGGCATTCCTGAAAGGGATAAGGTTATCTTCTGAGATCGTTATACCGCACGCATACCTGTGTCCCCCAAACTTGATAAGGAGGTCAGAAAGCGATGATAGCGTACCGTACAGATCAACGCCGTCACTGCCCCTGCCGGAGCCCTTCCAGGTGCTTCCAACATCAGTCATGATAATCGAAGGTTTTCCATAGGACTCCATTATTTTCTGTGCGACTATCCCGAGAACGCCGACATGCCATCCCTTTTTAAAAAGGACAATGGAGTTCCTGCCGGCGACGCCGCCCTTCTTCAGGATGCCCGCGATCTCATCGACCATACCCTTTTCAATCCCCTGCCGTCTTTTGTTTGCCTCCTGAAGTTTCTTAAGGTGCAGGGCCGCCCCTTCATCGTCTTCGCAGGTAAGAAAATCGAGGGATGCGTGCGGGCTTGATACCCTGCCCGATGCGTTTATTCTTGGAACAATAATAAAGTTCAATGCGTATTCATCGATCTTTCTGTCGGGCGCCACCTTACTGCCGATGAAAGACCGGTACCAGGTCCGCGGTCTTCTGTTCATAATATCCATCCCGTGCTTTACCATTATCCTGTTGTCTTTTATCAGGGGCGCCATATCGCCTACCGTCCCTACCGCGACGATATCCAGCTCCTGCTTCAGGTTTATGGTGCGGCCGAGCAGGCCTTCGGTGTGCATGACCCTGCGCAGCGCCAGGAGGAAGAAGAACGCAACCCCGCATGCAGCAAGCTCTCTTGTGGGAAATTGGGCGTCCTCCCTTTTGGGGTTGATGACGGCAAGGGCAGGAGGGGCTTCCGCCCCCATCTCGTGGTGGTCTATAACGATCGTCTCGATGCCGAGGTCTTTTGCCAGCCTGACCTCTTCAACATTTGTGGAGCCGCAATCGAGGCAGATAAGCAGGTTTGTGCCTTTTTCCTTTACTATTTTTACAGCCTCGGCGTGGAGCCCATACCCTTCTTTGCGCTCGGGTATATAGATGAGGGGGGTTACCCCCAGATGTTTAAAAAAATTCTTCATAAGAGTGAGGGAGGTCACGCCGTCCGCATCATAGTCGCCGTAAAGACATATTGTTTCGCCTTGCCTTATGGCGTCGATGACCCTCTCAACCCCCTTTCTCATGTCAGGCATAAGAAAGGGGTCGGAAAGGTCTTCGAGTTTCGGGTAAAGGAAAGTTCCTGCCTCTTCCGGTCCCCTGATACCCCTCGCAACAAGGATCCTGGCCATGAGATTGGGAATCCCAAGCCCCTTCGCGATAGATTTTACAATATCTGAATCGTTATCGTTTTGTTTGTTATACATATTGAGTAAGCACCAAATTCGAAGCACGAAGCACTAAACAATATCAACATTCAAATATCAAATGCTCCAAGTAAATACAAGCTCTTTACGTTTTGAATTTTGGACATTTGGATTTGTTTAGGATTTAGAGATTCGATATGAGAATTTCGAATTTTAGGTTTATTTTTCATGGGCGATCCCGATAATATCATCGATTCTCTTATAGCCGTTCGCATCCAGATAGTCTGATACCCCCTGTATTATCTTCGGTATCGCGTACGGGTCGATGAATGTTGCTGTGCCGATCTGGATCGCCCTTGCACCGGCCATAAAGAAAGAGACGGCATCAGTGGCGTCCATGATCCCGCCGACGCCGACAACCGGCACCGATACCGCCTTTGAGCATTCGTGGACGGCCCGAAGGGCAATTGGTTTCAGGACAGGGCCAGAGAGCCCGCCCTTTAAAGGGATATTCCTTTTCTTCGCGTCAAATCCGGCAGCGGGCATGGTGTTGATGAGGGTAAGGCCGTCGGCGCCTGCCTCGCAGGCCGCTGTCGCTATGTCAACGATATTCTTTACCTCAGGGGTAAGCTTCGCGAAAAGGGGTATCTTTGTCACGGCCTTTACCTTCTTCACAATGTCAAATACCATGCGGGGCTCTTTTCCGAAGCTTATCCCGCCGGCCTTGATATTGGGGCAGGAAAGGTTCATCTCAAGGGCAACGATCAACCTGTCGGGCTTTATCTTCCCGGCGCAGGTGATGTACTCATCTTCAGTGAAGCCGAAAAAGTTTACGATAATGGGGGTCCTCTTTTTTTTAAAAAAAGGGAAATACACGTCGAAAAAGCGGTCCACGCCTACGTTCTGGAGACCTATGCTGTTGATCATGCCGTAGCGCTCTTCCCATACCCGGGGCGTAGGGTTCCCGTGGTGAGGCTTTATTGACAGCCCCTTTGTGACATACGCGCCCAGGGTTTCAACGCCCCAGAGGGGCTCTATCTCAACGCCGTACCCGAGGGTCCCCGAGGCATTGAACACGGGGTTGCGCAGGGTTTTTCCGAATAGCTTTATAGAGATATTTCCCATAGGTCGAATACAGGCCCTTCTTTGCAGGCCCTTTTATAGGGTTCCTGCGCGTCCGTTGTTTTTATTGCGCACCCAAAACACAAGCCTAGGCCGCATGCCATCCTTTCTTCCAGCAGCACCTGGCAGGAGATTTTGTACGGCTCGATCAGCTTTTTAAGGTTCTTCACCATGTTTTCGGGGCCGCATGTGAAGATCTCCACGTCTTTACCATTCAACCCCTTCAGATGTTCTTTGAGTAGCTGGACCACGTTTCCCTTGAAACCATATGAGCCGTCGAGTGTGGCGATAAAAGGATGGAAGCGCATCGCGTCCTTGAGGAGGGCGATCTCGTCTTTTGAAGAGCAACCAAAGAAGATCGGCGCCTTACCCTGTAATTTTTTGATCAGGGCGTACACACCCGCAAGGCCGATCCCTCCGGCAACAACAACAGGAGTAGCGCTCCCGTTCACCGTAAACCATCTGCCAAGCGGCCCAAGCGTTAAAACCGATGTGCCTTTTGGCGCATTGCTCAGTTGTTCCGTTCCCTTGCCGACCACTTTGTACATGATGGTAAGGATGCGCTGCCGATATTCATAAATGCTAAAAGGTCTCCTGAGGAACACCTCTCCGCCAGGAATTTTCATCATTACAAACTGCCCCGGCCTCACCACGCCCATGGACCTGGACAACCTTATTCTGAGCAGGCAGTGCCCCGGCGCTATCTTTTTGTTTGAAAGTATCTTGCCTTCTATATCGTCCATAAATAACCTACGAATTGCGGCTCAACGTTCACAACGCCATATTGAAGTGAAGCAAACACAAAATCCTAAGCACTAAATACTAAACAATATCAAAATTCAAATGTTCTAAACAAATACATTTTTTATGTTTTGATATTTGAACATTGGAGCATTTGAATTTACGGAGGAAATGGCCCAAACCTAATGCAAGCATGGCGTCGGGATATCCCGGAGCAAACCGTCGTGAGGCAAGGAAGCTCGGTCTTTTGCGAAGCAAAAGTTCCGAAGCCGAACGGGAGCGAATGGAGCCGCAGGAGCGAAATGAGCGTGTTTGCGGGGGATGTCCCGACGCCATGCTCATCCTCGCTTCCTCAGCGACATGTGCATCACGTACGCGTCCTCGCCCGACTCACGATAGTACCCCTTTCTTTTGCCTATGACCGAGAAGCCAAGCGTCCTGTAAAGGCCCTGCGCGCCCCTGTTGCCTTCTCTTACCTCAAGAAAAAAATCCGTAATGCCTTCCCCCGAGCACTCTTCGATAATATAATTTACGAGATAAACGCCAAACCCCTTTCTTCTATGGGCGGGGTGTATGGCGATGTTCATAATGTGCGCCTCATCCTCAACAGAGTATAGCATAATATAGCCAATAACCCTGTTATCTTTTTCAAGTACGAGATTTTTTGCTATCGGCGAACAGATGGTGTCTTCGAACATCCCCCTTGTCCAGGGAGAGACAAAAGAGAGCCTTTCGATCTCGAGGACGCCCTCGAGGTCTGTCCTGACCATTGTCCTTACGGTAACGAACCCAAGACGTGCCTCCGCGTTTTTTTCCAACCCTCAACCCCTGCTGATAGCCAGCGCCCTTTCAAACTCCTCTTGTGTATTAATATTCGTGAATACGGAAACCCCGTTACAAAAAAACAGGGGAGACCCTTCGACAGCTTTGACCGAAAGGTAGGGGAATATATCCCTTACCTTGTACATCCCCCTCTCGATTAAGGTAAGCATATAGGAAATGCAGGACCTGTTGTAGATCGCGTGGAGGGGCTCGTATCCCTTTTCTGTTTTCGGTATGATGATATCCTCGCCGGCGATATTGTTCAGCATATATCTTATCGCCCCTCCTGACAGAAAAGGCATATCGCAGGCGAGGGCAAAGACATAATCTGCGCCGGTATGAATGAGGGCGGAGACAATACCGGCCAAGGGGCTCTGCACAGAGACAACATCTTTTATGATCGGTATGCTCATGCCAGGCAAGATCGCGTGATCGCTGGAGACAACAACAATATGGTCAAAAGCCCCCTGCGCCACATCATATACCCTTCGTATCAACGGTTCACTATCGAGAACAAGGGTAGCCTTGTCTCTTCCTATCCGTGTGCTTTTACCGCCTGCGAGGATGGCGCTTACAACATTTGCCATAGAGACTTTTATCACCTTTTCCAACAAGAGTAAAGAGCGCTTTGCGCGACGTTGTACATTTTTTCACTTGACAAAACGTCCTTATCATGAAAATATGTATGCCACACTGCTTTTTGTCATGTCATGCACACACAGAAATAAATAGCCGTTTTTTTAGGAGGTATTATGGGAGGACTGCTTTGGATCATAGAAAAATTAAGCAGGATAATGAATGGGATTGCGGCTTGTTCGTTGACGTTCATCATGCTCCTCACTGTGGCTGATGTTGCCCTCAGATATTTCGGACATCCTATCATCGGCACCTTTGAGATCGTTGGTTTTGGCGGGGCTGTTGCGATCGGCTTCGGCATGCCGCTGACATCGTGGCTTCGGGGACATATCTTTGTGGATTTCTTTATCCAGAAATTCCCACGGGTCCCGCAGGCCGTGGTCAATATTGTAACAAGGCTTGTCTGCATAGTGCTTTTCGTGCTCATAGGCTGGAATCTTTTTGTTTACGCCGGTGACCTTTACAGGTCAGGAGAGGTGTCCCTTACGCGGCAGATCCCGTTCTATCCTATTGCCTATGGAATAGGCGTGTGCTGCTTCCTGCAGTGCCTTGTCTTGATCGCCGATATCGTCAAGATCTTTGGAGGACAATATGAATGAAGTTACTATAGGCATCATAGGATTATTGGTTGTCCTGGTACTTTTTTTAACCGGCATCGAACTTGCCTTTGCGATGATCCTGATAGGGTTTCTTGGCTTCGGCTACCTCATATCCTGGGGCGCTGCATTCAATCTCCTGGCAAAAGACTTCTACGATGTCCTGAACTCATATGGGTTCACCGTCATCCCCCTCTTCGTCTTAATGGGCCAGGTGGCGTTCAACTCCGGCATAGCGAAGCGGCTCTTCGATACCTCCTATAAATTTATCGGCCATATCCCGGGCGGGCTTGCCATGGCAACCGTTGCCGGCGCAACGGCCTTCAAATCCATCTGCGGTTCTTCGCCCGCTACGGCAGCGACCTTTGCAAGCGTCGCAGTGCCCGAGATGGACCGTTACGGGTATGACAAGAGGCTTTCAACGGGCATCGTCGCAACCGTCGGGACCCTCGGTATTTTGCTCCCGCCGAGTGTTACCCTGATCATCTACGGCATCATCACCGACCAGTCCATCGGGAGGCTGTTTTTGGCAGGGATTTTCCCCGGCCTTCTTATCGCCCTCTTTTTTGTCGGCATTATATACGGCTGGTGCAAAATAAATCCCGCAGTCGGACCAAAAGGCGAACGATCAACTTGGGGGCAACGAATCAGGTCGATCCCCGAGGTCATGTGGGTTATCCTTATCTTCTTCCTCGTCATCGGCGGCATCCTGCAAGGGATATTCACGCCCACTGAGGCGGGCAGCGTAGGGACGTTCCTTGTCCTCCTCCTTACCTTCATAAGGAGAGACCTTAACATAAAGGGTTATATTAAATCCGTCGTTGAATCCATAAGGACCGCCTGCATGGTTCTCCTGCTCATAGCGGGCTCGACGGTGCTCGGCCACTTCATCGCCGTAACAAAGATCCCCATGATAACTGCCGACTGGATCGTCGGCCTGCAGATGCCTTCATGGATAATCCTTTTCTTTATCGCAATGATCTATCTTATTGGCGGTTCCTTTATTGACGACCTTGCGTTCATGATCCTCGCCACCCCGATCTTCTACCCAGCCATCATAAAGCTCGGGTATAATCCAATGTGGTTCGGTATCCTGATAGGCATTACCGTAATGATCGGTGTCGTCGTGCCGCCGATGGCCATATGCGTCTTTGTCGTTAAACAGATAACTAAGACGCCCTTTGGGGTGGTTTACGCAGGAGTATACCCATTCCTGATAAGCCTCATTGTCGGCGGTATTCTTGTCTTTATATTTCCCGGACTTGCGACATGGCTGCCGGGATGGCTGATGCCTGGGTAAACAAGACCTTAAGGCGTGAGGCGTTAGGCGTAAACGACCTCAATCCATTGTGAATATTTAAAGGGCCACCTGAAAAGGAGGCCCTTTTTTATTGATCAATATTTCCGGGCTTGTATTTATTGTATATGAAGCGTACAATTGTTGTCACAGATAATCGATAAACAAGTGGAGCGATGGACAGATAAGGAGGGTGTTATGTCTACAAAGGGGAGATATAGAAATAGCCGTATTGCCGGGTTGATGCTTTGCTGCTTCCTGGTTGTTTTTGCTGCGACTTCCGTTGATGCACAGCAGGTCCTGCCGCGGCCTGAACTGCCTTTTGGCGGGGTGATCAACCGCAACGCGAGCGAGTCGCAGGAGTGGTGGCCTCCCCGGGTGGAACCTCCGAAGGGCGCGCCCAATGTCCTTCTCATCATGACCGATGATGTGGGGTTCGGCGCCAGCAGCACTTTTGGGGGCCCCGTTCCAACGCCTACCCTTGACCGCCTTGCGCATAACGGTCTGCGGTACAACATGTTCCATACTACTGCGTTGTGCTCACCAACGCGGGCGGCCCTCATCACGGGACGCAACCACCATACGGCACATACCGGCGTCATTATGGAGTTTGCCACGGGCTATCCCGGCTATGACTCGCTGATGGAAAAAGATACGGCAACCATCGGGGAGATCCTGCGACAGAACGGGTATAATACGGCATGGTTCGGAAAGAACCACAACGTCCCATCCTGGCAGCATAGTCTCGCGGGACCATTCGATCTATGGCCGACCAATCTTGGCTTTGAATACTTCTACGGCTTTATCGGCGGCGATACGAACCAGTGGGAGCCCGCGCTCTATGAAGGCACGAAGCCTATCGAGCCTTACATGGGTAATCCAAACTACATCCTGAATGAGGACCTCGCTGATAAGGCGATATCGTGGATCAGGCAGCAGAAGGCCATAGCCCCGGGCAAGCCCTTCTTCGTCTATTTCACACCGGGGGCCACCCATGCGCCCCACCACGTTCCCAGGGAGTGGATCGCGAAACATAAAGGACGCTTCGATCGCGGCTGGGATAAGCAGCGGGAGATGACCTGGCAGAAACAGAAGGAGATAGGGGTTATCCCTGCCAACGCAAAACTGACCCCTCGACCCGATGTCATCCCCGGCTGGGATTCGCTGTCAGCCGACGAGAAAAGACTTTCCGCCCGCATGATGGAGGTGTACGCCGCATTCCTTGAACACACAGATTATAACATAGGCCGCGTCGTAAGCGCCATCGAGGAGATCGGCGAGCTTGACAATACCCTCATCATATACATCCAGGGCGACAACGGGGCAAGCGCAGAGGGGACGCATCACGGCACGATCAACGAGCTCCGCTCCCTTACCATGCCCCCCCAGCTGCAGGATGGCGTGAAGGAGATGATCGCCCAAATCGACACCATCGGCAGCGATAAACATTACAACCACTACCCCGTTGGCTGGGCGCATGCCATGGATACCCCTTTCCAGTGGACCAAACAGGTCGCCTCCCACTTCGGGGGGACCAGGAACAATCTTGTGATCTCATGGCCCAAACATATCAAGGACAAGGGCGGCTTGAGAGAACAGTTCCATCATGTTATTGATGTTGTTCCTACAATCCTTGAAGTAGCAGGGCTCCCTGCGCCCGTCATGGTCAACGGCGTGTCCCAGAAACCCATCGAAGGCGTGAGCATGGCATACACCTTTGACAAGAAGAACACGAATGCGCCGTCTCAACGGAAGACGCAATATTTTGAGATGTTTGCGAACCGTGCCCTCTATCACGATGGCTGGATTGCATCGACAACGCCCAAGCGTCTTCCCTGGGATATGCTGAAACCTACCTCTAAAGATCCTGCCGATGACTACACATGGGAGCTTTATAACCTGAAAGAAGATTTCAGTCAGGCAAATGACCTCTCAAAACAGCACCCGCAGAAGCTGAAGGCGCTTCAGGATCTTTTCTGGATCGAGGCAGCGAAATATAATGTGCTGCCCCTTGACGACAGTTTTATCCGCGGGCCCGGTAAGCTTTTGGCAAGCCTCGCGGGAGGGCGCACCAGGTTTGTCTTTCCTGATGGCTTGACGCGTCTGCCGGAACCGAATGCCCCTGATATACGGAACAAATCATTCAGCATTAACGCTGATGTGGAGATACCAAGAGGCGGCGCAGAAGGTGTTCTCGTAACGACAGGCGGGCGTTTCGGCGGCTACGCGCTCTATGTGAAGGCCGGCAGGCCCGTCTTTTTCTACAACTCGCTTACTGTCGAAAAGGTACGCTGGGCTGGCAGCAAGAGGCTTGCGCCAGGCAGGCACTCAATAGTCTTTGATTTTACCTACGACGGCGGCGGCAAAGGCAGAGGAGGTGTGGGCAGGCTTATCGTCGACGGCAAAGCTGTAGATGAAAAGAGGATCAGGATAACCGTGCCGTCGCTCTTTTCGATCGATGAGAGCTTTGACGTAGGCTCTGATACCGGAACGCCTGTCTCCGATGAGTACGCGGTGCCCTTCAGGTTTACGGGAAGGCTGCACCAGGTGACGATCGACATAAAGCCAACTGCAGGCACGCAGCCGCCCCGCGCTGCTGCCGACCCGGTGCAGATGAAGCTAAAGCTGAGGGAATAATACGGCACGCAGTATATCGTATATCGTGATTCGTATATCGAAGCGAAGGCGAATTCGATAAAAACGTAAGCCGTGAGGGGAGAAAACCAGCTGAGAGCGAAGAGCTAAGAGCGAAAAACAACAAGGCAGGATCGGTTGATCCTGCCTTGTTGTTTTTCAGGTATCCATATTTCTTATGCTTTGTATTTTGAACATTTCAATACGGATGATTCTCCGCAGCTTGCTGCGGGGCAGTTCATTTTTGATATTGTTTAGTGCTTCGATATTTGGATTTAGGATTTGCCGCGAGCCGTGCGTTGACGTGAGACAATCGCCCCTGTTCGTGTTATAATATTACGCAAGGAAAAGGGAAAGCAATGAGAAGGAGACGGTACTCGCATAGGGGCGCAGGCCCGAATAAGAAAGAGATCGATAAGCCAGTCGAAGAGATCGTGCGGGAGCTGAAAGAGATCGGGGCATCGAAGAGCGATTACAGGGAACAGTCCCTGCGGATCCACGGCCTTATCTGTGCAAAATGCGCCAGGGAATTCGATCATAAGGACAGGCACCTCCTTACCGTTCACCACAAGGACGGGAATCATAATAACAACCCCCCGGACGGCTCCAACTGGGAGAACCTTTGTGTCTACTGTCACGACGACGAACACAGCAGGGGGCTGCTTGGAGATTATTTCAGCCAGGATAGGTAAGCTATGTTTTGAATTTGTTTAGGATTTCGATATTAGGATGTAGGATTTGATTTTATATTTCGATATACGATATACGAACTACGATATACCATGGGCTGTCAGCCATGGACTATGAGTTGCCTTTGTCCCCGATCCAGCAGTGGAGGCAGAGCCTCTCACGGGGAAGCCCTATCGCTTCGACCATGTCGTCGATCCGCTGATACCGGAGCGTTGTAACATCAAGCTCTTTCGCGATCCAATCCACCATCTTCCGGTACTTCTCTGACCGGTCATCAAGATAGTCCCCGATATCGTCCGTATCACTCCCTTCCAGTGCCCGTATGGCGCGCCGGGCGGCCAGCTCGTCGATGGAGCGCGTGGAGAGGGCAAATTTACAGGGAAACATCAGCGGCGGGCAGGCCGGGCGAACATGGACCTCCCTGGCCCCCGATTCCCATAGTTTCTTCAGGGTATAATTCTTAAGCTGCGTTCCGCGCACGATGGAGTCCTCGCAGAGGACTATCCGGTTCCCGGCAATGATATCCTTGACCGCAATGAGCTTCATCTTTGCCACAAGGTCGCGAATCTCCTGTGAAGGCGGCGTATAGCTCCTTCCGTAGCCTGGGGTATATTTGACGAGTGGCCGCCGGAAGGGGATCCCCGACTGCATAGCATACCCGACGGCATGGCCGACCCCCGAATCAGGCACCCCGGCTACAAGATCGGCCTCCACTTCATCGCTCTTCGCAAGAAACCTCCCGGATCGCTCACGGACAAGCTCAACATTGATCCCCTCGTAGCTTGAAGCGGGATATCCTGTGTAGATCCAGAGGAAGGAGCAGATCTGGTTGCTTGCCTTTCCTGCAAGCTGTCCTTCCAATCCACGTTTTCCTATGCGAACGATCTCGCCGGGTTCGAGATACTTTATGATCCGGTAGCCAAGGTTAAGAAAGGAGCATGTTTCCGTGGCGACCACGTAATCCCCATCCCTTTCCCCGACGACGAGGGGCATCCGGCCAAGGCGGTCCCTGACCGCATAGATCCCGTCCTCTTTCATGAGGAGCGTGGAAGCTGAACCGGTTATCCGGTCATAGAGACCTTCGATACCGCCAATGAGCGTTTTTCCCTTATTGATCAATTTGGCTATGAGCTCAACGGAATTGACCCCACCGCTTGACATCTCGCCGAAGGTCTCGCCCTGTTCAAGGAGCTCTTCGGCCAGTTCGTTCGTATTATCCACGAGCCCCGCCGATACGACGGCAAAGGTCCCGAACTTTGAGCCGATGATGAGCGGTTGGGCATCCCGGTCGCTTATGACGCCTATGCCCAGATTTCCTTCCATCTCTTTATAATCTTCGTAGAATTTCGATTTGAACTGGGACTTGCTGATGTCATGGATAGACCTGTGGAAACGCTCTCCAAGGACAGCCATTCCGCCGTACTCTGTTCCCATGTGTGAATGGTAGTCTGTGCCGTAAAGGAGCTCGCTTGCACAGTTCTTTTTCGATACAATGCCAAAAATGCCGCTCATGGATCCTCCTTTATATTGAAGATGACCGATCTACTTAAAGGCGAAACAAGGGATCGACCAGACGCTGATATGATACAATCTCCCCGCAATTTTCTCCAGCATTATTATAAAACAAAATCATTTATTGAAAAGTTTTAGCCGACCCTTTACCACGATAAAAAATGTACGGGAATTTTTTCTTGACTTTATACGCAAAATACTGTTATAAACTGTAAGACAATATCAGCAATAACTATGGACATCAGCACTGCAATAGAAGAAAGGGCCCCGGGCAGACTCTGCGTACTCAGAGACACCATCCCGCAGCAGAAGAGCGGTAAGGCGCTTCAGGGAAAGGCTATCGGTTTTGACCTTAAGCATACAGAATGCAAGGTGATGGCATTCGACATCCGGAGTTCGGCAGGGCTCAGCGTGACAGGAGACGGCAATGAATGCCCTGCTGCGACAGAGGCTCAGGCAGGGCCTGTTTATGTAAGCTCCCGCCATGTAGCCGGCCAGTATGAGATCGACAAGGCATCCCTCCAAATACCGCAGATCATCATCGATAAATACAGACGGGCAAAAGGATACACGGGGTTGGCTTCAAGCACCCTCCAGATATACGCTTAACAAATCCTTGTCTGACAAATTGAGCATCTCATTTCTTGACAAAAGTGTCATATATCATTAATTTATTTTATGAAGGCCGGTATTGAGCCATGGACATTCTGACAGAACGACAAAACAGGATCCTTGAGCTTATTATGGATAACTATATAAACGCTGCCGAACCGATAGGTTCGAGGACGATATCAAAGAGAATGAAGAACAAGGTAAGCTCTGCGACGATAAGGAATATAATGAGCGATCTTGAGGAGCTCGGTTTTCTTTATAAGCCCCATGCAGTGGCGGGGCGCGTACCGACGCACAAGGCCTTCAGATATTACGTAAATAACCTGTCGTCGCTGATGGTTCCCGGCAAAAAGGAGCTGAAGGTCCTGGAATCGCTTGCCCGGCCCCGCTACTCCTACGTTGAGGAGATCATGGAGGATGCGTCGAAGACGCTTGCGTCCATATCGCAATATACAAGCATAGTGATTGAGCCAAAAGTGAACACGATGCTCTTTAAAGAGGTTGAATTCGTCAAATTATCAAAGTATACGATCCTTGTTGTTTTTATAACTTCTTCCGGCATGGTCCATAAGAGGATCGTGCATACCGATGAGGAGCTGGGCATTAATGTTCTGAACGAGATGAAATGGTATATGAACGAAAAGTTCAGCGGAGTTCCTTTCTATGTCCTGCGGGACGGCATACTGGGCGACGTGAGGCAGGAAAAAGAGATATTCAACAACCTCTGCGCGAAGATCCGGGATACCCTCGACGCGATCATTGATGAAAAGAGCAAGCGGGAAGTTTACATAGAAGGGACGTCTAAAATGATAGGCGTACCGGAATTTTCTGACCTCGAAAGATTAAAAGAGCTTTTCCAGACGCTGGAGAGAAAAGAAAAACTGATCACATTGCTGGACAGCTGCCTCCGGGAGGATGGCATAAGCATTATCATGGGGCACGAGAACGATATGAAAGAAATGCGCGGGATGAGCATCATCTCCTCGCCCTACCAGGTCGGCGAAGACAGCTACGGCTTCCTCGGTGTGATAGGCCCGATCAGGATGAATTATTCAAGAATAATACCGATCGTCAATTATACCGCGAAGACGGTTACCAATATCTTAAGAATGATGTAAGGGAGCAACATGGAAGAAAAGGAAAAGAGAAACACCGGCGAAGCGACCGAAGAAAAAGAAGAAGGACAGGAGATCGCCAGGCACGAAGAACATAAGAAGAAAAAGAAGAAGGATGATGGAACGGAGGAGTTGAAGAGGGCGCTTGCGGAGAAGGACGAGCTTATAAAGTCGCTTCAGGAAAAGATCCTCTACTTGCAGGCCGAGTTTGAAAATTACAAGAAGCTCAAAATAAAAGAAAAGCAGGATACATTGAAATTTGGCAACGAGGTCCTGATAAAGGAATTGCTGCCCGTGCTGGACAACCTCGAGATGGCCCTGGACCATACGGCAAAAACCGAAGATTACAAAGGGATCTACGACGGGGTCAAGATAACCTTCAACGAATTTCTCAAGGTGATGGAGAAGGCAGGCGTTACCAGGATCGAAGCGGTCGGCAAGAAATTCGACCCCAATCTCCACGAAGCCTTTTACCAGGAAGAGAAAGAGGACGTGGAGCCTGATACTGTCTTATCAGAGTTCCAAAAAGGCTACCTGCTGAACAACAGATTGATGAGGCCCTCCAGGGTGGTTGTTTCCAAAAAGCCGGAAATCCAGTAATATACGGTTGACCAATGCGGACAGCATACCGAGACTACCATGAGATCCTGAACGTTTCCAAGAATGCCACAGACGAGGAGATAAAAAAGGCCTACCGGAAGCTTGCGCTCCAATACCACCCGGACAGAAACCCCGGCAATAAAGAAGCCGAAGAGATGTTCAAGAAGATCAGCGAGGCATATGCCGTACTCAGCGATCCTGAGAAGCGATACCGGTATGAAAGGTTCGGCACTGCCGACGATGCCGGCTCTATCTTCGATTTTGGCTTCAGGGGCAATTTCGACACCGTTTTTAACGACCTTTTCAGTGATTTTTTCGGCTCCCCCAGACAGAGGGAAAGGAAGGGGCAGGACCTGCGCTACAATCTTGCCATAGAGTTCGAAGAGGCAGTGTTCGGTATCGAAAAGGAGATAGAGATACCGAAAGAAGAAAAATGCCCGGCCTGCGGTGGATCCCGGATAGAGCCGGGACACCAGCCCGTAACCTGCAAGCACTGCGGAGGAAGAGGGCAGGTCAGGCAGAGCCACGGGTTTTTTACGATAAACAGGACCTGCGAATATTGCAACGGTGACGGCCATATCATCAAAGACCCTTGCAAGACCTGCAAAGGCAAAGGAAGCACCAGGACAAAGAAGAAGATCAAGGTAAAGATCCCGCCCGGCGTCGACACCGGCATGAGGTTAAAGCTGCGGGGAGAAGGGATGCAGCAGTTTGGCGACACGGCCCCGGGCGACCTGTACGTGGTTCTTGAGGTAAAGGAACACCAGATCTTTGAACGCGCAGGCGACGATATTACTGTTCAGGTTGATGCCAGCTTCCCGCTTTTGTGTCTCGGAGGGGAATTCACGGTGCCTACCATAGAGGGCGAAACGGCCATCACCATACCGCCCGGCACGCAGCCCGGAAAGGTCTTTCGGATCAAGGGGCTTGGCGTTACCAAGTCAAACGGGTACGGAAGGGGCGATCAGCTCGTCTACCTCAACGTGGTTATCCCTTCAAAACTGAGCGAAAGACAGCGCCTCCTCATGGAAGAGCTCGCGAAGGAGCTGAGCGATGAGAGCGGGAAAACGCGCAAAGGACTCAAAGAGAAGTTTATGGAATTTTTCGAATAGGCCGGCCCATAGACCACAGTATATCGTATATCGTAGTTCGCATATCGGGATTCTAAGAAATACCGTTCGGCGTGATGCGTTTAGCGTTCGGCGTAGAAACCAAATGCTAGAGGCAGTACTAACCGGGGTATTCTGCCCCCCGCTCTTCTGATTTCAATCGTCCCTCGTCCTAGCGCAGCGGACGTCCCTCGTCCCTCGGTCCTTTTCCCTCGCCTCACGGATTTGTCGTTATTCGCTGCTTTTCTCTATATTCTCCGCCATCAGCTTTGCGACCATCTTTGAAAATGCCGCTGGGTCCTTCGGCTTCGATCCTTCAAGAATAAGGGCCTGATCGTAAAGGAGCCTTATGAAATCAGGGAGCGTGTTGCTCTTCGCATCTTTTTCGAAGACCGCCTTCATCGCGGCAAAAAGCGGGTGAGAGGGGTTGATCTCGAGGATCCGCTTTTTCAAAGGAACCTCCTGGCCCATAGCCTTGAGAAGTTTTTCCACCTGCGGGTCCAGATCCCCTTCATCGGCAACAAGGCAGCAGGCCGAATCTGTTAAGCGGCCGGAGAGCCTTACGTCCTTTACATCGTCTTTCAACGTATCTTTCATGAGATCCATCAGCTCGGCATAGTATTTTTTTGCCGTCTCTTTTTCTGTTTTTTCTGTTTTATCGAGGTCGATATCCCCTTTTGTGATGGACTTCAGCCTTTTGCCTTTGTATTCGAAGCCGCTCAGGACGAGATCGTCGATATCATCGAGCATGACAAGGACCTCGTAGCCTTTGCCCCTGAATGTCTCGAGGTAGGGTGAATGCAAGGCCTCTGCGAGAGACGTCCCGGTGATGTAGTATATCGCCTCCTGTTCCGCCTTCATGTCATTGATATAATCGTCGAGAGACCTCAGGACGCCCTCTTCGGTTTTCGTTGAAGGAAAAAGGAAAAGGTCTGCTATGGCCTCTCTCCGTGTAAAATCGTAATGGAGCCCCTCTTTAAGGACCCTGCCGAACTCGTTGTAAACCTTTACATAGTCTCCGTATTGCTCCTTTTTCATGTCGCCGAGCGTATCGAGAACCTTTTTTGTTATGTTCGTGCGTATGATCTCGACCTGCCTGTTGTGCTGGAGGATCTCCCTGGAAACGTTGAGGGGAAGGTCTGCAGAGTCTACCACCCCTTTTACGAAGCGGAGATAGTGCGGAATGAGCTCCTCGCAGTGGTCCATGATCTGAACGCGCTTTACGTAAAGCGTGGGGCCTATCTTGTAGTCCCTGAAGAGGATATCGTATGGCGCATGCGAGGGGATATAGAGGAGCGCCGTAAACTCCGAGGTGCCCTCTGCCTTGTAATGGATGACCTTTGCAGGGTTGGCGGAATCATGCGATATATGCTGGTAGAATTGGTTATATTCCTCTTCTGATACTTCTGACCGGTCCCTGAGCCAGATGGCCTTCATCGAGTTAAGGGTCTCTTCTTCTTTTATTGTGACCTTTTCGCCTTTCTTTAGCGCGCTGTCCTGTTCTTTTTCGACGTCCATGACTATCGGGTGCTCAATAAAATCAGAGTATTTCTTAATGATGCTCCTGATCTGCCATTCATCAAGATACTTCTTCTCTTCTTCCCTGACCTCAAGGATGACATCGGTTCCTCTCCGCTCTTTTTCCACATCCTCGACCGTGAACGATCCGTCACCGGTTGATTCCCACTTTACGCCGCCTGGGCCCTGTTGCCCCGCCCTTCTTGAAAGAACGGTGATCTTGTCGGCGACCATGAAAGATGAGTAGAAGCCAACCCCAAACTGCCCGATAAGCTCAGGATTATCCTTTATTGCCCTGCTCTGAAGGGCTGCGAGAAATTCTTTTGTCCCTGAATGGGCGATGGTTCCAAGGGCCTCAACGATCTCTTCCTTCGTCATGCCGATACCGTTGTCGCTTATCGTCAGCGTACCCCTGTCCCTGTCGGCGGTGATCTTTATCTTCCACCCGCTTTCATTCTCGAGGACAGCGCTGTTTGTCAGGGATTCGTAACGTGCGCGGTCGATCGCGTCGGAGGCGTTCGAGATAAGCTCTCTGAGAAATACCTCCTTATGTGAATAAAGCGAGTGGATCATGAGATCAAGCAGTTGCTGGACTTCTGTCTTAAATTCTAATCTCTCAAGGCTCATAGTCGTTGCACCTCAAACAATTTTTTATGAGAATACACATGGAACAGCCGCGTATCATGTGCTGATGTTTTTCAATAAAATTAAGACAGCTTACCCTCTAAGTCAACCTCGGCCGGCCCTAAATAACATTTCAGCGTTTATATTGAGACCGGTTCCATGCTATAATGGGTAACAACACATATGAAGATCATCCCGAAGAAACTTCAGCAAATACTCATTATAATTATTATTATCATAGCCATCGGCACTGTTGGCTTTAAGGTCATCGGCGGGGAAAGCAAGAGCTTCCTCGATGCCCTTTACATGACGGCCATAACGATTACCACGGTCGGCTATGGGGATGTTATCGGCCTCGATGATAAGCCGTACGGCAAGCTCTTTACGGTCATCTTCGTATTTATCGGCGCGGGCGCCATCGCCTACCTCTTCACGACGCTGGCCGCGTATATCATCGAGGGGGAACTGAGAAAGGTCTTCAGGAGGAGAACCATGGAGAAACGCATAGCGAAGATGAAAGACCACTATATCATATGCGGCATAGGGATGGTGGGGCTTTATGTCACCCATGAGCTGTTCATTACGAAGCGGCCGCTTGTCGCCATAGATACCGATGAATCCAAGCAGGAGCTGCTGAAGCTGCACGACCTGAACGTCGACCTCCTTGTAGGCGATGCCACGGAGAACGAGGTGCTCTGGCAGGCCATGGTCGAAAAGGCGCACGGCCTCTTTGCCACGACGGATTCCGACAACGACAACATCGTAATTGTTCTCACCGCCCGGCAGCTGAACCCCAGCCTGAGGATCGTTGCGCGGTGCAATGACACGAAGAACACCGATAAGCTGCGGAGGGCGGGGGCAGATAATGTTGTTGCGCTCAACTTTATCGGGGGGTTAAGGATGGCGTCAGAGATGATAAGGCCTCACGTGACATCTTTCCTTGACATGATGCTCCGGGACAAGGAATCGCCGATACGCGTTGAGGAGGTCCATATCACCAAAAATTCGCCCTATCTCGGAAAGCCGGTAAAGGAGATAGACTTTAAGATGATAGGCAACATCATGGTGATCTCAGCGCGCAGGTCGAACGGGGAATGGATATACAATCCTTACCCCGATACGGTCATCGAAAAAGATATGAAGCTTATCGTTATCGCGACACCGGAGGAGAAGGAGATCCTGCGGTGCCATGTTTGCGGTGAATCGTAATAAGGAAAACTACTCGCATGAAGATAGCCATTTCAGGAAAGGGGGGAGTGGGGAAGACGACGCTGGCAGGTGTGATGGCGAGGATCCTCGGGGAAAGAGGGCATAAAGTGATCGCCATTGACGCCGACCCGGATTCGAACCTCGCAAGCGCCATCGGCATCAGCGAAGAACAGATGGAGGCCCTTCAACCCCTGGCGCAGATGAAAGAGTTCATAGAGGAGAGGACAGGGGCGAAGAAAGGGACATACGGGGCGTTCTTCCAGTTGAACCCGCGGGTCGATGACATACCTGAAACGTATTCTGTGGAGAAGGACGGCGTAAGGCTGATCCTGCTGGGCAACATCCCCCAGGGGGGAGGCGGTTGTTTCTGCGCGGAGAACGCGCTCCTTCGAAGCCTCATGGCCTATGTTATGATCGAGAGGGACGAGTACGTTATCGTCGACATGGAGGCCGGGCTTGAGCATCTTGGAAGAGGGACAACGGAATATATGGATGCGCTGATCGTCGTCGTTGAGCCGGGACGCAGGAGCTTTCAAACCGCTTACCAGGTCAAAAGGCTCTCGGAGGACCTGAACATTAAACGGGTCTATATCGTCGGGAACAAGATCATGGATCAGGCCGACAGGTTGCTGATCAGGGAAAGTCTGAAGGACCTCACCTACCTTGGCGACATCGGGTACAACGAGAAGGTGGCGGAGGCCGATAAAAAAGGCCTGTCTCCCTACGATACGGACCTAAGGATAAAAGCAGAGGTGGAACAGATCCTTTCAGCCCTTGAGCAAGAGGTGAAATGAGGAAAGCCCTCTCTTCGCTGAATCTCCTGTTTACCACCGTATTCCTTTCCATTATTGCCCTTATCATATCTCCTTTTGACAGCAAGGGCAAAGTTATCCACAGGATAGCGAGGCTCTGGGCATCTACCCACATAAAGCTAGGCGGAATAAAGGTCGTAACGAGCGGCCTGGACAGGATTACAGCTCCTCCGTATATCTTCATGTGCAACCACCAGAGCGCCCTTGATATATACGGCCTTCTTTTCTCGCTGCCGCTCTCCTTTAGATGGATAGCAAAGAGGCAGCTCTTCCTTATCCCTTTTTTCGGATGGGCGCTGAAGAGGGCGGGGCATATAAGCATTGACAGGGAAAACCCGCGGGAGGCGCTCAAGGCCATGGATGAGGCTGCCCGAAAGATAAGGGACGGGATGAACATCATTATCTTTCCGGAAGGCACAAGAAGCAGGGACGGAAGCCTGCTCCCTTTTAAAAAGGGAGGCTTTTCCCTTGCCCTGCGCGCCATGGTCCCCATTGTGCCCGTCGGCATTGTGGGCACAAGCACGCTCCAGCCAAAAGGCAGTTTCATTCCCGCAGGAAAAGGGGTAATATACATTCATATAGGAGAACCCATACCATTGGAGGGAATGGGCCGCTCGGCAAAAGGCGAGCTAATGAACAGCGTGAGGGCGAACATAGAGAGGCTCATGCAAAAAGGCGAAAGCAGCAATGACTGACAGGCGATGATGGGAACGGGAAGGTTTGCCGCATGTCAACGGAACTGAAAAAAGAGATCATAGGGGTAGGCCTGCTGGGGGCCTTTATCTTCCTCTTTGTAAGCCTTGTCTCCTACCATCCCCTTGACCCGTCGTTTCACACGGCTGCCGGGGGGGCAACGAGGAACCTCTGCGGCAAGGCAGGCTCGTACATCGCCGACCTTCTGATCCAGGTGTTCGGGATGATGAGCTACGCCATTGCCGCCGTCGCACTGTTTTTCGGACTGCTGTACCTGAAGAAGAAAGAGCCTCCGCATATACTGGTCTTCTCGGCAGGGCTGGTGCTGCTTTTTCTGGCGCTTACCTCTCTTTTCCAGATCGTTATCGGCAAGATTCACCTGAGAGGTGTTCCTGTCGAATTCTCCGGCTTTCTCGGCTCTCTCCTCGAGAGGGCGCTGATGTACGCATTCAATTATTTCGGCAGCATCCTTATATCCGCTATCATTCTCCTCATCTCGATATTCCTGATCATCCAGGCACCGCTCCTGTCTATCCTTGAAGAGAGGATCGCGCGGAGGAAGGTTGTCGAGCGCAGGAGGGAGATCAAGGTAACGGAGGAGAAAAAGGAGGAGCCGAAGGCGGAGAAAAAGGCCGCAGCCGTTCAGGAGACCTTCGAGTTCTTCAAGGAGATAGGGCCATATAAGCTCCCGCCGACGTCATTGCTTGATCCTGTTGAGAGGAAAGAGGTGAAGGTTGACAAGGAGAGCATCCAGGCCAACGCGAGCATACTCGAGAAGAAATTGAAGGACTACGGGATTGACGGAAAGGTCACGGAGGTCAGGCCGGGCCCCGTGATCACCATGTACGAATTTGAGCCTGCGCCCGGCATCAAGGTGAGCAGGATCGCCAACCTTGCAGACGACCTTGCGATGGCCTTAAGCTCCGTATCGATACGGATCATTGCCCCCATACCCGGGAAGTCGGTGGTCGGCATAGAGATCCCCAATACGGTACGGCAGACGGTCTACCTGCGGGAGATCATCGAGTCGGATATGTTCGCCTCGTCACATTCACACCTCACGCTTGCCCTCGGTAAGACGATATCGGGGGAACCTTACGTTGCGGAACTTACAAAGATGCCACACCTGCTCGTTGCCGGTGCCACGGGCTCGGGGAAAAGCGTCTCCCTCAACAGCATGATATGCAGCATCCTCTTCAAGGCAACGCCCACGAACGTACGGTTTCTCATGATCGACCTGAAGATGCTCGAGCTGTCGTTCTACGAAGGCATACCCCACCTCCTCCTTCCCGTGGTGACGAACCCGAAGAACGCGAAAACGGCGCTCAGGTGGATGACCGATGAGATGGAGCGCCGGTACTCGATGATGGCCGAAAAGGGCGTGAGGAACATAGAGAAATACAACCAGAAGATGGTGAAGCAGGAGTCGGAGACGATCCCCTACATCGTTGTCGTTATCGATGAGCTCGCAGACCTGATGATGGTCTCGCCGAAGGAGGTCGAGGAATATATCGCGCGGCTGGCGCAGATGGCAAGGGCATCGGGCATCCACCTTATCCTTGCCACCCAGAGGCCTTCCGTGGACGTCCTGACGGGCATCATCAAGGCAAACTTCCCTGCGAGGATCTCATGCAAGGTCTTTTCCAAGGTGGATTCACGGACGATCCTCGATACCAACGGCGCAGAGAGCCTCCTCGGGTTCGGGGACCTGCTCTTTTTAAGCCCGGGTATCGGGAGGCTGCAGAGGCTCCACGGGCCTTTTGTCTCCGAAGGCGAGATACGGCGCATCGTTGAGTTTCTGAAACAGCAGGGGACCCCCACATACCACCAGGAGATACTGGAGGAAAAGGAAGAAGAGGATGGGGGGGAAGAGATGGATGATGAAAAATACCAGGAGGCGGTAGAGTTCGTCATGGCCAGGGGCGAGGCCTCCATCAGCATGATACAGAGAAGGTTCAGGATCGGCTACAACAGGGCTGCGAGGATCATAGAGCGCATGGAGGCCGAAGGGGTCGTCGGCCCATCGGATGGAGTAAAGTCGAGAGAGGTGTTGAAGAGACAGTGAACAGAAGCGAGGGACGAGGGACGAGGGACGAGGGACGAAAAAACGTTTGTTTTATAAATATTCTGGTATGCCTGCTGATGATCATATGCGCAGGCTTCGCAAATGTTCATGCGGCGGATCCTTCTTCGCCTTTCGACGGTTTGAAGAAGACCTATTCGGGGGTAAATTCGCTGGAGGCGGAATTTCACCAGAAGATATTCATCGCGAGCCTGAAAAAGGACAGGACATTCGAGGGGGATTTTTATTATAAACGTCATAAGGGTTTTTTATGGAAGTACAGGGCGCCGAAGGTGAAGTTCTTTCTTTATGACGGGCAGTACATGTGGCAGGGAGAGGATGAGAAGCCCTTTGTCGTAAAAGAGAGGATAAGAAAGGAGAAGACGACGGGCACGTTCCTCGACCTTATCGAAGACATAGCGAGGATGGACGAGCTCTTCACGTTAAAGCAGCAGTCGATCGCAGGCAGCCTTGAAGTGCTGGAGATCGTGCCGAAGAAGGACAGCACGGTGAACGCGGCAAAGATCTGGATTGATAAACAAAATATTGTGCGGAAGATCGAGATCCATGAATTCACCGGCAACATCAATACGATAGAATTTTCAGCGGTGAAGATCAACCGGGGCATCGACGATGGGCGGTTCATATACAGGCCGGAAAAAGGCAAGGAGATCGTGGAAAGATAATGGCGCTGCATAAGGATGAGGCGATAGTGCTGTTCAAGCGGTCGTATGGGGAGTCGGATAAGATCATCAGGCTCTTTACGCTGTCGTCGGGGAAGGTCGCTGCGATCGCGAAAGGCGCCAATAAAAGCCAGAAGAGGTTTGCCAATACCCTTGAGCCATTCAACCGCATCAGGGTTGAATACTTTGAGAAATATGGAAGGGGAATGGTGAGGATCGAGAACGCCGACATTATCGAAACGAACAGCGGCATCGAGGCGAGCCTGAAGAGGGCCTGCACGGCGGGTTTTTTCGTGGAGTTCGTCGACAGGCTGACGAAGGAGAGGGAGCGGCATGAGGACCTCTTCAATGTATTGGCAGAGGCGCTTGAGGGCATAAGAAGGACCGAGTTTACCTATGACGATATACTCCATTATCAGCTCAGGATGCTTGGGATCCTCGGCTTCATGCCCAACTTCCACACCTGTGTCTATTGCGGGCAGGCTATGGCGGCAGATGAGAAGATATTCTTTTCCAGGGAAAGGGGCGGCATCCTCTGCCATAAGTGCGCACCATCGCTTCCCCACCAGGTCTGCGCTGAAGGCGTGATAGCAGGCATCGTATCCGTACAGCAGGCAAACGGCAACGCGGCAGGGCCTCAGGACGCCTGGGGATGCGCAGAAAATGGACCTTCATATCTGGACAACGGCTTTGAGAGGGTTGCGCAGGATATTATGGAGGGCTTCATGACCTTCCATCTTGATGTAGAGCTCAAATCCTACAGGATACTTAAGGGACTTATCGCTTAAATCGCTCTCCAGCTTTCAGCTATCAGCGAACAGCAGTATATCGTATTTCGTAGTTCGTATATCGAACTACTTTTTACCTTTCACGGAGTTTCCCTTCACGCTTACGTTTTCTTTAGAATTTCGATATACTATATACGACATACGAAATACGATATTATACAGGACTTATTTTTTCTTCAGCAAGATCATTCCGTCCTGCACGTCCGCTTCGTATCGCGATGAACGTTTGAGCTCTCCGGCAAGGTTATCGTCGAAGGTGTCGAGGATGATCACCATCCTGCCCCCCGGCTTCAGGTATGGCATGCCCCTTTTCACATATGCCTTTGTTGCCTCAGCGAGGGGATAGTTTTCTTCCCAGATATACTGGAGCGCAGGCTGGACAAAGATAAAA
>JAGOOA010000023.1:33979-36090 GCA_017992765.1 Syntrophorhabdaceae bacterium
GATGATCACCATCCTGCCCCCCGGCTTCAGGTATGGCATGCCCCTTTTCACATATGCCTTTGTTGCCTCAGCGAGGGGATAGTTTTCTTCCCAGATATACTGGAGCGCAGGCTGGACAAAGATAAAATCGAAGGCACTGTTGAGGAGAAAGGGAAACTCCACATCAAAATGATAAAAGCCATTGTTTCGCGCCAGCGACATTGCGTCGGCGAACCAATCCTTTTTTGTAAGATTTTCCCAGGTAACATCGTCGCTGTCGAGGTTCGAGAGGATATCCTGGATCTTTTTGTTATCAACGGCCTTGCTGAAATACGTCGAGATGATAATATCCATGGCGCTCCGTATCCTTTCGCCGTAACGTTTCAGTTTTTTCTCAAGTTCTTCCCTGACCTGGACATCCTCCTTGATCCTGTCTGAAAGGGAGAAGTAAAACCTGTACATCTCTTTGAAGTCCTTGATGAGGTCCTGGGGGTTTTTGCTAAAAAGGCCCATCTGGTTTTTTGTATCAAAATAGGCTGCCATGTCCTCAATGGACATACCGATGAGCGGGTTGCCGTATGTGAAATGCCCTGCCTCTGAGTTGAATCGGCTCCTGATCATGGTTCGCAGGATATCAAGGGCGAGATGTGAACGTTCTACGCCGTAAAGGATGTTGTCAACGATATACCGTTTGACCAATGTCTCATCCTCCCATTCGGCGACAAAGGTGTTTTTTTCACGGTACGGAAGGACAAAGGCAAAATAGGCGAGACCTTCGATGAGGTCGCTGCTCAGGTTGCCGAAATTAGGGGTCATATCAAGTATCTTCAGCGCAAGAAGCTGTTCTTTTGTGGTATAAACGCTTTTTTCAGCAAGAAAGATGCCTTCGAGGTTTGCATTCCTTTGGTACCCTTTTTTATTGAAAAGAAAGGACGAGATATCTGATACATTATGTTCGTTGATCGCATCAAGCTGTGCATAGGCTTTTTGCGGCAGGTCTACCTTTTTTCCCAGGAGGTATGACTCTGAGCACTGCAGATCCCTGTCCCCGAAGAGATCCTTGAAGATATCGATCAGCTTTGGGTATACCTCGACCTTTTTTCTGGCCCCCTGTAATGATTGCTGGGCCAGGTCCCTTTTTTTTCTTAAAAGCTCAATAAGGTAATCCCTCTCCTCCTCAAGGATATTAGGGACTGTTTTTGTGAGGCCTGTGAGGGAGAAGATCGCGTTGAAGAGATGCAGGGCGTTGCGGTCATTTTCAAACATCGCCGTTTCAAGGTCCAGCGCCAGGAGCCGTAATTCATAATTTAAAGGCCTTTTTACGAGTATCCATTCCCGTCCGTTCGTAAGAATTCCCCAGGGGGCTTTCGATTTCTTTAAGAGGTATGCGATCTGGTATGTGGGTATCCTGTTCTCGAATTCGAGAAAGAAGCCGGTGATGCCCTCCTGAAGGTTCCTCCCGTATCTTTTAAGAAGCAATATCCCGAGGGCCTTTGCGTAATATTCAACGGTCCCCCAGAGCTGTGAGCTTTTAAATCTTTCTTCTTCCGATGAAAAAAGCACCGCATCGGGCTCCTTAATGTGCTCCTCGAAGAACTTTGGCTTTGATTCGTAGGAAAGTCCGAGGAGCTTCAGAATAGGTTTTATGACGTGGATCTCCGTATGGATCTCGCTGGCAAACTTTTTAATATCCTGAAACTTAGCGAGGATCTCAAGGAGCGATGCGGAGGCGGTCTCATCTGCCGGCAAGGCGCGTATTTTGTTAATGGCAGAAGGGGAAAGAAGGGTATTCCTTACAATAGAACAATACATCGTGTGAAATCATAATAATTTGGAACGGTTTAGTCAAGGAGAGGGACATCTTTCTCTTCCCGGTCTACCCCCATTTTTTGAACTCTCTCTATCTCCTTCAGCTTCATCCTGATGATGACAATAAGGCCAATAATGGCGATCCAGAACAAGGCAAGAGACTGAAAGATGGTATATCTGTCGTAAGGCGCTGACGGGAAGACCTCAACGGGCGCGGCCTCCTGGGCAAAGAGATCGAGGGCGCAGGCGATGACGAACAAGAAAGCGAAGATGGCCTTTTTCATATGAATATCCCCCTAACTCACAAAACCGATGATCGTCAT
>JAGOOA010000023.1:36190-37488 GCA_017992765.1 Syntrophorhabdaceae bacterium
GCGCCCCAGTGGTGGAGGGAGCGGAAGAACCACCCCATGTTCAGCTTGGTAACGATCTCGATGATGCTCTTGTTGGCATGCTCGAAGTAGGGGATATAGTAGAAAGAGAGGACAATGCCGGTGATGAACTGCAGGATGAAGAGGAACATGGCAATGCCGCCCGTGTAATACCAGATCTCATACTGGTGGACGGGAACGAGCTTGTGTTTGGCAAGCCTCTTCGTCCCCTCTACATCGTATCTTTCTTCGATCCAGTCCCTAAGCCTTTGGCAGCTCAACCTTTATCCCCTTTTTCGCAACGATCAATTTTTCGCCTTCGGTGGTAATATCGAAAAACTCGAGCGGTTTTGGTGGCGGACCCTCTATATTTTTTCCGTTGTCATCGAACCAGCCTTTATGACAGGCGCAGTAGAATTTTTTATCTTCCGGTTTGTAGGTGACATTGCACTCCATATGCGTGCATACGCCTTTCAGGGCGTATGTTGAGCCGTCCTCTTTTTTGAAGAAGAGGCCCAGTTTGCCGCCCCAGGCAAAAGGCTTCACGGAATTGGGCGGTATGTCCACGAAGTCGCCCGTCTTGAGGACCACAAAATCAGGCTCTTTGCCGAGCGTTGGAAAGGCAAACTTCAAGAGTGCATAGAAGCTCCCGCCGCAGAATGCAGCGAGCCAACCGCCGAAGAGGGTGTTGAGAAAGGTTCTTCTTGTAACGAGGGAATAAGCGATCTTCATTTTATCCCCTTTCCGAAGAGCTTATGCTTGAGAAGTTTTTTTCTCAGGCTTACGACAGAGTCTGTGGGGCGTACATCCTTGGGACAGGCATCGATACACCGCAATATCGTGTCGCAGCCCCAGACGCCTTTCTCGTTATTGACCTCGTCAAGGGCATTTACCGGCCTTTCATCCCTTGAATCCAGTACAAAGCGCTCAAGCTTCGCGAGGGCGGCAGGCCCTGCATACTCAGGGTCCCTGGCGAGGACAGGGCAGGCCCCGTAACAGCATGCGCAGAGGATGCAGTTCACGACCTGATCGATGCGGCTTCTCTCTTCCTCGCTCTGCTGGATCTCCTTGTCGGGGTCGGGGCTTGTCCGTATCAGGTACGGCCTTATCTTTTCATACATGTTCCAGAAGGGCGTCATATCCACTACAAGGTCTTTTATGATCTCAAAGTTCGGGAGAGGCTCAAGGACGATCGTGTTCGATCCAAACGTTGCAACCTGTGTCCTGCATGCGAGGTCTATCTTGCCGTTGATCACCATTGCGCAGGAACCGCACACTGCAGACCTGCAGGACGAGCGAAA
>JAGOOA010000024.1:0-35752 GCA_017992765.1 Syntrophorhabdaceae bacterium
CTGCGCATGCTCCACATCCTGTGCAGGCATCTTGATCGACTTTCGCAGGCATGTTTTTACCTCCTTTTCTTTTTAGAAATTCCTAAACAAATCTCAAAGGAATGTCAATAAAAAAATAAATAATCGACCGGCCCTTAGCGACCGGCCTTTAGTCCATAGTGCGCCTGCACGCCTGAAACTGACGGCTAACTGCCGATTTCCATTGACATACCTGCCTACATTGCATAATATTTGCCAATGCTTGAATTCTTAAGAGACCTCTTCCTGGACCTCTATGATAATTTTTCAGAGGTCTTTCTCAATGTGCTCGTCATGGTTATTGTGATGGTCGGGGGGCTGATCATCAGCTGGTTCATTAAAAAGCTATTGGGCAGGCTTTTGATGCTTTTTCGGTTCGATAAGTGGGCACAGGATGTTGGCGTTGCCAACTTTCTTCAAAAAGGCGGTGTAAAGACATCGCCTTCGATCGTCCTCAGCAAGATCGTCTACTGGATATTCATCATCCTTTTCCTGTCTTTTGGCCTCAACTTTATCGGCATTTCACAATTTTCCGAATATGCCTCCAGGATCTCCACGACGTTGCCGTATATCATCGTTTCCCTTGTCATCGTTATTATAGGAATTATCTTAAGCAATTTCATAAGCAGGGTCATATTTATGACCTGTGAGAATGCAAACATAAAATATGGCGATATTATCGCAAAGGGAGTGAGGATCTTCCTCATCATTATAACCTTTGGAATAGTCTTCGAGTATATCGGCATAGGGAATATGATTATCACCATCAGCTTTCTTATCATCTTCGGGGGCATCATCATGACCCTCTCCCTCGCACTTGGCATAGGGTTAAGCAATGTTATAGGAGACTCTATTCGGGACCGGCTGAAAGCGAGGGAAGAAAGGAAGAAAGAAGGCAACGGAAACCCGTAGCACATCCAAAATCCGAATAAATACCGTAAGGCGTCAGTCGTGAGGGGTTTAGCCCCTTACGCCTTACGACTCACGCTTCACGGAGTGTGTACGTTATACGCTGAGCAGGTGTCTCCGAAACCAGTTCAGGGTAAGATTGATCGCCTTTTCCCGGTGCGCAGGGCTTGAAAATATATGGTCGGCGCCCTTGATGATCTCTATGCTTTTGGGCTTCCTGATGTTTTTGTATATTGTTTTTCCTTCGTGGCAGGGCACAACCTCATCCATTTCCCCGTGGACCACGAGGGCAGAGGAGACCATTTTTGCCTCCGACAATATGTCGTATCGCGCAAAATCGTCATAGATAGTTTCCTTAAAGGCGATCTCGGATATGCGGCCGTCGCCCTGCTTTTCGAGCATGTAGGGCGTTGCCCACAGAGATACGCATTGTACCCTCTTGTCCCGCGCTGCCTTTATCAATGCCGTGGTGGCGCCGAAGCTGCTCCCCACAATGCCTATCTTTTCGCCGTTGACCTGCGGGTGCTCCAATACATATTCAGTGACCGCATCCAAATTTCCTATCCTGATCGAAAGGGTCGTATCTTCAATAGCGCCCCCGCTTGCACCGCAACCGTGGTAATCAAAGCGGCAGGTAGCGATGCCGGCGCCGGCAAACCTTTCTGAGAGCGCGATATACTTGGAGCTTTCCTTGGAGCTAATCAGGCCGTGGGAAAGGATGACGCAGGGGTATTTCCCTGGGCCGTTGGGAATGATCATAAGGCCGGCTATCGTGTTAGATGCCGATTTGATCTGAAAATCCTGGATCATAATGCCGCCCCTCCCCCCAGATCATCAAGTATCCTTTCAAGCGCTATGAGGTTCAAGACGTCTTCCTTGTTGTATTCAAGGAGGAGGTTAAGGGCGTTGACATTGCCCTTGTTCTTGTATCGTTCCCACAGCCACACCGCCTTATACCCGTTCATGCCCTCAGTTTTTCTTGTTATGCCGAACATCTTTTCAAGGTCTTTTAACCCTCCCTTGATGCCAAGCTTCTTTTTTTCCTTGAAAAGATCCCGTGAAACGCGGTTTTCCTTGAGGTCGACATTGAGATGCTTTTTGATATGCGGGAGATCAAAGCCGTCCCCGTTGAATGTTACGATCGTCTTTACATGGGCAAGCTCCTGCTCAACGCTGTAAATATCTATGTTCTTTCCATACCACTGCATAAAACCGTTGTTCTCAATGGAGAGCCCGATCACGCAGATGTTGCCGGCCCTGTCCGTTTCTATATCAAGATATGCCTTCAATGAAACTCCTTTCTACGCATGCGATGAACCCATTTCACCTTTCACTGTAATTATGTCCTCAACGTAACAATACCTATAACACCTGCCGCGGTAAATAACAAATTGGAGAACCAGGCAGCGAAGAGCGGCGGAAAGATCTCGGAATATCCCAGGGAAAGCGCTATGGAATGGAAGAACCAGTATAGTATGCCGAGGGAGATGCCGGAAAAGATGCCTTTCGAGATATGCTTTGTCTTGACATACCTCAACCCTACGGAAAAGGCAGCGAACACCATGATGATATTGATAAAAGGGAACGCTACCTTATTGTAAAGATCGACGAGGTACCGCCGGATGTCGTGGCCGTCCCGTTTCAGCCTGTTAATGTACCGCGAAAGCTCTTTGTAGCCCATCTCCTCGGGATTTTTATCGACAACTTTAAAGACAGACGGAGGTTCCTTTATAATATCATTTAGGTGGGCATAGTTTTTTTTGTGTACCGTCCCCTTGGCGTCGAAAGTCCTTTCGATAACGTTTGAAAAATACCAGGAACCGTCTTTCCAGACCCCTTCTTTTGCATCGTATCGTTTCTGTATCGAATAATCCTCCGTGAGCTCAAGAACCGTCAATCCTTTGATAACGTCCTTTTTTGTATCGAAGAAATCAATATTGCTGATGATGTTCTCGCGCTTGAACCATATCCGGTCGTTCTTGAAAAAGACGTGGGATTCTTCCCCCCTGATCTTGACCCGGTAAATGTAATCAGCGGCATTGGAAGTAAAGGGGATGATAATTTCCGAAAGGCCGAAAGAGATCACGATAAGGATCAGGGAAAACGAGAAGAGCGGCTTCATCAGGGAGAGGGTGCTGATGCCGGAGGTCCTGACGATAACGATCTCGTTGCTCCTGATCATCAAAATGAGCAAGGTAAGCATGGAGATAAGGAACGCGAGGGGGAGTATCAGGTTCAGGTACAGGGGGGCCCGGAGTAAAAGGTAGGCCACACTTAAGAAAAAGTTGCCGAAGGAGGACGTAAAGGTGTCCATACGCTCAAAAAACTCTATGGTAATAAAGATCACCAGCCCGGCCAGTTCGGTGATCAGGAGGTATTTTATAACATTCGTGATAAGATATCTATTTAGTCTTTTCAAGGCAAAACATCCATATCTGTCTTAATTTTTGCTGAACCGTTGAGTGCTCCTCCTCGTTCAGGTTCCGGAGCAGGTACAGCCCCATGGCCGCGATGACGATGTTCGGCGTGAAGGAGGTGATGAACGGCGGCAGGTTGATGAACTGCCCGACGTTGTCCGTTATTGCTATGAGGACATAATAAAAGATGAAGAGCAGGAGGCTGTAGAGTATGCCTGAGAATTTTCCTTCCACCCTCCTTTTCACCCCGAGGGGTATTGTGAGAAAAATAAATGCAAGGGACGAAAAGGGGATCGATATCTTTTTATAGATATCCAGAAAAATGTCGTACCTCTCGCTTGCATTAGCGGTGAGGAGTGATTTCTGTAATTCGCCCCGGTCCATTTCGTATGACCTTTTCCGCAGTTCCGAGCTGTGAGGGAGCATCGTGGAGAGGTTCATAGAAAACGTGTAGTTTTGAAAAGTCACGCTCCTGTAAACGTCTTTTGACTTTTCCCAGCGGTGCAGGTTGCCATTCTCCAGGACAAAGTAGAGGTCAAGAGTTACGGGATCAACGTTTATATAGCCCGTGCTGGCAGCAATGGTCTGCTTTACCTCTTTATCGCGGTCATCAGAGACCATGACCCCCGAGAGGATCCTTTTCTGGACATCCACTTTATCAACATAGATGACAACCCCGGGTATGGTATCGTTGAACACGCCTTCCTTGTCCTCTATGGATATGCCTTTTTTGATAATATTAATAAGCGTGTTCCTGAAAAGTTCGCTGCTTTTCGGCAAGAGGACGTTTGAGTTGAGCAATCCGCAAAATGTTATGATGACGGCAATAGCGCTGATAGGGACGAAAAAACATTTCAGGTCGATGCCGCTCGCTTTTAATACAAGGACCTCATTTTCCGTTGACAGCCTTCCAAGGACAACTATGACAGAGAGGAGAAAGGCCATCGGCAGCGTGAAGGTGAGGTATGTGGGAGAGGAGTACACGATCAGCAAGACGATGTCTTTAACGTCCACCCCCTTGTTGATGACGAGGTCGGTCATCTTTCCGAGCCTGCTTAATACAAGGATGAAGGTGAGAATGCCGAGGGAGAGGAGCATGATGTAAGACAGCTCCTTGAGGACATATATATAAAATTTCTTGTGTAATTTCGTTAGTATGTGCACTGCGTAGTCTAACATTCAACGGCGCTCCATGTCAACGTTGTACATGAAGCGAGCT
Organism: Syntrophorhabdaceae bacterium; assembly: GCA_017992765.1. Classification (GTDB taxonomy): domain Bacteria; phylum Desulfobacterota; class Syntrophorhabdia; order Syntrophorhabdales; family Syntrophorhabdaceae; genus UBA5609. Next base: position 4,564 of record JAGOOA010000024.1, read on the forward strand.
GATAGCAAAATACCCGTAAGGCGTCAGGCGAAAGGCTGTTCAACGTTCGAGGTTCTACGTTCAACGTTTTTTAAACTCATACCTTTCGCTGTTCTGTTCGGCCAATTCAATCTCTCTGTTTTGTATTAACATTGAACGTTGAACGGGTGTTATATTTTCCCATACGACTTAAGATTCACGCCTTAAGGGTTTATTGCTCCCGGCTCTATGCTCTTCGCTCCCTGCTGCCTTTTACGCTCCGTCCATGCTGTGGTGCTCGGCCTTGATGAACCACGACGTCGGGTCTGTGAGATATTCTTCGGCATCCTTGAGGGACAGGTAGTGCTCGTGTTCGATCATGGCAAGGAGGTCGAAGAACTCCTTCTCGCGAGGATTTGAGGAGGCATCCCTCAGCTCGGAATAGAGCTTGACGCCCTTTTCTTCAAAGTCGACAGCGGTCTTGATCGCCGCGATATCATCGGCATCGCCCTTTGCCGTTTTTTCAACCTTCTTGATCACGTTGACAAGGATGTCCTTGACGACGGTGTTGTTCACCTTCAGGGGGATGGACTCCGGCCACTTGTCCTTTGCCGCCCATTTGCCGTGCAGCTCTTTAAGGCGGTTGTAATGTTCCAGCTCGTCCTCGGCGATCCTTTCGAACATTGCCTTTCCCACGGGGTTTTTTGTCCTCCCGGCATTCTTGAGATAGAATTCCCTCTCCCGCGTTTCGTTGTTAAGCGCCACTTCCAATGCGTTAAGGCGTTCCTTATCGTCCATGACGTCCTCCTTTTATTGATGGGGCTTGCATCGCCCACTCTGATTGCTGTCAGCTGCCAGCTAAACTCCAGCACTCTATTCTATCAATACGATCCCGTAGATGTTCCGCTCTTCGCTGTGCGACCGGACCACGCGAATGGGGAGATCGTGCGCCCTTGCCGTTCGGAAGACATCTATCCCGCAGGCCTCCATCGCAGGCCTTGCCCTTTCCGGGTTCTTGCAGGTCCCGCTTGTATCGCAGGTCTTGCAGAGGGTACAGGGACCGCTTCCCAGCCCGAGCGCCTTATAGTAGCCGTCGAGAAAGATGGCGGTCTCCAGGTCTACGATAATGTCGTTAAATCCCCCGACGAACTTGTAACCCTTTCCCCAGCGCCTGTGGCAGAGCAGGGCGTGCTTGTAAGAATCGAGGACTGCCCGTGTTTCATCGTGGTCCGGCGTATGGGGAGGACAACAGAGCCGTTTGCCGTATCCCGAGCAGCCGAAACGACACTTCATCCGGACCCAGGGGGCGGTAAAGATCTTTGCGGTATCGATGATCAGGGCGTCATCAACGCCCTTCTCCAGCGCCATGGCAATGTAAGGGTCATATTTTTTCATAATGATATAAATATAGGCTGTAACTCATGATTAATCAAGAGCATAAATCCAGGCAGTACAGGCCGTATATCGTATTTCGTATATAGTATATCGAGGTTCTGAAGGAAACGTGCGGCGAAACAACCGTAATTCGTAATTCGTGAGACGTAAGTGGAAAAGCACAAGGCGCAAGAGCCTTCCGCCCCTTTCACGTTTTGTGTGGTTCCTCCAATTACGAATTACGATTCACGAATTACGAGGGCCTTTATCATTTCCTTATTGCAGTGTCTTCGTATTTTCCATACAATAGTGACATGACAAAAAAGACGAAACGGGACTCATCGGGGGCAAAACTGGGGGAGATCCTCCTGAAGGAAAGATTTATCAGGCAGGAACAGCTTGATAGGGCGATCGAGATCCAGGAAGCCGGCGGGGGGCACCTCGGCGAGATCCTCGTCAACCGCGGTATCGTTCGCGAGGAAGATGTTGCCTTTGCGCTGTCCCAGCAGCTCAATATGCCCTTTGCTTCCTCGAAGACCGGTACCCTGAGGCCGGAAGAGGGCCAGGGCCTTGAAACGCTCGTCTCCAAGCAGGTTGCCCTGAGGAACACGATCCTGCCTATCTCGCGGGATAAAAATACCCTTACCTGCGCCATGTTCGATCCCCAGGATTTTATGCTCATTGATGAGCTCCGCAAGATCACGCGCTGTGAGATCAGCCCTGTCGTCGCCACGCGTTCCGATATACTGAGGGCGATAGAAGAATTTTATGGAGCCATCGACCTTGCAAAGGGGGGCGGACCAAAGCTCTATGGCATAGACAGATTGAGGCAGGCAGCTTCCGAAACGGATGATGACTCCTTAAGCCTTGACAGCATCATAGCCCGCGCAAAGGCAGCGCCCGTTGTTAAGCTCGTTGACCTCATGCTCTGGCAGGCGATCGACCAGCGGGCGTCGGACATCCACATCGAGCCCTTTGAAGGCAGGATCTCGCTGCGGTACAGGATCGACGGCAAGCTCTATGATATCCCTCCACCGCCGCGCCACCTCTACCTGCCGATCGTTTCCAGGATCAAGATCCTGTCAAAGCTCGACATCTCCGAGAAGCGCCTGCCGCAGGACGGCACTTACATGGTCAAGCTCGAAGACAGGACGATCGACCTCCGGATCTCCATCATCCCCACCATCTATGGGGAGAAGGTCGTCATGAGGATCCTCGACAGGAGCGGCGTCGTCTTCGACCTCGACAAGATGGGCTTTGAGCCGAACGACCTTGCGGCCCTGCAGAGGGCGATCGGCAGCCCATACGGCCTTGTCTTCATTACGGGCCCCACGGGGAGCGGAAAGTCCACAACCCTTTACGCCATTCTCCAGGCGATCAAGTCATCGACAAAGAACATCGTTACCGTTGAAGACCCCGTGGAGTACCGGCTGGACGGCATCAACCAGGTACAGGTAAAGCCCGACATCGGCCTCACCTTCGCCGCGGCGCTGAGAAGCTTTTTGAGGCAGGATCCGGACATCATGCTCGTCGGCGAGGTGAGGGACCTTGAGACGGCAGAGATATGTGTCCGTTCAGCGCTGACGGGACACCTCGTCCTCTCAACGCTCCATACGAACGATGCCCCGTCTGCGGTGACGAGGCTCATCGATATCGGCGTTGAGCCCTATCTCCTGGCGCCTACAATTCTCATCGTCATAGGGCAGCGGCTGGTCCGCAAGCTCTGCCCGGAATGCAAGGAGGCATACACGCCCACCGTGAAAGAGCTCGGGGGCGCGAAGCTGGGGGCCGAAGTGATATACAGGACGAAAGGCTGCCAGGCCTGCGGCAATACGGGCTATAAAGGAAGGACGCTCATTGCCGAGGTGATGCCGATCTCAGAAGACATCAAGGCCATGATCTCCCAGGGCGTGTCTTACCAGGAGATACGGAACATTGCAAAGAGATTGGGGATGTCGACGCTCTATGAGTCAGGCCTGAGGAAGGTGGAACAAGGCATCACAAGTCTGGAAGAGGTCTTCAGCGCCACGCTGGGAATATAGGATAGCGGAACCGATACTGGATTCTGGATGCTCGATGCTGGATGCGCAATCAGCTATCAGCAGTCAGCTATCAGCTAACAGCATGTCGTATATAGTATATCGTATATAGCAACTTCCAGTGCATTCCTAACGCCTCTTGGTTTCCCGGGTATCTCGATATAGGATATACGACATGCTATATACTAAGGTTTTAAGGTCACGTGATCTCTTTGTGGTACATCTGCAGCGATTTTACCTCTGCGCTTGCCCGTTGCCTGATATATGCCTTGATGCCTTCTGCTGCCGCCCTTGCAGCAGGCGCCGTCGTTATATAAGGCACCTTGTGCTTGATCGCTGCCTTCCGGATATATGAGTCATCGTACATGCTGTTCTTGCCTATAGGCGTGTTGATGATAAGCTGTATCTCTTTATTGTGTATGGCGTCGACGATATTCGGCCTTCCTTCGTGGACCTTTTTTATGAACGTCGATTCCACGCCGTTCTCCTGAAAGAATTTATGCGTTCCTTCCGTTGCCAGGATATTAAACCCCGCCTCTTTCAGGTATTGTGCAACGCTGAGGATCTCCGCCCTTTCCCTTTGCGTTACGGTAATGAGCACCGTCCCCTGATCGGGCAATTTTTGGCCCGCCGCCTCCTGCGATTTGAAGAAGGCAAGGCCAAAGGAATCAGCCATGCCGAGGACCTCTCCTGTGGACTTCATCTCCGGCCCGAGGGTCGGGTCTACCTCGGGAAACATATTGAAGGGGAATACCGATTCCTTGACGCCTACGTGAGGATAGCTCTTATGTTTGAGGTCCATGTCTTTAAGCTTCCTGCCCAGCATGACCTGCGTGGCGACCCGGGCCATCTGCACGCCGGTGACCTTTGATACAAGGGGCACGGTCCTGCTCGCGCGGGGGTTTGCTTCAAGGATGTAGACTATATCGTTCGCGATCGCATACTGGATGTTCATGAGGCCTACAACGTTGAGCTCGATGGCTATCTGCTTCGTGTATTCGTTGATCGTCGCAATATGTTTCGCCGATAGCGTTTTTGGAGGGATCGCGCATGCGCTGTCGCCGGAGTGGACTCCCGCGAGCTCAATATGCTCCATAATGGACGGGACAAAGGCGTCTTCCCCGTCAGCGATGGCATCCGCTTCGACCTCGATGGCGTTCTCAAGGAATTTGTCTATCAGTATGGGGCGCCCCGGCCAGATCTCCACTGCGGCGTTGATATAAGACGTGAGCATATCGTCGTCATAGACAACCTCCATGCCGCGGCCGCCCAGGACATAGGATGGCCTTACCATGAGGGGATAACCGATCCCGTGGGCCACGTCGAGGGCCTCCTGGAGGGCCGTTGCCGTTCCGCTCTCAGGCTGGGGGATGCCGAGCTTGTGCATGACGTTCTTAAAGCGCTTCCTGTCCTCGGCAAGGTCGATGCTTTCAGGCGATGTCCCGAGGATCTTTACCCCTGCATCTTCAAGTTCTTTTGCGATATTCAGCGGCGTCTGCCCGCCGAACTGTACGATAGCGCCAATGGGTTTCTCCTTATTGTAAATGCTGAGGACATCCTCGACGGTGAGGGGCTCGAAATAGAGCTTGTCGGAGGTGTCATAATCGGTCGATACCGTTTCAGGGTTGCAGTTGACCATGATCGATTCGTACCCTTCGTCCCTGAGAGTAAAGGCTGCGTGGACGCAGGTATAATCGAACTCGATGCCCTGGCCGATCCTGTTGGGGCCTCCGCCGAGGATCATCACCTTGGGCCGGTCGCTGACGCTCACCTCGTCGGGGGCATTGTAGGTGGAATAGTAGTACGCCGCATCGGCGCCGCTCACGGGCACCTTGCACCAGGCCTCTTTCTTGCCCAGCGCGATCCTCCTGTCCCTTATCTTTTCTTCGTTGGTGCCAAGGATCTGTGCGATGTACTTGTCCGCGAAGCCGTCCTCTTTCGCCTTTATAAGCAGCGCATCGGGCAGCTCCCTGCCTTTATGGTTCAGCATCTCTTCCTCGAGCTCAACGAGCTCCTTCATCTGCTGGATGAACCACCGTTTGATCTTTGTCCTTTCAAAGAGCTTGTCCACCGCAGCGCCCTTTCGCAGCGCCTCGTACATGATGAACTGCCTTTCCGACGATGGTTCATTGAGGAGCCTCATCAGCTCGTCGAGGGGCAGGTCGTTGAAGTTGCTTGCGAAGCCCAGCCCGTACCGCTTGATCTCCAGGGAGCGTATGGACTTCTGAAAGGCCTCTTTATAGTTTTTCCCGATGCTCATGACCTCGCCTACGGCCTTCATCTGCGTTCCCAGCCTGTCCTCCGCCTCTCTGAACTTTTCAAAGGCCCACCGTGCGAACTTGATGACAATGTAATCTCCCGAAGGGGTGTATTTGTCGAGGGTCCCGCCCCGGTAGTATGGGATATCGCTGAGCTTATAGCCGCCCGCCAGTTTTGCCGATATGAAGGCTATAGGGAACCCGGTGGCCTTTGACGCGAGGGCTGACGACCGCGATGTCCTCGGGTTTATCTCGATAACGACTACCCTGCCGTCTTCAGGGTTGTGGGCGAATTGGATATTTGTCCCGCCGATCACCTGGATCGCCTCAACGATGCGGTAGGAATATTCCTGCAGCTTCTTCTGCAACTCTTCGGAGATGGTAAGCATGGGCGCAGAGCAGAAGGAATCACCGGTATGGACGCCCATAGGGTCGATGTTCTCAATGAAGCAGACGGTGATCATGTTATTGTCGGCGTCCCTTACGACCTCAAGCTCGAGCTCTTCCCATCCAAGGACGGCCTCTTCTATGAGGATCTGCCCGATAAGGCTTGCGGAGATCCCCCTGCTGGCTATCACCTTCAGTTCTTCTTTATTGTATGTGATCCCGCCGCCTGTCCCGCCGAGGGTATAGGCAGGCCTCACGACAACAGGATAGCCGAGCCTGTCGGCGATCTCCAGCGCCTCCTCCACCGAATAGGCAAGGGCGCTCTCGGGCATTGGGATGCCGAGTTTCGACATGGTCTTCTTAAATTCGCTTCTGTCCTCTCCGCGCTCTATCGCATCGGCCTGCACCCCGATGATCTGTACGCCGTATTTCTTCAGGATGCCTTTTTTCGAGAGGTCGGCGGCCAGGTTGAGTCCTGTCTGCCCGCCGAGGTTCGGGAGCAGCCCCTGCGGCCTCTCTTTTGCTATGATCTTCTCAAGGACGCCCACGGTGAGGGGCTCGACGTAGGTGACATCTGCCATACCCGGATCTGTCATGATCGTGGCCGGATTGGAATTGACAAGAACGATCGTGTAGCCGGCGGCCCTGAGAGCCTTGCACGCCTGCGTGCCGGAGTAGTCGAATTCACATGCCTGGCCTATGATGATCGGCCCCGAGCCGATAATGAGGACTTTATCTATTCCCTCGATCTTTTTAAACATTTTCCACACCTTCCGAAGAGATTTGCTTAGGCATCCTATCAAAATGCGATGCCGGGGTCAAGTGCTTTATGAGCGGCCGGCTGTTAACTGACAGTATGTCGTATATAGTATATCGTATATAGTAACTTCCAGTTCATCATCACTTATCTCCTAACGCCTCATGGTTTTTTGGGTATTTCGATATACGATGATCAAGAAAATATTGGTACGGCAGAAATATGCATTGTTTATAATGCATTTAATTCTTGACTAACGATAATGCATTATATATAATACATAAATGCTTTTCTCCATAGGTAAAGAGATCCGAAAAGCCCGGAAAGCCCGCCGACTTTCCCAGGCAAAGCTGGCTAAGGCCCTCGGCATGAGCCGTACCACCGTAGGGCAGATCGAGAATGGCACCGTCCAGGATATTGGAACGAGGAAGCTTATCAGGGTTCTTGAATTCTTGGGGTTAGAATTACGCGTCCGGCCGTCGGGCGCTTTTCCAACACTGGAAGAGCTTCGTGAAGAGGAGGGCGGCTAATGGCCGGTATCCCTTCGCTTGCCGTATGGGCCGGCGGAAAAAGGTCGGGAATTCTCGCGAAGGAATCGCGAAAGGAATACGTGTTCACCTATACACCTGAAGCAGGCAGCACGGCCCGGGTATCCCTGACCATGCCCGTCCGTCTGGCAAGCTGGGTAAGTAGCGACCTGCACCCTGTATTCCAGATGAACCTTCCCGAAGGTGCGCTCCTCGATGCGATCCGTCGGGCCATCGCCAAGGTGGTGGGAGAGGATGACCTCTCCATACTACAGGTGACCGGGGGCAACCAGGTGGGGAGAAACCGGTTTGCGCTTCCTGATGATGCGGCGCCGGGGATTGCCGCAACACCGGAATCTCTGGATGAATTGCTCGCCTATCCGGACGCGAGGGGGCTTTTCCATGAACTCGTTGCGAAATACGCCCTTCGGTCGGGAATATCGGGGGTCCAGCCAAAAGTCCTCCTCGAGGCGTCGGAAAGAGGGTCGTTGGCCTCGTCAGGGTATATTGTCAAGTCCTGGGGTTCCGATTACCCATGCCTGGCTGCCAACGAGTACTTCTGTATGACGGCGGTGAAACGTGCGGGGCAGCCGACACCGGAGTATTTCCTCTCGGACAACGGAGGCCTCTTCATTATGCGGCGGTTCGACGTCACGCCGGAGGGTACTCCGATCGGTTTTGAAGACATGTGCAGCCTGCAGGCGTACGGTACGGCACAGAAGTATTCCGGGAGCTATGAAAGGGTAGCGAAGAGCATTGGCGACTATGTCTCCGGCGACCGCCTCATGGCGGCGAGAGAACAGTTCTTTGCCGCGCTGGTACTGTCGGTCATGCTTCGAAACGGCGACGCCCATCTGAAGAATTTTGGCGTGCTCTATGCCGAGCCTGGAGGCGCTGTCGGGCTTGCCCCCGTCTATGACGTGGTAACAACAACGGCTTACATCAGCAAGGACGTGCCTGCCCTTACCCTGGCGGGCACGAAGAAGTGGTGGCCCCGGAAGGTGCTGGAGCGTTTCGCCGTCTCGCACCTCTTTCTGCCCGTAAAGAAGGTTTCGGGCATATTCGGCAGTGCCGCTGAAGCGGTGATGGCGACGAGAGAGTCGATCCCGGCCTACATATCGGAACACCCGGATTTTCGTGAGATCGGTGAGCGAATGATGGCGCAATGGGAAGAAGGGGTCAGGGGGTTGAAATAGCCCCCAAAAAAGGTCGGGCAGGCCAACAGAAGAACAAGGCCATTCAATACGAAAAAACAATGGCGGAGAGGCAGGGATTTGAACCCTGGGTACGCGTTTTAGCACGTACACTCGCTTAGCAGGCGAGCACCTTCGGCCTACTCGGTCACCTCTCCGTGTGGGAAAGTATACTTTTTTGCGCACCAAAAAGCAATACGAGAGAACCGGCAAAACCCGTTCAACGTTCAATGTTCTATGTTCAACGTTCAGGAAAAGCACGAGGTGCGAGAGCCTCCCGACTTTCATGTTTTTTTGTATGGTTCCTCCAATTACGAATTACGATTCACGAATTACGGCCGTTTTCTCGCCGCCTTTTACTTTTCATTATTGGTTATTTATAATTAAGGTTATTGCTGATTGCTGATAGCTGAAAGCTGAGGGTGAGAAGAGCAGATGAACAACATTGAAAAGATACGGGACATTCTGAAAGTGCGTCATGAGCTTTTAAAGGCCATGCGGGAATATTTTTACGGCCTCGGGTATATTGAGGTGGAGACGGCAAACCTGGTGAGGACGGCGCCGCCTGACCCTCAGATCGACCCGCTTGCCGTGTTTGTCGGGAAGAGCGGCCCCTGGCATCTCCACACATCGCCGGAGATGGGCATGAAGAGGCTCCTCGCGGCTGGCAGCGGGAAGATATTCCAGATCTGCAAGGTATACAGGGTCGAAGAGCTCGACGAGATACACAGCATAGAGTTCACCATGCTGGAGTGGTATCGCAAGGGGAGCTATCGCGACATGATGCCTGAGGTGGAGGCGCTGGTATCGTTCGTTGCCGGCAGGCTTTTGCATGACCGGCAGGCACGCTTCGCAAGACCTTTTATGACCTATGACCTCGAGACGCTCTTCATTGAAAAGGCCGGCATCGATCCTTTTGCCCTCGACAGGGACGGCCTCTTCCAGGCGCTGCAGAAGAAGGGCTTCGCGGGCGTCGATGGCCGCGATGACTGGAACAGCCTGTTCTTTAAGCTCTTTATCCAGGAAGTGGAACCGGCGATTGACCGCGGCGTGCCGTATTTTATCGTCGACTGGCCCCGATCCATCTCAACAATGGCAAAAAGGAAGAAGGGCGAACCCATGAAGGTAGAGCGCTTTGAGCTCTATATCAACGGCCTCGAGATCGCGAACGGGTACACAGAATTGCTTGACAGGGAGGAACAGAGGGCGAGATTTCTCGCGGACAACCAGGAAAGGGTGAGGCTCGGCAAGGACCCCTTTCCCATCGACGAGGAGTTTGTCCGTTCCCTTGACGGCCTGGATGGCATGTACACCGGCGTCTCCGTCGGCGTTGACAGGCTCCTGATGGCGCTTCTCGGGAAGACGGGCATCGACGATGTCATGGTGAACAGGTTCAGGGCTTGATCCGGTAAAAGGCTATCCCCATGTACTCCTTCACCGCAAGAGACAAATCCGCAAGAGCCGCGGCGCCCGGGAGAAAGCTCAGTGCATCATAGCCGGTCCTCGACGTCAGATATCCGGCAGGGCAGGGGATGATCTCGGGAAAATGCCTGCCAAAGAGCAGACGGGACCTCTTCATGTGGTATGCGCTTGTTACGAGGACGATCCTGCTGATCTTGCGCGCATCGGCGATCTCTTTGACAAACAGCGCATTCTCATAGGTGTCGATGCTCTTCGATTCGGTGATGATGTCCTTTTCGCCGACGCCGAGGGAAAGCAGGGTTCGCTTCGCGATCTCCGCCTCGGCCGTCCTGCCGAATATCCTTCCCCCCGAGAGTATGACCGGTTTTTTGGAGATCCTGTAGAGCTTATAGGCCGCAAGGACGCGTGCGAGGGCGTCGCCGCTTAAGGTCCCCTTTCCGTCCACATCGGGCGCGTTGTCGTAGATCCCTCCGCCGAGGACGACGTAGGCGTCCCCCCTCTTTATCTCTTCGATGGAAGGGATGGGAAAGCTGTCCTCGAGGGGGATAAGCAGGAGGTCTTTCGTCGGCCCTATGCTCAGCATGTAAATGAAGAGGGCAAAAACGAGGGCGAGGATCCTGAGCCGCCTCTTCAGGAAGATGCATGCGAACAAAAGGAGTATGATGAATATTCCGGGGGGAAGAAGACAATGGGTGATGACCTTCTTGAAGATGAATGCCATGTTATGTCGGGCCCTGCTGTGCGATCAGCGCCTTTATCCTGGGGATCGCCTTTCTCGCCGCCTTCATCCCCTCTTCGATCAGCATCTTTTTCTTGGTAAAATCAAAGAGCGGGACGTCTTTTATGTCAGGCTCAATAACCACATCAGCGTACCGGAGCTTTGATTTGCTGTTCTCGTACATCATGATATTCAGAGATTGCCCGATGATATCAAATACGCTGTCGATGTCGTTATCCTTAATGTTTTTCTGGAGGTTGACGGCGATGACGACGTTGGCGCCTTTTTGCCGCGCGACGTCGCAGGCGATGTTGTTGGTTACCCCGCCGTCAACGAGGGTTCTGTTCCCGAAAACGACGGGCACGAATATGCCGGGAATTGCCGAGGACGCCCTTATGGCCTTCGCCAGGGAGCCTTTTTCGAGCGTCACCGTCTCGCCTGTATTCAGGTCTGTTGCAATGGGATAAAAAGGTATCTTCGTGTCCTCTATCCTTTTGACCTTTGCCGTCTGTTCAACGAATGCCTCGAGCTTTGCGCCCTGGACAGGGCCGACCTTTGAATAGACGATGGAGATGTCGAGGATGTCGTTCCTGTCTATTTTGTAGGCTGACCATTCGAGCTGGAAGCTGTCGGGGTTCGAGGCGTAGATGCCTCCGATCAGGCTGCCTGCGCTGGTGCCGATGATTATATGTATCGGTATCTTTTCCTGTTCGAGGATCCTGATGACGCCAACGTGGGCAAACCCTTTTGCGGAACCGCCGCCGAGAACAAGGGCAACCTTCGGCTCCGCCTTTTTTACAGGAGCGGCCGGCGGCGTTGTCTGACATGCGCAAAGAAGAACAAGGCAAATGAAGATCGTGATGAAAGGTTTTTTAATAACCGCCCCGCTGTCCAACGTAGGGATTATATGCCTTTTCATGCCCGATGGTGCTGCGAGGTGCATCGCCGTAATTATGTCCGGGAGCAACGATCGTATCGTCGGGAAGGGCAAAGAGCTTGTTTCTCACGGAAGACAGGAGGACCTCCCAGGAGCCGCCGTCGAGATCTGTCCTGCCCACGCCGCCTACGAACAGCGTGTCGCCGGTGAATACCATGCCCTTGTGGTAGAGCGATATGCTTCCAGGCGAGTGCCCCGGCGTGTGGATCACCTGGAGGGACGTTTCCCCGATGTTGATATAGTCCCCGTCCTTTACCGTTATGTCCGCCGCCGGCGACGGTTCCCCGCCGAACATGCTGACAGAATACGGCGACTGGTGGGAAAGGCTGTAGGCCTCTTTCTCGTGGATGATGATCTCCGCGCCGGTAAGGTCTTTCATTCTTTTGTTGCCCATGATATGGTCCACATGGCAATGGGTATTGACGATGTATTTGATGGTGTACCCTCTGTCCGCGGCCTCCTTGAGGATCTTTTCGCACTCAGCCGCCGGGTCGATAACGAGGGCATCCTTTGTTACTTTGCATGCCACGATATATGCGAAGACCGCAAAACTGCCAACCTGCATCTGTTTTACAAACATAGTAGCCTCCCAGCGTGATAATCATAATACTTTTTAGTGCTGTTTTTCAAATTTTTTGATAATATCTTACGCTGTGTGGAGCGAATCCTATCAGGAGGAAGAATGAAGCCCGTATACATTGAAGCGAGAGACCTTCCCGATGCGTGGTTCCAGTGCATCTACCGGATCTTCGAGGACGGCGGGGTCCATGAATATGTCATCGACAGGGGCTCCTTCGAGGGTCAAAAGAGAAGGGAGTTCGACCTGGTCATGGTCAATATCAAGTATCCGGGCACGCAGCCGCTCATCCCGGACATACCCTCTGAGCTTGGCATCCCCGCCCCTACGTCGATGTCGTATGTTGAAGAGTATCTCCAGTATCTGATGACGGACAAGAAGGCCGAGAACGAGCTTTATACATACGGAGAAAGGCTTACAAACCCCAAGGTCTGCATTGACGGAAAGGAATGCGCAATAGGGATCAACCCGGTGATGGAGGTGATCAGGATCTATAAAGAAGGCAAGTACGGGACAAACCAGGCCATTATGGAGGTGGGCATGCCGCAGGACATCGTTCTCGAGGACCCGCCGTGCCTGCGCCTTATCGATACGCGGCTTATGAACAACAGGCTGCACTTCGTGCTCTACTTCAGGAGCTGGGACCTCTGGGCCGGATTCCCATCGAACCTCGCCGCCATTCAGCTTCTCAAGGAATACATGTGCCATGAGATAGGCGTTGAGGACGGCACCATCACCGCCGTCAGCAAAGGCCTCCACCTCTACGAATACACCTTCGGGCTGGCATTACAGAGGCTGAGGAGATAAGAGCCGATGGCTCATAGCTGATAGAAAAGTATATCGTATATAGTATGTCGTATACTGTGAACTGCAAAAAAAACGATGAACATCCGTAAAGCGTAAGGGGTTTAATCGCCGAACGCATTACGCCGAGCGTTCTTTTAAGAATACGATATACGAACTACGATATACGATCTTCATGAGCTGTCTTTCGCGTTACGGTTGTTTCCCGTAGAGAAGCATCTTTTCATATCTTTCCCGGATGGTCTTCTGGACCGTTGCAATGTCACCGCCCTCATTGTACACCCGGGTATCATATCTGTTCGTCTCCGGATCGAGTATCGTGATGAAGAGGTTATCTCCCCGCGAAGGTATCATCTCGATGAAGACCCTCCTCTGGTAGAGGAACGAGATGCCATAGAATGTAGATTCTATGACCGCGTCCTTGCAGTTATATGCGGTGAAGCTCAAAAGCTCGTTTATGGCATCCCGGAAGGCCTCTGATGATATCCGTTCCAGGTGATTTTTTACATAGGGCTCTTTCAGGCACCTCTTGATGTCGATCTCGATCGATGCGGGACCTGGTTCCCCGGCAAGCCTGCTGAAATGATTGGCATAGTCAACGATCTCATGGTACGTGTAGGTATCTTTTTCCCATAACCCCTGAAAGACCTTGCCCGCTTCTTCCCATGAAAGTTCCTTCGCCGTATCTATGAACAGATTTCTCCGAAGCACGCGGTCGTAGAAGTTCTCGATGCCGAGCCGCTCCATCCTGCTATCCACATAGAGGCTCCATATCTGGTTGTAGCGCTCCCGCACGTCAGGCTCTTTTTCTTCGTCGGGTGTTATCTTCGGATCATACTGAAAAGCCGGGTTCAGGACGTCCTGGATGTACAGAAAAAGCCGGTAGACCCTTCCATATAAAAAGGCATCGTCATCCCAGATAATGATCTTCACATCGAGATGCCCTTTTTTTCGTTTTATGAGGGCCTTTTCCTGCCAGGGAGAATCTGTTTTTTCAATGAAGAGGTTCTTTACGGAGGAATTCAGACCGAGCTGTGCGATGATGTCCTCAGCGACGGTCCTTATATCTTCCACCTTCTTAGAATTCCCCTTCCAGGCCGTAGAGCTCGAGAAGGAGGGTCTTTGCCTTCATCCATTGAGAATCTTTTTTTGCAGAGAAAGGGGCGACCTTTATGTATTCCGACAAATATTTTCTTCCTCTTTCAGCGTCGCCTCTTTTTGCGTAGATGTAGCCGAGGTTGAAGGCGGATGCTTCATAGATGTTCTTGTATCTCTTTTCCACATCTTCGAGCCTTTGTAATTTCAATAGAATATACTCTTTCTCGTTTTGCGGCGTCGCCGCGTCGTTGATCGCCTTTTCGTAATAGGTGCGAACAGTTTTTACAGAGGAGAGGACGTCCTTTGCAAAATCGTTTACTTTGAGCGAGGGGCCGAGGGTGCTTGTAAAGTCGTTCTTTTTGAGCTGCTCGTCAATACGTTTTAATGCAGCGCGCACGTTCGAGTCGTTGATCGAAGATTCTTTAACGGCAGCCGCAGGTCTCGGAGTTCTTTTTTCTGCGGCAGAGATGCTGCCGGGGGGGAGTGCGGCCGCCATGAAGAGCAAAGACAATATCAGGACAGAGACAAGCTTCCCGCCACCAACAGCGGGTTGCACCGCAGCCCTTTGGCCGTTGCGCGCTTTCTTTGAGGTGATTCTTGTGCGTTCCAATTGTGCCATCAGATATACCTCCGGAATGGTATGTGCGTGAAGGTTATAAGTAAAATGGCGGTGCAGGGAATTGAACCCCGGACACTGCGGATATGAGCCGCATGCTCTAACCATCTGAGCTACACCGCCGCGCTGTTTTTATATGATATAATGCGGCCGTTGTCAATAGAAAATAGCCAAAGATAATAGAGGGTTCTGTCATTTTTATTCTGCGGGGAGACAATTTGTGGTATAAGGATTGGACCGGTCACCGATATGAAGCTGACGATACTCGGCACAGGAACTTCGACGCCATCTCTCAAACGCGGTTCCGCCTCGTATCTGTTGACGACAAGGAAGCGGAAGATATTGGTGGATATAGGCCCTGCTGTGGTGCGGCGGCTCCTGGAATGCGGTTATTCGGTAACGGATATCGACGTTATCGCCATTACCCATTTTCACGTGGACCACACGGCAGATCTGTCAACTTTCTTGTTTGCATGCAATTACGGCGAAGAGGCGAGGACAAAGCCGCTTAAGATAATAGGCGGTCCGGGGGTGCGCAGGTTTTACAGCGGGCTCAGGAAGATCTATCGCTGGATCGCGCCAAAATCCTACGAGCTTTCGATCGTCACGATGAAAAGAGGAGCGCTGCGGCTCGACGGCATAGCGATCGAGGCGTTCCCCGTGAACCATAACAGGGAGAGCATCGGAATAAGGGTGCAGGAGAGGAAGGCCGTGGCGTTTACCGGTGATACCGCGTACTCGAAGAACCTCGCAAAGCTTGCCGCCGGGGCAGACCTTCTCGTTGCGGAATGCTCTTTCCCGTTCCGGACAATGAAGGGGCATATGAACCTCGATGCGATCGGGAAACTCACCATGGAGGCAAAACCGAAACGGGTTATCCTCACCCACCTCGACCCCGAATGGGATGATTTCAAAGGCGTCCTCCATGCGCCCTATCTGCTGGGCGAGGATGGGATGGCAGTTGATCTGTAAAATAAGGCAATAGGATCAACGGCAAAGGCTTGACTCCCCGGCGAATCTTAACTTTAACTTGACAGCCAGTCGAAATAGCAAGAAAATTAATACAACAGGTGAAAGAATACCGGGATGGAGGGCATATGATTAAAAATACGCTTATGAAGAATAAAAGGGGCGGGGTTGCAATATGGATTATACTGGTGCTCGCCGTTGGCGCTTTATATGCAGGATATTACTATCTTCAGGGAACTCCGCGATTCGCGCTGATTCAGTTCAAAAGGGCCATCGTGTTCAAAGATGCGGACCTTGCGGAGAAATATTTAGATATGGACGGCTTTATAAATAGATTCCTTGGAGGGCTGTCCGACGACGCCGAGAAACAAACCGTCAAGAAGCGCATCATCTATGAGATCAACTGGCCCAGTGCAAAAAGCACCTTTGCCAGCGTTAAAGACTGGAAGGTCTTCACCGTTCCGATAAATATCGACGTTGATAATGGATCTGCCACGGCAGAACCGGGTGAGGGCACGGATGTGAGATTGGAAAAACAAGGCGAGAGGGAATGGATAATAACGTCAATCAATTTTAATAAGGTTCAATAGGGTCGAACAGGCGCCAGGCACAGAATCACAACTGATGAAAACACTTATAATAGGAACGGGAAATGTAGGCATAATGCACGGCTGGGCCTTTTCAGAGGCGGGCATCGACGTGACCCACAAGGTGCGGAGAGGAAAGAAAGACGTATATAGAGACGGGATAACGTTGGACATCCTTGATATGCGCAAAGGGTACCCCAAAACGAGGCAGGTCCTGTATGCGCCGAAGATCACCGATGAGGTGAACCCTTCCGACGGGTATGACCTTGTCATGGTGCCGACAAAGCACTATCAGGCCGCGGAGGCTGTCAGAGAGGTAAAGGGCTCCGTGCCGGAGGCGAGGTTCCTCATGTTCTGCGCGAACTGGGAAGGGCCGGGCGAGATCGATGCGCTCCTGCCCCGTTCCCGCTATGTCTGGGGATATGCGGCGGTGAACGGCGGGTCCCTGGACGACGTATTATATGCGAACATCCGCGACGACTACAGGATCGGCATGATGGAAGGCTGCGACCGCACTTTCCTCGATGCCGTTATGGGTATTTTCAGCAAGGCCGGGTTCAGGGCCGACTTCAAGGATAACATGATCGAGTGGCTCTGGGTGCACCACGGGACGAATGGAGCGCTGATCGGCAGCGCCCTTTGCGCAGGAGGCCTGGCGGAGTTTGCGGAGAACCTGGAGAACGGCAGCATGGTAGGGCTATTCGTAAATTCCAGCAGGGAAGCCCTCAAGGTCCTGGAGGCAAGAGGCGTCGATGTTCGAAGATACCCGGATACCAATGTTTTCCTCAACCTGACGCCCGAACAAGCAGCAAAGGTCTACATCGATATGTTCCGATCTCCCGCAGGCCGGAGGGCCATTGCGGCGGGCCACCACAGGGGGAATATCGCCGAGATGAAGCGATACTACACCGACGTCCTGGAGAAGGGCATCGAGCTGGGCATCGATATGCCATATATGCTCTCCATGCGTGAAAGGATCGAGAGAATTACCTGATATGCCCCTTTTCATGATACTGGAAAAAAAGTCCCATATCGTATAGAATCAGAGAATATGACCTTCCCTGAAAGGACCAGTTACGGCAGGTTTACTGTCTATTCCTACGGCCCGCCCGTAGAGCCGTCCCTGCTTCTCGGCGAGATGTTAAAAGGCAGGACGATCCCGGATAAGGGCAGGGGCGGGATCAGCGTTATCTCCCTCAACGGCATAACAATGGCCTGCAGGCAATATATACACGGCGGGCTGTTCCGGGCGATCACACAGGACAGGTTCTTCTCTGAGAGGCGGGCGCTCAATGAGGCGGATATCCTTCGTTACCTTTCAGAGAATAATTTCCCCGTTGTCCGTCCCTGCTTTGTTGTGGCCGAGAAAAAAGGCTTTACGAAGAGACTCTTCCTTATCACCGAATTTATCCCCGGCGCATCGGACCTGCTCGATATCTGGAGAACGGCCTCAAGAATGAGAAGGTTCAGGATAATAAAGCGCCTCGCCGGCCTCGTCAGGAGGCTTGAGCTGCTGGGGGTCTTTCACCCGGATCTCCACATAAACAATATCCTCGTCACGGGCAAGGGGGAACTCGTCCTTCTCGATTTCGACAGGGCATTTAAGAAGGCAACCGGCATAAATGATATGGAGAGGATCTTCTGGAGGCTTGACCGGTACATGGAAAAGTATGCGGGAAAAGGGATGATCGCGCCCGACATGAAGGAGAAGACGTTTTTCCTGCGTGCCTATCAAAGGCTGGCCGGATATGATATACTTTCTTCCATGGAAGAGCAGCAAAGAACGAAAAGCGTCCGGAACAGGATAGGCTGGAGTATAGAATCGTTTTTTTATGGAGGTAAACGATGAAGAAGCTGTGTGCTGTTGCTGCAATTTTTATTTTCATGACCGTTGCTTCCTGCGCAACGATTGAGGAACATAAAGGCGCAACGTCAGGCGGTGTCATAGGAGCGGGGCTTGGCGCATTGATCGGCTCCGCCGTCGCTCCGGGCGGACACGGGTTTGAAGGGGCGCTCATCGGCGGCATTGCCGGCGCTATCCTGGGGGGCGCGGCCGGGCACTATGGCTTTGACAAAAAGAAGACGCAGGTGGAGACGAACAATACCCACGCGTACAACGACGCCAATGTTACCGTGAGGATCGAGACGGTTAGCGTGCACCCCAAGAAGGTCAAGGCAGGTGATAAGATCGACCTCAATATGACGTACGCCGTGCTGACCACATCGGAAGGAATAGCCCGCGTAAGGGAGATACGGGAGATCTGGATCGGCGATCACCAGCTCGGCAACCCCGAGACGACCGTCGAACACAAAGGCGGGACATACCAGTCGAACATCCCCGTATACCTGCCCAAAGATGTGAAGAAAGGCACCTACAAGGTCCTCTACAGCGTGCAGACGGCTTACTCGAAGGACACAAGAGAGGCGAGCTTTACCGTAGACTAAAAGACGGCTCATAGCTGATAGCTCATAGCAATTGAAAGGAGAATAACCAAACACCAATAACCAAGCTCCAATTAATCACCAATACCCAATAACCAAGCAAAGAATTTCCACATGGTTTCCCGTTTGGGTATTTAGTTATTGAATATTGGGTATTAATTGGTGATTGATGTTTGGTTATTGGTGACTCAGATTCTGCTATGAGCTATCAGCTATCAGCTATGAGCCGCCCTTTTTCTTCCTCCCCCATCTCCTGTGGACCCAGAACCACTCATCGGGATTTTTCAGGATGATGGATTCAAGGAAGGCGTTCATCTTGCGGGTGTTCTCATAGACAAGCTCATTGATGTCGCCTTTTCTCCTGAAATCAAGCGGCGCGCCGCAGACGATGGTATACCTCATAAAGCCCTTTCGCTGGGTGTAGACCGGAAGGACCGGCGTGCCGGTCTTCATGCCTATGGTGGCTACCCCCCGGGTCGTCGGCACCTTTTCTCCGAAGAACTCCACAAAGACCCCGCGGGAGCGCTTCTCCCGCTGGTCCCCGAGAATAGCGATTATCTTGTTCTCTTTGAGGTTTTTCATGACCTCCCGGCTGGTATTTGCATTGAGGATAATTGTGAGGCCTGTTGACTCCCTCAGGCTGTTGAGAAATTTATTGAGCATTGCGTGTTTTTTGAGGGGGCGGGCGAGCGCGATAACATCCCGCTCCAGCGCGTGGGAAGCCACCCCCATGATCTCCCAGTTCCCGTAATGGAAGGTGAGGGCGAGAATGCCTTTGTTAACCTTCAGGGCTTCATCGAAATAATGCCTGTTTTCAATGGTAAACCGTGTGGCATATTCTTCTTTGGGGAGATAGGGCATGAGTATGATCTCGACAAAGTTTGTGCCCAGCTTCTCAAAGCAGCTCTTTGCTGTCGCGGCGGCCTTTGCGTCGTCATAGCCGCGGAACACCCTTTTGATATTGGCAATGGCGACCCTCCTCCTGCCTTTCAGGAAGAAGAATCCCAGTCTTCCAAAAAAGATGCCCGTATTCCGCTGGAGGTTTTCGGGGAGAATGCGGAGCGTCTGCTGAAGGATCTTGAGGATTGTGATGAGGATCAGGTCTATCAACACAACCGTTTACGTCGGCTTGAGCGGTATTGCTTCATCGATGAGCATAATGGGTATGTCGTCTTTGATGGGATAGAGAAGCTTGCAGGCATTGCATATAAGCCCATCTTTTGATTCGTTCAGTTCTATGTCGCCCTTGCACTTAGGGCAGCAGAGGATTTGGAGCAGTTCCTCGCTTACGGGCATGTTCCCTCCCTGTTAAGAGATATTCTCCGGATTATTAAGTTTCATGGCCGGCTCAAGGATATCGCCAAGCGTCGAGAATGCGCCTTCTCCTGAAGAAGAGGGTTCTGCGCTGTTTTTATCATCCTGTTTTTTAAGGAGCTGCTTGGTGCTTAACCCGATCCTTTTTTCTCTTTCGTTGATATTCAGAATAACCGCTTTTATTTTATCGTCGATGGCAAAGACGTCCGTCAGCTGCTTCCCCTGTATGTCATCCATCTCGGAGAGGTGGATAAGGCCTTCGATGCCCTCTTCGATCTCTATGAAAGCGCCGAAATCGGTGATGCTTGTAACGTATCCCTCAACAATGTCCCCTACGTGGTACCTTTCCCCCAGTCCTTTCCACGGATCTTCCTTCAGCCTTTTCAGGCTGAGGGAGAACTTCTTTTGTTCCTTGTCTATGTTGAGCACGAGGGCATCTACAAACATCCCTTTTTTGAATGATTCGGGTATGGTCTTTTTACGCCGTGACCAGGAGATCTCTGAGACGTGGACGAGGCCGTCGATCCCGCTCCCGATGCCGAGGAACATGCCGAAATCGGTAAAGTTCTTTACCTTGCCTTTTACTATCGAGCCGGGTACGTATTTCGCGGTAAGCTCCTCCCATGGATCGGGGGCAAGCTGTTTCATCCCGAGGGATATCCTTTTTTTCTCCGGATCAACGTGAAGGACGACGAGCTCGAGCCAATCGCCTTTGCTTACCAGCTTGCCTGGGTTTTTTATCTTCTTGTCCCAGCTCATTTCGCTGATGTGAAGCAAGCCTTCTACGCCCTGTTCAAGCTCAACGAAGACGCCGTAATCGACAACGCCGACAACCTTTCCCTTTAACTTGTTTCCTTCCGAATACCTTTCCTCGATGTTCAACCAGGGGTCCGGCTTGAGCTGCTTCATGCCAAGGGCGATGCGCCCTTTTTCGGTGTCTATGCTCAATATCTTTACCTTTACCTCGTCGCCGATACGAAGATATTCTTTCGGGTGTGCGATCTTTCCCCAGGTAATATCGTTTACATGGAGAAAACCGTCCACCCCGCCTATATCCACGAAAGCGCCATAGTCAGTTATGTTTCTGATAAAACCGTAAAGGACCTGGCCATCTTTTGCATTCTTCCAGAATTCCTGTCTTTTCTTGTCGCGCTCTTCTTCCAGGAGCAGCCTTCTCGAAATTATAACGTTCCCTTTTCTTTTGTTGACCTTGATCACTTTGAATTTCAGATGTCTGCCCACAAAAGAAGAGGGGTTTTTGACGGGCTTAATATCGACCTGCGATATGGGCAAAAATGCGTTTATCCCGATGTTGACAGAAAAACCGCCTTTAAGCTCAGAGGCGATGGTGCCTTCGACGGGAGTGCCTTCTTCAAGGGACTTGTCGATCCTTTCCCATGTCCTGATCTCATCGACGCGGTGTTTTGAGAGCTGCAGAAGCCCCAACTCCCTGTCTCTTCCTACGATCATTACCTCTACCGTATCTCCCACGTTCACGCCGGGCTCGCCAGGCTTCCCCGTAAATTCTCCCATAGGGAGTGCCCCTTCTGATTTGAGACCGACGTCGACGATCACCTTATCCCCATTTATATTGATCACCTTACCCTGTAAGATATTTCCGTCCTGCAGGCTCTTCATCGATGTTTCATAGAGCGCCCTCATCTCCTCTTGTGTTTTTTCTTTTTGAGCTGCTGTATCGCCGCTATCAACCATGCCTTCCCCCTAAAGATTTTTTACTCGCCTCTCCACTGAATCTATGATAAGGTCAGGGGTTGAAGCCCCTGCCGTTATTCCTGCTTTATGTACGCCATGGAACCATTCCGGCTTGACGTCGTCCGCGGTCTCGATCTGGTATACACGAGGTTGCACGGCCTGGACGACCTTATAGAGCTTAGACGTATTGGCGCTGTTCTTCCCCCCGACAACAAGCATCATATCGACCTTCCCTGCCAGGGCGACCGCCTCTTTCTGCCTGATCTCGGTGCTTTCGCAGATCGTGTTGTAAATGCGCAGTTCCTGTACATTTCCAGCCAGCTCCTTTACAATATTGACAAATGTACCCTTATCGAGCGTGGTCTGGCTAACCACCCCAACCTTTTTTGCTTCAATTACCGCTGGTTCCAGTAATACAATACCATCGTTGTCCAAATAACTCAAGACACTTTTCACTTCCGGATGGTTTTTATCCCCTATGATTACAACCTTATAGCCGTTTTTCTTAAGGTACTGGGCGTGTTTTCTGACCCTCTTGACAAAAGGGCACGTGGTATCGACCGACCGGAGGCCTTTTTGTTTGATAAGTTCTTCCTCATCCTTTTTGATCCCATGCGTTCTGAATACAACGACCCCATCGTTTATCCCGAGAACGTCTTCAACGGGCGTGACCCCTTTTTCCTTCAGGATGTTGACCATTTGAGGATTGTGGATGATGGGCCCCAAGGTGTACACCTTTTGCCGGCTTCCTTCGGCCTCTTTCAGGACCATATTGATAGCCCTTTTTACGCCAAAACAGAAACCGATATTTTTTGCCCTCAGGACTTTCATCGCCCCTCCTTTTCCATTACATGTTTCAAAAGGATCGTGAGGACCCCCTGGATGTCAACCCCGGTTGTATCTACGAGCGCGGCGCCTTCCGGTACGATGAGGGGCGCGATGTTCCTCTCGGTATCGTTCTTATCCCTTTGAAGCATATCATTCTTTACTTCCGTCAACCCCGTTTCCATGCCCTTGGATTTGAACTCGAGGTGCCTTCTTTGCGCCCGCTCCCCCGGGTCGGCGTCGAGATAGAATTTTATATCTGCGTCGGGGAAGACGACGCTTCCCGTGTCCCTCCCTTCGAGCACGACGCCGCCGTCCCTCCCTATCTCACGCTGTATCTTCGTAAGATATTGCCTCACAGTGCTAAGCTGCGAAAGGCGCGAGGCCCGCGATGAGATGTCCGGCGTCCTGATCTCGCCGGAGATATCGGCGCCGGCAAGGAAGACCTTTGTGTCCCCGGTAAAATCAAACCGGATGTCGAGATGTTCCAGAAATTCCCCTATCTCCGCCTCCGCGCCCCTGTTCCCGAAGGCGTAGGCGATCCCCCTGTACATCGCGCCGGTATCGATGTAGACATAGCCAAGGGCCTTTGACAGCAGCTTGGCTATCGTGCTTTTGCCCGCACCACTCGGGCCGTCGATGGTGATAATCAGTCTTTTTCTCGTGTTCTTTTTCATTTTTCCCGTGTCCTCAGAAAGGCGGCTCATAGCTAATGGAAAATAGTATATAGTATATCGTATATCGAGGTACCAATACCGAGCGGGACACATGGGGTGATGAATTTGAATATACCATGTACGATATACTATATACGATATACTGTCAGCCGACGGCTGTCTGCTGAAGTTATACGATCCTCCGCAGGGCCTCGACGAAACGCCTGTTCTCGTTCATTCTTCCGACAGAGACCCTGATAAAATCCGGCAGCCCGTAAGCGCCCATCCACCGGACGATAACCTTTTCGTCAAAAAGCCTTTTTGTTATTCCTTCAGCCTCTTTGCCAAGTTTGACGAGAAGGAAATTTGCTTCCGATGGAATGAATTCGACGGAGAGCTCGTTGAGCCCTTTGTTCAAATAGAGCTTGCCGTTTTTGTTGTTCCTGAGGATCTTTTTGAGGTAGGCGTTGTCGGAGAGGGCCGCCTGCGCCGCGATGAGGGCCATCATATTGACGCTGAAAGGTTGTTTGGTCCTCTCCAGAAAGGCGACCAGGGATTTTTCGCCGATGCCGTATCCTACCCGCAGTCCCGCAAGGCCGTAAGCCTTGGAAAAGGTTCGCAGCACGAGGAGGGGCCTTTCAGCGATATCCTTGATGGTATGAGGAAATTGCGCGCTTTCAACGAACTCTGCGTATGCCTCGTCGACGACTATGAGCACTTCAGGGGGCACTGCCTTCAGGAAATTTTCAAAGTCTTCCCGCACGAAGATCGTCCCCGTCGGGTTGAGGGGGTTGTTGAGAAAAACAACACGCGTGGCCTCGTCGATCTGCCTGCTGATGAGGCCGAGGTCTACATGCATATCGACGAGGGGGACCCTGCAAACCTCATAGCCGTATATCTGTGCGGCAATGGCGTAGAAAGCAAAGGACGGATCGGATATGATGATCCTGTTCTTTTTCTCATGCTTCATGGCCTTGAGGGTCATCTCGATGAGCTCGTTGGAGCCGTTCCCGATGAGGACCTGCTCCGGCGCAGTACCGAACTTTTTTGCGATGGCGGCCTTCAGTTCGGCCTCGCCGCCGGGATATCTGTTGGTGTAAAAGAGGGCATCGAGGATCCGGGAGAATACTTTCGGCGAAGGCGGGAAGGGGTTTTCGTTGGAAGAGAGCCTTACCCAACCCTCGTCAAAGCCGTACATCATCGCTTTTGGATAATAGGGTATCTTTTTGACGTCGTCGTGTATCGTTAATTTCATGATCTCTTTTTTGTGATCCTTCTTACGAATTCCATGGCGTCCTTCTGCATCGTATCGAAGTCCCGGAGCGAAAGGCCTGCCCCGAGCACAACCTTTTTCGCATCCTCCCCGGAGATAAGGTCCGATGGGCTGTGAGAATCTGTGTTCAGCAGCAGCCTTGCGCCGATCTTTTTCGCCAGGCGCGCCACATGGCCATTCGTCAGCGAGTGCCCCTTCCTTGATGTTATCTCCAGGAAAGTGCCGCCCTTTTTTGCCATTGCAACATCTTCCTCGGTGATGAGGCCGGGATGCGCGAGTATATCCGCCCTGGCCTCGATGGCCGCCCTGTTCGTCCCTTGCTCTACGGGCTCGACGATCGTTTCCCCATGGACGACAACATAGGAGACGCCGAGGCTCCGCGCGAAGGCGATCAGTTCCCCGATGAGGCTCGCGGGGCAGTGGGTTATCTCGACGCCGGGGACAACGATGATGCCCCTGTAATGTTTCAGCTCTTTCTTTAATCTCGCGATGCCGGCAACGACCATCTCGATATTCGTGGAATCCGCGTGGTCGGAGATGCCGATCGCCTTGTATCCCTTTGTCTTTGCCCTCCTTACCAGCTCTGATGGCAGGAGTTCGCCGTCGCTGAAGAGGGTATGCGTGTGCAGGTCTATCATGGCTACATCTTGTATTTGCCGAAGTCGTCCTGGGAGAGGTTTTCCAGTATCTCTTCCCATTCGGTCGTATCCGTAACGACCTTGTCGCCCTTTTGCGAAAGGTCTACCTTTGCCGATCTCTGTATAACGCTCTCTTCGACAAAGATGGATGCGCCTGTCCTGAGGGCGATCGCAAGGGCGTCGCTTGGCCGTGCATCAATGGTAAGCCTCTTGTCGTTCACATCCATGTGTATCAGGGCATAGTAGGTATTGTCCTTGAGATCGTTCACCTCTATCTTGATCACCTTGATGCCGAGCTGGTCAAGGATATTTTTAAGGAGGTCGTGTGTCATGGGCCTCGGGGTCTGAATGTTCTCCAGGGCCGTCGCGATGCTCGAGGCCTCGAGGAGGCCGATCCAGATAGGAAGGACATCCTTTTCCTCCAGGTCTTTCAAGAGTACGATCGGGGTATTAGTAAAAGGGTCAACGGTAATGCCCGCAATCTTCATCTCCTTCAACATGCCTGCACCTCCTTTAATTTTGCCCCTTCACCTTTCAGAGAATTGGCATAACCCTTTACTATTGCAACCTCGACGAGCCTGTTCATCATGGCAAGCGGCCCTCGAAAATTGACGATCTTATTTGTCCTCGTTCTCCCTGTCAGCTCCTCATCTGAATTTTTGCTTACACCTTCCGTCAGCACCTCGACGGTTCGGCCCTCCGTTGCCTTGTTCCTGGAGAGCGTGATCTCCCTCTGGAGCTTTTGGAGGCGGTGGAGCCTCTCAAAGGCTTTCGCAGGCGGCACCTTGCCCGGCATGGTTGAGGCAGCGGTAAGCTTCCTCGGGGAAAAGGCAAAGGAGAATATGCCGTCGAATTGAATGCGCTCTATGAGGTCCATGGTCTTTCCGAAGTCTTCCTCGTCTTCGCCGGGAAAGCCGACGATGCAGTCCGCCGTGACGGCAATGCCGCTGCACCTGTCCCTCAGCGCCTCCACTTTTGCGACGTATTCGGCCGCGCCGTAGCCCCGGTTCATGAGCTTGAGGATCCTGTCGGAACCGGACTGGAAGGGGAGGTGGATATGCTCGCAGAGCTTTTCCAATCTTCCGAAGCAGCCGATCAGTTCCGGCGAGAGATCCCGCGGGTGCGACGTGACGAACCTGATCCTTTCTATGCCTTCGATAGCGTTGATCTTCTCCAGCAGTTCCGGAAAGGAGATATCGTCCCTTGCGTTGTTGTATGAGTTGACGTTCTGCCCGAGCAGCGTAACCTCTTTTATCCCCCTGCCTCCGAGGGCGGCAACCTCCTGGAGAATATCGAGGCTGTCCCTGCTCGACTCTCTCCCCCTCACGTAGGGGACGACGCAGTAAGTGCAGAAGTTGTTGCACCCTTTCATGATCGTTACGTAGGCTTTGACGCTGTCCTGGCCGTATCCCGGCCTTATGAGCAGGGATTCATTGCACCCGTTCTCGGAGAAATCAAGGAGGGGTTCATCGCGCATCGCCTGATCGACGGCCTTTTTGATCTTATGGATGTTCGAGGGGCCGAGAGAGAAATCGATAAAGGGCAACCGCTGCAGTATGTCCTCTTTCTCCATCTGGGCTATACAGCCGGTGACCCCGATGATCGTGCCTTTTTTCTCTTTAGCGTCTCTCAGCCTGCCCATGAGGCTGTAGAACTTTTGTTCAGCCTTTTCCCGTATGCAGCAGGTGTTGACAATGACGATGTCGGCCTTCCTTGCATCCTCAACACGCTGCATGCCCTCGCCGGCAAGGAGCGATGCCATCTTGTCCATGTCGTGCTCGTTCATCTGGCATCCGAAATTTTCAATACAGAATTTCATCCTACCTTCCATCGTCATCAGTACAACAATAATCATCAACAAGCTGAAAGCTGACTGCTGATGGCTGAGAGCCGCCTTTCATACACTGTTCCCGAAATGCACTTTATATTTTCTCATTGACCTCATACCGGTCATGTCCAGGTCCAGGGGGGTTATGGAGACGTAGCCTTTCTCGACGGCGTAAAAATCGGTTCCCCTGATGTGTTCGTAATTTTCACCGTTGCCGCCGATCCAGTAATATTTTCCGCCTCTCGGATCAAGCCTCTCGACAACTGCATCATTATATATCCTTTTGCCGAGCCTTGTCACCATAAAACCTTTTACCCGCCTTGTCGGCAGGTTGGGAATGTTGATATTAAGGAAGGTGTTGTCCGGCGTCCCGATGCCGGAGATGTTCTTAATTATTTTCTCAACGATCTTTGCCGCGTCGTTGAAACGGAAATCATCCCTTGCGCAGAGGGACACCGCCAGAGAGGGTATCCGCATAAAGGCGCCTTCCTTTGCGGCTGCCACGGTCCCGGAGTAGTTTACGTCCTGGCCCATATTGGGACCCTTGTTGATCCCGGAGATGATGAGGTGCGGTGGTTGCCTCAGGATCACCTTGACGCCGAGGTATACGCAATCGGCAGGGGTGCCGTTCGTTGAATAGATCCCGCCTGCGACCTCTTTTATCCTCAGCGGCTTGTGGAGGGTGATCGCATGGGCGACGCAGGTCCTTTCCCTCTCGGGAGATATGATGCATATGTCGTGTTTTTTGAGGAGATGATCCCTGAGGGTCAGGATACCCTCTGAATTCACGCCGTCATCATTTGTGAGGAGGATTAGCAAACGGACACCAGCCAAAATAAGAATCGGGGCGACGGGATTTGAACCTGCGGCCTCCTGCACCCCAAGCAGGTGCGCTAAACCATGCTGCGCTACGCCCCGATAGTATAAAACTATATAAGATTGCAGGGCAAAAGTCCATCATTATCTCAACAGTGGCCAAGGGTGCGGGAGAGGGCCAGGGCACGGGTAGTACTTGCAGTATCATTATTCCCGCTCCCCTTGCGGGAGAGGGTCAGGGAGAGGGGGGGTGAATTATGCGACCAAGTTCCTTGAAATGCATCTGGCCGGCACCCGGCATCGAGCATCGGTTTTTCTGTGAGCCATAAACCATGAATGGCACTTCTCGCCAAACGCCGAACGGTAGGCGCCGAACACGTTATCCCCGGTGGAGGAGCTTTTTGACGATGTCTTCGATCTCCGCCGCAAACCTTCCGTGGGGATGTTTCGCGACGACGGGCACCAGGTCGATAACGCTCTCCTCTATCTCTTTGTGTACTGCAATATTCCCTAAGAATGCCACCTCTTTTGAAAGCCATTTTTTCGTAACATCCTGAACCTTCATCACAACGCGATGGGCGTCGGCATTGTTCGGGACCTTGTTCACGATAAGGCAGGGGCGGAAATCCGCAATGGCCTTTGTGACCACAGAGAGGTCAAGCGGCCGGTGCTGCCTGATATTTTCCATGAGATCCCCGATTGTTCTTGCCTTGGCGCCATCGGGAGACGTTGTCGCCTCGCGGATAAACCTCTCGAGGTCAACATCCTTTTGGTCCCTGAAATTTGACTCAGGGCCGAAGAGCCTGTTCAATTTCCTGTAGAGGGCTGCCTTGATGAAATGATAGGCGCTTATGTATGACGCTGAATCGCGGGTCGTTACCACGATACCGTGATCGGCCTGAAGAAAAAAGTCTATGATGTTGTAAGATGTGTCCCCGCCGAGATCGAGCACGACGTAATCCGCGTCAATATTCCCTATGCTCTTTATCAAGCGCAGTTTTTTTGCAAATTCGATATTTGCGGCTCCCAGCTCGGAGCTGTCGCCGCCGATGAGCAGGGGGCCGTAATCGCTTTCAACCATGGTCTCTTCCAGGGTGTTCACGCGCCTCCCGAGGAAGTCGTTTATTGTATGTTTTAAGAGCTTTCTCTTTCCGAGATAGAGGTGGATATTCGCCCCGCCGAGATCGAGGTCGACGACAACCGTTTTAAATCCTCTCGACGCAAGAAACACCCCGAGGTTGGCCGCGAAGACGCTCTTCCCCACCCCGCCCTTCGCGCCCCCTACGGCGATGATCACCCTCTTCCTGGTGATCGTTCCCGCCGCGGGCTCCATCTTCTCAAGCAGAAAGGATGTGATAATCTCATAGGCGCTGTGTATCCTCATAAAATGGTCGGATGCCGTTCCTTTTGACGCCTGGGGATGCATGTCGGGATGATATGCCTTTGCCTTCTTCCTGTACGCCTTCTTTACCGTCTCGATATCTATATTCCTGAAGAAATCCTTATCCTTCAGCAGTTCGGCAGGGAACAGGTACGAACAGGCATTTTTTATTCTCCTTGATTGTTCGTCCTCCCGTCCGGCTGCGGCCGCCTGCTTAGCCATATAAATTTAGATGCAATAAATATACCAATTTATTATGATTGAAGAATGACCGTAAAATGATGTTAAATACATATAGAGATAGATGAAATACAATAATACCTGATGGAATTCAGCGATGTGACCCATAACAAATAAGACTTCATAAAAAAGGAGGTTTATATGGCAGGCGTAAAGATCAAAGATATTCTGGAGACGGTTGATAACAGCCTGGAGGTGAAAGAAGGGGCGGTCCGGGTAAGCGATCCGGCAAAATTTCGCGAGAAGGTTCAAAAGCTCGCCGAGATGTCGGCGCTTGAATCGGGGGAGAGGCAGAAGCTCGCACGATATCTCACGCGCGCGGCGGCCCTGGATCTGGGGATCGTTCCCGCCTCGATCCACGATCTGTACATGGCCCGCGGCCGAGGCGAGGTGCCGCCGGTCTTCACGGTTCCGGCGATAAACCTGCGCGCCCTTTCTTTTGACGCTGCCCGCGTGATCTTTCGCCTGGCAAAAGGCATTGATGCCTCGGCATTCATCTTTGAGATAGCGCGCTCCGAGATCGGATACACGAACCAGCACCCCACGGAATACGCCACTTCTATCCTTGCCGCTGCCATAGCGGAGGATTACAAGGGGCCGGTATTTATCCAGGGGGACCATTTTCAGATCTCCGCAAAGCGGTACGGGGCCAACCCCGATGCCGAGGTGCAGGCGGTGAAAGACCTGATAAAGGAATCGATCGCCGCGGGTTTTTTTAACATTGATGTAGATACCTCTACGATGGTAGACCTGAGCAAACCCACGGTGCCGGAGCAGCAGGAGCTCAATACCGGGCTTTCCGCCGAATTGACCGCCTATATCCGCAAAACGGAGCCCAAGGGGGTAACCGTTTCAGTGGGCGGTGAGATCGGCGAGGTCGGCGGCCGTAACTCGACGGAGGAAGAGCTGCGCGCCTATATTGAAGGCTTCAGGAAGGCGCTGGACGAGCGGGGCGCCGGAATGACGGGTTTGAGCAAGATCAGCATCCAGACTGGAACGTCGCATGGCGGCGTTGTGCTTCCGGACGGGTCTATTGCGAAGGTCAAGGTCGATTTCGACACATTGCACCGCTTAAGCCAGGTTGCCCGAAAGGATTATGGCATGGGAGGAGCTGTGCAGCACGGCGCTTCCACCTTGCCCGAAGACGCCTTCGGCAAGTTTGTGGAGATTGAGACGTGCGAGATCCACCTGGCAACGAATTTTATGAATATGTTCTTCGACCGCATCCCCGATAGCCTGCGTGAGGAAATGTATTCCTACCTGCGGGAAAAACATTCCTCGGATAAGAAAAGCGACATGACCGATGAGCAGTTCTACTATAAAGTGCGGAAAAATGCGGTGGGTCCTTTCAAGACGCAGTCATGGAACGTGCCGTCTTCCGTCAAGGAAGCGATCAAGAAGGACTGGGAGTCCCAGTTCAGGAAGCTCTTCGATCTGTTGGGCATGAAGGGCACCCGTCAGTACGTTGAGAAATTTATAAAGCCGGTTGTTATCCAGCCGAACCTTAAGGATTACCTCGGCGAGGCGGCCGGCGTCGAGAATGTGAGCGATCTCGCGGACTAAAATACGGCGGAGGGGGCGATGAAGCAAGCCCCCTCCTATAAACCCGTGAGGCGTGAATCGTAAGTCGTAAGGGGTTAAACGCCTCACGCCTGACGCCTTACGACTTACGGGTGTGCTATTATTGGCCCCGCAGCACTGCTGCTATCTCGTCCACCAACGGTTTGGATCCCACGTATAGCGCCGTCCTCTGGTGGTGTTTTTCGGGCTCGATATCGAGTATCGGAATGCCCTTTTCGTTCACGGCATCCCCGCCGGCCTCGCGGCACATGAATGCCACGA
>JAGOOA010000024.1:35852-37250 GCA_017992765.1 Syntrophorhabdaceae bacterium
ACCAACGGTTTGGATCCCACGTATAGCGCCGTCCTCTGGTGGTGTTTTTCGGGCTCGATATCGAGTATCGGAATGCCCTTTTCGTTCACGGCATCCCCGCCGGCCTCGCGGCACATGAATGCCACGACAGAGGCTTCGTACATGAGCCGGAGCTTTCCGTCCGGGCGGTTCTTCTTCGGGTTCGGATGGTTGACGATCGCGGGATACATGAACATGCCGCCGTTGGAGAGGATCCGATGGAAGTCCCCCGCCAGCGCGCCGAGATACCTGAAGGCATATTTTTGCTCGTTTGCCACTATCCATTTCTGGACCTTTTCGGAGTACGTGTTCCGGTTCGCCGAGTTGAATGACAACTCCCAGCTTTTTTTATCTTCAGGAAGCATCATCTGTATCGGTTTGACGTAATTCATGGTTTCGTCGATGTGGAACCTCCATGTCCCGGCATCTTTCAGGGCAATGGTAAAGGTGCCGGTGGGGATAACGAACATGCCTGAGGCTATATAATCCCTGCCTGCCCTCAAATGGTAGTCCTCGGGGCCTTCGAGGTTGCGCTTTGCGATGCCGAAGAGAAAGCCGACGGGCAGGCCGTGAGAGACGTTTGACGAGCCGTCGAGGGGATCAAAATATATAAAATACCTGCCGGTGTCTTCGTTGAGGCTTATTATTTCGTCCGCTTCTTCGCTGACCGCCCTTATCACCCTCTCCGTTGTCTTGAGATAATGTATGGCGATCTCGTGGGCTATCTGGTCCATGCGCATCACGTCTTCGCCCTGCACATTGATCAGGTTGGCATAACCGAGGTTTCCCTTCAGGGCACCTGTCAGGTAATAGTGCTGGATGTGTTTTGCCGCGCT
Organism: Syntrophorhabdaceae bacterium; assembly: GCA_017992765.1. Lineage (GTDB taxonomy): Bacteria > Desulfobacterota > Syntrophorhabdia > Syntrophorhabdales > Syntrophorhabdaceae > UBA5609. Next base: position 36,707 of record JAGOOA010000024.1, read on the forward strand.
TATCAGCGCGTCCATAAGGATCAGGAAGTTGTAGGTCCTGTTGTATTTTTCCTGATGACGAAGAAGAAAATTAATAAAGGTCTGTTCAAATTCCATCATGCCCTCCGTATGTTTATTGTGTTGTATGTATACCTTTTACTATAAAAAATCATCCCGTTGAAGTCAACGGGAATAATCAACCGGCGTCATCTATGAAAACAGCGAACGCGGAAGGTGCTGGAACGCTTAACGCGGCTTATGTCCGGAGTGATCTGCGGTGTAGCGGCGGATCATTAATCCTGGGCGTCGAGGATATATTTGAGGCGGTTGTTGGTCAGGGTGAGGAGCCCTTTTATGAACATCTCTTCAATGATCGCATCTATCTCGCCCGTATTCGCCTTGTCCCGCAACAACGATTCAACATGTTTCTTCAGTGTTCCCCTCGTCCGCGGGCGCTTCTGGTTGTCTATCTTGTTCAGGTTGGCAACGATGTAGTCGGTAAACTTTGATGAGGGCGGCTGTTTCTTGCTGTCGGACAGCTCGGCGAGGTTGGCGATCCTTTTTG
>JAGOOA010000059.1 GCA_017992765.1 Syntrophorhabdaceae bacterium
GCGGGGGATCATCGGGATTGAAAGGAGCAACGTATGAAGATCAGGTTTTTAGGCGCAGCACGGAAGGTGACCGGATCGTGTTATCATTTACTATCGGATGGCATTCAGATCCTTGTTGACTGCGGCATGCACCAGGGAAAGGGTTCCGACGACCTCAACAGAGAGCCTTTTCATTTTGATCCTGCCGGGATCGATTATCTCCTCCTTACCCATGCCCACCTCGACCATTCGGGGCTGATCCCGAAGCTTGTGGCAGAGGGATTTAAGGGCCGCATCCTCTGCACGTCCGCAACGGCCGAGCTCTCAGAGATCCTGCTCTACGATTCAGCCCATATCCAGGAAAAGGATGCCGAATGGCTCACGAAGAAATCCTTCAGGGAGGGCAAGGACATCAGGTATGAGCCGCTCTACGATACGGAGGCCGCGAAGCGGGCGATCCCCTTTTTCGACAAGAAAACCTACGGGAACATCGAGGAGCTGAAAAATGGAACGGTCAGGTACAGGTTTCTCGATGCCGGGCACATCCTCGGCTCGGCTGCCCTTGAGATATGGTACCGCGACCAGGCCGGCAAGGAAAAAAAGGCCCTATTCTCGGGAGACATCGGGAAGAGCGGAAATCCGATCATTAAAGACCCGCAGCACGTTGAAGAAGCCGACTACGTCGTTGTTGAGTCAACGTACGGCAACAGGCTGCATAAAAATATGGACGACAGCATCTATGAGCTGGAACAGGCGATCAAGGATACCTTCAGGAGGGGCGGCAACGTCCTCATCCCTTCCTTTGCGGTGGGGAGGACCCAGGATGTGCTCTACATACTGAACAGGCTCGTTAAAGAAGGGAAGCTGGAAGACCTCGACGTCTACGTGGACAGCCCCCTCGCGGACAAGGCGACGAAGATCTACATGGCCCACCCTGAATTTTTCGATGCGGAAGCGGTGAATACCTTCAAGGCCCGGAGCAGCGAAGGGATGAGGATCAATTTCACGACAACCGTAGAGGAATCGCAGAAGATCAACAAGATCAAGTCGAGGGCGATCATCATAGCCGGCAGCGGCATGTGCGATGGCGGCAGGATACGCCATCATTTCAAACATAATATCTGGAGGCCCGATTCCAGCATCATATTTACCGGTTTCCAGGTGCAGGGGACGCTCGGCAGGTATATTGTCGACGGCGCGAAGACAGCCCGCATCTTCGGCGAGGAGATGGTCATAAGGGCAAAGGTTTACACCATCGGCGGATTCTCGGCCCACGCGGACCAGAAGGAGCTCCTCGAGTGGCTGGAAACGCTCACGAATAAGCCGAAGGTCTTCATAACCCATGGTGAAGAATCGGTATCCCTTCAGTTCGAACATATAGTTCAGGAAAGGTTCTCCTTCGAAACCCGCGTTCCCCTCATGGGAGAAGAGGCGGAGATATGACAAATGATCGTTCAACGTTCAATGTTCTATGTTCAAGGTTAATAAGACAAGCAAACTGACGGCAAACGTTAAAAACATTAGGCTGTTTCAGTGCGGGTTTGATATTTAAAACGTAGAACGTTGAACGTAGGACATAGAACTGATCTGTATGCTGGATACTGGTTTGAACAAGTATCGAGGAACGAGGATCATCAAACAATTGACATTTGAAGAGTTGACCCCAATAGTACTGCGAAGCAAAAAGAGGAAAAGGACGCTGAGCCTCAGGATCGACGATGACGGCATGGTGATCGTCCAGGTGCCTTACAGGACGCCTGAAAAGGATGTCACTGCATTCGTCCGCTCGAGACAGGCCTGGATAGAAAAAAACCTTGCGCTGCACCGTCAACGCAGCCGCGAGTGCGGGGGGCCGAGAAGGTTCGTCTCCGGCGATACCTTTCTCTATCTGGGCGATACATATCCGCTGGAGATATGCGAGAGAAAGGAGGGACAGCCGCTTACCCTTGCGCATGGCATCTTTCGGTTGTATAGGGGCAGCCGTGAAAAGGCAAGGGAGCTCTTCGTTAAATGGTATGCCGGGAGGGCAAAGGAGATCATTGCAGAGAGGGTGGACCATTACCGGCGGCAGTTAAGGTTCCCGCCCATAGAGGTCCGCATAACAGGCGCGCAGAGCCGCTACGGATCGTGCTCCGCTGACAACAGGCTCTCTTTTAGCCGGCGTCTTGTCATGGCGCCCTACCCTGTCATAGATTACGTGATAATACACGAGCTCGCACACATAAAGCACAAGAACCATTCGAAAAGGTTCTGGGGCTTTGTGGAAGAGATGGCTCCGGATTACAGAAAGCACCGGCAGTGGCTCAACGATAACAACCACCTGCTCATGCTCTGATCACATTTCACGTTTCACCGGGTTTATCGCCTCACGACGGTTTGCCGGTCGTAAGCGGCTTCTTTGACCCTGCGAAAACCGTCAGGGATCGCGTAATCGACATCTTCCGGGTGGTGCTCAAAGATCGGAAAATACCGTGCGACCACCGCAAAGAACAGGATATGGGCTGCAATGATCCCGATCGTCACAATGGACTCAATGGCCGACGGGTAGTATATCTGCTGGTCTTTCTGGATCATCCCGAACATGGACACGTTAAAACGGTTCAGCACCAATCCGAACATGACGACCAGGCCTGCTGCGCGCAGCTGCATGGTGCTGTCTTTCCTGATCCGCTTGTGCAGAAACATGATCAGCGGGACGATAATGCCGGCGACCATTTCTATCGTAAAGAGCGCGGTGAGCCCGGGACGGTCGAAGAGTGGCCTCTCGCTCAGGAAAAAGAGCGCGTACATCTTCAGGACAAGGTATATCCCGAGGAACCACGGGATGATCCGGGCCAGCGTTGCGAGCAGTTCGGTCTCGTCCGGTTGGTCCAGATACCGGTGGACCATGACGGCCTCGATAATGATGATACACATCCCCGTAAAGACCGCGGATATCCAGAAAAGGAGCGGCAGGATCGGGTTGTACCAGAGATTGTGAAGCTTGTCGACAGCTATCAGGAAAAAGGTGCCGATGGTCGACTGGTGGAGGGTGGCGATGGCGGCCCCGAGGACAATCAGGGGCAGCTCCAGGGTGCGAAGGAAGCGCAGGGGAAGATGGAGGCCGAACTTTTCAAATACCGGCGCGAGGAACTCGAGCAGGGCGACGGTGGTGTACGACATAACGCAGAGCGCCACCTCGAACATGGGCGAGTGCAGGTTGGGGTACGCAAAGATATGCCAGCCTCGATGGGGTTGGCCCAGATCAAGGAGAAGCCCTATGCACACGAGGGAGTACCCGAGAAAGCCTGTAACGATGGCAGGCCGGACCAGGGGCTCAAGCTTCTTTATGTGGAAGCAGTGCACTATCGCCCCCAGCACAAAAGCCCCCGCAGCCAGAGGGACGGATGTCACGACATCAAAGGAGACCCAGAGCCCCCAGGGGTAGACATCGCTCAGGTTTGTCGTCGCGCCGAGCCCGAAGGTAAAGCGCGCTATTGCAGCGATCAATCCGGCGGTAACCAGCACTATGAGTATCCTCAGGAAAATATGGAAATCCTGCATCTCGCTTATTATCTTTTTCATTGCCGTCATTGTCTGTCCCCCTTCCCCGATGCCTTCCGGTCATCTTCCATTTCTTTTTCTCTTCGCAACCGCTCCTTACGGTTCGTCAGCCAGGAGATAAATGCCAGGGAGCCTCCCATAGTAATGAACGCGGCGGGCACAAAACGCAGCGCCGCCCACGTAAGAGACGGCAGCGGGCGCTGTGTAACCTTCTTGAACCCCAATTCGTTGAAAGGGATCGCAGACAGATAGAGCACGCTGGTGCCCCCCGCCTCCTCGAGCCCGTAGATCCTGCTCATGTATTTTCCCGGGTGTGCCGTAATTCGCCTGTTCGCCTCGTTGATCATCTCCTGGCGGCTGCCGTATGTTATGGCCGTAGGGCACGCCTTCGCGCATGCGGGGATAAGCCCTTCCCTCACCCTGCTGAAGCAGCCGGAACACTTCACCACGAGGGGCAGGCCCTTGCTCCACTGATATTTAGGGACGCCGAATGGGCAGGCGATCATGCAGAAGCGGCAGCCTATGCATCGTTTGGCATCATAGATCACCGGCCCTTCAGGGGTTTTTATGAAAGCGCTCACCGGGCAGACCGATACGCACGCCGGCTCGTTGCAGTGCATACACATCTCCTTGTAGAAGGCAAACTCGTTCCTCCCATACCTCCAGCCGTCGATGAATTTTACTGCCGTTAATGTATTTTCTGAAAGATGCGCAGGGTTTTGATACCCTTCTCCCTGGAAGAATGTTGTCTCCTCTGCCTTCATCTGATTCCATTGCTTGCATGCCACCTGGCAGCTCCTGCACCCCGTACAGCGTGTTGTATCTATGAGAAACGTGCGATCGTTCGAAAAATTTCTTTTTGCGCTCATACCTGAAGACCTCCTTTCTCAACATTACAGAGGAAGGCCTTGAACTCCGGGATGCCTGAAACCGGGCTCTGGGCCTCTGACGTAAGGATGTTTGCGCTATCGCCGGTTGCGAGCCCTGCGTAGCCAAAATGCCACGGTATGCCCACCTGTTCCACCAATGTACCGTCCACTATTAACGGCTGCATGCGGGAAGTGACCAGGGCGTACCCTTCGATGGAGCCTCGCTCGGTTGTGATGCGCACGCGGTCGCCGTTTTTGATATTTTTTGCACTGGCAAGGGATTTGCTTATCTCAACGAACATATCGGGTACAAGCTCCACCAGCCAGGGCAGGTTCCTTGTCATGGCGCCGGCCTGCCAATGCTCTGTCACCCTGTAGGTCGTACCTATATAAGGGTATCGATGTATATCGCAGGTCACGTTCTTACCGATCTTGACGCAGGGGTTGTTCTGGACCTTTGAAAGAACATTCCGGACAGGGCTCTCCACCGGCTCATAATGCTCAGGGAAAGGGCCGTCCTTTATATTGAGGGCATAGAGGCGGCCAACCCCCTCGGAAAGCATGATGAAGGGATACACCCCTTTAACATCATCGAGAGGAGGCGCACCCCCGTCGGGTACGTCTCCCTCCCACTTCTTTTTAAGGGCGTTCCAGGCAATAACGGGCCGCTTTGTATCAAGGGGCCTGCCCGCCTTGTTCACGGACGCACGGTTATAAAGGATCCGCCTGTTGACCGGCCACGACCAGGCCCAGTTCGGATACATGCCAAGGCCGTTGGGCAGGTCGGAAGTGTCCCTCCTGGCCATCATATTTCCCTTGCCGGTATAGGAACCGCAGTAGATCCAGCACCCCGAGACCGTAGAGCCGTCGTCCTGAAGCTGCGCAAATGACGGCACCTGCTCTCCTGCCTTGAATTCCACCGTCTTGTCCTTATCTTTTATGGTCACGTCACGGGTAAAATAGCCGTTGATCTCCTTTGCTACGAGATGGACATCGGGCTCGTGGCCGTGGCCGTAATTCCAGGACAGCTTTATGACCGGGGCCGGAAGAACGCCGCCATCCTTCTTATAGAGGGCCTTTAGTTTCTTATGGAACTGGTCGACGATCCACAGGTCGCTTTTCGCCGCCCCGGGCGGCTCTACCGCCGTATAGCGCCACTGGGTCCACCTGCCGGAGTTGCTGATGCTCCCCTCCTTTTCCATGGATGCCGCCGCGGGAAGCATGAAAACCTCGGTCTTTATATCCTTTGGATCAACGCCGGGCCGCTTCCAGAAGATGGATGTTTCGGTCTCCCAGAGGTCCGCCGTGACAAGCCATTTCAGCCTCCCGAGGCCTTCCCGGACGCTGCCGGAATTAGGGCCTCCCACGGCCGGGTTCATGCCCATGCAAAGCAGCCCCTCCATCTTTCCCTGAACGATCTTGCGAATGATCTCATTGTATGAATGATTGCCGCTTCGCCGCGGAAGATAGTCGAAGCAGTAGCCGTTCTCATCGGTAGCATGCCCTCCCCACCAGGCTTTCAGAAGGCTCACCATATATTTGCCGCCGTTTTGCCACCAGTTCGTGCTCTTTGGCTCCTTTGATCTCGGGAAATACCGTGCGATCGCCGATTCAAGCGTTTCGTCCCTGTATTCGGGGGCCGGGAGGTAGCCGGGCAGAACATGGAAGAGGAGACCGTAGTCCGTCGACCCCTGGACATTCGACTCGCCGCGCAGCGCATTCACCCCTCCCCCGGCAATGCCTATGTTCCCGAGGAGCATCTGGAGCATGGCCACGGCCCTGACATTCTGGACGCCGTGAGTTGACTGCGTGATGCCCATGGCATAGAGGATCGTGCCGGCGCGGCCAGGACGGCCGGTGGAACAGAAGGCTTCTGCCGCTTTGAGAAAATCATCCTGGTCAGTGCCGGTGATCTTGCATACCGTATGGATGTCGTAGCGCGAGTAATGCCTTTTTAAAAGCTGGAGGACGCACCGCGGATCTTTCATTGTAGGGTCCCTAAGCGCCTTCCCTGATCCGTCGACGGCGTAGGTCCACGCCTTCGTATCGTAGGACTTCTCCTGCTCGTTCCAGTGATCGAACATCCCTTCTTTAAAGTCAAAACCCTCGCTGACAATAAAAGAGGCATTCGTATAATCCCGGACGTACTCGGTGTGTATAAGGTTCTTCTGCAGCGCATAATTGATGAGGCCTCCCAGGAACGCAACGTCTGTCCCGGGCCGCAAACGGGCGTAGATATCTGCCTTGGAAGCGGTCCTTGTGTAGCGGGGATCTATCGTAATAAGCTTCGCGCCTTTTTCAATTGCCGCTTCTATCCACTTAAAAGAGATGGGGTGATTTTCAGCAGGGTTGCAGCCTATGGTCATGATGCAATCACTATTCTTCAGGTCGATCCAGTGATTCGTCATAGCACCCCTTCCGAAAGAGGCCGCCAGACCGGCGACTGTGGAAGAGTGTCAGAGGCGCGCCTGGTGCTCCACAAAGACCAGCCCTATGGAGCGGGCAAACTTGATCAGGAGGTAGCATTCCTCATTGTCGAGCCCGGCGCCGCCGAGGATCGCCATCCCGTTCGTCCGGTTCACCGTGTAGCGCTTACCGTCCTTTTTGTTGGTCTCTTTCGCCTGAAAGGTCCTGTCCCGGGTCTCCTTCATCAGCCCTGCAATACGGTCAAGGGCCCAGTCCCACGACTTCTCCTCCCAGCGATCGGCGCCCGGCGCCCGGTACATGACCTTCTGGAGGCGCCGCTCGTTATTCGCAACCTGGAACAACGCCTCTCCCTTTGAACACAGCGACCCTCTGTTGATGGGGCTTGAGTCATCTCCTTCGATATTGACCACTTTCCCATCTTTGACGTGCACGATCATCCCGCATCCTACAGCACAGAAAGGACAGACCGTTGTCGTTGCCTTAAGGCCCTTGGTGCGAAGCCCGGGCGCATCGATCGTTCTTGCCGACGCCGATTTCCCGGAGATCGCTATCCCTGCGGCCGCAGCTCCACCTCCAAAGAGAAACCTTCTCCTTGTCATACCCATGATATACCCCTCCTTTTTCTTCTTCCAATAGCATTGACAGACAACTCCCACATTGCCTGTGAAAACAAAGGCAACCCCCGGAACATCCTTGGATTGTTAATGCTTTCTAAAGATTACGCTGATCAACCTGCCCCTTTTTAGCCCTCGCTGCGCCACATCTCCCCGGGGCGCAAGCCAGGGCTCAAGCAAATATTCCAGGGCCATATCCTGCCCTGAAGCATCGCCTCCCCCTGAGACTACGGACGACAAGTGGATATTTATTGAAGATGAATACCGATCGCTTAAAATGCCAGCTATTTAAAGCATCATACTAAAAAAACAAAAATATGTAAATATTTTTTTGGTGCCCGGGACGGGAATCGAACCCGTACAGCCACAAGGACCGAGGGATTTTAAGTCCCTT
>JAGOOA010000002.1 GCA_017992765.1 Syntrophorhabdaceae bacterium
CCAAAGAGGCACAGGATATAATCATGGACGTTATGAAGGACATGGAATATGTCGCAACCATGCGCCAGATGTTGATCATGGAAAAAGAGGACAATGTCAGGCTAAAGGCGGGCATGGAATTTATTCAGCTGCCGCCTGAAGAGGCCAAGAAGCTCTTAAAGATAATTCATGACGAGACATGGAACTTTGTCCTGAAAAGCGCACCCGAGTACGGCCCGAAGCTCCAGAAGGCCAGCTCAAAAAAGGCATTGCCGAAAGGGGCATTTCCCTGGCAGTAACAATCTATGTCGAATGTCCGGATACCCCTCTTCGCCTTAGAGGGGTATCCGTCGGTCTTTTCCGCGCATATCGTTACCGGGAGGAAACATGGAACGCAAGGGGATCTTTGACTGGATAATAGAAAGCCTCGCCTATCTTGGCGGCATACTGCTCGGTTGTGCGGTGATCATAAAATTCTGCGACATCATTTTACGATATTTTTTCAATAAGCCGCTGACCTGGGATATAGAGATCACGGAATATATCCTTTTTGCTTTGGCGTTCTTCGGGGCGGCATGGCTTCTAAGAGAGGGCGGGCACGTGCGGATCGATGTGCTGGACAACTTTTTGAGCGAAAAGGGAAAAACGTATCTGCACCTCCTCCATTCCGCGGTCGGGGGCCTGGTCTCAATGATATTGGGCCTGATGAGCTTCATAGCAGGGGCGTACAGCTATCGTGACGGGCTCAAGGTGGTAAAGATCTATACGATCGGCAAATACTACTTTCTCTTCATCGTTTCCCTTGGATTCTTTTTGCTGTTTGCAGAATTCCTTCGTCAGTTCGCCGCCGGCATCCGCAAGATCAAAAGTAAATCCACCGAAGAAGGAGCCGAATAGAATGGAATGGTATATACCCTTTGCAATAATACTGGGCAGCCTTGTACTTCTCATGATGCTCGGCTTTCCTATTTTCATTTCATTTACGATCATCAATATCGTCGGGATATTTTTCTTCTGGGGCGGCGCCGACGGCCTTATGCAGCTCTCCCATACGATCTTCTCATCGATCAGCAATTTCGTCCTGTTGCCTGTCCCTGTTTTTATCCTCATGGGTGAGCTTATCGCGAGATCGGGGGTCTTCTCCTTTACGATCAAGACACTGGATAAATGGATCGGGGGTCTCCGCGGGAGGCTGGCATTGCTCGGTGTCGGCAGCGCGACGATATTTGCCGCACTCAGCGGTTCCGCGCAGGGCACGACGGCCATGCTGGGGAGCATACTGCTCCCGGAGATGTACCAGAGAGGATACAAGAGGTATTTTGCGGTCGGTTCATGTTTTGCCGGCGCCCTGGCAATGATCATCCCTCCGAGCGCCTTTGCGGTCATCCTCGGTGCGCTCGCGGAGGTCTCCATCGGCAAGCTCCTCATAGGAGGGATCATCCCCGGCCTGGTTTTGGCGTTCTGCTATGTGGCCTACATCATTATTGCGGCCAAGGTGGACCCGAACATTGCCCGTGATTATTCCCCGCAGAAGTATGCCTGGTCGGACAAGATCATGAGCTTTGTAAAATATGTGCTGCCCTTCGGCAGCATCATGTTCCTGGTAACCTGGCTGATCTTCTTCGGCTTCTGCACGCCCACGGAATCGGCGGTGCTGGGCGTGGCGGGCAGCATAGTCCTGATCGCCTGTTACGGAAGATTGAGCCTCGGTATCATCAAAGAGTCCTTTGTAAATACCGTAAAGATCACCGTAATGATGTTCATGATATTGACCGGTGCAACCGCCTTTGGCCAGCTTCTGGCCTATACGGGCGCAAGCCAGGGCCTCTGTGAGTTTGTGGTGAGCTACAACCTCTCTCCGCTTGTAACCGTTATCATCATGCAGGCGTTGTTCCTCATCCTGGGCTGTTTTATGGAACAGGTATCGATCCTCATGGTCACCCTCCCCATCTTCATGCCCATCGTGCGGTCCCTTGACATCGACACCCTCTGGTTCGTTATCCTCATATTGCTCAACATGGGCGTGGCAATGAAGAGCCCTCCCTTCGGGTTGACGCTCTTTGTGATGCAGGGGGTTGCGCCGAAAGAAACCACCATTCGGGATATATACTTGGGGGCGACCGTGTTCATTATCTGCGACCTCATAGGCCTGCTCATCGTCTTTTTCTTCCCTCAACTCGCATTGTTCTTACCGGGGTTCATGAAGTAAAAGAAAAGGAAAAGGAGAATGAAAAGATATGTCAAGAAAATTGGTGCTCAAGGAGCTGTCCCGCTACAATACCGGCATATACGCCGACATCATCTACAGGAACGCGCTCCTCTATGCCGACGAGATGGCGATCAAGTGCGGCGGCGAGTCGGTAACCTTTGCGCAGTTTAACGACCGCGTCAATGCGCTGATCCATGCCTTGCGGTCCATGGGTGTGAAGAAGGGCGATGTCCTCGGCATCCTCTCGTGGAACTGCATCGAGTACGCCGATGCCTATGGCGCGGCGATGAAGTTCGGCTTCATCTCCTCGCCCTTCAACCCGAGGCTGCAGGATAACGAGCTCGACTATCTCATCAACTATTCAGAGTGCAACACCCTCTTCGTAGGCCCGGAGCTGGTCGAGCTTGTCAACCGCCTGCGGCCGCATATACCGAAGGTAAAGAACTTCATCTCCTTCGGCACCGCAGATATCCCGGGAATGGCCTCCCATCGCACGCTCCTTGAAACTTTTCCGAAGGATGAGCCTGATGTGGATGCCCGCGAAGATGACCCCGTCTTTCTTTTCTATACAAGCGGCACCACAGGCGTTCCGCGCGCCGCCCTTTACACCTTCGAGCGGGCCATGGATGACACAAGGCGGTTCCCCACGGCCATGAGCTTAGAGCAGGGGGACAAGCACGTCCAGATCATGCCATTATTCCATATCGGGGGCACAAAAAACTTCTGGGGATACTTCTATGCGGCAGGCAGCAACGTCATCATGCCCCAGATATCCTTCGATCCGGCCGCGACGCTTCAGACGATCCAGGACGAGAAGGCTACCGACATCCACATTGTGGCTACGCACCTCGCTGCCTTCCTTGCCCTTCCTGACGTTGACAAATATGACCTCTCAAGCCTGAAGCGCATGTTCTACGCCGCCTCGCCGATGCCCGTGGAGCTCCTGAAGCGGGGCATGGAAAAATGGGGCCCCATCTTCATGCAGTTCTACGGCGGGACCGAGGACGGGCCGAATGTCACCGTGCTCTCGAAGAAGCAGCACGACGTGGTGAACAGGCCTCCTGAAGAGCAGAAGATCCTTGCGTCCTGCGGCTTTCCTCACATCGGCGTCCACGTGAGGATCGTCGATGACCACGATAACGATGTGGAGCCCGGCGTGGTGGGAGAGATCATCGTGAAGAGCAAAGGGATCCCGAAGGAATGGTGGCACAGGCCTGAAGAGACCGCCGAAACCTTCCTGAACGGCTGGGTCCACACTGGAGACATGGGGCGGTATGACGAGAAGGGCTACATCTACATCGTCGACAGGAAGAAGGACATGATCGTCTCCGGGGGCGAGAACGTCTATCCCCGCGAGGTAGAAGAGGTGCTCTATCAGCATCCCGCCGTGCAGGAGGCCACCGTCTTCGGCATCCCTGACGACTACTGGGTGGAAAAGGTCCACGCCGTGGTGGTCTTGCGACAGGGGGCTGATGCGTCTGCCGGGGAGCTGATAAACTTCTGCAAGGAGAGGCTTGCCAAGTATAAGGCCCCGAAGTCGGTTGAATTTGCCGGCGCCCTCCCCAAAACCCCGTCAGGAAAGATATTGAAGCGCGAGCTGCGGGATAAATATTACGCAGGGAGGGAGAGGAAGGTATAGGTTCAAACGGCAGTATGCTGATCCGCGTCAAGACAACGGTGAATATCCCGGAGATACCCCCTGAAGTGGAGATGGAAACAGGTACGCTGCGGGATCTTTTTAAGAAAGTCTTTGGCGGCACCCATTTTGCGAATGACGTTATTGACCCCCATACGGGCGATATAAATCTGGACAGCCTTTTCGATGTACGCCTGAACGATTTTTCTTATCTTGCCCTTCCGCAGGGCCTGGATACCGGGCTGTGCGACGGGGATACGGTTCTATTCTCTCTAATCCTGCTCGGTGGCGGATAGCTGCGTCAGCATTTCCTCTTTCTGTGCATTTTGGATACAGTTGATCATTTTGGGCATAGCGGCGGGGTAGTTCAATTGCTGACCGCCGGTGGCCGGCAGCCGGCTGCGTAAGCCATTGGCTGTGGCATGTTAATTGCTATTTAATGTACCTGTTTCATAACATATCGCAAGCCCTATGCAGGAGGATGCCCAATGAGCACAGAACATCAATTTCAGACCACGAGAACCCTGATCGACAGGAACGCTTCGCTGTATCCGGAGAAGCTCGCCATGAAAGAGTTTGAGACCGGAAAAAGCTGTACCTTCAGCCAACTGAAGAAAAGGGCAATGAAGATCGGCAGCGCCCTATACGGCCTCGGCGCGAACAGGGGCGACCGGGTGGGCATCATGAGCCAGAACAGCTACGAATACGCGGAACTGACCCTCGGCGTGCCCTCATCGGGGCTGATATTTGTGCCCGTCAATTTCAGGCTCGCGGGGCGGGAGATGGCAGGCGTCCTTTCCGACGCGGAGCCTGTCATCCTCTTCGTCGAAGAGCAGTATGTCAAAACCGCGCAGGAGATAAAGAACGAGATCCCTTCGGTCAGGGAGTATATTCATATCGGGCCGAAGGAGAGCAGGCCGGAAGGCTGGCGCGGCTACGAAGAGATCATCCAGGGTGCCGTCGAAGCCGGGTGGGAAGCTCCCGTCTTTGAAGACGACATCGCCATGCTCATGTACACAAGCGGCACAACCGGGTCTCCAAAGGGGGTCATGCAGACCCACCGCAACCTGTACCACTGCGGCCGTACCTGCGGGTTCAATAACCGGGTTCTCACGGAAGACATCGGCTTCACGGTCTGCCCGATGTATCACGTGACAGCGGCAACCTCTTTTTTGGGCCCCTTTTATATGGGGGCGACAAGCATCCTTTTCCAGAAATGGGACGCTGAGGCCCTGTTCCGGGCCGCCCACGAGGAGCATATCGTTGCGGGGATGCTCGCGACGCCAATGGTCAGGATGATCCTCGAGGCCTGGACTGCGCTGAAAGAGAAATACGACATATCGTGCATGAACAAGCTCTGGTTCGCGGGGGCCGGCATTATCCCTTCCGTCTATAAACAGTTCATCGATACCTTCGGCAATATCCTGGGAGAGCACCACGGAACAACGGAGACAACGGGCCTTACCACAAACCTTTCCGTAAGGGACATCGCACAAGAGCTTACCGATGACAACCTGAGGATACTGGAGTCCTGCGGCAAGGACGGCTATGACTGCGAAATAGAGATCGTCGACGAAAATGACAACCCCATTATCCCGCCGGGAGTAGGCGAGATGAGGGTGCGCGGGATGGGCACCTCCCTGGGGTACTGGCGAAAAGAAGAACAGACGGAAAAGGCCTTCAGGAACGGCTGGTTCTACACGGAAGACATCTGCCGCGTCGACGAAAAGGGCTATGTCTACATCATCGACCGCAAGAAGGACATGATCATCACCGGCGGCGAGAACGTCTATCCGGCTGAGATCGAAAAGGTCATCAACGAACACCCTGCGGTAAAGGAATCGTCGGCCATCGGCGTCCCCCACCCCGTGTGGGGCGAGGCGGTAGCCGTGACCATCGTATTGAACGATGGGGCGCAGTTTTCCGAGAGCGATGCCATCAAGTACTGCAAAGGCAAGATCGCGGGCTACAAGGTCCCCAAATTCGTCTATTTTATCGCTGAAATGCCCCGCAATTCAGCGGGCAAGATCTCAAAGCCCGAATTACGAAGGCAATTCGGCTCATAGGAGAGGGAAGGCAGTGGCCGAAAAGGCGCTTAATTTTTTTCAGGAACATGGTATAATGAATGCCGGACGTACCCCATATAGAGTTTCACCTGTAGTAAACGAGCACAGTTGTTTCGTTCTGATACAATTCTTGTTCGGCATGTGTGGGGGGTTCCCGGCAATAGACAATATTTATCCAAAAATAGCGTGTTTTAACGGCGCGCCGATATGGTACTTAAATTGCATAATATTGTCCGTTGAGATAAAAGGTAAAACCGAGGTGCGAAGAACATGTTGACACAAGCGAGCCACAAAGCTTTGGTGTGTATCCAGTGCGGCAAATGTACCGGAAGTTGTCCCGAATCAGGCAAGACGCTTTTTAATATAAGGATGCTCGTTCGGAAAAAACAGTTTCAGGCTGTGGTCGAGGAATCCCTTCCCTGGTACTGCACATCTTGCGGGGCCTGCACGATCAGGTGCCCGAGAGACGTGAAGCCTTCCGAAGTCATTATCGAAATGCGATCAGCGCTTATAGAGAACGGATCGGTGCCCCTGGCGCTCCAGAAGGCCCTCGAGAACACCTTTGTACAGAAAAACCCCTGGGGGCGCTCCCGCAACAAACGGGCTGCATGGACAGAGAAGCTCGATTTTGAGGTCCCTCACATATCAGAGACAGAATCGAAGCGGCTCCTTTTTGTTTGCTGCATCCAGGCATATGACCCGCGATGCATGGTAATCCCCGTGAACGTTGCAAGGATCCTTAACAAAGGCGGGGTCGAATTCGGCATCCTCGGCGAAGAGGAGGCGTGCTGCGGCAATGAGATCAGGAGGGTGGGAGAATTTGGTCTTTTCGAAGAACTTCAGGAAGAAAGCATCGCAAATTTCAAAGAATACGGGGTAAAGGAGATAATCGCCCTATCACCCCATTGCATGAATGCACTTAAAAAAGAATACGGCGACATTGGGATCAAGATAGTCCACTATACAGAGCTTTTAGCTCCGATGATCAAGGAAGGCTCCATCGTTCTCACGGGATCGTATAATAAAAAGGTCATCTACCATGACCCCTGTTTCCTGGGGAAACAAAACGGCATCTTCGATCAGCCAAGGGATATACTGAAATCTGTCGAAGGCATCGATTTTTTAGAATTTTCAAGATCGAGAGAAAATTCGATGTGCTGTGAAGGCGGCGGCGGAAGAATGTTTTTCGAGGTGGAGGCCACGTACCAGAGAAACGCTGAAGTGCGTACCCAGGAGGCGGTGGACAAAGGCGCCGAGGTGATCGCGACGAGCTGTCCTTTCTGCGTTATGACCCTTGAGGACCCTGCTACGGAAAAAGGCATACTTGTGAGAGAACTTTCAGAGATACTGACGGAGGTGTTATAAGATGAATCTTATAGTTTTTACCAAAAGAGTGCCCGCAACGCAGGAGGAAGAACTCCGGATCACGGGCGAGGGGAAGGCGGTTGATCTGTCAAAAGTGCCTTTCAAGGTAAACGATTGGGACAATTACTCGATAGAAGAGGCCGTGCGCATCGTTGAAAAGTCGGGGGGCGCCGTAACGGCAGTCTCCATCGGAGATGCCGAATCGGACGAGGTCCTGAGAAGGTCTATTGCCATGGGCGCGAAGGATGGCTTCCTCGTTGAGACAGGAGACGTTCTCCACGACCCGAATGCGCGGGCAACGTTGATGCAGAATTTCCTGAAGAAAGAAAATGTCCCTTTTGATGCGATCTTTACCGGCGTACAGTCTGAGGACGACCAGTTTGGAGCTGTGGGCGGCATTCTTGCCGCCAAGCTGGGACTTCCCTTCGTGTCTATGGTTATCGGCATCGACGCGGCTGAAAGCGACCATCTTATAGTAAGAAGAGAGCTTGAAGGCGGCCTCCAGGAGCGGGTGAAGGTTATGCTTCCCTGTGTTGTCTCAATACAGACAGGGATCAATGAGCCCAGGTATGTCTCCATTATGGGGGTACGGAAGGCCTCAAAGGTTGAGCGCAAGGTCTTTAAGGCAGCAGGCTACCAGGAGAATGTGGTGGACAAGATAGAGGTGATAAAATGGGTATATCCGCCGAAAAAGGCCGGTGCTACGATCTTAAGCGGTGAACTGGACGGCATGTGCAAAGAACTGCTTGGAATCCTGAAGGAGAAGGGGGTGTACCAATGAGTTATGCACTCGTTGTGGCAGAAGTAAGGCGGGGAATATTTGAAGAGAGGAACCTGGATTCTATCGGTTTGTGCGCCCTCCTCGGGAAAGACGCGATCCTTTTAATCCCGGAAGGCGATTATGGAATCAACGAGCAGCTCGTCAACGGGCTGGTCAGGGTAAAGACAGAAGAAACTTTATTTCTCAACCCCCTTAACATGATGAATATCCTTGAAAAGATCATGGCTGCCCGTGGAAAACCAGATATGATCGTTTTTACTAACTCCGCTTCGGGGATAGAGATTGCCTCTTACGCTGCCGGGCACTTCAATCTTCCCGTCATTACCGACGTGAACGGCTATGACAAGGAACGGGGCATCTTCTTTAAAAGCTATTATTCAGACAAGATCTTCGGCGAGTTCCGTCCATCGGGAGAAGGAACTTTTATCATTACCGTGCGAAGCGGCAGTTTTAAGGAAAATGCAGCCGATAAGGGCTCGGCACCTCCCGCTGAGGCGATTGAGGGTGTTGCCGCGAACACCGCGCGCACCTTTGTCGAGTATGTTGAAGAGGAAAAGACCGACGTCGATATCACAAAGGCCGAGTTCCTGCTCTCCCTGGGAAGAGGGATCGGCAACAAGGATGAGATACCAGACTATGAGGAGCTTGCAGGGCTTCTCAGGGCCGTCATCTCCGGTTCAAGGCCGGTCATCGACAAATTGTGGCTTCCCAAGGCAAGGCAGGTCGGCACGTCGGGCAAGACGGTAAAGCCCAAGGTATACCTCGCCATGGGAATAAGCGGTGCCTTTCAACACATTGCCGGGATGAAAGATTCAAGCTGTATTATAGCGGTGAACAAGGATCCTGAAGCGCCCATCTTCCAATATGCCCATTACGGGATCATTGCCGACATCCATAAGGTAAGGGACGCGCTGAAAGGAATACTGAAGGGTTAAAGGTTTTTGTTTTGAACATTTGATATTCGAATTTTGATATTGTTTAGGGTTTAGAAATTAGGATTTAGTGCTTAATTTGAAAGGATCTATAATTTTAAAGATAACCAACATAGCGTGGGTGAGATAGTGGCAGAAGAAAAGAACGTATTGGTTGTAGGCGGCGGCATCGGCGGCATCACCGCAGCCCTTGAGCTTGCCTCATGCGGGGTTCAGGTAACCATGCTCGAAGAGGGCCCATCCATCGGCGGAAGGATGATACAGCTCGACAAGACCTTCCCCACCCTTGACTGCGCCACCTGCGTCCTTTCGCCCAAAATGGTGGAGGTGTCGCTCGACAAAAACATTGAGATCCTCTCCTGGGCAAAGCCGCTCGCGGTGAAGAAAAAAGGAAAGGGCTTCCAGGTTACCATCTTCAAAAAGACACGCTATGTCGATACCAAGAAATGCACTGCCTGCGGTTCCTGCTCCACGGGCTGCCCTGTTGTCATGAAGAACGAGTTCAACATGAATACTGGACCGCGAAAGGCGATCTATATCCCTTTTCCGCAGGCCATACCCAACAAGGCAAGCATAGACAAGCGCGAAGATCGGCCATGCAAGGCAGCCTGCATTGATGCATGTCCGATACACACCAATGTTCTCGGATACCTGAAGCATATCAGCGAGGGCCGTTTTAAAGACGCCTACATGCTTATCAGGGCGACGAACCCCTTTCCCTCAGTGTGCGGGAGGGTTTGCTATGCACCGTGCGAAGGAGCGTGCAACAGGGGGCAGTTGGATGATCCCCTTGCGATCAGGGACCTGAAGCGCTTCGCGGTGGATCAGTTTGATGTGGATTCCCTCGAGGTCCCCCAGATAACGAAGATGGAGAAAAAGGTGGCTGTCATCGGCGCCGGGCCTGCAGGCCTTTCCTGTGCTCACGATCTTGCCGTAGAAGGCCACGACGTAACGGTCTTTGAGGCGCTCCCTGAGCCTGGCGGCATGCTGCGCTATGCCATACCTGAATACAGGCTTCCCAAAGAGGAGCTGAGAAAAGAGATCGGCTACATTGAGAAACTTGGAGTCAAGATACAATGCGGAACCGAGATAGGCAAAGATATAACCCTCGACACAATAAAAAATGATTTCAATGCGGTCTTCATAGGCACCGGCGCACCGAAGGGGCTGCCCCTTGGCGTGGAAGGGGAAGACCTCCCCGGCGTTATCGATGGCATTCGCTTCCTCCGCGCCGTAAACAGCGGTGAACCGGTGAAGACCGGGAAGATCGTCGCCGTTATCGGCGGAGGCAACACCGCCGTTGACTGCGCAAGAACAGCGAAACGCCTTGGCAGCGAGTCCGTGAAGCTTATCTACCGGAGAACCCGCGATGAGATGCCCGCCGCCCACGAAGAGATAGAGGCCCTTCTTCACGAAGGGATAGAGATACAATTTCTCACAACACCGGTACATTTCCATGGAGAAGGCGGAAAGCTCGCCGGAATGGAATGCATCCGCATGGAGCTTGGCGAGCCCGATGCAAGCGGCCGCAGGCGGCCTGTTCCTGTTAAGGGCTCCGAGTTCTCTATGCCTGTCGATTCCGTTATCACGGCCCTTGGCCAGGCAACGCAGACCTCTTTTACGGAGGGGATCGGGGTATCGTTGGCAAAGAACGGCACGATCGAGGTTGATCCCTCGACAGGAGCAACCAATATTGAAGGCGTATTTGCGGGCGGCGACGTCTATACAGGGCCTGCCTATGTGGTTGACGCCATTGCCGCGGGCCAGAGGGCAGCCAGGTCGATAACCCGCTACCTGAAGGGTGAAGAGATAATAGCAGCAAACATGAGAAAGGCGCCGGAAAAGCTAACGGAAACAGAAGTGGCCGAGTTGAAGGGAAAATACCCCCGGCTGGAACGTATCTCCATGCCGGAGAAAAGCGTTGAAGAAAGGGTCGCGAATTTTGGCGAGGTCTCCGACGGATACAGCCCGGCAGATGCAATGGCCGAAGCGTCGCGCTGTCTCGCCGGCCAGATAGAAGGATGCATCCAGTGCGGGGAATGTGAAAGGTTGTGCGAGGTCGGGGCGATCGATCATACCATGCGGGATGAGATCGTGGAACTGGAATACGACAGCATAGTCCTTGCCCCCGGTTTTGACCTTTACGACCCCACTGAAAAGAAAGAGTACGGCTATGGTACGCTGGAAGGGGTTATAACGGGAATGGAGTTCGAACGGCTGTCTTCGGTCACCGGTCCGACAGGCGGCGATATCTTATTAAAGGGAAAGGTCCCGAAACGATTCTATTTCATCCAGTGTGTCGGGTCGAGGGACAGGCAGAGCGGCGCACGTTATTGTTCCAGGGTGTGCTGTATGTACACGGCAAAACACGTCAATATAATACTGGACAGGATCCAGGATACAGAGATCTATGTGTCATACATAGACGTAAGGGCTTACGGCAAGGGTTATGAAGAGTTCTATAAGACCACCCAGGAGAGAGGCGCTATTTATATACGGGGTGTTCCCGGAGAGATAACGAAAACCGAAAAAGGGCTCCTGGTCAGGGTGGAGGACATGTTCAGCGGTGAGATACGTGAGGTAGAAGTGGATATGGTTATTCTCGCAACCGGGGTAAGGCCCCGTAAGGGAATCGAAGAACTTTGCGGCATCATGTCGCTGGAGAGAGATGAATACGGCTTCATCAGGGCGGATTCGATAAATCCGTCAAGGACGAATGTGGAAGGCATCTTCGTGTGCGGTATGGGCTGCGGACCGAAAGACATCCCCGATACCGTTGCGTCCGGCGGAGAAGCGGCGGCACGGTGCATGGAGTATATAAACCAGTGAAAAAACCGAAAAGAAATAAGCCCAATAAGTCTTATAGGACCTATCAAAAGAGGTTCTTTACATGAAGACCGGGATCTTTATCTGCCATTGCGGGCACAATATCAAGCACACCGTTGACGTGAAGAAGCTGAGCGAATACTTCAAGACGTTTCCGAATGTAACCGTTTCACAGGATTATGTGTTCGTATGCTCCGAGCCGGGTCAGGACATGATCAAGGATGCCATTGAAAAAGAAGGGCTCGACCGCGTCATTATCGCATCCTGTACGCCCTCGCTCCACGGGCCGATGTTCAAGGATGTGCTGAGGAAGTCAAACCTTAACCCGTTCCTCTTGAGAAGGGTCAGCATCAGGGAGCACTGCGCCTGGGTCGGCAATGATGTAGAGGCCAACACCGAAAAGGCAAAGAGGCTTATATTGGCGGGACTTTATTCCTCGGCCCACTACGTACCCCTTGAGGAGAAGATCGTCGATGTGCAGAAGTCTGCCCTTGTCGTCGGCGGCGGCGTATCGGGCTTAAGCGCAGCGATATTTCTTTCCAAGATGGGCATGCATGTTTATCTTGTAGAAAAAGAAGCTGAACTGGGCGGACATGTGAGGACGCTCAAGAGCGTGTGGCCGGCAGGGAGGGACGGCAAAGGCATTATTGACGAAATGGTTAAGGAATTAGAAGGCCGAGAAAACATCGAGATATTCACCTCAACAACAGTTGCCGGCCTTGAGGGTTTTTTCGGCAACTACGCGGTGACGCTTAATACCCCGCAGGGCGAGAAGAAGCTTACCGTCGGTGGAGCGGTCCTGGCCATAGGTTTTTCACCCTTTGATCCGGGCATAAAGCCCGAATTGAATTACGGGAAAGATAAAAGGATTATCACGACCCTTGAGTTCGAGAACAACTCCGACACCCTGCAGCTCCCCGAGAAGCCGAGGGTTGCCATACTCCATTGTGTCGGGTCGCGCGATGAACAGATAGGAAAGGTTTACTGTTCAAGGGTCTGCTGCGTCAACGCCTTGCGTGTAGGAAATGCGCTTAAAGATAAGTACAAGGATTCTTATGTGGAGTCCTTCTACATGGATGTAAGGGCCCATCCCAAAGGCGGAGAAGAATTCTTCGAAGACACCCAGGAAAAGGGCGTTCTCTTCACGAGGGCAAATGTAGGAGAGATAGTCCCTACACCTGCGGGAATTATAATCCGCGGAGAGGACACGCTTTTTGGTGAAACCTTTGAGAGAGAGTTCGATCTTGTTGTTTTATCCATCGGGATGTCTTCGCCTGAGGACTGCAAGCTGGTTGCGAATACCTTCAAGATAGCTCTCGATAAGGACAACTTCTTCATGGAGGCCCATATTAAGCTCCGGCCTTTCGATACCGCCGTGAAGGGTATCTTCATTGCAGGGACATGCTCGGGCCCCAAGGATGTTGAGGAGTCGATCAACCACGGAAGGGCCTCGGCGGTCAAGCTCTTCGGGCTCCTGAACCTCGGTTATACTTACGTAGATCCCTTCATCTCATATGTTGATCCCAAGAGGTGCAGCGGCTGCAGGATGTGCGAGCATGCGTGTTTTTCAAATGCAATCAAATATGATGAGGAAAAGAGGGTTGTCCATGTGGAGGAGGCCGCCTGCATGGGCTGCGGCCTCTGCAATGCTACCTGTCCGTCATCGGCAATAGGCCTCAGGGGCTATATCGACCCCATGATCGGCGATGAGATCAGCGGATTTACTGAGGCGATATAAATAAGAGCAGTGAATAGTATATAGTGAATAGTGGATAGCAAAAGAGAAATGAATAGTACAAGAATCGGTTTATTATTAGGTTTTAACTATTCACTATTCACTAACGACTATCCACTGTAGTTTGGAGGTAAGATGGCTGAAGACGAAAAAAACAAAAATCCGGAGATAGTAGGATTCTGCTGCTCCTATTGTACATTCAAGGCGTCCGAGATGGCGGGAAGCCTGAGGATGAAATATCCGGAAGGGGTCAAGGTTATCGAGGTCCCCTGTTCAAGCAGGGTTGACCCGGCATTTATTATCAAGGCAATAGTCGAGGGGGCCGACGGTGTTTTCGTTTCCGGCTGTCACCCCGGGGACTGCCACTTCATAAAAGGGAATTACTATACCCGCAGAAAGATAGCGGCGTTAAAAGAGATGTTCGATGCATTTTCGATGAAGGATAAGCTCCGGCTTTTCTGGGTAAGCGCATCCGAGGCACGGCGTTTTATCGATAAAGTGACGACTTTTTATAACGATATAAAGGAAAAGAACAATGAAAGGGAAAAAGCTTAAGAGCGGAGAGATCGAAAATGCTCTCAACGAGTTCCTGAAGGACGAACAGCACCTGGTCCTTGGATTTAAAAAGGGTGAAAGCGGCGTCAGCCACCAGATATTCAAGGGCGGCCTCGATCATTATTCCCTTGTAAACCCCGTATTCGGAGCAAATGCGGCCCTATACCTTCGCCGGCTGTTTTCCAAAGGATTGAAGGTCATGCTCATGCTAAGGCCCTGTGAGATACGGGCCTATGTAGAGCTCGTCAAACTGACCCAGGTAGAGCGGGAAGACGTGATTGCCGTGTCCATTGATTGTTTTGGTACGGTGTCCTCAAAAGAAAAGAAGGACGATGTGCCTGTTGAGGCCGGCAAACTGACCGACTATTTCAAGGATAAGGATTCCATGAGGTGGGCCTGCAGCGTGTGCCGCGAAAGAAGAGGGGTTGTAGGGGACGCAGGGGTAAGGATCGATAAGTCCGGCAATCTCTGGATGATCCCCTACACGGAAAAAGGGGAAGACCTGGTTTCCGGCATGGAAGGGGAATTCGAAGAGGTTCCCGCAGAGATGCTCATCCCGGAGAGCGCGAAGACGGACAAGTTCCAGGTAGACATGGAAACTTTCAATAAAGACTTTGAAAAGTGCATCATGTGCATGAACTGCAGGGATATGTGCCCCGTCTGCTACTGCATCGACTGTGTCTTTAACGGGGACGAATATCTTCCCAAGGGCGACGCCCTGCTCAACAAGATCTTCAGGACCGGTTCGACAACGATGCCGCGGGGGAAAGACCTTTTCCATCTCATAAGGATGTACCATGTGTCCCAGACCTGTGTTGGCTGCGGAGCCTGCGAGGAGGCCTGCCCTCAGGGGATCCCCCTGACAAAGTATTTCAAGGGCGTATCCGAGAGGCTCCAGGGCGTATTCTCTTACATGTCGGGACGAAATTTTGACGAGCCTATCCCCTATGTTACTTTTCTCGAGGATGAATTGAAAGAAGCAATGGATTAAAAAGATATTAAATGCGCAATAAAACAAAACAGGCAAGCGTAGATGATAAAAGAAAAAGATCATGAAATAGTTTTCAAGTACACCGGGTACCGGCGGGAGGATTTTTCTGTCTGCCTGGGATGCAAGATCTGCGCATCCGTGTGCACCGTCAACGACCTCGCACAGAACGTCAACCCGCAGGAGCTCCTTATGAAGCTCTTTGTTGGAGAGAAGATCGAAGACGATCATCCCCTCGTCCGCTACTGTACGAGCTGTTATCGCTGCACCACGGCCTGTCCCTGGCAGATAAGGATACCCGAGGTGGTCCGGGCCGTAAAGGAATCGCTTGGCATGGAATCCCGCTTTGAAAAGGCATTCAAGAGATCCCTTGATATCTGGGGCCGGGTATATGAGCCCTTTGTGGTGGCCATGACGGCGCTCGACCTCCTGAAGGGCGGCTACATAAAGTATATGCCGAAATGGATGGGGTATGCGGGCTTCCACCTCCCCCATAAGGTAAAAAGACTAAAACCTACGAACGCTTCAAAGGGATCGAACCCTTCCGAAGAAGGCAGGTCATGATGGAATACGGATATTATCCGGGGTGCTCTCTCACCGGCTCAGCGAAAAGGCTCGATCAGGGCGTCAGGCAGCTTTGTAAAAAGCTCGGCCATATCCTCAAGGAGATACCTGACTGGAACTGCTGCGGTGCCCTGGAATACGGAGACAGGAATGAGCTGGTGAGCATCTCAGGGGAAAACCTGGAAAAGGCGCAGGGCATGTGCAAAGAAATCGTTGTCCCCTGCCCTGCCTGCTATAAGAACCTGAAAGATGCCGACCCCGACAGGTCGTTCAATATCCTGAGCCCCCTGGAGCTCCTGAGCGTTGAGGATCTATTAAAAATAGAACAAAAGAGGGATCTCAAGGGCCAGGTATTCTTTCCCTATTACGGCTGCCTGCTCATGAGGCCTGAAGGGAACTCCATTAAAAACAGGAACATCATGGAAGATGTGATAAGCGCCTTCGGCGGCGAAGTTAACGGCGAGAACATGAAGGACCGGTGCTGCGGAGGCAACCAGCTCTTCCTTAACAAATGGGCCACCGAGAAGCTTTCAACGCTTATCCTCGGCAAGACCAAAGGGACTGTTGTTGTCTTCTGCCCCTTCTGCCACATGGCAATGAAGACCTTTGCCGAGGGCAGAAAGGTTATTTATCTAACGGACCTTCTGCTCTATGTCATGGGGGAGAATAATTCCTTATGAATATACTGATAATAGGCGGAGGAATAAGCGGAGTTATGGGAGAGCGTAAAGGTATATGAATATACTGATAATAGGCGGAGGAATTAGTGGCATATCGGCGGCCAAGGTCGCCCTTGGGGAAAAACAGGATGTAACGATCCTCGAATCGACCCCTGAGCCGGGTGGGCTCATGGCCCGTATAGCCAACTGCCGGGTAGGGTTCAAGACCTTTTTCGACGAGATCCGGGACAACAAGCGCCTGACCGTGATCAGCGACGCAAAGATAGTCAAGGCGGCGAAAGAGGGTAATGGATTTGCTATAACTCTTAGCGACGGACGGACGTTGACAGCCGATAAGGTGATCATCGCAGCCGGCCTTGCTCCCTATGACCCCGTCGAGTACAAAGGGAAGAGGGTCCTCACAAGCCTTGAGTATGACGCCGTCATCGATCAGCGGCAGGGCGAGCTGCCTGCCGATTTCAACAAGGTCGGCTTTTTTCTTTGCGTCGGCTCCCGTTCGAAAGATTACCCCCTCTGTTCGTCGGTCTGCTGCTCTTATACGCTCCGTGAGGTGAAATGGACGCTCCAGAGGGCGAAGCCGGAGATCGCCGTCTTTTACAACGACCTCAGGTTCTTTGGCCAGGAATTCTATATGGAGAAGGCCTTCAGGAACACGGGGGTGAGGTTTGTGAGGGCAAACTCCCGGTACTTCGAAGAGGATGAGGAGGGCGTCACGGTCCGGTATTATACAGGCGGGCAGTTGAAGGAGGAGCGCTTCAATTATGCCGTCCTTGCCATCGGGCTTCGTCCCAGCCCGCAGCTCGCAGAGTTGAGCCGCATGTTCGGCTTCTCGTTGAACGAATACGGATTCGTCAATGAAAAGCTGCCCCTTCAAACTGATGTGGAAGGCGTTTATGTCTCCGGCGGCGCGCTTGAGCCCATGAACATCAAGGATTCTATCCTCACGGGTTTTGGCGCGGGCTATATCGCGGTAAAAGGGCCGGAGGTCCTCGCAAAGACCGAAGTGCGCGACGAGCGGCTTTATCGTGAAGACGAGCCTGAATTTGTTCTTTCCGATGGAAACGCCACCACCTGCCTCTTCTATCTGGGAACGGAAGATCCGGGCAACGGCATATTCTATGAATTCGTTTCCTCAAAGTTCATTGAGGCGGCGAGGAGTTTGAAAAAGGCAGGGAAGGCTGTATATGTGCTGACGAGAAACATGGTCACCCCTTCCTACGGCGAGGTCGCCTATGAGGAGGCAAGGCGGGAAGGAGTTGTGTTCGTCCATCTCGAGGAAGACGAAACCGCCGCCTTCGACGGGAACCAGGTTCGCATCGCAAGGGATGGGCGCGAACTTACCTTCAACGCGGATAAGGTTATCCGTTTCGACGATTATGCCAAACTTTTTAAGGACAGGGAGTACCTCTCCCTCTACAGGTCTGAACCGCAGATCAGATGGTCCCCAACTAAATGGGGCAGAAAGAAATACCACATAGGGTTCATCAGGCACCCGAGGGAAAAAAGATGGGAGGAGAGGGAGGTTCTCGGCGCCCTTGGAGAGATCCTCCTCGATAAGGAAGAGGAACGTATCCTCCCTGAAGTGAACGAGGAGCGCTGCAGCGGCTGCGGCTCCTGCAAGGATGCCTGCCCGCATAGCGCCATCGAGATTCTGATCCGGGAAAAACAGCTTGCCATCTTCGGGCCCGTGGCGTCATCAGGGGTTCCTATCGCCCATGTAAAAGAAGATACCTGCGTGGGATGCGGATTGTGCGCCTCGACCTGCCCGTCGGATGTGATCGCATTCTCCGAGAAGCCGCCGGCGCCGTGACACCGTAAAACCCGTAATCAGTGTCACCCCGCAGCTTGCTGCGGGGGATCATCCGGATTGATCAAATGAATGGGATTCGCGGGATGGCTGTTAACGCTTTGAATGGCGTACCGCGTTGCCTCGCGCATGACGCGGTACGCCCTGGCGGTCCTTGTTCAGCAGCTGCAGGTGCCGCTCCCGCAGCCGCCTCCTGCCTTGTTTGAAAGTTCCGATTTTATCATAAAGCCTGCGCCCATGGCAGACTTTACAAAATCAATGCTGATCGGTTTTACTTCATCAAAAAGCCCTTTATTCATGATAAAGGTAACGCCCTTTTCGTTAAAGATCTGGTCATCGTCATGCGGCTCATCCAGAGCCATGCCCAATGAGGGCCCTGATCACCCGCCCTCTGTCATCATAACGCGCACGGATTGCGGGCCGTCCTTGTCTGCAAGGAATTGTTTGATCATCTCGCTTGCCATGTCAGATATCTCGAACATATTACACTCCTTTTCTTTAATCTGTTATCGCTCATTGCGCAATAACTGCATTTAATAGCATATGCATTTCTCTGCCAATGTCAACCCCTTGCGCAGGCCATGGTCTTGCGGCATTGTTTTTATTGAATAAATGTCCTATAGTATCTCCCATGGCCATCCTCAAAAAGCTTTTCTCCGTGGAGATGCGGCTTCGTGATATGCTCTATGTCTCGTACCTTATCCCTGTGGAGCGGCTCAAGAACTTTATCCCTGCCGGCCTTCGCCCTGCCGAGGCTGACGTCGGCATGGTCTTTCTCTCTCTTGTCATCTTCCGTGGAAGGACAAGCGGCGCGGCAATGGTTCCCACCCCGGGGATCCCCTTCGACCAGGTGAATATCCGCACCTACGTGATCGACCCGGCAACAGGAAAACCGGCCGTCTATTTCGTCCATTGCGGCATAAGCGGCTCCCTCATAACTTTCCTCTACAGAGTTCTCTCTGGAATGCCCGTGGAACACACGCCGTTTGTAATTCACTCCCGCAAGGACACGGATGGCAGGTATGGCACCTATGAGGCATCGGGGGCCTGGCACGGCCAATTTTCTATTAAAGCGGAGCAGACGGCAGAAAAGGTAACTGCCCTTGACCCCTTTCCGTCCCTGGAAGAGGCCATGTCCTACCTCATCGACCCCCTTGCCGGATTCTACAGCGATTCTGGTATCGTCCGCCGCCTTGAGGTCTTCCATACACCCCTTGCGCCAAGGGTTTGTTCGCCGCTGGAGGTGCGGTTCCCCTACCTCTCAAGCCTCGGGCTCGTCGAAGGGGAAGAGATCGCGAGGCCGCACAACATCCTCCTTGTCCCCTATACGCCCTTTCTCATCTACCTACCGGCAAGAAAAACAGCTTAAACCCGGATAAGTCATTAGCACAGTGTCGGGCTCTCCTTTAGCAAACCATCGTGAGGCAATGAACCCTGTAAAATGTGAAAGGTAAAAGGTAAAATGTTCAAAACTGCTCATGCTTACTCTTCAAGGATTGTTTCTTTTTCTCTTACCGTTCACCTTTCACTTTTCACCTTTCACCGTCTTTATCCAGCGTGTTTGCGGGGAAGAGTCTGACACTGTGCTAATCCTAATGGAAAATCTGGGTTAAAAATATGTTTTTATGAATTTTACAAGATAGTCGATCCTGGACAGCTTGCGGGGGCTTGTTCTGATCCCTTTTATATAGCACTCTCTGGCGAGCCTTTTCTCGCCGGCCGCGTAGTACCTCCGGAAGAGCTCTATATACCGGTTGGAGAGAAGGTCTTTACGGAGATGGTCGAGGGCCCCTTTATAATAAGGGTCATCGACAATGGCCGTCACGGAATCGATACCCTGTCTCTTCAGCTTTTCGATATTATGACGAAGGCTGTCAGGGTGGCTGAAGGTGATGGCCGTGGGCGTGGCAAGGAAATAGCCCTTTCTCTGGAAAAAGACCTTGGTGAAATAGACGATATCCTCACCGTTCGATATGTGTGTGGGGAAAGAGAACCTCTTCGCGACGGCGGTGCGCATGAGGACGGCGCAGGTGGCAAAGGAGATACGCCTGCAAAGGAGGTCTTCGTACAATCTTTCAGAAAAGAAGCTCTCCCCCGTTTCATCATGGAGGTAGGGCGTCTCGTCAAGAGAATGTTTGGAAAGGGTGGAGCTGATGACGAAGCCGGCGTCCTCGTTGTCGGTAAGGATCCGGACACGGATCTCGATGGAATCTGTCGTCAGGGCATCATCGGCGTCGAGAAAGGTGATGAAGCTGCCCCTTGCCTCCTCAAGCCCCTTGTTCCTTGCCGACGAGACGCCGCGGTTGTCCTGACGGATATACCGGACGCTCCCGCGAAACCCTTCAACGACCGCACGGGTATTGTCCGTTGAACCGTCGTCGACAACGATGATCTCGAGGTTTTGATATGTCTGTTCAAGACACGACGTGATCGCTGCCGGCAGATAGTCTGCATAGTTGTAGGTGGGGATGACGATCGAAACGAGGGGATTATTCTCTGCCGCTTCCATAGTGTTTGACCTGCGGTGCCTTTGATATTAATGCGTTTATATCCTGCACCTTGTCAAGGGTTTTGTTGGGAAGGGCAGCGGTAGAATAAAGGCAGTGAATGGTGAATAGTAGATTCTGATTTTTATCGTCCCTCGTCCAAGCGCAGCGGACGTCCCTCGTCCCTCGGTCCTCATCTCTTAGCTCTCCGCTGTCTTTCTCTTATGGGCGGGGCTGCTTTTGCGATTGACTGGCTGGGGTTCTCCTGTTATATTAGGAAAATTTGTATGTTACACTGTTCTCAGGCAGATAATCTATAGGGGTATCTTGTGAATATCTTAGGTCTTCATATATTCGGGCACGACACGGGCGCTGCCATCATATCGAAGGGCCGCATCTGGGCCATCGGCGAGGAGAGGCTTGACAGGAGGAAGCACTCAGGCCACTTCCCCCATCTTTCGGTGAAATATCTCCTCGGGGCAGCAGGGCTGAAGGACATCAACGAGATCGACCTTGTTGTCGGGGTCACACGATATGATAAAGAAGGAAACAACGTTACGGTCGGTTCGATCAGGGAGGACCTCGGTTATACCGGAAGGATACATACGGTCTCCCACCACGATGCACACGCGGCGAGCGCCTTTTGCGCATCGCCTTTCGATGAGGCCGCCATAATGGTCGTTGACGGGCTGGGGAGCAAGTCCGTCGAGATCGAGACCGGCAGGGAGCTTCCTTTTTCGCTCCGGGGGCTGACGGTCAAAGAGCAGAAAGACCGCGAAGAGGTGCAGTCATTCTACAGGGCACA
Organism: Syntrophorhabdaceae bacterium; assembly: GCA_017992765.1. Taxonomy (GTDB): domain Bacteria; phylum Desulfobacterota; class Syntrophorhabdia; order Syntrophorhabdales; family Syntrophorhabdaceae; genus UBA5609. The sequence continues at coordinate 21,415 of JAGOOA010000002.1, forward strand.
GGGCAACGAGCTTACCCCCATACGGAAGGACTGTACTGCTCCGGGATACATGAACGGGCTTGGCCTCGTCTATATGGGGACATCGGTATTTTTGAACTTCGGTGATTTTGGTTCAGGAAAGGTGATGGGGCTTGCCCCCTATGGCGGCCAACCCGGCAAAACGATAGAGCCTAAATTCTTCGATGTTGTTGACGGCGTCGCACTCACGAAAAGCGAGAAGAATTTTGTGCGGCATAACGACCTATACCAGAAGCGGTTCTTCCCCGATCTGCCCCGCCGCGAGAACCAGGCGCTGCCCGACGATATTTATACGGAGATCGCCTACGCCGTGCAGAATGAAACCGAGGAGGGCCTTATTGAGATAGCCCGGCATCTCTACCGTATAAGCCCGAGCAAAAACCTCTGCTATGCGGGCGGTGTGGCCCTGAACAGCGTGGCGAACAAAAAGATCCTTGACAATACGCCCTTTGAGAACATCTTCATCCAGCCCGGCGCCTGCGACTCGGGTATAGCCCTTGGCTGCGTGCTCTACGGCGCGCACTTTGTCGGGAAGGAGGCGCCAGGGAAATACAGGTTCCAAAACGCATACCTCGGCAGGGATTACAGCGAGGAAGAGATCCTCGAAGCATTGCACAATACGCCCAACATCAAATTTACAAAGGAAAAGGATATCGTAAAAAGATCTGCCGCACTTCTGGCAGACGGGAAGATACTCGGCTGGCTGGAGGGCGGAAGCGAGATCGGCCCCCGTGCGCTTGGACACAGGAGCATCATCTGCGACCCGGGAAAGCCGGAAATGAAAGACATCCTGAACGCAAAGGTGAAGCACAGGGAAGGGTTCCGTCCTTTCGCGCCTTCGGTTCTTCTGGAGCATGCCCCTGAATACTTTGACCTCAATTGCGAAAGCCCTTACATGCTCCTCATCGCCGCGGTGAAAGACGACAAGCATGGAATAGTCCCTGCCATTACCCATGTTGACGGCACGGCGCGGGTACAGACGGTGACGAAAGACGACAACGGCAGGTATTATGACCTCATCAAGGAGTTTTATAGCATCACCGGTGTCCCGGTCATACTGAACACCTCTTTTAATATAGCCGGCGAGCCCATTGTGGAGACCCCCGGGGACGCCTTGCGATGTTTTATGTCCACCGAGATGGACTACCTGATCATCGAGGATTACCTCGTTGAGGCTGCCGGTCCCAAAGAGCTCGTCAGGGGACCTGTCGCCGATGAGAACAAGCTGAAAGCGGACGACATCAGGGGCGGCAAGGGCTTAAAGAGATGGCTTAAGGGCCTTAAGAAGCGGTAGGCGCACCGGAAGAGGCACATTCCTCCTGAGAATCCTATGAAGAAGATCCTTTTTTTCACCCACAATATCTTCACGAAAGAGAATCCGAGAGGTTACAGGATCCATCAATATTTTCCCTACCTGGAGCAGAGGGGCTTCTCGGTCACATTGCTGACAACAAGGGCGAGCCTTCCGGCGGTGCTCAGGGCGATCATGGAGTCAGATGTGACCTATGTCCAGAGGGTCTTGCTAAACCCTTTCAAGCTGTCCCTCTTCAGAAAGCTCTCGAAAAAGATGGTCTATGATTTCGACGATGCGGTGATGTATGGGAGCCGCGGTGCGAGCGCAACACGACAAAGAAGATTTGAAGGCATGATAAGGTCCTGCGACGCCGTGTTGTGCGGAAATCATTTTCTTGTCCGCGAGGCGCAAAAGCATAAAGCTGAGGGCGTATATTATGTGCCCACGGTGGTCGATATCGGCGAATACCCGGTAAAACGGCATGAACCGCAAAGGCCCTTCGTCATCGGCTGGATAGGAAGCAGCGCGACATTGAGATACCTTGGCGACATACGGGAATTGCTGGAATACTATGCTGATCAGGATGGCGTACAGTGCAAGGTCGTGGCCGACAAACCACTTGAGGGGATGAAAAAGGGGATGGTCTTCGAACGGTGGGACTACGACAGGGAGAAGCAGTCCATCCTGAGCTTCGACATGGGGATCATGCCGGTGAAGGACGATATCTGGTCCAGGGGGAAGTGCGGCCTTAAGCTCATCCAGTATATGGCCGCCGGGCTTCCGTCTGTTACCCATCCCGTCGGCGTTGTGCAGGATATGATCGTCGACGGGTATAACGGATTTTTAAGGAAGGATGCTGAAGGCTGGAAGGACGCCATCGACAGGCTTCAAAGAGACGTTGATCTGCGAAGAAGGATGGGGGCTGTTTCGAGGAAGATGGTGGAAGAAAGTTATTCCCTGAACATCTGGGGGCCAAGGGTCGCGGAGATCCTGGATGCCCTTATAGATGGAACAGCGCAATGAAGGAATTCCGGATAAAAGGCATGAAGTGGTTTCTTGACGACGAAGGGCTCGCAGCCGTACTCGAAAAGCTGCCGGAGGTGACGGATGCGCGGAGGCAATATGTTACCGTACCTTACAAAGATGGAAAGCTTTTTATAAAGACCTTCATCGAGAAAGGCGCCCTCGGCATACTGAGGAACAGGACCGTTCCCAGGGGCAAGAAAGAATATCTGACTGGGAAGCGGCTCGCCTCGATCAAGATAGAGACCCCGGGTTGCCATGGATACGGGGTTGGCAGCAGCCGTTCCTGCGTGATCCAGGATTGGGTCGACGGCGAGGGCTTCGTCCATGTCTTTTTCCGCCATGGATACCGTGAACGGCTGATCCCTGCGCTTGCGGGGCTTCTCAGGAGGCTGAAGGAAAACGGTGTTTGCCATAACGACCTCCATCTCGACAATGTGCTTGTGTCCGGAGATTCGCTGTATCTTATCGATCTCCATAAAACAAAGATCAAAAACGGCCTGAACGATAAAGACGAGCTTTCCAACCTCACCCACGCCCTCACAATGATCTATGAGGACCTAAGCGGTGAAGAGAAGAGGCGTTTTTTTGAGCTGTATGGAAATAGGGGGATACAAAAGGCGGTCGAAGGAGAGATCAAAAGATTATGGACGAGGTGGATCGAGAGCAAGAAGAGGAGGGCATTTCAGGAGACCTCAAAGATCGTGCGCAGGGGGGAACGCCTCTATATTGCGGGGATGGAAGATCACGGGAAAGGCGCCTTTGTACAAAGGCTGAAAAGCGACAAGAAGGTAAAGGTCGAACGGTACGGCGACCATATCAGGAAGATCTACAAAGGAAGGAGGCGCCTGGAGAAGGCGTGGAAGAACCATATCGTACTCCTGTATCTCAATATGGCGATCATACCCCAGGCGTATTATGTAAAGTTGCCGTCGCTTTTTTCAGAGGGCTTTATCGCAATGGAAGACCTCGGGAACAAAGGGAGAGAACTCGACAGGCATCTCGACGCCATATATGATGACCTGGATATCTCTCAAAGGCGCAGACTCATTGATGCCTTCTCCGGATTTATGAAGAGGGTGATCGGTCAGGGCGTCATGCACAACGACGTGAAGGGCTGCAACATCTTTGTCGTCGGCAATAATGTCTTTTTCTTTCTCGACGTTGAGGATATTGTCTTTGAGCATGCCGACGAGGCGATGTTGCTCAGGATGCTCGTACAGTTAAACAACACGATACCAAAAAGGATCTCCATCAATGACAGGCTGAGGTTTTTCGCACAATTGACGGGATCCCTGAACGTTGACAGAAAAAGAATGCTGAAAAATATCATCGAGGAGTCGCTCAGGGGTGAGATCGTCTACGAAGGGGTTGCGGGGCTCATGAGGGAACAGTGGTAGCAGCGCATAGTATTTATAGCAAATCCTAAATCCGAATATCTAAGCACTAAACAATATCGAAATTCAAATATCAAATGTTCAAAACGAATATATTTTTTTACGTTTTGAATTTTGAACATTGGGACATTTGAATTTACGTAGAAAATAGTCTATCCCAGACATATAATGAGAGCATGGCATCGGGATATCCCGGAGCAAACCGTCGTGAGGCAAGGAAGCTTGGTCTTTTGCGAAGCAAAAGTTCCGAAGCCGAACGCGAGCGAATGAAGCCGCAGGAGCGGAATGAGCGTGTTTGCGTGGGATGTCCCGACGACATGCTCATCCTTGATACATCATTTTTATTCTTCGAGGGTGTCGCGCAAAGCGCGACATGGGTAATTGTTTAGGATTTAGATATTCGAGTTTAGTGTTTATTTTTATGGGATTGCATCGAAGATGGTTCCTTCTGCCTGCCTTGGGCCGTTGATCAGTTTGAAGGTCCCTATCGGCAAATCGGATTCTTCCCATGAGATCGTCAGACCCTGTTCTTCAAATCTTCTCATATTTTCACGTTTGTGACCGAGGAGGTGCGTGACGTCCCTTTTGTTGAGAATGACCGTGGCGTCCCCCCTCATCGATTCACGTTCGGCGACCGCGATTACGGCACGATAAAACCCGTGCGATCTTACCAGGTAGCCGAATGCGGGATGATAGAAGCCGGCCACGATCCGCTCTTTCAGGACCTCATTGTCGGTGAGGCCCATCTTGACGACCTTAATATCGCGGCGCAGCGCATTGAGATAGATATAAAGAGCCCTTTCGAGGGCCTCGTCGAATCCAATGGGTACAAATCTTTTTTCTTCGTAGAGGGTGCAAAGGGGGGTTCCTTTTAAAACGGCAAGCGGGTATATCCTTATATAATGAGGATTAAGGCCGGCCATATTTTCCACGATCTCCCTGATGTCGTCAAATGTTTCATCGGGCAGGCCCACCATGAACTGGAGAGCAACCTGGAATCCCTTTTCCTTCAGGATACGGAAGGCCAGCGAGAGTTCTTCGGCAGTATGTTTCCTGTTGAGCATTCCCAGAATGCGGTTGTTAAAGGACGGTATCCCGAGCTCGACAACGGTCACACGCTGTTCTTTCAGGATGTCAATCAGCTCTTCATTAAGCGGTACAGGTTTTGTAGAGATCCTGAAATTTGTGATCTTATCCCGGTAATCGTCAAAATGTTCAAAGAGCCTCCTGAGGTAACCGGGATCTAAGCCGAATATATTCCCGCCGAAGAGACCGACCTCGCAGGGGCCTCTTTGCCGTTGAAAGGATCGTTGTATCAATTGCCGGACGCCGGTATCGCTCTGTGCGGTGATGTATCCCTGATCGCAATAGATGCAGCGATCATGACAGCCAAGGTGCGTGAGAAAGATGGGGACGATCATGACGGCTATTGTTTCTGCTCTTTGTTCCTGAACTGGTTCAGGAGCGCCCTCGCCGCGTTCTGCTCCGCCTCTTTTTTGCTTTTTCCGGAACCCTTCGCGCGAAATTCCTTCCCGACGTGGACGGATACGGCAAAACCTTCCTTTGTCTTTCGTGTAAATTTATACTTGGGGAGGAGCCCCCATGTTTTCTGGGAATATTCCTGAAGTATATTTTTAGGATTTTTCTCAGTCAGCTTTTCTTCATTGAAATAAGGGAGGAAGAACTCTTTGATGACCCTGGTTACCTTCCGCATGCCTCCGTCAAGGTAGATGGCGCCGATGAGCGATTCGAGCATATTTGATAGGACCTTGGACTCTTCCGGCACGTTGTTCTCACCGTTGCCATAGCTCATATGTTTCCATAATTCGATCTTGTTCGCTATTTCCGTGAGCGTTTCCCTCTTTACTAAGCTTGACCGGGCGTTGCTGAGGAACCCCTCGTCTCTTTTCCGGTATTTTTTATAAAGAAGAATGCTGATCACGCTGTTCAGTATGGCATCGCCGAGATATTCGAGTTTTTCATTCTGCGATTGGCGGGATTCCTTTTTTTCATTAAACCAGGAGCTGTGAGTAATTGCTTCGTGGAGCAGATCTTTGTCTTTGAATACGTAATGAACTGTCTTCTCAAGAGAGCTTGGATGCATAACATTCGGTTGAAAGCGGCGAGCAAAGAACGGAGAGGGTTAAATTGTTCTTCAGCTCTCCGCTCTATGCTCTTAGCTCTATGCTATATCTTAAACGCCTCTTCCCTTCCTGAGTATTGCTTTCTCAGTTTTGGTTTTTCTATCTTGCCTGTCGGGTTTCTGGGTACTTCACCAAAAAAGACCTTTCTTGGCCTCTTGTATTTGGGAAGGCCCTCGCAGAACTTCAGGACCTCTTCTTCGGTCAGCGTCTTGCCCGGCACAACTTCAACGATAACGGCGACGATCTCGCCGAGCCGATCGTCGGGCAGTCCGATCGCCGCGATATCCTTTACGTTCGGGTTCGTGTGGAAGAAATCTTCGACTTCCACGGGGAACACGTTCTCCCCGCCGGTGATGATGACATCCTTCTTCCGGTCAACGAGCCAGATAAAACCGTCCTCATCTTCCCGCGCCATGTCGCCGGTATAGAGCCATCCGTTTACCAGCGTCTTTGCCGTCGCTTCAGGGTTGTTATAATATTCTCTCATAACCCCGTCACCGCGGACAAGGAGCTCTCCCGGCTCACCCTTCTTTACATCCTTTCCGCTTTCATCAACGATCCTGGCCTCCCAGTTGAATCCTGGCCTGCCTATAGAACCTATCTTGTGCTCGTTGCCGATGCCGAGATGTACGCAGCCGGGACCCGTCGATTCGCTGAGGCCGTAGTTTGTGTCGTACTGCATGTTGGGGAAATATTTTTTCCAGTGCTGGATAAGCGCCGGCGGAACAGGCTGCGCACCTATATGCATAAGGCGCCACTGGTCAAGTTTGTAATCGGAGAGCTTCAGCTCCCCGCTGTCGAGTTTCAAAAGTATATCCTGGGCCCATGGAACAAGCAGGAAGATATGGGTGCCCTTTTCTTCGCTGATCGCTTCGAGGGTCCATTGCGGCGAAACGCCTTTAAGAAGCACGCCCTTCGCCCCTACGATGAAGCTCCCGAACCAGTGCATCTTTGCTCCCGTATGGTACAGGGGCGGCATAAGGATGAAGACGTCGTTCTTCCTCTGCCAGTGGTGGGCATTCTCCGTGATGCACGCGCAGACCATGTTCTTATGGGTCAAAAGGATCGGTTTTGGCTGACCGGTGGTCCCCGATGTGAAATAGAGGCCGCAGGGATCCGCAAAGGTGATCTCCACGTCAAGCGGCGTCGCTTTCGCGGCATCAACGAGTTTCCTGAAAGATTCAGCATATTCAGGGATGTTCTGCCCCACGCAGATGAAGTGCTTCACCGTCGGGAGCTGGCCCTTTATCGCATCGATCCTCTTCCCGAATTCCTCGTCGTACACAACCACCGTAGGTTCTGCCACGTCGCAGCAATATTTCACGTCTTCGGCAGTAAAACGGAAGTTAAGAGGCACTACCCAGGCGCCCGTCCTGACAATTCCGAAGTACGCAACAAGCCAGTCAAGGGAATTCATCATAAAATGAACGACCTTGTCGCCCTTTTTTATTCCTTTCGCCGTAAGAACATTGGCAAATTGATTTGCCTGATCATCGAACTGCTTCCAGGTAATCTCTACCCTTTTCTGCTCAGCGGGCGTTCTCTCGACAAGCGCCACGTCATTCGGGAATTTCCGTGCGTTTCTCGCGAGAATCTCGCCTATGTGGACATATATGTCACCCATGGTAAACCCTCCTCAATTATTAGGTAATTTTAGTGTTGACAAATAACACTGTTCAATTTATCATGCTAAAAATCGTAAAGCAATATAAAAAAGACACACATATAAAAGGAGGGTGTTATGAATTTCGCAAGGTTTTCGGGGCTTAATGCCAGCAAATTCCCAAAAAGAGAGTTCATCATCGAGAGCTATCCGTCAAAAAAGACTCGTCGCTGCCTCACATGGGAACAGTTCAACGACCAGGCAAACAAGGTTGCCAACTATTTGATGAAAGACTGCGGCGTAAAGAAGGGCGATATCGTTGTTCACCTTATGATGAACTCGATGGAATGGTATGCAAGCTATATAGCGGTGCTGAAAACAGGGGCAACGGTGACGCCTCTCAATTTCCGTTTTGCAAGCGCTGATATAAAATATGCGGCCGACGTGACAAAATGCAAGGCCTTCATGTTCGGCGAACAGTTCAACGCGAGGATGGAGCCGATCATGAAAGAGATGGACTATTGCAAGCACTTCATCTGCCTCGGCAACACGATTCCCGCAGGCGTCAAGTCCTATAACGAGATCATCGAAAAAGGCGACGCGTCAGAGGTGTGCGTCGAAACAGCCGATGACGACATGGCAGAGCTCATGTTCACCTCAGGCACAACCGGCGCGCCGAAGCCTGTTTCCCATACCCACAAAACGCTCTTCTTCATAGGCATAGGCAACGCCCTTACCTATAACGAAGGCTACAACAGCGTATACCTGGCCCCGCACCCGTACTATCACAGCGGCACGCTCTTCCTTTCCTTCCCGTGCTATATAGCGGCGGGCAAGGTCCTTATGCCGATGGATCTGCAGCCGGAATTCTATCTCCAGTCAATGGCAGAAGAAAAATGCACGGGCGGCTGGAACACGGTCCCTACATGGTCAGACGTGATCAATGCCATCAAATCAGGCCAGGTAGACCTTAAAAAATATGACCTCTCGGCTCTTCTGCATATCGAAATCGGAGCGCAGCCGGTCCCTTACATTCTTCTCGAGGATTCAAAGAAGTTCTTCCCCAAGCTCCCGATCGCGAACATCTACGGTATAACAGAGGGCGGCGGCGGCGGCCTCACGAACTGCTACGATGAAGACATCATGAGAAAACCCGGCTCCATCGGAAAGGCGACGGCATTCATGGAGGCGAAGGTTGTTGACAGTGAGGGAAAAGAGCTTCCTTCCGGCGGGGTCGGCGAATTACTCATCAAGGGGCCGCGGCTCATGAAGGAATATGCCTTCAACCCCGAGATGACAGCCAAGACGATCAAAGACGGCTGGCTCTATACCGGCGACCTTGCATACAAAGATGAGGAAGGCTTTATCTTCTTCGCCGACAGGGCAAAAGACCTTATCATCAGGGGCGGCGAGAACATCTTCCCGGCCGAGATCGAAGACGCCCTGAGAAAGCACCCCAAGATCCAGGATGTCGCCGTGCTCGGCTATCCTCACCCGAGGCTCGTGGAGATCGTTATGGCGATCATCCAACCCAAGGAAGGACAGACCATTACCGACGACGAGATCATCAATTTCGTAAAAGAAAAAGGCCTTGCGAAGTACAAATGGCCGGAAAAGATGGTCTATACCGCCATCCCGAGGAACCCGGCAGGCAAGATCGAGAAGCCTAAGCTGAGAGACACCTATGTAAAGCCTGCTAAAGAGGCAATGGAAAAAGAGTTCAAGAAACAGTCGTAATACGCGAAGACAATAAACCGGAACACAAAACGCCCGCGGGTTTCGCGGGCGTTTTCATTTGCAAATAATGGTTGACATGGTTGACATCATTGGATATTCTGATATATAATATAAAACAAGCTTGATGGGTTCGGAGACGTATCGTGTGCCTCCGAAGGTTTTTTTAAAAGGATGGTCGGGCCGCCACCTGGAGATAATTCAGGTGGCGGCCTTTATTTTTTATAAATAGACGATAAGGTCGGGATTAGGAGATAAGCAGCTCCACGTTGGCATAGACGCAAAAAAAAGGGCCGTATGAGCTTTCATAATGAAGTTAAATTAAAAAAAGGAGGTCAATATGGTGAAAAGAACAACGTATTTATCTTTAGGGGTCCTGATGCTCTGTGCGGTGGTCTTTACCACAGCAGGGTATGGATTTAACGCCGCGGACATTCAGAAATTCAACAGCACGAACAAGTGTGGAAAGTGCGATCTGTCTAACGCAGACTTTTCCGGAATAGATATGTATGGAGCACAGCTTGTGGATGCCAACCTGACCGGCGCAAACCTTTCTGAGGCGAGCTTCAACGATGCCAACCTGACCGGCGCAAACCTGAAAGGGGCAAACATTAAAGGGACAAATTTTTCCGGCGCAAAGCTGTCGAACGCCACATGGATCGACGGAAGGAAATGCAAGCCAGGCTCAATGAGCAAATGTGAGTAAATAGGGCGCGCTTGAATAAACCCGTAAGTCGCGGGTAGTGGGTCGTAAGGGGTTAGACCGCCTCAAGACGCCGGACCGCCTTAAGGTTCGTGTGCGGATTTATTCAGTGGTTCGATATACTAATTACTATATACGATCTACGGTTCACTATGGGCTGTCAGCTATGAGCCATGAGCTTTTTTAGATATGCCGAAAGGCGTTCCTGATGGTCTCTTCCCTGACCGGCCTGGTCACGAAAGAGACGACGACAAACACGATGAACGAGATCGGCAGGGCTATGATCTGGGGATCGATCATATTCCAGGGGTGGCCCGCAAGGGTATTCGATCTGAAAAAGAACCTGCACAGGCCGAATGCCTGCGACTCATGCTCATGAAAAAAGAGCATCCAGAAAAGGGAGATGAAAAAGCCGCAGAGGATGCTCGCCTTTGCCGCCGCCTTTGTCCCTTTTTTCCAGTAGAGCCCGAAGAAATATGCAGGTATGAACGTGGCGCCGCAGAGGCTGAAGAAAAAGGCAGTGGCAACTGCCACGACGCTTTCCGGCAGTATCAATCCTATAAAAAGCGTTGAGAAGATGCTGAACACGATCCCGACGCGCGTCACGATCGTGATCTCCGCAACTGATTTGCCCCTGAGCAGGGCCTGCTCGAAGATGTCCCTGGAGAGCGAGGTGCCAAGCGCGTGGAACTGACTGCTGTTGGCGCTCATTGCGGCGGACATGAGGGTGACGAGAAAAAGGGCGACGAACCACTGGGGATAGAACCGGTCGATGTAGAACGGTATGATCTTGTCGATGTTGCCCTGCACGGCCTTTATGGGCAGCTGGGTGTAAGTGTCATAGAAGATCACGTTGGTCAGCGCTCCAACGGCAAAGGCAATGCCGGTGGTAAGGAGTATAAAGATCGCGGTGAAGGGGATAGACCTGTTGATCTCCCTGTCCGACTTGAGGGTCATGAAGCGGACGTTCAATTGAGGCTGGCCTATGACCCCGATCCCGACCCCCATGATCATCGTTGTAATGACATACCACCACAGGGGCGATGCCGCCGCAGGCATGGACGTGAATCCGCGGTGCCCCGCTTCCTTCAGGTATTGGGGGACGAAGGGCGTTAATTCCGTGAGGGCCTTATGGGCGCTCACGATTCCGCCAGCAGCGTGGTAGGTGTAGATACCGAGGGCAACCATGACGACTACCATGATGATGCCCTGAAATACAGAGGTATAGAGGACGCCTTTTAAGCCTCCCCAAATGACGTAGCAAGCCGTGATAAGCAGAAAGGCGAGATAGGCCGTTGAAAAGGGGATGTTCAGATAGACCTCGATAAAGCGGGAAATGCCTATAAGGACTGCCGCCGCATAAATGGGCATGAAGATAAGGATCACGAGACCGGAAAACCCCTGGACAAACCGTGATTCATATCTCCTGCCGAGAAGTTCCGGAAAGGTGTGCGCGTCGAGCGCCTTGCCCATCTTGCGGGTCCTCTTCCCGAAGATCACAAAAGCAACCCAGATGCCGATCATGATATTGAGGACGGTCAGCCACGACAGGCTGAACCCATAGAGCGCGCTTACACCTCCAAACCCGATTATCGCCGATGTGCTTATATATGTGGCGCCGTAGCTTAATCCCATCGTTACGGGATGGACCTGCCTGCCGGCAAGCATATAGTCGGACACGCTTGTAGTGCGGCGGTACCCGAGGTAGCTCAGATAAACCGTTATGGCGAGATATGTGAGCGTAAATGTTATGAGATAGAACATAATCCTTAGGGAAGCTTCTCTATAAGGTCGATCTCTTCTCTCTCCCAGCGCAGATCTTCTCTGTAGTCTCCTTCCTTTTCTATCGATCCCCTGTTCCAGTTTATGATCCCGTAGACGACGCAGAAAAGGGCGGAAAAAAAGGAAAGGATAAAGCCTGCAAGGATCCAGATGTCAGGAAAGCCGAGCATGATGCTATTTCATTAGCACGCAGGTTTTTTTATTGTCAAGCTAAATAATGCTTTCACATTTTACAGGTGGTTGATCCCGTCCCCCTTGTTTTCTTCCTTCATCTTCTTTTCGAGATATTCCCTGGCGATGTCTTTTCCGCCCAGGCCACAGGCTATGGCCAGGGCAAGGATAACCCCTCCGAAGGTTACGGCAAAGGCAATAATGACGGTATCCTTGCCAATCCCAAGCTGCTCCAGCGCCATCGTGCAGGACAATATGAAGACCGTAAACTTGACAAATTTGCTCAGCAGCCCGGAATATTTAATGCCGGCGTTTACCGACGCGATAAGCACGGCCCTTCTGAAAAAGTTGCTCAGAAGATACCCTATTATCAAGATGAACGCCGCGATGAACATGTTGGGGATATAAAGAAAAAATCTTTCCAGCAGGTGCTCTACCGTGGGGATCCTGAGGTTCTGCATGGCGACCACAAGGAAGGTAAGGATAATTATCCACTCTATTATTTTGGATATAAGGACAGACAGGGGCTCTCTGATGCCGCTCTTGGAGAGGGCCTCGACGATGCCTGACCTTTCGGAAAATCTGTCAAGCTTTATTGTCTTAAATAATTTCTGAAAAATTACCCTGATGATGACGGCGAGAAGTATCCCGGCAACAAGCAGAAGTATCGACGTAAAAAAATTCGGGAGAAAATAAAGCAGTTTTTCATAGCACTTTTCGAAAGGCTCAACGATAACTCTCTGAAAAATATTCATATTCCGTACCCCCTTTCATTCATCCCAGCGTTTAATAAGGAAGTCCTTCTTCTCTTCGAACATCAAGCGCAGATTTTCGACCTTTTCCTCAACTTTCCCGGAGTCGCTGTCCCACGTTTCCATGACAAACGAAGCCGTCCTTCCTATGTAGAGCGGCGTCAATGACTTTAAAAGGTGCTCCCTGTTCATTATCCTTTTGTGCGCCGCGAGGATAAAGCTGTAGACTGTCTCGACCCAGATCTCATCGGGTATCCTGAATGTCTTTTTTTTGTTGCCGGTTAATTTTGTAAAAAAACTATAGAGCTCTTTTGTCATAAACTCCTTCCAGAAGATGCCGAGCTCTTTGATGCCGAGCGAAAAGCGGTCTATCATCCTTTCCAGGTTTACGCTGACCGGTTCAAGGCCGACGTCATACTGGAAACCAAGCGTGGGAACAGGCTCAGATGATCTTACGGGCTTCCATGCATCGGAATAGGTTTCCATAAGATCGAACGTTGCGCTCACCACCTGGTAGAGCATTGCGCTTAAGTCTGCACCGGGGTCTTTTGCGTCGTGGATCTTTGCCCCGAGGTATGACTGGCATACGGGGAAGCTGTTCGCAACGGCAGTGGTCGTCATCCATATATCTATGCCGAATCGCGCGACATCCGTTTCCCATACATCTTTGGCCAGGTAAAAACCGGCAAGTCTTCCTGAAAAGCCGAAGTCGCCGCCGATGGGCTGTCTGATGCGCTTGCCGTAGAGGGCGCTCGTTAAGGGGTAAACTATGCTGTTTGTGATGGTGCCGTCGTACTTATGCCTCTGGTAAAGAGGGGCGACATAATCAAATCCTCCTTCGAGGATGGGCTTGATGAGGAGCTCGACCCATTCAGGAGTTATGCTTCTGAGGTCAGAGTCAACGACGGCGCAGGCCTTTGCCTTGATGGTTTCCGCGATCTCAAAGATCGCCCTGAACGCGCTCCCCTTGCCTGGGATCCCCTGGTACGGGGTCACTATCTTAAAGAAAGGCTCTGCCTTCCGGGTTATGAAGATCGTTCCAAAGTCGTCGACCGTTGTGCTGCGAACGATCTCCTGGGTCCCGTCCGTCGACCCGCCATCCGAATTAACGAGAAGCGCCTTGCTGTTGCGAAAATATTTTGCCAGTCCGGCCTGTACGGCCCTCACGACGTGACCTATCGTACGGGCATTGTTATAGCTCGGGATCCCCACGAGGATGTCCGCCTCACCTATCTCCCCGGCCTGCCCGATCTGGCTGCTTATAGAATTTTTGTCCATTCTATTCTTCCCTATTGTATTATTAACGCACTTTATCAAGGAGAGCAACGGGATAATTTACGAGAATCTCCCCGATATACAGCACCTTTGATTGCCCATGACTGCGTACGGGCACGACCTCATCGGTAAAGATGTTGCGATACCCTGCCCCTTCCTTCTCAAATGGCACCGCTATGAAAGTATTGCCCCATGCAGTTTTGCCAAGCGGCAGATCGGTATGGCGCGGGATGATCCTCGAAAGAAACCTGGGCGCCACGGTTATCGCCATTGCCCCATTTCCCTTCCTGGCAAATGAACAGATGTTTTCCCACTTATCGCCGTCGGTTATCAACGGAATATATTTGCCGGCCTCGAAGAGGCGCCTGTTATGCATGCGGTAATTAAGGGCTTTATACATAAGGTACATTTTTATCATGCCATCGCTTCTTTTATCAATTGTCTGCCGCGCAACAAAAGCAGCGCCGTGGCTCCTTTCGTATTCTTTTAATTTTTCAAGGAGTTCGATCCTTTTTTCATAATCCACAGGGCCTCTATTGTCAGGGTCGACGAGCGTAAAATTCCACAATTCAGTTCCCTGGTAGAAATCGGGAACACCGGGCGATGTTATTTTAAGGAGCGCCTGGGAAAGCGAATTGTAGATGCCGTAATCAGAGACCATGCGCTGGAACACCGCGAAGTCCTCAAGGAACATGTTGTCTGCGGAATTTGCCAGGATGCCGTCAATGAAGACATTCATTGCGTCTTCATATGCAGTGTCCGGGTTGATCCAGCTCGTATGTTCCTTCGCCTCTCTTAAGGCCTTCTGCATATAGTCTTTGACCCTTTGTTTCAACGTTTCATATTCTTCCATGGCGGCAGTCTCCTCTATGGGCCATATGCCCAGCAGGGTCTGGTATAAAAGGTATTCTTCGTTGAGGTCCGGCACCGGATGACCATCGACAACGATCTTCTTTTTTTTGTTATACCTGTTCCACTTCGTAAGGCATCCGCTCCATATGTCCGGGAGCTCCGAGAGGACATTTATGCGCGCACGGAGGTCCTCGCTTCTTTTGCAATCATGCGTAGATGTTGTAATGAGCGCATGGGGCCACGATTTGATACGCTCTATGTTCTGACCGTGGAACGTCTTAAGCAGCGTGCCGAACCGGTCCGGGCTCCCACCAACCTCATTAAGCGAGACAAGCCGGTTAAATATATAGAATGCCGTGTCCTCCACGCCTTTTGCCATTACGGGGCCCGTAATCTGCTGGAACCTCATCGTGAAGTCAAGCCATTCCGATCTGTCGTCCCCGCTGAAATTGGGAGGGAACCTCAGCAAAAGAACGTCCCTTATAAAGTCAAAGATCGACATGTTTAGCGCCGGGTTCTTCTTTTTTGCCTTTGTTACAGCAAGGTCTATATAGTGAGCATCCCTTTCGCTGATCTCGCTGGAGACGACATATGTCCTGTACACCGGGAAGAACGCGATAATTTCTATCAGGGCCTTTATCAGGCTGTTCAGCGTAAAATCCCGCGTATGCCTTTCTCTTTCCGAGAGGTTGTTGAGGCGGTGGGCAAGCATATTCACTTCGCTTGACATCGCTGCCTGCATTACTAATTTTTTCTTTTCGTACACGGTGTCCTGAAAGCTCATCCCGGTCTTTGTAAATCTCTTATAGATCCTGTCAAACGCCTTTCCGTTGTTTGTATCAACAAAGACCCCGTTCACAGAGTTAAGGAACACGTAGCCCGTTGTGCTGAAGATCGGCCACTCCCCAGGCATGATCTCTCCTTTGGTAAGTATCTTTTCGCCGACTATATAGAACGGCTTATAGCCCGGGTCAGCGACCAGCACCTCCTCGTACCTGCCGGTGATCTCTTTGTCTGCTTCGGATCTCATGTATCCGGGAGGAAGCTGCGCCTCTTTTTTCAGCTTTTCGATGTATGCCCTCCGCAGTTGAGCAAAACATTCCCGCTGGAGGCGATGAAAATAATCCGAAGGGTTGTACAGGCCGTCGGGGTGGTCAACCCGCAGACCCGTTACCTTGCCGTCCCTGATGAGGGCAAAGATCAGCTTATGGGTCTCTCTGAATACATCTTCTTTCTGCATGTTCAGGGCGCCGAGGTTGTTTATGTCGAAGAACCTCCTGTAGTTTATTTCCTCTGCTGCAACACGCCAGTGGGAAAATCGGTATATTTGCTCTCTCAGAAGGTTGTCGAGAAGGTCAAAGCTTTTCGGTTCCCCCTTTACGCCATTGAATATCTTTACGTTTTCATCGATGAAGCCTCTGATCTCGCTGCATTTTCTGTAAAGCCGCCAGAGGCGCCTCTTAACGATCTCTTTTTCTCTCCGCCTTTCCTTGACCTTTTCCAGATCAGTTTCCGTATAAGGCGGAAGATGGTTCAGCGCATTGATAACGCTCAGCAACTCGGTGTAATAGGGATTATCCTCGCGAAGCGCATCCCGCAATATATCTACGCGGTAATTGAGGATGTGAATATAGGTTTCCGGTATTATCGGAAATTTATGGTCATAGTATTGTATGAAAAAAGAGCCCGCCGAAAATGTTAATATCAACTCCTGATTTTCCAGAACCTTTCCGTATTGTTCGCCCAGGGAGGGGAGGAGGATCTTGTTGGCAAGCTCTTTCTTGACGGGGTCCCAGTCGATGTCAAAAAAATGTACGTATGGCGAACTCGGCCCGTTTTCCAGGACATCAACCCACCACTTGTTCTCGAAGCTCGCTATGCACATATGGTTGGGAACTATGTCAAGGATCTGTCCCATTTGCCTGCCTTTCAGTTCGGCAATGAGATCGTCGTATTCCCTTTCGGTGCCTATCTCAGGGTTGAGGGCATTCGGATCAACGATGTCGTACCCGTGCCTGCTCCCCTTGTCTGCCTTTAAATAGGGAGAGGAGTATATGTCGCTGACCCCAAGGTCGTGGAGGTACTGTACGATCTTTTTGGCATCGCTGAACGTGAAAGAGGCATTAAACTGCAGCCGATATGTGGCCACCGGGATCCTTGGGACGAGGTATCTTTCTTTACTCACCTTTACTCCTCACCGCTTGGCGAAGTACCGTACCCGTATTAAAATATATCAATTCACCCAATTGCCTGAAGCGGTCCACCCAGAGCCCGGCATCTTTATCGCCGCTTTCAGCCCTCTGAGAGATCTCCCTGAGTGACCTCCCGGCGATCCTGTAATATATATTCTGTATCGTCCAATAATTTATGTTGGCCGGGATGGACCTCAAAAGCCCTATAGTGCCCCCTATCCTCGTAAGAAGCGAAAAATTCTCATGATCCTTTGCAAGCTCCGCCATGAACCTTTCTGTTTTTCGCCTTACAATCAATTCGGTATCAGTAAGGTCGAAGGAGACCTTCCATTTTTTTATGTCCTTTATTATCGCGCCTATCTTCTCGAGGTCTACGTCGTCTTTTTGAAACTCATTTTTGATCGATGAAAGAAGGGCGTGCCCCGCTGCGGTCTGAAAGATCTTCGGCACGGGCATTCCGGCTTCCTGTAAAAAACCCATCAGTATGCGATCGTTATCAAAGATCCTCTGATAGACCCTCTCGTAGCCTTCGATCGTTTCGCGCAATATGATCTGCAGCACCTCTCTTTGCTTATCGAGGAAGAGGTGCACCAGCGAATAATTATGCATCCCGAAATGGGTATCCATGAGATGGATGATCTTTGCCACATCTCCATGTTCAAAGGCATCGGCGATCTCACGTTTCATCGTGCCGTAAGGCTGATCGCCAAGAAAGGATCTCACGCCGCCGTGAAAGATGTGGCCCCCAAGATACAATGTGCAGTAACTTATGTCCTCAGCATCGCCTGTTATCTTTGAGGAAACGGTTATTTTTCCGACGTTTAGCCTTTTATCGCCGGATCGGATCGATTCCCGGTCCTTCCTTTGGACGGCATAGCTGAACACGTCGGCATCATCGGGATATTCCTCGATCACCGAGCTTACCGCATAGTGGACCGCTACCTTCTTAAGGTCAACCATGGCAGGCTTCACGAATCTTTCGTATATTTCGGCTCCGTCGCCATGCTCCTGGATGTTGCTTTTAGCGTTTTTCAGTTTTTTTACAAATTCCGGTTCTATATCGCTCCCGGATATTTCCCCGGCGAGCTGTATTGCCCTGGCGGCGTATTTGAGTATCTGTATTGTCTCGATGCCCGAAAGCTCGTCGAAGAACCAGCCGCAGCTTGTGTACATAAGCATGGCATGCCTTTGCATTTCGAGCAGCTTAAGGACGGTTATTTCATCCTCGCGGGCCAGATCGCGCGTTTTATGCTTCCCGATAAAACCGTTGAACTGGCCCCGGGAACGATCAAGTATGATCCCGATATAATCGTTCCTGGCCTCCCATGGGTCCTTCAGGTATTTTCCCGCATTCTCTTCGTAGGTCGCGAAGAGAAGATCTCTCAGCCAATCGAGCGCCTCACGCAGCGGAGCCCTCCACGACTGGCTCCATTCAGGAAACCCGCCGGAACTGCACCCACAGTCGCTTCTCCATCTCTCTATGCCGTGGTAACAGCTCCACGAGGTGTTTTCAAGGATCTGCACCTCGTGGGAAGGCAGGTGCCCTGCGAGGTATTCTCCGTAGTTGGTGCATCGCGCGAGCCCTTTTCTCTCAATGTATTCAAGGGCATATGCGAGGGCCATCTCGCCAAATGTGTGATGGTGCCCGTATGTTTCACCGTCTGTTGCGATGTTGAGGAGCTGCGGCCTTTTCCTGATGTCGGAAAAACCGGTGAGCAGTCGGGCGGCAAAGGCCTCGCCGCTATCGAGCAGCTTTTCGAAGGCAACCGCCCTGGATATAGGGCCGTCATAAAAAAATATATTGATCGTGCGGCCCGAAGAAAGCCTCAGGAGGTATGCCCGCGTCGGATCTATCCGCGCGTTGCTGACATCCTTCCATTTGCCCGTGCCCGTCTTCCTTACCCTGGAAGCCTGGTGGGGGGCAAGGATAACGAAAAGGATCCCCTGTTCTGCAAGTATTTCCAGTGTTTCCAGGTCAACGGCCGTTTCCGGCAGCCACATGCCCTCAGGAAACCGCTTGAACCTGTATTCAAAATCCTTTATGCCCCATATGACCTGGGTTCTTTTATCCCGCGGGTGGGCCAGGGGCATGATAATGTGGTTATATGCCTGGGCGATCGCATTTCCGTGGCCTGACATTCTTTTTAAGCTTTCTTTGTCCGATTCAAGTATCGCGCGATATACCTCGGGCGATCTTTGCTCCATCCACGACAGGAGCGTGGGGCCGAAATTAAAACTTATTTTGGAATAATTGCTTACGATCTCCATAATGCGCTTATCGCCGTCGAGAATGCGCGATGCGGAATTAGGCGCATAACATTCGGCGTTTATTCTTTCGTTCCAGTCGTGGAACGGATATGCGGTATCCTGCACCTCGATCGCTTCAAGCCACGGATTTTCCCGTGGGGGCTGATAAAAGTGGCAGTGAATACATATATATCGATCCATAGTCCTCCAGTCCTATACTTTCCGGTAGACAACCGCGCTCCATGGGTGCAGCGAAACAGGTGCGCCGCCGCTGCATGACCCTACCACCCGGCCCGCTGTCTCCGGGGCGGCGCCTCCCCACTCCGGAGAAGAAGAGTCGAGCATTTTCCTCCACGTGCCTTGTTTTAAACGGGGCGAGATAGATGCCGTCCCCCCGTGAAAATTATAAAAACAGACCACTTCATCGCCGCCGGCCGATCGATGCACGGAAAGGCATCTCTCTTTTGCAAACCCCTTTATCTCCATCGTTTTCTTTGAGATATCTCTCAGGGGAGGGGTCGTCTTACGCATGCCTATCAGGTGCCTGTAAAACTCGTGTAGCATTCTGTGCGCCCCCTGCAGGCGAAGATCGATGTTCAACGTCGAGGCAAGGAACGTGCTTTCTTCCTGAGGATCGGGAATAGGGCCATCCCATCCAAAGGAAGAAAATTCTTCCATCCTCCCCTTTTTTACCGCTTCGATGAGGGCCGCATCGGAGTGGTCCACAAAGTAATTGAACGGCGCCATTTCCCCATACTCTTCCCCCATAAATAAAAGTGGAATGAAAGGCGACAGGATCACTGCGGCGGCGGCAAGCTTGAGCTTCTCCAGCGAATGTTCCTGGCTGAGCCTGTCTCCGCGTTTCCGGTTGCCGACCTGGTCATGGTTCTGAGAGAACACGACAAACTGTTCCGCCGGCCTTCTCTTCGAGGAATTGCCGTGCCTGCGTTTTCTGTACGCGGAATACTGACCCGAATAAACAAACCCCTCGCGGTATGCCTTGATCAGGTGGGACAGCTTCCCAAAATCCTGATAATACCCGTCCGATTCCCCTGTAATGAGCGTGTGGAGGGCGTGATGGAAGTCATCGTTCCACTGCGCATCGACCCCGCAACCGCCTGCCCCGTGCGGATCGATCACCCGCACATCGTTGAGGTCGCTTTCGGCCATTACATATACCTTTCTCCCGAGTCCGGCAGCCTTAACGTGTACTGCCTGCGATAATTCTTTGAGGATATGGGTGGCGCTCAGGTCATATATGCCATGTATTGCGTCGATCCTGAGGGCATCGATATGGTATCGCGAAACCCAGTGCAGGGCGTTGCTGACGAAGTAGTCCCGCACCCCGTCGCTATATGGGCCGTCAAAGTTTATCGCATCTCCCCATGGCGTCCTGTACCGGTCAGTAAAATAAGGGCCGAAATCTCCAAGATAATTTCCCTCAGGCCCCAGGTGGTTATAGACTACATCGAGAACGACCGCGATGCCCGCCTTATGGCATTCGTTGACCAAGAGCTTCATCCCGTCAGGCCCCCCGTAGGAATTTTGAGGAGCAAAAGGATATGCCCCGTCATATCCCCAGTTTCTTCCGCCGGGAAATTGCGCAACAGGCATGACCTCTATCGCGGTAATGCCGAGATCCTTGAGGTAGGAAAGACGGGAAAGGATGGCCTCAAAGGTGCCGTCGCGGGTAAAGGTGCCGACGTGGAGCTCGTATAGCATGTAATCAGAGAGCGGTATGCCTTTCCAGCCGGCGTCCTCCCAGGCGAACGACCCGTGGTCAACCAACTGGGATGGGCCGTGTACTCCCTGCGGCTGAAAATTGGACGCCGGGTCGGGCCTGTCAATCGCGTTGTTGATCCTGTAATAATAGAGAGCTCCCGGGAACGTATTGTCGGCAATGCCTTTCCAGTATCCCCTTGCATCTTTTTCCATCGGCAGCAACCGTGCCGCGGAGTTCAGCATCACTACTGAAACTTCCTGCGCAAGGGGTGCCCAGACGGCAAAGCTCCACTCGCCGCGTCCCCGGTAATAAGGGCCGATCGTGTCGCCCGCAATCATAATTTACTTCACTTAAATCTCGTTTTTACTTGGTCGAACGTAACCTTCAGGTCGTCCAGCACCTTTTCTATGCCTGCGGCGACGTCTTCCCATGCGCCTTCGCCTTTTCCCTTCAGCTCCTCCAACCTTTTTGTCGCTGTTTCTTTCTTTTGATTCAGGTTCTCGATCTGCCTGGCATACTCAGTGCCGGCATCCGCTTTTGCCTTTTCCGCCTTTGCCATGAGCCCGTCGATCTGCGCGTTCCATTCTTTTAATTGCACGGCAAGCTTTTCAATGTATGCCTCCCTTTTCTCCTTGTCCATCTGCAACCTCCTCTTTATGTTATAAGTATACAATATTATAGCATAAGAAAAAATATACTCCACCCCTCCAGACAATTCCCGGACGCCATTGCAAACGCTTTCAATGAGGGCCTGGGGTTCTATGATTTATATTTAGCAAGATCTTTGACAAGACCCACGATATATGGATCATATTCCTGCATCATAGCATCTTTGGCCCTGAGTGTTGCAGTGTACGAAGGTGCCTGATGGTCTTCGGCGGTCTGATCTTTTGAAAAAACGTTCGCGGAATGATCGAGCCCGCATTGCCCAACCAGGTGCTCTCTGAGATAGTGCAGGTTCAAAAGAAAACGGAGCCAGCCGAAAAGATCCTTTTTGTACAGCAGATATTTTTGGTGAAGCTTCATGCTGTACACCTCCCTTCCTTATTAGAAGTATAATGAAAAAATTGAAGATTTTCTGTTAAGCAGGCTACAATCCGGATAATGGACTACCCCTATGCCCCCTCACCCTGACCCTCTCCCGCGAGGGGAGAGGGATACAGAAAAAAATAGAATGATTACAGAGGCCCCTGACCCTCTCCCGCGAGGGGAGAGGGAATAATGTCACCCCGCGGCGGTTGGAGAGGGAATAGTGTCACCCCGCGGCGCGCTGGAGAAGGAATAGTGTCACCCCACGGCGAGGGGGAACACTGTCATCACGCAGCGAGGTGCGGGGCATTATCCGGATTAAAAGGCGGTTTCAGGGTTTTTCGAGAGTAGATCCATCCCTGACGGACAGGTCATGGAAGTCGGCCTTTTCGACCATGGGATAGACGATACAGTTCGTGCCCATCTTTGTGCTATCGGGAATCTTTGCCCCTTTTCCTATGAGGGTTATGCCGGAATTAAGCTGTTCCGGGAATTCGGCATTTGCATGTTCCGGGTTGCCCGTACCGATGGAGCAATTTCTTCCAATCGCTACGCGCTTATCGATGATGCATCTGCTGACCGATGTGCCCGACTTTATGACAGCATCGTGCATTATGATCGAATCGCTGATGAACGCCCCTTTTTCCACGATCACGCCCGGGGAGAGCACGGAATGGCATACGCGGCCCCTGATAACACAGCCGGGCGAGACGGCCGAATCGGACACCTCCGCCTCATCATGAATGCGGATGGGCTGACGGTCGCTCGGCGGCCCCTCGGCGACAACATTGGTTTTTGTCCCCCATGCTTCAGGGTTGAGGTCCGATTTGGGATCCAGGAGGTCCATGTTGGCATCCCAGTAAGCCTGGATAGTTCCTGCATCCTTCCAGTAACCTTTGAAGCTATATGCGTACACATTTTTTTCTTCCATGGCCTTGGGAATGATGTGGTGGCCGAAATCCTCTTCTTTTGTTCTTCTCAGCATCGTTACGAGGTAGTCCCTGTCAAAGACGTAGATGCCCATTGAGGCAAAGTTTGACCTTGCCTTTTTTGGTTTTTCTTCCCAATCGATGATCCTGTGCGCATTGTCAACGATGCCGATGCCGAAATTGTGCGTTTCTCTGCGAGGGACCTGGATCATGCCTATCGTCACCTTTGCGCCGTGACTTCGATGGAACTCCACCAGCGGGCGATAGTCCATCGCGTAGACGTGATCGCCGGAGAGGACAAGAACGTCGGTGCAATTCCCGGCAGAAGTGATAAAATCAAGGTTCTGCCTCACGGCATCGGCGGTCCCCCGATACCAGTCCCAGTCCTTTTCACCTGTTTTGGGGGGCAGGATCTTTATGCTCCTGGTGCGTCCCGACATATCCCATGAGGAGCCGTCGCCGATATGGTCCATCATGGAAAGGGGCTTGTACTGTGTCAGTACGGCAACCCTTGTAAGGCCCGAGTTCGCTATGTTGCTCAACGTAAAATCGATGATCCTGTACTGCCCTCCGAAGGGGACTGCCGGTTTTGCCCTGAGGCGCACCAGGATGTTCAAGCGGCTGCCGACGCCGCCGGCAAGCAGCATTGTAAGTGTTCTCCTCATTTGATGGTATCTCCCGGCCTATAGCGCCCCCCGGCGAAATGTGCAGGACCGAGGTTGGGGAATATTGTCACCCCCTGGGGCACTGTAATGTTTTCCGGTATGCGCGAGCCGCGCCCGATGATGCAGAGCCTGCCGTCGCCGGTGTCGCCCAGGGCAACGTTCTTTCCTGCGTGAACCTCATTGTCGGCGATGGCCTTCATGATCCTGGCGTTCTTCCCTATCTTCACGTCGAAGAAGAGTATCGAGTCCTCTACCACCGCTCCGTCGTCGATCTCCACGCCGGGGAAAAGTATCGAGTTCGTCACCGTACCCTCTATGCGGCATCCTGCATAAAGGAGGGAATTCCTGATGACGGCAGACCTGCCTATAAATGCGGGCTGCCTGTCCTGGATGTCGCGATGGGCAAGGTTTGTGACGACTGCCCAGTCATCTATGTTTAATTTCGGTCTGCTCCCCAGCAGGTCCATGTTTGTCTGCCAGTACTCCTGCGGTGTACGCGTATACCCCCAGTACCCGGAATGTTTGAAGCCGTAAACATTGCGATGCCTCAGCAAGGCAGGGATGATATCCCTGCCGAACTCATGAGAGTCCGTCCGTGCGTTTTCCTCGAGGGCTTCCACGAGAACCTCGGGCCTGAAGACATATATGGTGAGGGACGCCCAGTCAAAGGCAGGCCTATCTGGTTTTTCAACATACTGCAGCAGCCTTCCGCCGCGCGGCTCCTCGTCCCGGATCATGCCGAGGCCAAAACGGTGGGCTCCTTCGCGGGGGACCTTTG
Source organism: Syntrophorhabdaceae bacterium (assembly GCA_017992765.1). Lineage (GTDB taxonomy): Bacteria > Desulfobacterota > Syntrophorhabdia > Syntrophorhabdales > Syntrophorhabdaceae > UBA5609. The sequence continues at coordinate 45,726 of JAGOOA010000002.1, forward strand.
TGAATGCTACGGTAAGATCAGCATTTTTTTCACGATGAAATTCGATAATATTGCGGTAATCCATTTTGTAGACATGGTCGCCCGATAGTATAAGGATGAGGTCGGGCTTATTAAGCCTTATGAAATCAAGATTCTGATATACCGCATCGGCAGTTCCCCGGTACCAGTCAGATGCGCCCTCTCTTTTGAATGGCGGCAGGACGGTCACAAAGCGTTTCCTCCCCACCATGTCCCACGGCGCTCCGTTCGCGATGTGCTCCATCAGATGAAACGGCCTGTATTGGGAAAATATCCCTACGCGCCCTATGCCGGAATGCATCAGGCTGCTCATGGGAAAATCAATGATGCGGTACAACCCGCCAAAAGGCAAGATGGATTTCGGCCGGAAAAGGGTGAACACGCCCAGTTCATCCACCCTGCCGCCGGCCAGAATCAACGCAAGGACATCTTTCACGACACAAAACCTCTCGATTGCCGGAGACTATTGGTTCAACACTTAACCCAGATTCTCCATTAGGATTAGCACAGTGTCAGGCTCTTCCCCGCAAACACCCTCATTTCGCTCCTGCGGCTCCATTCGCTCGCGTTCGGCTTCGGAACTTTTGCTTCGCAAAAGACCGAGCTTCCTCGCCTCACGACGGTTTGCTATAGGAAAGCCCGACACTGTGCTAATGACTTATCCGGGCTTAACATATACAGCAGTTGATGCTGCTATTATTATACCACGTAAATAAGTTTTTTTTACATCGGCTTGATCCTTTATCGTTAAGGACCCGGGCCGGCGTCAGCGTATCCAGACGTAATCCCTGTGAATCCATCCGGTATCATTATCTCCGTCGATTATCTTGATCCACGGGCCTTTTCTCTTGATCATCCTTGCGGAATAATACTTCTCCATCGGCGTATCGAACCGTTTTTCATAATCTATCCCCGGCCCCTTCCTCACGTTCACTCCTTCGGTTTTTACAACAACGCAGCGATATTTGCTTGTTAAAAGATTCCTGTGTATCCAAAGGACCGTATCGTCAACATCCTTTACGGCATACCATTTGCCTGACAGGGACGCGCCGACCTTTTCAAGGGGCATATATCTATACACTGTCCAGCCCACCTCATAGGTTGTCCCGGGCCCTGTCCGGAGATTTGCTTTCGGTACCTTTACGCAGACGGCGCCAAGGGGACTGCTGCCCGCTATTGATAAGAAAAATACGGTAATGAGAATGAGGCGTGCCTTCATGGTCTCCTCCTTGCACATTGTGCTGTATTATGCGGTGTGCTTCAGAATTCTATGATGCTTTTGCCCTTGTTCTCCATTATGTACCACGCGGAAAGGTAGTCCCGTATCTGTCTTGTGATAAGGAAGTTTTTCCTTATAAATTCCCTGGCTCTTTCCCCCATTGCATCGGCCATCTCGGGCGCATTGAGCAATTGCCTGATCCTGAAGGCGGCACCTTCTACGGAGTGTACAAGAAAACCTGTAATGCCGTGGACTATCTGAAGGGGGATCCCTCCCACCGCTCCACCGATCACCGGCTTTCCTTTCCACATGGCCTCTGCCACGGTAAGGCCAAAGCCTTCCTTCAGGGATTTCTGAAGGACGACGAAGGCCATGCGCTGCAAAGCGTTGATGTCCCTATCGCTGAATGGCGGCAGGAGAAGTATGTGTATATCGGGATCGTCGGCTGCAAACTCTTTCACCTCGTTCAGCACCGCTGTACCTTCAGGGTCATCCGTCGCCGGGCTCCCGGCAAGTACGAGGACGCAGTCATTGTATTTCTTTACCATCCTGTACGATTTTATAACGCCCAGCGGGTCTTTGAACCTGTCAAATCTCGACACCTGGAGCATGATAGGCCTGTCGGCGGGTATCCCCAATCTTTTTGCGGTCTCGTTTATTTCATCATCGGAAAGCTCCCTGTTTTTTTCGCTGAGGGGGTCTATCGAAGGCGGAATGATGAACTCGTCGATGTTCATCGCCCGCGCAAACTTTGATACGGAAAATATTATCGCGTCATATTTCAACGCATATCGCCCGAGGGCGTTATATACATCCCTGAACGGGTTCGATATATCGATGTGGCAGCGCCAGATCCAGACGCCCCTTTTCTTGAACTCCACAAGGGGGCCGGGCTGAGGATCGTGTATGATGACCGCGTCGGCGTCGAGATCGATGTTCGCTGCGTTTTGCCTGTTGATCTCGAAATGGTGCTGCCACATTGCGTCAGTGACAGTCTCCTTATTGCCCTGGAGGGCATTATGAACCTTTTTCGTCATCTCGAAAAATTGTTCATCGCCGCTGATCACTTCCCACCGCGCATCGATGCCAAGACCCTGGAGGATCGGGATCATCCTCTGCAGTATTTCCGCTACCCCGCCTCCTTCTCGCGTGGAGTTAACATGCAGGAAAGACCTTCCGCCGAGGACCCTGGCAAGTCTCTGGAGGAGCAGCAGGTCGCCCTTTGGCGAAATACCGTTATACTGGTTGATCATTCTTCCACCCCCATGACCTCTATGTCCCCTCGTAACTCCCTTTCTATTTGTTCCGAAATGTGTCCCCTTATGTCTTCCGTATTGTGCATAAACGGGTCGATCGCCCGGATCCTTTCCGCCAACCCCTTCTTGTCCAAAGATTCTTCTATCCACTTTGAAAAATCGTCTATGCCGCCGCCTACGCGCATTCTTGCCTCATAAAAATGGTAGTAGATGGAGCCTGCATCGACAAATTTTATCGCCATGAGAAATTCTGCGAGGTTTTTTACCCTTATCCCTATGGGGAAGATAAGCGTTATCGTTTCATTGAAATAAAATTCATCCCCGCGCATTGCCTCCCTGGGTTCCGGGAATCTTTCAATGTAGTTGCCTATGACAGACAGCAGCTCTTTCCGGAGGTCGCCGATGCTGTCGTATTCATAAGGGTCTATGTTGGACAATTGTTCTGCCAGGGATCTTTCCTCAAGGCTTTCACCTGCCCAATGGGCAAAATCATTGGTATATTCGAGGATGTGCTCCTTAAGGAAATACTGATAGGTATGGTGGAAGATGCTATCATCGGACACCTGGGCTATCAGATCTTTCAACGTGTGGAGGTTTCCTGCCTTTTTCCCCGTTGACTTTAGTATGCTTATGCACTGCTTAAATTCAAATCCTTCAATCATATTCCCCAACCTCTTTCCTCCCTGGTTTAGATCGTCCTCTTTACATATCCTTTACTGTCAACGTTCCCCTTTTTACATACGCAGGATTTGAAACCGGTATAGATGCAAGGTCCTGGTTCAGCCTCCCTGCGGCGTCCATGAATTCCGCGAGCCGTTCCCTGGGAACGGCCTTCCCGTAAGGCTGTTTTAAGCTGAGGGGGTTCACATACCTGCCCCCCGCTCTCATTTCATAATGCAGGTGAGGCCCTGTCGCGAGCCCGGTTCTGCCGACATAACCGACGAGCTGCCCCTGATCGATCCTTGCCCCTCTTTTCAGCCCCTTCGCTATCCGCGATAAATGGCCGTAGTATGTTCGGTAGCCGTTCTTATGTTCAAGGATCACAAGCTTGCCGTATGCCCCTCTGCGGCCTGCAAAAATAACGGTCCCATCGCCGGTTGCCGAGACAGGGGTTCCGTGGGGCGCCGCATAATCTACTCCGTGGTGGGGCCTGTGGATTTTTAGTATGGGATGAAAACGTCTTCTTGAAAAATAAGAACTGATCCTCTTGAAACTAAGGGGAGCCTTAAGAAAGGCCCTTCTGACCGACCTCCCGCGGGAATCATAATAGCCTGCCCCCCTGCCATCTTCAAATCTGTACGCATGATACGATCTACCGCCATTTATAAACTCTGCCGCAAATATCCTGCCGTATTTTTTGAACTTCCCGTCAAGGTACAGGCCCTCTGCGATGATCCTGAAGGTATCCCCGTTCTGAATATCGGTTGTAAAATCTATATCCCAGGAAAATATATCCGACACCTCCATGGCCAGCAAAACGCCTTCCCTGTCTTCCCCGATGGATGAAATAAAATTGTCTTTTATCGTGCCGCCGATGTGATGGATGCATGCTTCATAGTCAACGGGCACCTTTTCTGTATAGAAGCCCGACCTGGAGCGGGTAACATTCAGCAAGGTATCATCGTCTATTTCATAGACAAAGGTGCTTATTTGATTCTCATCGTCGATCGTCAGCCTGTACGGGCGTCCTGCGGATAATTTGCCCAGGTCGTGCACCCCGGCGGATGAATCTTTGATCTGAAAAAGCTCCTTCGGTTCAAGCTTATATCTTTTGAAAATGGCAAAAAGGGTATCGCCGTCCTTGACCGAGCCATGTACCTGTCTGTATGGCTTGGGACCGGTGCTGCCGTCTTCGTGCTCTTTTGTTGTCTTGAAATGTAATCCCAGCGCACACAAAACAACGAGCAGAATGGCGGTCGCTGCAAATACCTTCTTCATGCGGCTGCCCCCTCATTCATTAGAGCCTGTTCATAAAAGGCCATAATATCGTTTCCCAAAAAAATATTATTCTCAAGATTATAATATATTTATCTTCATGGCTTCTGTTAAATACCATACATTCAATCCGGATGATTCCCCGCAGCTTGCTGCGGGGTGACAATATTCCCTCTCCCCTCGCGGGAGAGGGAAGGGTGAGGGGGCATGATCATGCCGTTTCTATCCTCTGATACCGCGCAGCTTGCTGCGGGGCAGTTCATTACCGCGTCCGGCAGCTGCCGAAACTTCAACGGAATTGCCCTTTGTCATGCATTCCCCGGTTTTTTCGTTCTTTCGGTCATAAAGACGCCCGCCGTCATTATTATATTTGTCGCAACGACCACGATAAATACATACTCGATGAAGTGTTCAGTGTCTTTGATGTTGGCAGATATGGGCAGGGTTGCAAGAACGGCCGAAGCAAGCCCCCTGGGCAGCATAGCAAGCACAACGTGCCTGTCTTCTTTTTTTTCATGGAATACCAGCCCAAAGATCTGCGTTCCTATATATCTTGCTGCCACAACGATCAATACGATGGATGCTGCCGGGAGCAGATACTCTATCCGCAGGATTTCCGGTGAGACTATGATGCCCATATATACAAAAAAGAATGTCCTGATAAAAAAAGTTACTTCGCCGTGGAAGAATTTGATGGTTTCACCTACAGGCAGGCTGCCTTTCAGTTTAACAAGCTTGATAAATTCATTGCTGTTTCCAAGAATGATGCCGATTATAAGAACGGCTATCGGGCCGCTTCCCCCGAGAAACTCAATAGATGCATAGGCGACCAGTATGGCAGAGAGGGTGGCCACATAAGAGTACTGCTGCTTTTTCAGATAATCCAGGACCTTCAACCATAAAAAACCTGCTGCGCTGCCCAATACGATGGCGATCGAAAAAGAGCTTGCGACGGCACGAAAAGGGGCCTTCATCCCTATGTGTTTAAGGGTCACAAATTCGATGAGGTAGACGGTGAAGACGACGGCAAGGACATCGCTCATGGCAGATTCCACGGCGAGCGTGGTCTTGACCTCGTTCCTGATGGACATTCTGCCCACTATCGGAATAACAATGGCGGAACTTGTACAGCCGAGGGTCGCGGAAAGCAGGAAGCTTCTCACGATATCCCATCCGTACAAATAGTGCAGAAAGGCGGCGACGGAAAGAACGGAAAGTGCAAAAGTAACTATTACCAGAAAAGAAGCTGCCCCGAACTCTTTCACCACCCTCTCCAAAGCCATGTCCATCCCGCCCTCAAAAAGGATGACAAGCAGGGCAAAGGAACCGAAATATTCGGCAAAGTGCGCCAGGCCTTCTGGCTTGACCAGCTTAAACACGGGCCCGAGCAAAATGCCTATGCACAGCAATATCAGGATATCGGGTACCTTTGTTTTCTTGAAAAAATAATCGCCCAGCAACCCTATGAAGATTACAGAGCCAGCAATGAAGAATACGGTTAACGTATCTATCGCAACGCTCCTAACGTTTTATCCAGTTCATACAGCAGAAGATTGATCATGTTGTGTGCGCCGAGAACGCTGACATCGACTTCAGACCTTGTATTTTCAACGATGTTCATGAGGTCGTCAAAGGTCTTTTTGTCTTTGTCTGCCGCTCTTTCCCTGGCCTTCTGCAGCCCTTCAGAGATAGCCTGGAGCTCTGCCTTTGCGTTCCCGATATTCTTAGAGGCCAATTCGATCTTGGCGCTGACGATTCGTGTTTTGATATTAATGATGAAGGAATTCAAATAAATTCTTTGCCAGATGTCTCCCAGGTCCTCGTATAACGAGTTTATCGCCGTGGACTGCTCTTTAAAGGAATCGACGTTGACAGCGCCGTGTTTTTCCAGCTCGTAGTTTATTGAAGCGATACGCTTGTCGAGGTCATTCTCAAGATCCGCTATCTTTGACGAAAGGCCGTGAACTGTTTTAATGATCTTTTGAAGATCATCACCTGGCTTCAGGCCGCTCAGCTTCCATGCGTTCTCCTGCCTTTGTTTGAACTTTTCTAATGCCCCTACCTTTTCTTGCAGGCTTTTAACTTCTGATTTGAGGCCGGCGGTCTCTTTTTTTACAATGGAAGGCATGCCCAAAAAGACAAAGCCCATAAACAAAAATATCGCTGCAACAAACGCTATAATGGTTTTCATCTGCTCCTCTATCGTCAATCCCGGCTAAGCGCCCTGCCGCGTTCTCCAAAACAGGCCTTTGCTGCGGCGCGCCATGTCTACTTCTTTTCAGGTTTTGAAGAGGTCTTGCTTTCAACCATCTCTTTCTTGCTCCGCACCTGCCCCTTGACAGCGTCGATGTCATCATAGGCCTGTTTTACCTGCTGGTTTTGCAGCTTTTCTTTTATATTGATAAGGTCTATTTCCCATTTTCCTATCAGCCCCTCGATGTCTGCACGTGCGGCAAAGACCTTTTTCTTTATGGCCGTGGCGGCCAATTGCTTGAATTCACCGAGCGACTTCTCCACATCGTTGAGCAGCTGTTCCGCTTCTTTTTTCATTTTCGCCTTGCCCGGCTCTATCATTGCAATTGCCTGCCGTGCAAACTGAACGGTTTCTTCCGCCGCTTTTTTTGCCTCCTTATATTGCTTATTGACAACGAGATCCTTTGCGCTCTTTAACGATTCCTCTGCCTTTTTATAAATATCCGGCACATAGAGGTGCGCCTCTTTCTGTTTTGCTTCATCAAGGGCCTTTTCTGCCTTCGCTATCTCCTGCGTCGGTGGCTTTGCGCATCCGGCAACGAAGAGAACAGACAGCGAAAGGAACAGTATTGAAAATTTATACAACACAGCCTTTGAATTCATTGCAGCCCTCCTTGGTTATACTTCCGGGGAACGATGCCGGCAGATGTGGCGCCAGGGTGTTGCGTATGGTATGCCTACGCATTGTCCTCCTCGACGGCCTCCTTGATCCTGTCGAGGATATCCGGTATCGCCGCTATTACCCTGTCCCAGCTTGCGATCAGGGGGACGCCGAGGGGGTCTTTCATAATAACCTCGGCGGCCTTTTTGATGCCGCTGGTAAAGGTATCAACGGCAAGGCTTTCCTCGTGCCGGTCAAAATAAAGGCCGTTAATAGACGCATCGTCCTCATATCTTTTCAGCATATCCTGAGCAGTCCTTACATATGTCGCCACCAGTGTCTTAAAGAAGCCATCGGAAAAGACTATCCCTTCCGACGCCAGCGTCCTGAAAACCGACTTGGAGATGTCTATGCACATCTTGTGGAGGCCCTTGTTCGCATCTTCCGGGGAAAGCGTCTGGTGCTTATGCTCGTAGTTGTCGGCGATATCCACCTGGCAAACACGGTTTATCGATGTGTTGCGGTAGACCTCGGCAAGCGTCCCGACCTCGAGGCCCCAATCCCCCGGGATCCTGTTTACCCTTGCGAGATTAATATCCATTGAAAATTCCCCGGCAAGGATGTAGCGAAAACTATCAAAAAAAACCAGAAGCGGGTGGTAGCCGATAAGCTTCTCAAGCGCCCTGATGAGGGGCGTAACAAGGAGCCTGGTCGCCCTTCCATGCATTTTGTCTGTTACCCTCGTGTAGAACCCTTTGCAGAAATCATAATCAAGGCTGGGGTTCGTCACCGGGTAGCAGAGCCTTGCAAGAAGGTCCCTGTTGTATGTGACGATATCGCAGTCGTGAAGCGCAATCGCGTTGAATTCTCTCCGCGAGAGGATGTAGCCGTATGCCATCCATACCGACCTGCCCTTTCCCTCCGAGCCCGTTGGGAGATCTTCTGCTTCGATCGCCTTATATATCCTTTTCATTCTCTTGCCGCTATTCCATACGACCTTTGTCTTTTGCGGCAGGGTAGAAAAAAAATCTTTTGCGTTGCGGTACTCGCTCTCTGATGTGGGGCCAAGGGTGACCACCACCTCCTTGATGTACCGGACATGCCTCAGTTCGCTGACGATCTTTTTGAGCGCTTCGCCGCTCAGTTCGCTGTATAGTGATGGCAGGACGAGGGCGATGGGCCTTTCCTGTGCATACCTGTTAAGCTTCGATTCGATGGCCTCGATCTTTTCTTTCCCAAGCCGGTGCAATGTTGAAACCACGCCCGTTTGATAGAAATCAGACATATACCACCTCCTAAAAGTTTACAATTGTTTGTAGTATATAATATTTCTTTTTGTATGTCCGTTAAATGCTTTACATTTTTCCGCAATCTTTTATAATAGACAATACCATACGCTCTATAAGCAATGCAACGGCGCATACTCTTCACGCCTCATTCTAAAAAGGGCAGCGAGGTTCAATGCAGCGCGTTCTGATATTCACCGACCTTGACGGCACGCTCCTGGATTCGTCCTATTCGTTTAACGACGCCCTGCCCGCCCTCGACCTGATCAGGGAGCGCGAGATCCCGCTCATTATCTGTTCGAGCAAGACAAGGGCGGAGATAGAGCATTACAGGAAACAGTTGGACAACAGGCACCCCTTTATCTCAGAGAACGGCGGGGGGATTTTCATCCCGAAGGGGTATTTCGACCCCTGGCCGGGGATCGCTGATGGCGATGTCGCTACGGACAAAGAGTACCGGATCGTGAGGCTTGGCGCACGGTACAGTGATCTACGGGACGCCTTATGCCGGCTGAGGGATAAAGGATTTTTTGTCAAAGGGTTCGGAGACATGACCGCCGAAGATGTAGCGAAGCTGACAGGGTTGTCCCCGGATGAGGCGCGGATGTCAAAAAAAAGGGATTTTGACGAACCTTTTGTGATCGATAACGATGGAAGCGTATCAGAGGAACTTTTTTCTGAGATCCGGGAAATGGGGTTTCATTTTACCCGGGGAGCTTTCCATCACATCCTGGGCAACAGCGATAAGGGAAGGGCTGTTGAGATCGTCATAAAGCTCTATCAAAAGACCGGGGGAGCCGTGCAAAGCATAGCCCTTGGGGATAGCCCCAATGACTTCCCCATGCTTGCGAAGGTAGACGTGCCGGTGCTTGTACAGCGAACCGACGGGAAACATATTGAAGGGCACAATATCCCCAATGTGATGCTGCAGGAAGGGATCGGCCCTGCGGGATGGGGGAAGGCGGTGCTCAGGGTACTCTCAGGCATTACATGATTAACATTCTATCTTTTCCTGATCTTTTCTATTATCTTTACCAGAAATCCCACAATACTTTTTGGCCTGGGCCTTATTGAAATATCCTCGCTCTCATCAAGCTCCTTGAACCTCTGGACCTTGATCGAAGGCGATTTGGAGACGGCGAGTATCTGGCTTGGGTATACGCTTCTGTGGCCGGTCATCAGGAAGCTTATGACGCACGAAACGGCAGCGTAGGGAGCGACCGATGCGCCGAAGAGCTCTATCGCGAGGATGCTTGCGGCGATAGGCGTATTCGCAGCCCCTGCGAGAAGGCTTACCAGGCCTATTGCAGAAAATATTGCGGGATCCAGGCCGAAGATGTCGGCAAAGAAGTTGCCCGATGCGGCGCCGATGAAAAAGATCGGCGTAACAATACCTCCGCTCCCGCCGAAGCCGAGCGTTATTGATGTAAAAAGCATTTTTAAAAGAAAGGCGCCCCGTCCGATAAAACTTCCTTCCAGTGAGGCTTTAATGGTTTCCAGGCCCAGCCCGAGATATTTTGCCGAGAATATCAACGACAGCAGCGCAAGGGCCGCCCCGCCAATAAGGCCTTTAAACGGCGGCCATATCCGTATCTTTTTGCTTATCTGTTCAAAATACCTCAAGATCTCGATGAACAGGAATGAACAGAAGCCAAAAAATAGGCCGCCCAGGCAAACCTTAATAAAAAAGAAGCTGCTGAAGACCGGTACGAAACGCAAGGGTTCATGGAAATATGTGATGCCCAGGTATGTTGTGACCTGGTAGCTTACAATGCCCGCTATAAAGGACGGCAGCAGCACGTCATAAAGTACGCCGCCGACGAACAGCACCTCGAGCCCGAACATCGCGCCTGCTATCGGCGTGCCGAAGACAGCGGCGAACCCTGAGCTTATGCCGCATATGACCAATTTTCTCCGGTCCTTATTGCCAAATTTCAAGATGCTTGCGATGATCGACGAAAGACCGGCCCCGATCTGCGCGCACGGCCCTTCCTTGCCTGCCGACCCCCCCATGGCGAGGGTTAAAATGGTTGCAACAAGCTTAACGGGGACCACGGCAGGGTTTATTCTGCCGAAACGCTTGTGGATCGCCTCTATTACCTTTTCCGTACCGTGGCCTTTTGCTTCAGGCGCGAGGTATTGTACCATCAATGTGCTCAGGAACAGCGCCAGGGGCAATAAAAGAAAATAATATTTGTATGCGGTTGTGGCCGATACGCTGAGATCAAGGAGCTTGAGAAAGACAGCCGTTGCGCATCCCACAACGATGCCGACAAGCGCAGCGAGCAGCGACCATTTCAATATGCTGACGAACAGCACCGACTCTTCTAAGAATCTTTTGCTCATCTTTTATACCGACGCAACAACGCCTATTGTTTTATATATGTCAAATCCCGTAAAAAAGTAAAGCATTAAACCGGGAAACCTTTTTTGATATCGGATTTTGGTTGCTGTTCGGTGGGGAAGAAAAAAGGGACGCCCGCGGGCGTCCCTTTTTATGTTTCTTGTCAGGTGTTATTTCTTCAGGTAGTCGGTGCAGAACTTCACGGCTTCGTCACCGGGCATACCCTTCCCCTTGGCGGCCTTTATATAATCGTCAAGGATCGGCTTCACCGCTTTTGCCCATTTGGCATCCTCTTCCTTGGAGAGGGCGATGATCTTGTTGCCTCTCTTTTTGGTGAACTCATAGCCTTCCTTGTCGATCTCGTCCCATACCTGGCCCTGCTTTACTATCCATTCCTTGCTCACGTCCTCCATGATCTTCTGTACGTCGGGCGGCAGGGAATTCCATTTTGCCTTATTCATGACGATAAACATGCCTGTTGTGTAAGCGGAACCGAAGTTCTGGGTCGTTGAGCTCACAACCTCGCCCCACTTCCAGCCCTGGAGGGCCTCGATAGGCGCCATTGCGCCTTCTGCAACGCCTGTACGGAGGGCGTCATAGGTCTCAGGCATGGTGGTGCCCACAGGTGCTGCACCTAAGGCCTGGACGATCTTTGCGGCAAGACCGGTTGCCCTGATCTTTTTGCCCTTCAGTTCCTCCATCTTTGCTATGGGAGATTTTGAATGGAGGATCCCCGGGCCGTGTGCGTGGAGGAAAAGCACCTTCACATCGGCCAGCTCTTTTGGCTGGAACTTCGCGTAGAAGGCGTTTATCAGGTTTGTTGCCTGCGCCCCGCTCTTGTAGCCCAGAGGAAGGTCTATGACTTCCATCATGGGGAATTTGCCCCGGGTGTACGCGAAGCAGCTTTCGCCGATATCCGCGATGCCCTTCACGACGTTGTCATAGGTCTGTGCTGCAGGTGTCAGTGTGCCGCCCGGAAAGTAGGTGATCTTGACTTTGCCCTGTGCCCTTTTTTCTACCTCTTTGCACCATGCGTCGGCAAGAATGCTGTTCTTGTGCGGTGCCGGGAAGAAGTTCGAGAAATTGAGCGAGACGGCCTTCTGCTGCGCCGCAGCAAGATCCGGCATGGAAATAAGGCAGATGGATACTGCGAAGAATAAAAGAAAAAGCTTTACCCCTGAATGTTTCATACACAACCCTCCTGGAATGATGAGATTTTACACACTTTATAGTAAACCTGAATCAATTTGTCAACAAAATTGCCGAAATATTCAAAAATATACTGTTTAAATTCATGATAATGAACAAAAAACTTGCCATAATAATATTACAATAATACCTTTTATTGTTTATCCAATAAAATCAATTTGAGATTTTCCTGAAACTTCGTGAATCTAGCTACGTCAATCTTTTTAGTACATCACCAATGTGCTCGCGCATAAGCGTTGAGGCACCCTTTGCATCTCCATCCTTAATGCAGGTGGTTATCTTTTTATGGAAATCAAGGATGACGCGGTGGTCTTCCAGACTTAAACTGATCTTCTTGAATTCATCGTTCAGGATCATGGCAATGGCATCAATCACAAGGCAGAGCAATTGATTTTTTGAGGCCATCGCCACCACCTGATGCCAGTCGATATTCACAATAATCGGGATCTTGTTTGCCTGCATCGATTTGTCCCGCAGGGCAATCAAGGCCTCTAACTGTTTTATGTCTTCCTTAGTTCTTTTTGCGGCCGCGAGGGCTGCAATTCCCGGTTCGATAATCTCTCTTGTCTCTAGAAGTTCATGAAAACTGATCTTGTTCATTTTGATTATATCGTAAAGCGTATTGGAGAACGAACGCATTGCCTTGTCGATGACATATGCTCCGCCGAATACGCCTGTTTTTATGACAATAAACCCGAGCCGTTCCAGTGATTTCAAGGCCTCCCTCAGAGATCCTCTACTTACATTGAACATTTCCAGAAGGTGTTTTTCTGATGGCAGCTTTTCTCCCGGTTTATATACGCCGTCGATAATGCTCTTTTTTATCTGAAACACAACATTGTCCGAGAGTCTTCCTCTTTGGACCGTCTTAAATACAGCCTTCGTTTTACTGCCTGTCACAGGCGCACCTCATAATCAAATACGCAATTTTGATAAAGATAATAGAACTACGCTTTTCTGTCAAGACAATACTCTATGCAGCGGTAACCATTTTCTTAGTACTATCAACAACTTTTCATTCCCGCCTAACCTGAGCGGACTACATTTAACCCCGCCGCCTGCCTGTCATCTTCAACGCCCTCCCACCTTCTGAAGAGGTGGTGGTCGATATCAAACTGGTCAAGAATCTTCCCTACCGTGTGATCAATGATATCTTTGATGGTCTTCGGTGCATTATAGAATGCGGGAACGGGCGGAAGGATGACACCTCCCAGGTCGGCAACCCTTCCCATCATTTCAAGATGGCCTTTGTGAAGGGGGGTCTCCCTTACCATGAGAACGAGCTTTCTTCTTTCCTTCAGGGCAACGTCTGCCGCCCTCACGATGAGGTTATCATTATATGAATGGGCGACGCCCGACAGCGTCTTTATTGTACAGGGGACGATCGCCATCCCATCGGTTTTAAAAGACCCGCTCGAGATGGAAGCCGCCATATCCTTTATATCATGTACCCGGCTGGCAAGTTTCTCTACGGTATTGACCTCAAAATCACTCTCTATACATATGTTCCTTTTGGCCTGCTCGGAGAGGATCAGATGGGTCTCCATATTCAGCTCAGCCAAGACCTCAAGGAGCCGTATCCCATAAATGACGGCCGTTGCCCCTGTAATTCCTACCACTATCCTTTTCACGATACCTCCTGTTTCGCTTTTTATTATTCTTTGACCCTCCACAACTTTATGGTAAGCAGGTTATAGCTGTCGGGGCAGTGAATGACCGCTTCATCTGTCCCCCATGGATAGCTTCCGTCGAACTGCATCACCTGGAGCGTGGGAAATATGGCATGATAGAGAAAACCGCACATGCCCCCGGTATCCCAGCAGCTGACATTGAGCTGGTCTCCTTCCTTGTGGCCTGCGTTGCATTGCCCTTTCAGGCCGATAACCTCCGCCTTGATCTTTTTTCCTAAACCAGGATCTTTTGCCATTTTTCTACCCCCTAAGAATGGTGTTCAAGTGGCAGCCCTTGTTTTGTTGACTGCCGCTTGTCTTGATATGATTTTCTTGCCGTAGTTTATACGTAATACAGGAGCTATACAACAGACGCCTATAAGGCTTGTGATCAACTCAGGGTAAACAAGCAAAACCCCGCCCGCAAGGAGCAATAACTTTTCCCAGCGCGACAGTGAAGTAAATAACCAATTTGACACAGCGGAAGAGAGGGCAAAAACGCCCAAGGAACAGGATGTAACTGTAATGGCAATTTTAAAAACGCTTCCCTGCAGCAGTATCGATTGCTCATAGATCATAACATAGGGGATGATGAACCCTGCTACTGCATATTTGAATCCCGCAAAGCCGATCTTTACGGGATTATCTTCCGCTATTGCAGCTGTTGCATAAGCTGCGACCGCAACAGGCGGAGTGACAGCCGAGATACAGGCAAAGTAGACGAGAAAAAGATGGGCGGCTATTATCGGAATGCCGAGGGTGGCTATAGCTGGGCCGCAAAGCACGGCGGTCAATATGTACACAACAGGAAGCGGCATACCCATGCCCAGTATGAGCGAGGCGATCATGGTCAGAAAGAGCGCAAGGAATAAGCTCTGGTGGGATACCGCAACGACTATGCTCGCGAATTTGCCGCCGAGCCCCGTCAGGACGATTGCGCCGACAACTATACCCGCAGACGCACAGGACGTTGCAACCGATATGGATGTCTTGGCGGTTGCCTCCAGTGCATTAACAAGACTGCGCAGATTCATTCGGGTTGCCTTTCTGAAAAAGCTTGCGAGAAAGATCAGAAAGGAAGCAACAACTGCACACAGGGCGGGTGCATATCCTATGATCAGGAGTATAATGAGGACCGCAATCGGGCCCATGTATTGCAAGCTTATGGGGATCGTTTTTACAAAGCTCGGTAGCTCATCTTTGCGGAAACCTGTAATGCCTGTCCTGGAAGCTTCAAAATAGACGATAAGAGAACATGAAAAGAAATAGAGTATAGCAGGAAAGATAGCTGCCTTACATATATCTATATACCTGGTGCCTGTCATCTCGGCCATAAGGAAGGCCGCCGTTCCCATGACAGGCGGCATTAAAGCGGCGCCTGTGCAAGATACAGCAGTGATCGCACCGGAAAATATGGATGTAAATCCTGTTTTCTTCATCATTGGGATACTGAAGGACCCCACTGTTACAGCGCTCGCTGTCGGGCTGCCTGTCATTGTACCAAAGAGGGCGGCTGAAAAATTTCCGATGTGTCCTGCAGCACCCTTCAGGCGACCCATCAATGACATTGATATATCAACGAAGAATTTTGCTGCGCCTGAGGCTTCGAGAAAGGCCCCGAAGAGCACAAACTGGATAACAAGCGTCGCCACGACCGCTATGGGCGTGCCATGAATGCCGTCAAGCGTCAGGTACATTGATTCGACTATATCGCCACCGGAGAATCCGCTATGGCTGAACATGCCAGGCAGGTAATTTCCGAAGTAGCAATATACGAGAAAGAATACCGCGATGTAGACAAGGGGCATCCCGATTGTTCTGCGTGTTGATTCCAATACCAGTAAGATTGCCAGAATGCCAAGTCCGTACTCGATGGACGTCAGTTCTCCGACCATTGTAGGACGCACAGATATTGTCTGGTAATTTGCAACGACATAAAATCCGACGACCAGCGATAACAGAGCCAAGACGGCGTCGAAGATGATAATCTTTTTCCCCTTCCCCTTGAAAGGAACATAGAGAAAAGTAAGGCACATGAACAGCGAAAGTGTAATTGCATAATTCGCAAGGGGCCTGGTGAGGCCGAAGAAACCGATGTACACATGGTACAAGGTAGCGAAAATCGCAATGATCTTCGCCACCTTCTTCATAACCGAATCAAATCTCATAATCCCCCTCCGTTCAGGCTGATCCCTCAAAGGAACTTGCCTTTATCAGCGAGCAGAGGCTCCCGGCACAATGCCCCGTGGGGTGCACGGCCCGGGAGCTCAGTGTAATTCTATTATTTCATAGCGCCGATCTCTTTATAAAATTTTATTGCCCCCGAATGCAGAGGAACGCCCCCTGTGGACATCATGAAAGCAGGGTTTAACCCCTTCAGGACCACGTGGACGCTGGAGAGATAATTGCGCTTTTCGTAGATTGCTTTGGTGATCTTATAGACAAGGTCCTCGGGCAAATCAGCCTTGCAGGCAAGGATATTCCTGGCGGCTATCGTTGGAACGTCGGCATTTAAGAATTTATATGCGCTGGCAGGGATTACCATTTTGCTTGTTCCGAATTCCTTATTTAACGCATTTATAACCTTTTCACTCAAGGGGAGTATAGTTATATCGTGTGTGCCTCCGAGTTCCACAAACTGAGTGGTCGGGACCGGGCTGCAGCCGCTTAAAGAATCGAGACTATCACCCCGCATCAGGTTGATCGATTCCCCGTAGCTGTTGAAAAAGATCTTACCGCCCCAGCCTTGCAGCGCCTTATAGTCGAACCCGTACTGCTCGAATATCTTCTCGCAGACTATTTCCATGAAATTGCCCTTCTTGTTGGGTGAATGACGCAACTTGTATTGCTTTACCTTTATGTCTCCGAAATCCTTAATCCCCGTCTTTTTCAGGATAACAAACTGAAAAGGCTCATCGAACAGGGCGGTGACGGCCTTGATGTTTTTCATCGGAGTTTTGTATGGCTCTTTGCCGTTCAACGCGCTCATGGCCGTTGACGAGACGCCTATGGCAAGATCGGAAGAAGCCTTTTCCAAACGGATAAAATTGGTCGAGTCCGTACCGGTGGTCGTTGATATTGAAGAGCCTGAAGGAAGGCTGCGCCTCAATGACTCGGCGACCCCTTCCGTTACGGCTGACCATGCTCCTCCTGCAGTCCCACCGCTTATCACTATCTTTACCGGTTTTTCTGCTGCTTCTGCAATAGATGTCGCAAGCAGACATACCAATAGAACAGAAAATATTATCTTACCAATGCAAATAGGATCTTTTTTCATTTGTTCCCCCTTCTTTTTTGTGTTTTATTTACCCGCATTGTTCCTCAAATAATTTTAATAGGTCGTTTTTTGCCACTTTTCCTCGCTGATTCCGTGGCAGTGAATTCAGGAAAATGACCTTTTTTGGTATCTTGAAATCGGGAAGCGTCTTCTTGCAATGGCCTATTATCTCGTCGGCACTTGCTCCTGAGCCTGTCTTGGCCACGGCGAAACAGACCACCTCTTCCCCGTAGATGCTGTCCGGCACCCCCACTGTCGCCGCTTCACTGATCGCGGGATGCTCCATCACCCGGGACGTGATCTCCATGGGAGATATATTAATTCCGCCACGGATAATCAGATCTTTTTTTCTGCCGGTGATGTATATGTATCCTTCTTCGTCCTTGTAGCCCAGGTCGCCCGTAGCAAAACCCTCCTCGGGGAACCGTTCGGTGCTGCCGTTGTCCTTTACGTAACAAAGTCCCATGGACCTTCCGCCTACGACCATCTCTCCAACCTCGCCGGCTGCACACTCCACACCCTGTTCGTTTAGAAACCTGATCTCCTTGTGCTTCATCGGAAGTCCGACGGAACCAATCTTGCGTCTGCCTGGAGGATTACCCACCATCCATCCCGCCTCGCTCATGCCCATCATCTGCTGGATCGGGATCCCGTAAAGCTCTTCAAAGCGTATATGGCTCTCCACGCTCAGCGGCGCCGAACTTGAGGTTATATATTTCAGCGAAGGTACGTCGTTGTGCCCCAATCCGACAGGTTCATTGATGAGCATGTTGATAACGGCAGGAACGCCTGACGAGATGGTAATGGCATGCTTTTTCAACCAATCGGGGAAATGTCTGCGGGAGAACTTCTTTGCAAGAAAAAGCGTAGCCCCGTTGAGCATGGAGGAAAGTACCGTCAGAAGCTGCACGGATGCCCAGTTGTAGGCGCGGTATTCAAGCACCCTATCCCGGCTCGTCATCCCCGTCCTGTCGACTATCTCATCGGTCATATAAAAGAGTCCTTCCCTCGTTATATGGATACCCTTCGGGGTTTCAGTTGTACCCGATGTATAAAGGATAACGCAAATGTCCTCTTTGTTTACTTCCTGTCCCTTAAATACCGAATCGTATGTTTTGAGATGTTTGAAAAAATTGTCGCCGTCGGGCCCGGCCCCGTGCTCCGAAAACCTTATCCAATCCGACGACGGGCACTGGGCTGAATCAAGCTTCAGGTCCTCATCAAAGAAAATGATCTTTGGCTTTACCATGTTGACAATACGGTAAAAGTTGCTCTCGCTCTCCTCGAAAAATATGGGATTTACTATCGCTCCATACTTTAATATCCCGAAATAGATGATAAGCGTTTCTATTGTGTTCTTCCCGATTAGACTTACCCTATCGCCGGCAACGACCCCTTTTCTCTGCAGAAAGCCGCTTATCCGGTTGCAGTACGTGTTCACCTCACCGAAAGTCACGTTCCTACCTTGATCCAGGCCTTCAATATAAATTTTATCTGCAAAATTTATAGCATTGCGCTCGATTATGTGTGCCCAATCCTGATAAACTGTCTGATTGTTCGCTTGTCCCAACTGGATTAACCCCCTTTCTCGTTCCGGAGGACCCTGCACGCATGTACAGGGTCCCGCGTTGAGTATATCTAAAACCCTGTCCTCGCAAAGAGCTTCGCGTATTCTGCCTGAGGAGCCTTTCCCTTTGCGATCTGCTCATCGGTAAACCACTTTTTCGGATCAACCACCTCAATCGGGTATTTTGCCTTCTCGAAGGCATCGACATATCTGAAGGGAACGGTTGCATCGAGCGCGATGGCGCCTGAGAACCTGATATTTGTCTGCGTCCAGTCCTTCTCTCCCGCCGAGCTCCTCTCTGCGGGTTGAAAGGTCTGTCCCGCGCCACCCGGCGACACGATCATGATGTCATCTTTTGCGTCGACGCGGGTCGCAATGGCCCACATGATGTCATCCATGCTGTAGATGTCGATGTCGGGATCGACGGCGATGGCAAGCCTGGCTCCGATCGAGCAGGAAAGGGCGGTGGAGAGAATGTTCTTCACGAAGCCTTCATCCCGCTGTCTGCGCTTTTTTACCTGGAAGATCACGCCGCCCCAATCGGGGATCGCCATAGGGATATTGGTGTCTACGGTCAGCCCCGGGCAGACTCTTTCCGCCAATTCGAGAAAGGTCGCAGTCCTCACCATGGTGTCGATGTTGTGGTCATCATAGCTGTGCACGCAGAGCGGGTAGTAGATAGGCCGGTCCTTCCGGTGTGTAATGGCGGTAACGACAAACTTGTATGTGCGGTAGGCCTTGCCCATATACCCCGACCATTCAGGGTGGAACGGGTAGACGCCCTGCTTCTTGTCGCGCTCGGCCAGTTCGCTCTCCCAAACCTTCTGCGTCGTGTCGAGATATCCTTCAATCACATATTCGGCCTGTGCGATCGAGTAGGCGTCTATCGTCTTTGCCTTGACGATGTCAACGGGGAAGCCCTGTACCGCCCCTGCGATCCCGAGCTCGTCACATCCTGCGGGGAGGATCGTATAGACGAATCCGGCGCCAGCCATCAGGGTGCAGGCGGGCGGGACGCCCATGTTGATGGTGAGCGGTATGGGCTCCTTGCGGTAGAACTTTGACGCGATCATGTCCGTGTGGGAGCCGGGCGAGATCTGGAAGGTTGAGAAATCAGGGCCGCGGAAGAACATCCTGTTGTAGCTTATGTGGGTGCCACCCCAGAACCATTTCCCGGTAGCGAGCGTGTTGCCCCCGCCTAAGGTCCTGCCCGGGTCAGAGGGCGTGTGCTTTATCATGGGAACGATAGGCCAGACATCGATGTCCTTGTCGACGACAACTTCCTGGCAAGGCGCCGATTTGACCTCTTTTGGAGGGAGGGGCTTGCGGATGGCATCGAGGATCCTGAATTTGAAGGTCCTCTCAGTCCCCGCATCAAAAAGCTCAGCGATCAGGTTCCCGTCGCCGTACAGGTTTGTAAAAAGCCTCCCGTTGGGATAGCCTTTGACCTTGTTGAACAAGATGGGCAGACCTCCGTCAAAATGCTTCTGAAGTCCTGTCATCTCCAGTTCCGGGTTGACCTCTACGTCTGTTTCCAGGAGTTTTCCCCTGGACCTCAGGTGGTCAATGGTGCTCCTGAGGCTTGATAGATAATTGTCAGCCATAATAACCTCCTTTTTTGATTTTTCGTTTACACGATTAATTAAATAATAAACTGTTTAATAGTTTTATATTTAACTGATAGCTTATTACCTTTTGTTTGTCAAGAGTTTTTTTGTGTTGGTTTGTTATTTAACCGAATAAAACGTTGTGGCGTTCAGGCGGCGGCGATCTTTGCCCTTTTTCGCTCGATGCCGTCGAGGATCACTTTGCGGAGCCTTATTGACTTGGGCGTGATCTCTACGAGCTCGTCGTCGTTGATGTAGGAGATGCACTCTTCGAGGCTCATATTGGTATAAGGCGTGAGGATGACCGCGTCATCGGAGCCGGCGGCCCTCATGTTGGTCAGCTTCTTTCCCTTTGCGGGGTTGACGATGATATCCGTTTCCCTTGAGTGCTCACCGATGATCTGTCCCGTGTAGACCTTTTCTCCTGGCCCGAGAAAGAGTTTGCCCCTCTCCTGGAGGTTAAAAAGGGCGTATGCAACCGTTGTGCATTGATCCATGGCGATGAGGACCCCTTTTGTTCTGTTTCTGATCTCTCCCGCGTATTCGTCGAAGCCGAGGAATACGTAGTTCATCACTCCCATCCCGCGAGTTTCGGTGAGGAATTCGGATCGGAACCCGAGAAGCCCCCTGGTTGGTACCTTGTATTTGAGCCGTGCCATACCGTTATCCTGGCGCATGTCAAGGAGGATACCCTTTCTTCCGCCCAGATTTTCGATGACCCTGCCCATGTAGTTCTCATCTACATCGACCGTCAGCTCTTCATAGGGTTCGAGCCTTCTGCCGCCCTCTTCCCTGAATATCGCCTGCGGCCTTGTGACCTGGAACTCATAGCCTTCGCGCCTCATCTTTTCGATCAGGATGGAAAGATGGAGTTCCCCTCTGCCCGAGACCTTGTATCCCTGGGCATCTTCAAGCTCCTCTACGATAAGCGCCACATCGGAGAGGGTTTCCCTGAACAGCCTGTCCCTTAAATGCCTGGAGGTGACGAACCTGCCTTCCTTGCCGTAGAAAGGCGAATCATTGGGGACAAAGCTCATGGATACGGTCGGCGGGTCTACCTTGATGCCCTCAAGGGGCACGGGGTTTAAAGGATCGGTCAATGTCTCGCCGATGGTGATGGACTCCATGCCGGCTACCGCCACTATCTCACCAACGCCCGCCTCTTCCGTTTCGGTCTTCTCGTTCCCCCTGAAACGGTAGATCTTCCGTATCCTGGCAGGGCGTACGGGTGCGCCGGGTGTTGCAACGACAACCTCTTTGTCTATATGAAGCCTGCCTGAGGTTATCTTTCCTGTCGCGAGCCTGCCCAGAAAGGTGGAATAGCTGAGAGAGCTCACGAGCATCTGCAAGGGCCCGTCCGGATCTCCAACCGGGGCAGGGATCGCCCCGATGATCATGTCGAACAGGGGCGCCATAGAACCTTCTTTTATATTGTGGTCAAGGGCGGCGTATCCGTCCCTTGCGGAGGCGTAGATGACCGGGAAGTCAAGGATATGGTCGGGGGCGCCAAGCCTTGCAAAGAGATCAAAGACCTCATTGACCACCCAGTCGCACCGCGTTGCGGGCTTGTCGATCTTGTTCACCACCACGATCACGGGAAGATCCAATGCAAGGGCCTTCTTCAGAACGAAGTAGGTCTGCGGCATGGGCCCTTCGGCGGCATCTACGAGGAGAAGCGCGCCGTCGGCCATCTTCAGGACTCGCTCTACCTGGCCACCGAAATCGGCGTGGCCCGGGGTGTCTATAATATTGACAAGATGATCTTTGTACATGAATGAGCCGTTCTTGGAGGCGATGGTAATGCCGCGCTCCCTCTCGAGGTCCATCGAGTCCATGAGGCGCTCCTCGACGACCTGGTTGTCGCGGAACAGCCCGCTTTGCCTGAACAGCTGGTCAACGAGCGTTGTCTTGCCGTGATCGACATGTGCAATAATTGCGATATTTCTTATTCTGCCCTGTTCCATGTTCCCTTCAAAATGTGCCGGTGATACAGCGATAGGGTACGAAATTGCAGCAATTACATAACATGGAAAGGTATAAAAAAGCAACAGAAAGAAGGGCGGGCCTATACAGGGTTAGCTGTCGAGAAGCTCCCTCACCTTTTTGAGAAGCTCATCCGGCTTGAGGGGCTTCAGGATAAGGTCGACGCCTTCCTCGTGTATACCTTTTTCCTCGATGATATCATAGGTATAACCACTCATAAAGAGGACTTTCAGGGAAGGCTGTTGTTTCTTTAACGCATCGAGCGTCTCTTTCCCGTTCATCCTTGGCATGATCACATCAAGGATCACCATGTCCACTGCCTGTTCGGAGAATATGCGGATCGCTTCAAGGCCGTCTTCCGCCGTGATAACGGTATAGCCATTTTCCATCAAAACCATGCTGATAAGGTTTCTTACCTCCTTGTTGTCTTCTGCTATGAGGATCTTCTCGGTTCCCTTTAAGGCGGCCTCGCTGCGCTGGCCTCCCTTTGCTTCAAGGCTCTGAGCGATAAGCGGCAGGTAGATGAAGAACGAGGTGCCCTTGCCCGGTTCGCTTTTTACATCGATATAGCCGTCGTGCTGGTCAATGATCCCGTAAACCAGGGAAAGCCCGAGCCCGGTACCCTTACCCACTGCCTTGGTGGTGAAAAAAGGCTCAAAGATCTTCGGCAGGACATGCTCGTCTATCCCCGCCCCTGTATCGGATACCATGATCTGTGCGTATTTCCCGGGCTTTCCAAAACCATGGATACCGACAAACTTGTCGTCCATGGCAAAGCGGGAAGTGTATATCGAGATAACGCCTCCCATCGGCATTGCGTCGCGCGCATTGGTCACAAGATTCATGACAACCTGACCGATCTGGTTCACATCCCCGAGAACGACCAGCCTTTCATGCGTGAGATGGGTCTTGAGGTCAATGTCCTCTGTAAGCAGCCGCACGAGGAGCTTCTGAATGTTGGCGATAGCATCGTTCAATAAAAATGGTTTCATGGTGATCTGTTGTTTCCTGCTGAAGGCGAGCAGGCTTTGCGTGAGCTGGGCAGCCCTTTCAGATGAGGTAAGGATCTGGGAGATATAAGAAGACAGGGGACTGTCCCTGTCTATTTTAAGCTGCAGAAGGCTTGCATATCCCATGATTGCGCTGAGGATGTTGTTGAAGTCGTGGGCAACCCCGCCGGCAAGGGTGCCGACGGCCTCCATCTTCTGCGCCTGTAAGAGCTGGGACTCAAGCTGTTTTCTTCCCGTTACGTCTGACGCGGTGAGGATATATGCATTGCTGCCCGTCCGGGAGACCTGCAGAAAGATATCCCTTATTGCGCCGTCTTTTCGCACCCATTTTGTCTCTGCCTGCCCTTTACGATACAGGAAATCGCCGACACGGTTGAACTCTTCTTCGTCTGCGTAGAGGAAGCGCGTGCTTTGTCCCCGCAGCTCGTTCTCGCCATACCCGGTGATCCTGCACATGTACTCATTGAACCATTCAAGAGACCTGTCCCTGATGCGGCATATGCCGATCGGCGATGCCTGGAGGATCGCCCGCTGCGCCTGCTCCGATTCAAGGACCTTCTTTTCGGACTCCTTCCGCTCGGTGATATCCTGCAGCGTGCCGGCCACATAAGAACGGCCGCCTTCAAGAATGGGGGCAAGGCCGCGTACCTCTGTCCACAGTTCTTTGCCCGTATCGGTGATCACCTCTGCCTCGATAACGAACGTCTCTCCTGTTGCCAGGCAGTTGATCACTTTCTCCTTGATGTGGGGGATATACCCGGGAAGGAAGTATTTCAGCCCCTCTGCCAACCCCGGCCGGTAGTCCCTCGGGGCCTCGATGATCTCGTATATACCGTCCGTCCACTCAAGATAATCGGTATGCGGATTTGCCTTCCAGCCGCCGAGGCGGGCGATGGACTGGGTCTGCTTCAGGAACAGCTCGCTTGCCGTTAGCTCGGCCTCAGCCCTCTTGCGTTTGGTAATGTCTTCATTGGTGCCTTCATAGAATATGGTCTTTCCGGAATTGTCCCTGACCGCCCGCGTATTTGAAGATATCCAGATGATGGAGCCGTCCTTGCGATATACCTGATGCTCGAAGCCCTCATCAACGCCATAGGCTTCCAGCCTTTTCATGAAGGCCTTGCGTTCTTCCGGGTAAACATAAAATTGAGGCCCGAGGTCGGTGATGCTCTCTACCATCTCTTCGGGAGTTGCATATCCGCACATCTTCGCCATTGCGGGGTTGACGCTGAGAAACCGGCCCTCCGGCGTGCTCTGAAAAAAACCTTCAACGGCATTTTCAAAGATGTTCCGGTATCTCATCTCGGAGATCTTCAGCATCTCCTCTGTCTTTTTGCGTTCGGTGATGTCTTGGATCGACGTTATAACGAAATCCACAGACCGGTCGGGGTTGCGGGAACACGATGCGGCAATATGGGTATAGACAATGCCGCCGTCTTTGCGGAAGAACCGCTTATCCATCTCATAGACATCGATCCCGCCTTGGAGCATCATGTTGAATTGGGCAAGATTGAGATCCATGTCATCGGGGTGTGTCATCTCTGTCCAGGTCTTCCGTAAAAGCTCCTCTTCAGCGTAACCGAACATCTCGCAAAGCCTCTTGTTCACCCTGAGCCAGTATTTTTCAACTGATGTGATGGCGATGCCGATGTTGCCAAACTCGAACTGGGAACGGAAAAGGGCCTCACTTTCCTGCAGCGCCCGCTCCGCCTGCTTACGCTTTGTGATATCGCGGATAATGCCTTCTGTACCGAGGAAATTGCCTGCATCGTCGTAATAGAAATGCGTGGTAAAGGATGCGTAGAAAGGCGTACCGTCCTTTTTCTTTATCATCCCTTCAAAATCCTGTACCCTGCCATGCTTGCGGATCTCGCCGATCAGGCGTTCCCTGTCCTCGGGGTATACCCAGAAGCTGTCAAGGGACAGGCCGATCATCTCCTCGACGGAGCCATAGCCAAAAAGCGCCGCGCCTGACGGGCTGCCCATCAACAGCCTGCCGTCCTTGTCAGACCGGTAGAATACATCCTGGATATTATCGATCACGCTCCGGTATATCTGTTCGCTTTCTCTCCGCGCCTCGTCGGCGCGCTTGCGGCTGATGAGCCCCCACATCCCCTGCATGAGCAATGTGAGCTGCTGCACGTCGGATTCGTCATATTCATTCGTCTTGTTGCCCACGCCGGCCAGAAGGACTATCCTGTTGCCTTCGAATATGGGTACATTCATGTGCCGGGTCAGCTTGACGTGCCCTTCGGGGTATCCCTTTTTCAACGGGCTCGGCGCATTATAGTCGTTGGTAATGACGGGGCGCCGCTGGCGTATTGCCTCTCCCCAGAGCCCGGTCTTACTCACGGGATATATGATCGGCTTATCGGTGATGGCGCATTCACCCAGTGCGATCACAGACCAGGAATACATGGTAAGCGTCGTTTCGTCCTCATCGAGAAAAGCCAGGTAGCCGACGGTACTTTTTGTTAGTCTCACCGCCTCCTCTAATGCAAAATCGGTGATCTCATGGGTGTCCGAGCTGACCATCTGGTTTAGCCTGAGCACCGCCTCGAGGCGCTCCTCGTTGAGCCGCAGGTCATCCTCTGTCTTTTTACGCTCCGAGATATCGATGATGACCCCCCGGAATCCTCCAAAATTGCCGTTTCGGAATACGGGGGCGCTGTAGGCGATGACAGGTATACGGGTGCCGTCATTGCGCACCATCGTGTATTCATTGCCATGAGATGAACCCTCTTTAATGATCTTTTCAAAACTATGGCGGACCCTTGAACGTTCCTCCTCGGGGAATAATGTAAAAATATCAAAGTCCTGGTGAATGTCTTCCTGTGCGTAGCCAAGCATCCTCTTCGCTTCTGCGTTGAAGAAGGTCAGGTGATAGTCTGCATCTATCTCATAAATGATCTGCGGGGTCAATTGCGCAATATCCCTGAATTTCTCCTCACTCTCCTTCAACGCCTCTTCTGTATGTTTAAGGAGGTTGATATCCGTCATCAGAACGAGGACCGCCGGCCTTTGATCCCACGCAATAGGGATCGAGCTCGCCTGCATCCACCTTACCCGCCCCTTGTCATCTACGATGCGGAATGGATAGGAATGATGCGTTGTATCGCCCTCAAGCCGCTTCCTGTAATAATCCATCACAACAGGAAGGTCTTCTTTGTAGATAAAATCGAAGAAGGGCCTTTGTGCAAATTCCTCCATTGTCATGGAGGCATCGTGCAGCATCTTCGGGTTTGCATATACCGCCTTCCCGTCCTGAATGACCATTATGAACTCATTCACCCCCTCGACAAGGGCGCGGTATCGCTCTTCCGATGCCCTGAGCGCCTTTTCCGTCATCTTCTGTTCCGGGATACCGGCGGGAGCGCTCTGCCGCAATGCATGTTCGGTCAGCTGCGTCCTGGCGGCAGACAGGATGTCCCAAAGGGAGGCGGCGATCTTGGCGTTCTTCACGCGGGGCTTTATCGCAGCTTCGAGCGCCGACAGGGTCTCCAGCATCCGTTTTATACGCTCCTGCGCGGCAGGCCCTTTCAGCAGGTTCTTTATGTGGCGCACGAAGCTTCTCTTTGTGCGGCCGGACAGGTCGGCAAAGAGGGGGTCGAGGAATCTGCGGGCAATACGGAGTCTCTCTTCTTCCGGCAGCCCTTTATACGGATGGATGCCCCGGAGTTTTTCCTGAAACTTGCCCTCAACGGCGTTTTGTAGCCGGATAAGAGTATCTGGTTCTTCCACGGCGTACCCCCGGAGGCATTATGTTCGTTGCATCATGCAGCTTGTTGAGTATTCTCTAACCGTACACCATATTTTTGTTAATAGCTCTAAATGTTTATTCTGTCAATCGCTATATAGGACCGTCCCCGCAAACACGCAATGAAACCGGCTCATGGCTCTTAGCTCACGGCTCATGGCAGATGAACAAGAGCAACAAAGAGATAGCGGTATGGAGTATGCACGAAATGCCTATTCTGCCTTTTCCTTGTCTTTCGTTCTTTGTTATTGCTATGAGCTGTCAGCCATGAACTATGAGCCGTATTTCTCGCCGAACGCCGAACGCGCTACGCTGAACGGATTTCTCTATAATCACGATATACGATATACGGGTTTAAGGCTTGCCCTCGTCGTCGGGTTCTTCGGCGTATCCCGTGATCATTGATCTAACATAGGTGGTGATGCCTTTGCCGAGCGACGACATGTAGATGTGGACGATGAGGTAAAGCAGGAAGCAGTAGCCTGTTATGACGTGGATCGCGTCAAGCACCCTTAGACCGCCGACCATATCGATATACCGGAAGAAGAAAAGAATGTCGCTGAAGAGTATGCCCGTTATGATGATGACCGGCATGAGCAGGAACATGACCGATGAGTACGCCAGCTTCTGGAGGGGGTTGAACTTTGCGCCGGGCGTCGGGGTAAAAGGAGGCTTTCCTTGTGTGAAATAGGTGTAAAGATAGTAGAGGGCCTGTTTGGGGATACCTTTGAGGTCGACAATATTGATTATGTAGTGTTTTCCCAGGCCCTTTGTGAAAAGATAGTAGAAGAGCCAGAAGAGGAAGGACAGGGCAAGAAGGTAGCCAAGATATTTGTGAAGCGCCACGGTGGTCCCGTATTGCGGGAAGCTGGTAATGTCGGGGATCCTCAAGTGTATTCCGGTAAGCATGAGCATGATGATAAGGAAGGCGTTCGCCCAGTGCCATATGCGGACAGGGAGAGGGTGGAGGTATATCTTTTTCATCGTTTCAGAAATATCCTCCCGATTATATGGAGCATAATGAATATAATGATGACCGCAAAAAGAGCAATGCCAAGTATGTCTATCCACTTGAACCCAAGCTCCTGCACCTGACCGGACCGGTCTTTGCCGCTGAAACCGAGCAGCATCCTGATATCATCGAGGTTTACCCTTTCTTCGCCGAGAAGGCTCAGGTCGGTAAAGACGGAGATGGGCGCGGCCCCGAGTATGGTGCCTTTGACAGGAATATAGAGATGATCCTCTGCATCGGGCAGGATAAGGTACATGGAGTCGTAGAACGGGGCGTTATGCGAGTGGCACGTTGTGCATACCTTGCGCTTTGTGCCTTTTTCAGAGTAGTCGTGGTGGGCCTTTGTCACGATGATCGAGCCGCCGACGAAAAGCTCCTCCTGGAATTTCTTCTGCAAAACGAGAAAGAAGTCCGACAGCTCCTTCGATGCCACCGCGTTGTCACCGTCTGCATCAATGATGTTCTTGAGATCTGCGTGACCGCCGTATGCGTCCCTGATATCCCTGTACGTCAAGGCCTGCTTCATGCCGCCTGACCGCTTGCCGAGGTAAAAGACGATGCTCTTTTGTGATTCAGGGCTGTGGCAGGTGGAGCATTCGAGATAGTTGAAGTGGAGGCGGGTATGCGGCAGCCAGGCATGTTTATCCACGTAGTCCTTATGGCACCTGGCGCAGACATCGATCCTCTGCTTTGCGTTATATTCCCGGTATGCGGTTATGCTGTGGGGATTATGACAATCGGTACACAGCGCGGCGCCCTTTTTTGTATGAACAGAGTTTTTGTAAACTCCGTAAACCTCTTTGTGGCATTTCAGGCAGGTATTGTCGCTGATCCGCTCCTGGGAGATATGGCAATCAAAGCAGGCGATCCCTTTTTTCCCGTGGACCGTTGCCTTATATTCTTTGATGGAAGGCAGTTCGGGGATGAGGATCTTCGGATCGGCGCGGACCGTGTATGACGAAACCCCCGACAACCTGAGGCGCGCTTCCCTGAAGATGCTTCCGTCGCCATGGCATCCATCGCACTGAAGGGGTTTTTTGGTGACGCCGTGGGCATCGCCGGCCGCAGAGTAGGACCTGCTTATTGTATATAGGTCCTTATGGTTTTGCTCCAGGTATGCGAGGAAGCGGTCCAATTCTGCCTGATCGACAACGCTGTTCTTGTCGGGGTCTATCGTCTCCTTCCCGATCGCACCGCCCTTGCTGACGTATACGCGAAGCTGGGCCGTGGCCGACCCTTTTTTTATCTTTCCGTGGCATGCGGTGCATCCCATGCTCCCCAGGTGCTTTTCTTTTGACGGTATTGACCTGTGCGCGATCCCTTTATGGCAGGAAAGGCAGTTCTTTTTGTCCTTATCGAGAAAATGGACGGCGTGGCACTCCTTGCAGGATAGGCCTCCGGCGCTGTGGATGCTTTTTGCGTATAGGGCAGAGGTCTCCTTATGGCACTCCGCGCACAATGGTTTTGCAAGCTTTTCCTGGTGCGGGAGGGAAGCGGTGTCCTTGTGACAGTCTGTACAGGCTGCCTTGCCGTGGTTGAATTTTTTGAAGGCATCATGGCATTCGAAACAGTCATCCGGTCTTACAGTGGCATGTAGGGGGCCGACAAGAAATATGAACAGTACGGCAATGATGACGTACATAATACTGATGGTAACAGAAGCCGGGGGTTTTGTAAACAGTATTGCGCGCCGCCTATGGTATCCCGAGCAGCTTGTGCGCCTGCAGGCTAAGCCTCCACCTCGGATTGGCAAGACAGTATTCCACGGCCTTTTGAGTATTGGCCTTTACGCCGGCCCCGCTCATGGGCTGGAGAAAGAAATATTTGAAATTCAGATGCTCGAACCGTTCCGGCTCGGCGCCTTCCTGTGGAAAGACAAGCTTCAGCTCATCGCCGGACCTGACGACAAGTTCAGTGCCGGCCTTGGGGCTCACGGCGACCCAGTCTATGCCTCCCGGCAACGGTAGCGTGCCGTTGGTCTCTATCCCTACCTCGAGGCCGTGGTTATGAAAGGCAGCAACGAGGGCCTCGTCTATCTGGAGCGCCGGCTCGCCTCCCGTGCATACGACGAAAGCAAGGAAAGGGTGGGCACCCGGGCCGGGGAACATATTTGCAACAGCAACCGCCAGCTTTTCGGGGTTTTTGAAGACGCCGCCCCCGGGGCCGTCAGTGCCTTTGAAATCGGTATCGCAAAATTCGCAGGCGAGGTTGCACCCGGAAAACCGGCAGAAGATGGCGGGCCTCCCCGTGTGCAGGCCTTCTCCCTGGAGGGTATAATATATCTCTTTCACCCGGTAGGCCATTATGGATGCTTCCCGTCCTTTTTGCGCAACAGAGGGTCTTCGAAGCCGCTCTCTGCGAAGCCTTTCTGCCGCAGGATGCAGGCATCGCATTGTCCGCATGGCCTGCCGTCCGGCAAGGGGTCGTAGCAGGTGCTGGTCATTGAAAAATCGACCCCCAGCTCCCTGCCCTTCCTGATGATCTCTGCCTTGGTCATATTGATGAGCGGAGCGTGGATGGCAAAAAGCGCGCCGTTGACGCCGGCCTTCGTGGCGAGGTTCGCCATCTTCCCGAAGGCCTCAATATATTCCGGCCTGCAGTCAGGATAGCCGCTGTAGTCGAGGGCGTTCACGCCTATAAAGATGTCGCGGGCCTCCAGGGTCTCCGCCCAGGCAAGCGCAAGGGAGAGAAAGATGGTGTTGCGCGCGGGGACGTAGGTAACCGGTATATCATGAGGGATCTCTTTGCCTGCGCGGCCTTTCGGGACAGGGATGTCGCCGGTCAGCGCAGAGCCCCCGAAGAGCCTGAGGTCGATATCTATGGTGATATGCCGCGCAACATTGAGACGGGCGGCCACCCGTTCCGCAGCCGCGACCTCTGCCTCGTGGCGCTGGCCGTAGCGGAAGGTGATGGCATATGTCTCATATCCCTGCTGCGTGGCGATGGCGAGCGTCGTCGTGGAATCAAGCCCTCCGCTCAGCAAGACGACTGCCTTTGGTTTTTGCGATCTCATAGCGGTTACCGTTATTTCCTGAAGATGGAGAAAAGGATCGTCAGAACTATGCTGATAAGGATGCTTGTCGTGAGGGGGAAATAGAAGCTGAACCGCTCTCTTTTGATATAGATATCGCCGGGCAGCTTTCCGAGAAAAGGGACCTTGTCGCCGAACGTAAAGGCAAGCCCTATTACAATAAAAAGGGCGCCGAGAACGATGAATACCTTACCCATAGCAGGCATTATCCGCCTCCATAACGCTCCTTTTCGCTGAAGATACAGCCGCAGTACTGCTGCCTGTACATATTGATCTTCTTTGATGCTTCTATGCCGTCTTTCCAGCCTTCACGAAAATCCCTGTAGAGGAAGGGTATGCCGTATGTCCCGGCCAATCCCGCGCCGATGGCCTTTATGTCATCGTGCCGCTGGTATTTGCTGTAAAGAAGGGTTGTGGTGATCGCCTCTGCGCCTGCCTCTACGCCTTTCAGAAAGGTTTTCTCAAGCCTCATCCTGTAGCAGAAGAGACAACGGTCCTTCCCGCGTTCAAGGGCGCCCACGAGGAATGCCTCGAGGTCGTACGAACTATCGACAGAAAGAGGTACGAGCGCTATCTTTGCATAATTATTAAGCGTCTCCAGCCTCTTTTGAAATTCCGTATAGGGGTGGATGTTGGGATTGTAAAAGAACCCCGACACCTGTGCACCCTCGTTTCTTAGGCGCTTTATCGTATATATGCTGCACGGTGCGCAGCATATGTGCAGCAAGACCTTTTTGCCCTCTATTTCCATGAGAGCATTGTAGCACCTCTCTGTATATTTTTCCATAAAGAGAGCAAAATGCTAAACCTTTTTCTGGATCGAACGATAATACTTTAGAGAAGAAGCGAAAAAGCGTTTTTCATGCGTTTCAACGAAGCAAAAATCATATGGGGGAACGTTATGTCTTTTAAAAATCTCAGCATGACAAAAAAGTTTACTTTATTGGGGTCTTTGCTTGTTGTTTCCTGCATCGCCATCACGGCCTTTGCCTGTCTGTGGCAGGTGCGAAGCGACCTTGTAAAGCAGGCGCAGGTTACGCTTGACAACAGGCTCAAGGTCTTCTGGGAACTGCTCCTGACAAAGGATACGAGCCTCTCGCCGAACGCACGGCTCGAAGATAAGATGAGATCTGCAAACATAAGGATTGAAAGCGATAAGCTGCTGATAAGCTTTTATGCATTAAACGATGACGTCGTTATTGTCGACCAGGTAAAGAATCTGTTCGGCGGGGTCGCAACGATATTTATGAAGGATGTTCGCGCATCAACAAGCCTTGCCAACCCCGATGGAAGCCGCGCCCTCGGGTCAAAATTACAGGGCCCCGCTTATGACGCGGTTATGAAAAAAGGCCAGGCGTACCGGGGCGAAGTCATTTTAAACGGAAGGCCGTTCTTTTCCGCCTATGACCCGATCAAAGACAAGGAAGGCAAGGTCATCGGCGCCATCGGCGTGGCATTGCCGAAAAGCGATTATTTTGCAACCTTTAATCGCATCATCCTCATAATCAGCATCATTGCCGCTTGCCTCATCGTTGCTATCAATGTTTTCCTCTTCGGCTTCATAAGGAAGATAATGGGCCCGCTCAGGCAGCTTATCCCTGTCGCGAGCAGCCTCGCCGAAGGCGACCTGAGCATCCGGATCGAAACACAGCGGAATGATGAGATAGGACAGCTGCTTTCTGCCATGAAGAACATGATAGAAAGGTGGAGAAGCGTCGTGGCGGATGTGCAGCAGGCATCGGGCAACGTCGCCTCGGCCGGTCAAAAGCTCAACGAAAATGCCGGGCAGATGTCAACGCTTTCGACGGAACAGGAGCAGAGGTCTTCCCAGGTAGCTACCGCCGCGGAGGAAATGTCTCAGACGATAATGGATATCGCGCAGAACGTGAACAATATCGCCGGCGCGGCGCAGGTAACCCTGGCAGTTGCAAAGGACGGGCAGGGCATTGTGGACAAATCGGTTACAGAGGTCAAGGAGATCGCTGAAACGGTTGACGCGTCTTCGGAGTTCGTACGGTCCCTCGGCGACCGCTCCAGGCAGATCGGAGAGATCGTGGATGTTATCGGCGACATCGCCGACCAGACGAACCTCCTCGCGCTGAATGCGGCGATCGAGGCGGCCCGAGCCGGAGAGCAGGGGCGCGGTTTTGCGGTTGTGGCAGACGAGGTGCGGAAGCTTGCCGAAAGAACTGCCAATGCCACCTCGGAGATCAGCGCCATGATAAAGACGATACAGGAAGAGGTGTTCAAGGCGGTGGACTCTATGGAGAACGCCTCGGGCAAGGTCACTGTCGGCGTGGAGCTTTCAGCCCATGCGGGCGAGGCGCTGAAGAATATCGTTGAAAAGGCGGATGAGCTGCAGCTCATGGTTCAGCAGATCGCATCGGCCACAGAGGAGATGTCGACGACGTCCGAGGAAATAACCAAGGATATAGGACAGATCGCATCGGCTTCGAGGGAAACCTCAGAGAGCTCGAGCCATACAACGCAGGCCGCGGCAGAGCTGTCGAGGTTGTCGATAAATCTGCAAAAGACGGTCGGCGAATTCAAGCTTGAAGCGCAGGAAATTCAGCTATAAGCCGCCAG
Source organism: Syntrophorhabdaceae bacterium (assembly GCA_017992765.1). GTDB lineage: Bacteria > Desulfobacterota > Syntrophorhabdia > Syntrophorhabdales > Syntrophorhabdaceae > UBA5609. The sequence goes on from JAGOOA010000002.1 coordinate 79,347, forward strand.
CAGTCAGCACACAGCCGCCAGCTAAAACAAAAAGGGCTTTATGCTGATAGCTGATAGCTGATAGCGAAAAAGCTGTCAGTATCGAGCGACAAGTAACGAGTATCCAGAATCAAGTCTATTTTTTCGCTCTCCTGTCTTTTACCCCTGCCCTTGCTGCCGCGAGTTTAGCGACGGTCACCCTGTACGGCGAGCAGCTGACGTAATCGAGCCCTATCCTGTGGCAGAACTCGACGGAATTAGGCTCCCCGCCGTGCTCCCCGCAGATGCCTATCTTCAGGTTCTTCCTCGTCTTTCTTCCGAGCTCAACGCCCATCTGCATCAGCCTGCCCACGCCGCCTTCGTCGATCCTCTGGAACGGATCGAAGGTATATATCTCGTGTTCGACGTAGTAGCGGAGGAACTTCCCCGCGTCGTCGCGGCTCATGCCGAGGGCCGTCTGGGTAAGGTCGTTCGTCCCGAAGGAGAAGAACTCGGCCTCCTGCGCTATCTCGTCGGCGGTAATGGCCGCCCTCGGTATCTCTATCATCGTCCCGATCTTGTAGTCGATGGAGGCCTTGTATTTTGCAAGGACCTCTTGTGCTGCCTTTTCCACAACCCTTTTCTGGAGGGCAAGCTCAGCGATGGTGCCGACGAGCGGTATCATGACCTCGGGCTTTACATCGATGCCCTTCTTCTTGACCTCGCAGGCAGCCTCGAAGATGGCCCGCGCCTGCATCTCCGTGATCTCCGGGTAGACGATCCCGAGCCTGCAGCCCCTGTGGCCCAGCATCGGGTTTGCCTCATGGAGGCTCTGTACCTTGGCGAGGACCTTATCATAAGTGATGCCCATCTTCTTTGCCAGGTCCTTCATCTCCTTTTCCGTGTGGGGAAGGAACTCATGCAAAGGCGGGTCGAGGGTGCGGATGGTAACCGGAAGCCCGCGCATTACCTTGAAGATGCCCGCGAAATCCTTCTTCTGCATGGGGAGGAGCTTCTTCAGCGCCTTTACCCTGCCTGCAAGGTCGTCGGCGATGATCATCTCGCGGACGGCGTCGATCCTGTTGCCTTCAAAGAACATGTGCTCTGTCCTGCAAAGCCCTATCCCCTCTGCCCCGAACCCGACTGCCACGGCAGCCTGGTCAGGCTGGTCGGCGTTTGTCCTGATCCCGAGCCTCCTGAACTCGTCCGCCCACTTCATGAGAAGGGCAAAGTCCTTGTAGATCTGCGACCTTTCCGGCTTAAGCGTCTTGTCGATGAGGACCCTCAGGATCTCCGAGGGTATCGTCTTCATCTCCCCTGCGAATACCTCTCCGGTGGTCCCGTCGATGGAGATAAACCCTCCTTCCTTGATCGTTTTGCCCTTCACCTTGATCGTCTTCTTCTTGTAGTCGATGTCGAGGTCGCCGCATCCCGCCACGCAGACCTTTCCCATCTGCCGGGCTACAAGCGCCGCATGGCTCGTCATGCCGCCCCTTGATGTAAGGATGCCCTGTGCGGCGTTCATCCCGCGGATATCCTCCGGCGATGTCTCTATCCTTACGAGGATCACCTGTTCGCCGCGTCCGGCCCAGCTCTCCGCATCCTCCGCGTTGTAGACGACCTTCCCTGTCGCGGCGCCGGGGCCTGCGTTGAGGCCTTTTGCCACCAGGTTGCCGGCCTTGATCGCTTTGTCCTTCTCCTTCGGGTCGAAGATGGGGCGCAGAAGCTGGTTGAGCTGCTCAGGCTCGATCCTCATGAGGGCGTCCTCTTTGCTGATGAGGCCTTCCTTCACCATATCGACGGCGATCTTGAAGGCGGCGAATGCCGTCCTCTTTCCGTTCCTTGTCTGGAGCATCCAGAGCTTCTTATTCTGTATGGTAAATTCCACGTCCTGCATGTCCCTGTAGTTCTTTTCCAGGGTCCCCCTGATCCTGATGATCTCGTCGTAGATGTCCGGCCAGACCTCTTCGAGGGACCTGACCGATTTGTCTGTTTTCTGTTTTTTATTAATGGGGAGCGGCGTCCTGATCCCTGCCACGACATCCTCGCCCTGGGCGTTGAGGAGGTATTCCCCGTAAAACGCATTTTCACCTGTTGCTGGGTTCCTCGTGAAGGCGACGCCCGTTCCGCAGTCCTCTCCCATGTTCCCGAATACCATGCACTGGACATTGACCGCCGTGCCCCAATCGCCGGGGATGTTGTTCAGTTCGCGGTATGCGATGGCCCTGTCATTGTTCCACGACTGGAACACGGCGCCGATCGAGCCCCACAACTGTTCGTAGGGGTCTTCGGGAAATGTGGCGCCCAGCCTCTTCCTGATCGCTGCCTTGAAACGCTTAATGAGGTCCTTAAGGTCATCGACGGTAAGCTCCGTGTCGTATTTTATCTTTCTTTCTTTCTTCTTTTCCTCGATGATCACCTCAAAGGGGTCCTGCTCTTCCTTGCTTACCGGCTTCAGCCCGAGCACGACATCCCCGTACATCTGGACGAAACGGCGGTAGCAGTCGTACGCAAAGCGCTCGTTCTTGGTCAGCTTCGCAAGGCCATCAACGGTCTTTTCGTTGAGGCCGAGGTTGAGGACCGTATCCATCATGCCCGGCATGCTTACCCGCGCGCCGGAGCGTACCGAGAAGAGAAGGGGGTTGGCGGGGTCGCCGAACTTCGCGCCCATGATCGCCTCAACCTTTTTCACGCTCTCTATGACCTCTTCTTTCAGGCCTGACGGGTATTTCATCCCGTTCTTATAGAACAGCGTGCATACCTCTGTTGTGATGGTAAAGCCCGGCGGGACCGGGATGCCGAGGTTGACCATATCCGCAAGCCCTGAGCCCTTGCCGCCAAGCAGGTTCTTTAACCCGGCGCTGCCCTCTGCCTTCTTGCCGCCAAAGAAGTACACATATTTTGTTTTTCCCATCTTACCCTCCTCCTTCGATCCGGATTTTGGAAAAATCTGCAAATGTTAAGAACATATCTTTTATCTTTTTAAGGAGCGCCAGCCGGTTATCCCTGACAGACTCGTCCTTGTCCATGACAAAGACCTTGTCGAAAAAATTGTCGATGGTCTCCTTGAAGCTTACCAGCACGGCAAGGGAGCGGTCATACTGCCCGTCGTTCATGAGGGTGAAGAACTCGCCCTTCTTTGTTTCGTAGAGGCTATGAAGCCCTTCCTCCTCTTTGAGGCTGAAGAGGTGCGGATCGACCTTCATCTCACCGTTGAGCTGTTTGGTGATGTTGTAGACGCGCCTGAACCCCACCATGAGCCTTTCAAAGTCCGCCATGGATTTTTGGTTCTCAAGGGCAAGGAGGCGGAGGTACCCGTCGTAGATGTCCTGCGCCACAAAAGGAAGGACGCTCTCCACAAAATCCTGGTTGTGGTTCTCGTCTATCATTGCGAATTTGAAGCGCGTGGCAACGAAATCAAGAAGCGATGCCTTCGTCTCTTCGAAGGAGAGCCTCTTGCCGATACCCTTTCCGCTTTCGTAGGCGGTCCTGATGAGGTCTTCGAGGGGAATGTGGAAACCCTTGTCGATGGCGATCTTGATGACGCCGAGCGACTGTCTTCGCAAGGCGAATGGGTCCAGGTTGCCCGTCGGCGTTATGCCGACAGAGAAGAAGGATACGAGAGAGTCGATCTTGTCGGCGATGCCGACGACCGCGCCGGGTATTGTTGCGGGAAGGCTTCCGTTCCCCCCCGTCGGCAGGTAATGTTCCTCTATTGCCTGCGCCACGTCGTCATCCTCTCCCTCAATGGCTGCGTAGATCCTGCCCATGGTGCCCTGAAGCTCAGGGAATTCCCCGACCATGTGGGTAAGGAGGTCTGCCTTCATGATCCTGGCTGCCTGCTCGATCTTGTCTGCGCTCCCGGCGTTCAACGATGCGCTGATATAACGCGCAACAGCCATGACCCTTTCGGTCTTTTCCTTCAGCGTCCCCAGCTTTACATGGAATACGATGGAGGAGAGGCGCTCGTACCGGTCGAGGAGCCTCACCTTCCTGTCCTCCTCGAAGAAGAACTGCGCGTCGGCGAGGCGCGCCCGCAGCACCTTCTCGTTGCCCCTGACGACGTTCGCATCGTCCTTCGGGACGGTATTGGCAAAGAATATGAAATAGGGCATGAGCCTGCCGTCTTTCTGCTCAATGGGGATATAGCGCTGGTGGCTCTTCATGACGTTTACCAGCACTTCCTTCGGGATGGTGAGGAATGCTTCATCGAAGGCGCCCCGGAGCGGATAAGGATATTCGGTGATATAGAGGATCTCCTTGATCAGTTCCCCGTCGCGGATCGCACTGCCGTTCGTCTCCTTTTCGATCCTGTCGATGCCTTCGAGGATCGTCTTCATCCTCTCTGATTCGTTGACGATGATATAGCCTGCCTTCAGCTTCTCAAAATACTCCGACGGGTCTTTGATCTCAATGGGTCCGTTTGACAGGAACCTGTGGCCGTATGTGGCGTTGCCGCTTTTCACATCCGCGACAGAGAGCTGCAGGGACTTGTCTCCAAAAAGCGCCAGGAGCCACTGGATGGGCCTGGCAAACTCAAAGCTCTCCGAGCCCCAGCGCATCTTCTTCTGAAAAGGGATCTTTGCGATGATGTCCTGGAGGAGGTCCGGGAGAATCTCGATGGCCTGCCTCCCCGTCTCCAGCTTTTCGACGGTGATGAACTCGACGCCGTCCTTGACGCCCTTTTTCAGATCCTCAACAGAAACGCCCTGCGATCTCGCGAAGCCCGTGGCTGCCTTCGTTGGGTTGCCCGATCCGTCATAGGCCCGATTCAGGGGCGGGCCGAATTTTACGGTGGTGGTCTCTTCCTGCTTTTCGGCAACGTCCGCCACGATGGCTGCGATGCGCCGCGGCGTTGTCTGGATGTCGATATCGCCGAAGGACAACCTGACGGACGCAAGGCCGTCCCGGAGAAGCTTAAGGAGCCCCTCCTTCTCCGGCTCTGTAAAACGCGCCGGTATCTCTTCCGTGCCGATCTCAAGCAGCAATGTCTTCATATTGCACCTCGTGGGGCACGTTCGGCGTTCGGAGTTCGGCGTTCGGCGCATCTACTTGCGTGTCGCCGGCATTCGGGGCAATGGCCTTTAAATGTTGTATTGAGTATTATTTGGTTACTTAACCTTTCACCTTTCACGTTTCACTTTTCACTTTCTCAGTAGAGGATATCCGAGCTCCTCGCGCTTCTGTATATATAGCTCCGCGCTCATCTTCGCGAGGTTTCTCACCCTCGCTATGTAGTTTGCCCGCTCCGTGACGCTGATGGCGCCGCGGGCGTCGAGGAGGTTGAAGATGTGCGAGCATTTCAGGCAGTAATCGTATGACGGAAAGATAAGCCCCCGCCCCTTTAAAAGCTTTTCGCCTTCGCGCTCGAAGGTGTCGAAGAGCCCCCTCAGCATGGCGGGATCCGATTCCTCGAAGTTGTATATCGAGAATTCCTTCTCAGGGTCGAGGAACACGTCGCCATAGAGGATGTCCTTGTTCCACTTTACATGGTATACGTTGTCAACGTCCTGGAGGTACATGGCGATCCTCTCGATGCCGTAGGTGATCTCAACGGTGATGGGCGAGAGGTTGATGCCGCCGACCTGCTGGAAATAGGTGAACTGGGTGATCTCCATGCCGTCGAGCCAGACCTCCCATCCGAGGCCCCAGGCGCCGAGCGTGGGGGATTCCCAGTCGTCTTCGACGAACCTGATGTCATGATAGGACGTATCGATGCCGAAGCCCTTCAGGCTGTCGATATAGATGTTCTGTATATCCTTGGGGGATGGCTTCATGATGACCTGGAACTGGTAGTAGTGCTGGAGCCTGTTAGGGTTCTCGCCGTAGCGGCCGTCGGCAGGCCGCCTTGACGGCTGGACATAGGCGGTGTTCCACGGCTCGGGCCCAAGGGACCGGAGGAACGTGGCCGGATGGAACGTCCCGGCGCCGACCTCCATGTCGTAGGGCTGCTGGACGATGCATCCCTGCTCAGCCCAGAACTTCTGCAGCGCAAGTATGAGGTCTTGAAAGTACATGATAACGCAACATCTCTATACCATAGATTAAGCCGTTTTTACCAATATTTTCGACATACAAAGGCAGTAAATAGTAGATAGCCATCAGCAGTCAGCACACAGCCATCAGCTTCGATCATCGATCATCGAGTATGGAACTGATCCTCTCACCTTCTGCTTTTCGTCGTCCCTCGTCCTTTAAATGAAGGGGCTCATAGCCTATCCCGTGCTACCGTGATCGTCCCCTCCAGCATCGAGTATCGAGTGACCAGCACCGCATCTTCACATCCCCGCATCTTCTATTTTTATCGCCAGCATCCAGCATCAGGAAAAAGCATATTTTCTTTTACTCCGTAATATCAGAAAAAACCATTTAGCTGCATTATCCATGCTGAATTACGCAGAAAAGTGACGAATATTTTGGTTGATTTTTCTTATACTTGATATATCATTGAAAGAAAAGGCAAGTTGGTATATTTGTTGTTAGCGCCGCGCTGCGCGCGCCGCTAACGGGGCCGGGTTGATGGCCCTGGGGGTCGCTGAATGAGTTATTTTTCATCTCCGATGAAACCGCTCCGCGCGCTGATCCGCGCGTCGCTAACAACTCATTCGAGCGAAAGTTGGTATAACCCGGCTCGACCTATGGTCGGCCTCATTATACCAACTTCCCTCAACTCGGCCCCGTTACCCGTATGAAGATCGAGATTAAGATATTGAAGAAACAATTGTTTGGTGGTACTATTAGATGTGTCATAGGAGGTACAACCAATGCCAAACACACCAAGAATTATACCAATTTCAGATCTTAGACAAAATGCCAGCGATGTGGTTAGGGGTGTTTCATCGTCTGGAGAGCCAGTCTTCATAACGCAGCGTGGGCGGGCGGCGGCAGTTATGGTAAGTATGCAGGTCTATGAAAAGTCTCAGCACGAACTCGACTTATTGCGGTTGCTTGCTCGTGGCGAAAAAGAGATCGAGTTGGGTGTCGGCTACGATCTTGAAGACGTCCTGAAAGAAGTCGATCGTTTTCTTGATAGCGCAAAACCTTGAAAGTTCTTTTCACCCCAACGGGCCGCCGCCAGTTTCTTGATGCGATAGCCTATATTTACCGGGATAACCCTTCTGCGGCAGTGGCTTTTCGCAAAAAGGCAGAGAAAAAACTTTCTCGACTAAAGAAGTTCTCAGAATCAGGGAGGCTAATTCCAGAGTTTTCAGACCTCCCTTTTCGTGAGGTAATTGTGAGGCCATATCGGTTTTTCTATAAGGTAAAAGACGACACTGTGTGGATCATTGCCGTATGGCATAGCGCTCAGTTGCCCGAGGAACCTGAAAGTGAAGACGGGTAACGAGTCGCTGCACCGAATCCGCGCTATGCGCGTCTCGGTGAGCTTTTTGTTAGGATTAAGGAGCGAAGCAGGATGATACACAAATCCTCAGTTTTCATTCTTGTCAGTGTTCTTCTTCTCGTATCAGCATGTGCGACTTCAAAAATCACACCGGAAATGGTTCAGGCGAATCTTACCGTTGTAACGCCCGAAGGGTCCGGCAAATTTCCTGTCGTCATTTATTATCAAGCAACCGGGAGAGGTATGCAAATAATGATGACATGGGCTCGTTGGTTCAAATCTATAGGGGTTGCGTCGGCAATTGTGGACAACGCAACAATTCGTAATCGGACAGATAATCCTACTGGCTCCATGTACACCGAGGATGCTGCCATTGCCTTGGATCTGCTTAAAGATAATCCCAGAATCGACACGACCCGTTTCGCACTTATGGGATTTTCGCGTGGTGGTCAACAGGCTTTGGAGGCAGGCCCGCATTTTATAGGCAAGCGAGCCCTGCCAAGTTTCGTTTTTGCCCTCTACCCAGGCGGTTGGGGGCCTGATCGTTGTGGAAACAGCCACAAGAAGCCAACCGAGGTTCATATATTTTATGGCGACCTTGATGACATAAACCATTATGATAGGACCAATTCTGCCTGCAAAGGCTTGGCCATGCGGATGAATAACGTAAAGTTTCACGAGCTGAGAGGCGCCACTCACTGTTATGACGCAAATATCTCTTTCCCATTGTTTTGCTGCGGGGGAAAGCCGGTCCGCGTTGAACCCAATCCAGAGGCCGTTGAAACCACAAGGGCTATCATTAGGAATGCCATAAAGGCAGGTTGGAACCTACCGACCGTCCCGGGACGTTGGTAACTTTGGTAACTAACTTGCTACGACCAAAGGTATGCAGTCAGTTAGCGAAATGGTTTTTATGCTGGCATTTCACGCTTTGAGACATGAGAGATTGGGGTATGAGTAAGTTACGGAAGTTACCAACGTCCCTGATTATCCTGATTATTTTTTCCGTTTACCCGCCGGCGGCCGTCCCTTTGTATTGCAGCGCCAGCATCGTGATGTCGTCTGACTGGGGAGCCTCCCCGGCGTAGCCTTTTACCGCATCCCTTACGCCGGAGACCAGCTCAGCGGTCTCTGCGCCCCTGAGGGATGAAAGCGTTGTTCTCAGTCTCTCTTCAGAGAAGAACTCCGAACGTGGGTTCATGGCCTCGGTGACCCCATCGGTATAGAAGAAGATGAGATCGCCTGGTTCAAGGGTTACCTTGAGAGAAGAGAACCGTGCGCCCTCGATAGGGCCAAGAACGATGCCCTCGGGCAAGGGCATAAATTCGAATCCCTCACCATTGCCCCTATGGATAAGCGGGGGATTGTGGCCTGCATTCGCTATCTCCACCTCGCCTGTTTCCGTATCCAGCATGGCGCAGAGGATCGTAACGAACATCCCCTGCTCGTTCTCGGAAGCGATCATGTTGTTCGCCTTGAAGAGGGCCTCATCAGGAGGAAGGCCGCTCATTGCCAGGGTTTTGAGCAGGATCTGGGTGACCATCATAAAGAGCGCCGCGGGGATCCCTTTTCCCGAAACATCGCCGATAATAAAGCAGAGTTTGTTTTCATTGATCAGGAAAAAATCATAGAAATCGCCCCCAACCTCCCTGGCCGGCTCCATGAGGGCGAATATATCGAAATCCTCCCTGTCGGGGAATGCGGGAAATGACCGCGGCAGCACGCCTGCCTGGATATCGCGGGCTATCCTCAGGTCTGCCTCGATCCTTTCTTTTTCTGCGACGGCAGCCTTCAGATTTTCCAGGGACCGCATGATGCTGATATGGACGAGGTGGAATATGATCGAAGGGTCCCTGTAGAATAAGGCCTTTGCCTTCTCTTCATACAGGCTGAAAAGCTCAACATCCTCTTCGCACACGACCGACACGGTCCTTTCCTTGGCAGGGGTGATGATCCCCATCTCGCCGATAAGGCTGCCCTTCCCGACGACATGGTTCAACCCCTCCAACCTTACGCTGCCCTTATCGATGTAGAACATCCTGTCGGCCTTATCGCCTTTATGGAAGAGGTATTCGCCCTTCCTGCAGCATACTTTCTCCATGTGCTGCGTGAGCCAGTCGAAGGAGTAATCCGATGGCCTGTTGTCCATCAGCTCGCCGATGACCTTTTTCATGCTTGCCTGGATCGCTTCCGCCATCTCCAGCTTGCTTGTCATCCTCTCGTTGGCCGCCGTGGCCGTTTTCAGGTCGGCAATGTATTCCTGGAGCCTGCCGATCATCTCGCTGAAGGTGTGCGCCAGCTCGCCGATCTCGTCGCCGCGCGCTGCCGATATACTGATAAGCTCTGACGTGACCTTGTCGTTCAACAGGCCTCCGTCCTCTTGGCCGCCGCTCAACATCCTTGTGGCGTTCGTAAGGGACCTGATCGGACGGATCATGGCCCTCCCCAAGACAAGTGCAAACAGCGCTATCAGTATGCCTGCCGCGGCGACGCTTCCGAGGCACTTGTAAAAGAGGATGTTAAGGGGCCTTGCAAAAAAGGCCTCCGGCTCTGTGATCCCCACTGTCCATGAGTGCAAGGCCATGCGTGCATACCCGAGGACATGATGGGCATTTGTTTTCGGAAATCGGTACTCCATGTATCCCGGCGAGGCGTCTTTCAGCATGGCCCCGGCCACGTCCGGACGGTCGAGGCTTGCTATGGTCTTCACGGGGAACCTGCTGTGGCGCTGGATCTCTTCGATCTCGCTCCGGGAAAGAGGGGTAAGGCTGTGGTACAGCAATGTGCGATCCGGGTGGGATATGATGATCCCGTTCCTGTCAACGAGAAATGCGCGGACCGGCGTTTTCGAGAGGTTGACCTGGTCAAGTATGGTATGTATTGCCCGTGCGTTCATCTTGATGACAGCGACGCCGATTATCTTTTCGTCTTTTCCGCGTACGGGCCCGGAAAAATAGACGCCGGACTCCCCGGAGACAGAGCCTATCAATATATCCGAAACGTACTTCTCGCCGCGTACGCCGTGGATATAATAGGACCGGAAGCTTATGTCTTTCCCTACTATCTCGGGGTATGTGGCGGCCACCATTATCCCGTCGACGCTCATCAGGTAGGCGCTGGCGATGTCGGGGGATGCCGCCTTGACGCGGAGCAGCGCGCCGGTTGCCTTTTGATGGTACTCCCTCCTCCTATTGCCGGTCGCGGTCAGAAAGGCGGCGACGTCATGATCGGTTGCGATAATGTTGATTATCTGGTGGTTGTCCTTGATGAGCTGGTCGAGGCGGCCTGCGATGCTGGCAGCGAGGAGGCGCAGGTTGTTCTGCTCCGACGCGCTGATGGCCTTCAGGCTTTCCCGCAGGGTGTAATATGCGATGAACGTCATGGGAACAATGGAGACCAACAGGAGGATGACGGTCAGCTTCGCAGTTATCGGCCACCCCTTCATGCGGGGATGCTTTCGGTCATCGTTTGCTTGCATATGAAACTACCTTCTGTTCTCTTGCTGCCGTAATACGTTGCCGGGACCATACAGGATCAAGGGAGAGGGCGAATTATCTGACGGCTGAACAAAAGTATCTGACGAATATGCCCATCACGTAATCCCTGCCGGCATTATCCACACCGTGAAGCGTGATCGTTTCGCCGTTTCTGCCCAGCACGATCCGGTATACGTTTCCGGGTCGGTCGGGCAATATCATATCCCATCCCGTCACCTTCGTGCGCCAGATCTCATGCTGGGTAAAACATGTACTGAAGGTGGTTGAACAGTAGGATTCATTTTTAAGGTATTCATAAAGTATCAGGGTCCCGTCTTTCAGCTCGAGGTATACGTCAGCGTATGGGTTACCCGGGGTTTTGTACCAGGCGCAGCCATTGAACCTGGCGAGGAAGTGCGCTATCTCGTTTTCCTGCGATCCTCCGTCAGGTGCATCGCCGTATAACGGCGCCGGCGGGGGGTGAAGTTCCTGGGAACAAAGGCATGCCGGAAGGAAGGCAAGAGAAAGCAGGCACGCGAGCAGCGCTGCGAGAATCAGGAATTGTCTTTGGACACCGGGCATTGATTCCGCTCCCTCAGGATAACCTTCTTTGTCAGATTATACAGAAAAACAGACTTTTTACAAGCGCTGAAGCGCCCGCTGCAGGGGACCGCCGCAGGTGGCGCTATCGGCACTTGACTTTAGGCGTGTAAACCATTAATTTAAGTGTAAAATATCATAGAAGGAGCGATGCAGATGATCAGGGCAAAATTATGGTTCCGGTGCGCCGCCATGCACGACCCGGTGACGCCCATGGTGGCGCAGCCGGCGCTCGTGGGGTGGGAGGCGAAGAAGAGAAGGGTTGACCTCACCATTGAACGGTCATTCAGCGGCGAAGAGCTCGTCAGGCGGATGAAAGGGTGGGTAACAACCGACCCCGTTAAAGTTGCCGATGTGGTAAAGAAATATGGTAGGTTAAAGGTCCTCGATGACAGGGAGCTTGTTATCGAACTGGAGAAGCAGGGAGATTTTGATAAGCTCCAGGACGACCTCGCGGCAGAATTCGGCGGCGAAGTGGATATAGAGATGGTGAAGAAGGGGAAATAGAAAATCAGCTGAGAGCGTAGGGCAGAGAGCGGAGAGTAGAGTTTAACGCTCGATGTTAAGACCAAACAGATTAAACAGCTAAACAGACAAGAGAAGCCAGGTTCATAACTGATTAAAATTCGTAAAAGGAAGCCGCCGACAATCATATGAAACATATCAGGAATTTCAGCATCATCGCACACATAGACCACGGCAAGTCGACGCTTGCCGACCGCCTGATCCAGTATACGAACCTCGTCGATGAGCGGCAGTTCCGCGACCAGATCCTCGACACGATGGACATTGAGCGGGAGCGGGGCATCACGATCAAGAGCCAGACCATAGACCTGCCCTATACGGATAATGACGGCAGGGAATTTGAGCTGAACCTCATCGACACCCCGGGGCATGTGGATTTCTCTTACGAGGTGTCGCGGGCCCTTGCCTCCTGCGAGGGCGTGCTCCTCCTTGTGGACGCGTCTCAAGGAGTCGAGGCCCAGACCCTTGCCAACCTTTACGCTGCGATGGAGCACGACCTTGTCATCATCCCCGTGATCAACAAGATAGACCTGCCGGTCGCTGACGTAGAGAGGGTAAAGCTCGAGATCGACCACGAGCTCGGGCTTGACCCTGATTCCGCCATTCTCTGCTCGGCGAAGGAAGGTACCGGGATCGAAGACATCTTCGGGGCAATTATTGACAGGATACCTCCTCCTGCAGGTGATCCTGAAAAGCCGCTCTCGGCGCTCATCTTTGACGCCCACTACGATCCCTTCAGGGGGACCATTGTAAGCTGCAGGGTATTTGACGGCACCGTACGGCCCGGAGACATGATACGGCTCATGTCGAACGGCATGACTTACAAGGTCGAGGAGGTGGGCATCTTTCACCTCACGAGGGAGCCCGGAAAAGAGCTTTCAGCCGGCATGGTCGGTTATATCATCGCGGGCATCAAGACGGTGAGCGACACGAGGATAGGCGATACGATCACCCTCGACGCAGACCCGGCGCCGGCGCCGCTGCCCGGCTTCAAGGAGGTGAAGCCCGTTGTCTTCTCCTCCATCTACCCCATCGCTTCAGACGACTACCAGTCCCTCCTCGAAGCGCTGGAGAAATATAAGCTGAACGATGCATCGCTGGTCTATCAGAAGGATTCTTCGGCGGCGCTCGGTCAGGGCTTCCGGTGCGGCTTCCTGGGGCTGCTTCACCTTGAGATCGTGCAGGAACGCCTCGAGCGCGAGTTCGACCAGTCTATCATTATGACGGCGCCGAGCGTCCAGTACCGCTTTATCCTGGCCAACGGGGATGTTGTTACCGTTGACAACCCTCTCTACTACCCGGACCCTGCGAAGATAAAGGCCTCTGAAGAGCCCTTTATCAAGGCAAATATCCTTGTGCCGGAACGCTACGTGGGCACCGTAATGAAGCTCTGCATGGAAAGACGCGGGATAAACTCCCATCTTAATTACCCCACGCCGGGCAGGGTAGAAGTGACCTTCAATATGCCCCTCGCGGAGATCATCTTTGACTTCTATGACAAGCTGAAGAGCATCACCCAGGGATACGGTTCCTTTGACTACGAGATCACGGACTACAGGGAGAGCGACCTCGCGCGGCTTGATATCCTCGTGAACGGCGAGAAGGTCGACGCGCTTTCGATCCTTGTCCACAAGGAGCGCGCACGCGACAGGGCAGTTACCATATGCGAGAGGCTGAAAGAAGAGATACCGAGGCAGCAGTTCAAGATCGCCATACAGGGCGCCATCGGGGGAAAGATCATCGCCCGCTCGACCGTTTCAGCGTTCAGGAAGGATGTGACAGCCAAATGCTACGGGGGCGACATTACAAGGAAGAGAAAGCTTTTAGAGAAACAGAAAAAAGGCAAGAGGCGCATGCGCATGGTCGGCAACGTGGAGATACCCCAGAGCGCCTTCATGGCCGCACTCAAGACCGACAATGAATAGATCAACAACGGGCAAACCGACGATGGACAGGATAAACCTGCCGGGGCTCTATGTCCATGTCCCCTTTTGCAAGACAAAGTGCCCCTATTGTGATTTCTATTCCATTACCGACGACTCTCTCGTTGTGTCCTGGCTTGAAGGGGTCCGGCAGGAGGCTTCTTTATATGGCAATGAATGGCCGGAGCCTTTCGATACCCTCTACATCGGCGGGGGGACGCCATCTCTCCTTGGCGAACGCGGCCTTGAACGGTTGATGGGCATTCTCCAGGATGGTTTTTCCCTTGTCCTGAACGCAGAGGTGACCATCGAGGTAAACCCTGACGACGTCACCCCGTCACTGCTTGCCTGTTGCAAGGCGCTTGGCTTCAACCGTCTGAGCGTAGGGGTCCAGTCGTTGCAGGAAAAGGAGCTTCGGTTCCTACAGCGAAGGCACACGGCAGCTGGAGCACAGAAGGCATTAGAGCTCATACAATCAACAGGCTTCCATAATTTTGGCGTCGACCTTATGTACGGCTTCCGTGGCCAGACCATGAAAAGCTGGTCCGACACCCTCGACAGGGCGCTCGCATGGGAACCCGCCCATCTGTCCTGCTATCAGTTTACCCTTTCAGGGGAAACTCCTTTCGGCAGGATGGTGTCGGATGGCACGCTCCGCAGGATCACAGAGGAGCAGGAGAGACGATTTTTTATCCATACCTCTCATTTTTTGAGAGATCGAGGCTTTATTCACTACGAGGTCTCGAATTTTGCAAGGGAGGAAGGGTATTTTGCGCGGCACAACATAAAATACTGGCAACGTGCGCCATACCTCGGCCTTGGCCCCGCAGCGCATTCCTTCCGTGATAACGTCCGCTGGTGGAACCTCAGGTCTGTGAGGGACTACTGCCGCCTCCTCCAGGAAGGCGGGCACCCCGTGGAAGGGCAGGAGGAACTTTCATCCGATGATGCAAGGCTTGAAAAGCTCATGCTCGGATTCAGGACGGGAGATGGTGTTGATATCGATGACATTGTAGGACAGGCGGCCGGCGTAGAGGCGTTGACGCGGCTTGCGTCCTCCGGAATTGTGAGGATCGAAGGGAAAAGGGTCTTGCCGACCCTCGATGGCTACCTGATGGCAGACCGTCTGCCCATGATATTTTTTGTTTAAAATTATAATAATTTCTATTGACAAAAAAACAGTTATGTTCTATTATTAAATCAAGGTATGTTAAATAATTCACAATATAGCTATTCTGAAATATTTGATAATTGTGGGTTTTTAAAATATGCCTCTGCATTGTGTTGAAATGACTTTGTAAGGAAAGGTAATTAAGTACATTTCTTCACAAGGTAGCTAAAACAGCAAAACCACCTCCATAGCTTCTCATAATAACCCCCCTTCCCCCTGGGAACCCACCCAGGGGGTTTTCTTTGGCAGGTGTTTTTCTTTACAAGGATAACCTTTTGTTGTAAGATGTTTGCGAAATGGGTTTATCCAGCCTCAATGCATACTCCGGCGGACTTTTCAGCCTAATCTATTCAGCGGGTCCTGTGGCAAAGGCCGTCATGCTGATCCTCTTAATCTTTTCCATCATTTCCTGGACGATAATGTTTGTAAAGTTTCGTCAGTATGGGAGAACGGAAAGGGAGGCGGAACGTTTTTTTCATGCCGCACGGGAGGCCGATTCCTTTAAAAAGCTCATAACCATATACAGAGAGAGTCCCGACAATTCTTTTTACAGGCTCATACTGGCGTGCTACAAAGAGATCACCAAGAGGCAAAAAGAGAACAACCCGGAAATAAAACAGGAAACAATTCCAATTATCGAGAATGCGATGAGGATAACGATCTCCGAGGAAACGACAAGGCTTGAACGGAGGCTCTCATTCCTTGCGACGACCGCCAACGCCTCACCCTTTATCGGCCTCTTCGGTACTGTCTGGGGGATCATGGACTCTTTCCGGGAGATCGGCGTCAGGGGAACGACAAGCCTTGCCGTTGTGGCTCCCGGCATAAGCGAAGCGCTCATTGCAACCGCGATGGGGCTTGCGGCGGCCATCCCCGCAGTTCTTGCGTACAATTACTTTTCGGGCAGGCTCAAAAGGATCATGTCGAGGATGGAGAACGCTTCCCTGTACCTCATCAACCTCATTGGAAAATGAAATTATCGCAAGATAAAGGACCGCTTTCAGAGATAAACGTCATACCCCTCGTTGATATTGTCCTCGTCCTTCTCATCATCTTTATGATCACCGCCCCCATGATGCAGCACGGCATGAACATCGACATTCCAAACGTCACGGCAAAGCCCCTGCCAACCAAAGACGAACCCCAGATATTGAATATTACAAAGGAACAACGTCTCGTCCTGAACGAGAAAAAGCTCGGGATGAAGGAGCTCAAGCCTGCCATCCAGCTCCTGTTTGCCAACAAAAGCAACAAAGAGATCTTTCTCAGGGCTGACAAGGACGTTCCATACGGATTTGTCGTAAGGTGTATGGGGGTAATACGTGAAGCAGGGATCGAGAAGATAAATATCGTGACCAAACCCCTCGAGGAATGATGCGCGAAGAAGCCTGGTACAAAATGCTCATCATCTCTTGTGCAATTCACGTCTTCGTTATCGCTGCCTTTAGCATACCTTTTAAAAGATCGTCAAAGCGATTTGATGCCCTCTCATCATATTCTGTTAACCTTGTCGGCCAGCTTGGCGGTGGTGGAGGCTCAACGGGGGCAGCGAAGGCCGAAAAGAGCCCGCCCGGAGCGAAGCCTGTCCCTGCCGCTCCGGCACGTGTTAAAAAGCACGCCCCTATAAAAAAACCAGCGAAAGAAGAAGTTTCGTTATCAAAAAAGAAGGTTGCCGCGCGGGAAAAGACCACCAAAGAAGAGCTGAGCCGGCTCGAAGAGAGGATCCGCGATATGAAAAAGAGGGCGGATTACCTTGACGTATCGAAGACAAAGACAGCAGGTGCAGGCGGCCAAGGCGGCGCAGGGGCCGGCGCCCCGGGACTGCCGTTCGGGTCTGAGGGTGGGGGCAAACCGCTCGATCCGGCGATGCAGAAGTATATCCTTGATATCTGGGATAAGGTAAAGAGCGCCTGGGGCGTCCCGGGTATGACATATAAGAAGGACCTTGAGACGATCGTGATCATAAGGATACGAAAAGACGGAAGGATCGTGGACATCACTATCGAAAAGAGATCGGGCAACAGGATTTACGACGAGTCGATCCTGAGGGTTTTGAGGGCCGTTGACCCGCTGCCGCCAATTCCGCCATCGCTTAACACCGATTCTATGGAGCTCGGCTTCAGGTTTCTGCCCGGGGATCTTTCGTGAATGCGCTCCAGAGCGTCATCATGGGCGCAGTACAGGGCGTCACAGAATTTTTACCCATCAGCAGTTCCGCGCATCTCATTGTTATCCCCTGGTTCTTTAACATAGATGACGGCAATATCAATAAGCTCACCTACGACGTGATGCTGCATTTCGGCACGCTTCTGGCGATCTTCGTTATTTATGGCAAAAAGTTCATTACCGTTATTGTTGAAGGCCTTATTGACCTCAGAAAGGGGGCGTTTCGGGACGCATTGCTATTAAAGATCATTATCGCCACCATTCCCGCCGGCGTTGCAGGCCTTCTCGGCAAGGATTTTATTGAACACTCCCTGAGGGCGCCTTTTGTTGCCGCCTTTATGCTTGTATTTGTTTCTATCCTGATGATCGCTGCCGAGAGGGTGCACGTAAGCAGGAGCAGCATCTCCTATCCCGTTGCTATCGCCATCGGCATCGCCCAGGCGTTAGCCCTCGTACCGGGCACGTCGAGGAGCGGGATAACGATTACCATAGCGCTGCTCGTGGGCCTCAGGAGGTCGGAGGCCGTAGATTTTTCCTTTCTTCTGGCGATACCGATCATACTCGGCACCTCTATATACGAGATGAAACACCTTGATATACACGCGGGCGGCATGGATATATACTTCTATGGCGCCATTTCCGCCTTCGTTTTCGGTATCCTGAGCCTGAAATTTCTCATTGCCTATCTTAAAAAACATTCACTCGACCTTTTCGCCTATTACCGGATCGGCATAGCCATCCTCATTTTGCTCTATTCGTTTTAGAGATTGAGTACAAGGGCTCCAGCCGGCGGCTCATTATAGACCGTATATCGTAGTTCGTATGTCGTATATCGAAATTCAAGAAAAAACCTTTCGCCTTTCACCTTTCACTTTTCACGATATCGGTGTATTATAAATATGTATGGCGGACGGTAAAGAACACAGGGGCGATCAGGCCATAGGGAAGACGTTTGTCATCTATGACCCTGAAAAAGAAGGCCATCAGAAGCTGCTCCTCTGCGAGTATCTGAGCGAGCTCCCGGAGGTGAGCCCGGAAGAGATCAGTGAATATCCCGAGAACAGAAAAAAGCAATAGGCCCTCCGGCCAATTCATGCCATCCACAAAGGAAGTATTGTCATTCCGCCGGGAAATATACGGCTATTACAAAAAGAACAGGCGCAGCTTCCCCTGGCGGGATACGCACGACCCGTACAATATTCTCGTTTCAGAAATTATGCTCCAACAGACCCAGGTAGAAAGGGTGAACGGGAAGTACCAGGAATTCGTTGCCGCGTTTCCGGATTTTTCCTCCCTGGCCCGGGCAAGGCTGAATGCGGTCCTGCTGGTATGGTCGGGGCTTGGCTACAACAGGCGCGCAATATCGCTTGTGAAACTGGCAAAGACGATCGTTGCCGAGCAGGATGGATCGTTGCCAAAGGATGTTGATAAGCTTGCAGCCCTTCCCGGCATAGGGAAGGCGACCGCAGGCTCGCTCGCCGCCTTCGCGTTCAACCTCCCCTCTGTGTTTACAGAGACGAACATCAGGAGGGTTTTCATCCATTTCTTTTTCAAGGACAGCGAAGACGTGCACGACAGGGACATACTCCACCTCGTTGAAGTGACCCTTGATAAAACAAATCCGCGTGAATGGTATTATGCCCTCATGGATTACGGGGCCATGCTGAAAAAGAAGGTGCCGAATCCGAACAGAAAAAGTGCGCATTATAAAAAGCAAGCTTCCTTTGAGAACTCCGACAGGAAGATCCGCGGGGAGATCCTGAGAATGCTGCTTGCCGGGAAGCCACTTTCTGCAAGAGAGATATCAGGGGCATTAAAAGAGAGGTCAGAGAGGGTCGGCAGCATCCTTGGGCAACTGCAAAGAGAAGGGTTTGTAAATGAAGGCGGGCGCGGCTATTACGTACCGTGAGACATTAAAAGACGTGAAATGTAAAAAGTGAAATGTAATATCCTGCGCCGAAGACGACATGGAGAATGAGCTGTTCGAGCCATGTGGCGGAGCCGGCCTTTCTTCCCAGCAGGCCTTGCCCTGCAATCGGAAGGGCTATGAGTAGCATTGACAGCCACAGCACAAAGAAATAGATTGATACGAGCAGCGCCGAGAGGGGCGCAAGCGCGAGAAGATGGGTTGCGGCAGTATAGATGCCCCCGAAGACGCCGCTTGTGATAAGGTGGATCACGCTGCCTACAATGTAGCGGGTTCGATTGTTCGGTTTCATGTTCACGGTCCGGAAGAGGAACTCCCCATCAACGAGTATGAGGCTGGACTTGAATAGCCGAATCCTGAAACAGGCTTCAGAGGCCAGGCCCATCAGGATACCTGCCAGTATGCCGGCGATCAATCCTGGAATAACGATCATCATATGCAACCCTCCTTATATATTTGTAAAAGGTTAAAGGTGAAAGGTAAAAGGTTTTTTAACATTAGAAGATGCCGCCGAGGCTCCCCGCATATCCTGTTAGCTCAACATACCCTTCGCAGGTTACGTCCCGTCCCATTGATGCGCCGCTTCCCCCTATAGCCCCCTCCCAGTATGTAATACCCGATGATTCTTCAGTAATAAGCTCCTGGTCGGGAACGTAGGGCGAGATCGTCAGGTCTATCTTCGCCGACGGGACACGGATGCGCCACCGCGCCGGATAGGTCCCGTTGCTTTTTGGACTTTTCCATTGTCCAAGGATATCGATGCTGATCTCAGAAAGCCTGAGGTGGCGGCTTGCGCCGTCCTTTTCGACGATAGTCCCCGATGATGCCTGCTCCACTGCCCCATCCTTCCTGCGCAGAAAATAGAGCATCAGGTCGCGCCCGTCCGAGAGATGGAGGCTGAACCAATCCCAACCCGCCTGATCCGGTGAAAGCTGGTTGGAGCCGAACTCCTGGTCGAACCAGCTTGTTCCTGTAACGCGTACAGGTTGTTTTGAGGGGGTCCTGATGGTGCCGGTCGTCCTCAGGGCCGTGAAGGAATAGTAATAAGAGGATTGTCCCTCCCCCGGGCCTTTCCTGCTTAACCCCTTTTGACCATGCAGGACTGGCGGCTTTTGGGGAACGAGCTCCAGGTTGATCTCCAGATCTTTCTGACGGGCCGAAAGGTGGATAACGTTTTTTACCATGCGCGCTGACCAGCTAAGGAGCCACACATTAAGGCCTTTCGTCTCTGAAAAGGCGAGGCCGGGCCCCTTCCGCGATGTCCGCTCGTTATACCAGAACTTCTTTCCAGCTGCATCGGTAACGGTAAGGTGCGCCAGGTATATGTCGCGTATGGACCACGGGTTGCCGGGGTCTTTCGGCGTTCTTTCGATGCCGTGCCTGAAGAAGGTTAGCTGGTAGCCGTATCTGTTGCCGCTTTTATCTGCAAGGTTTCCCGTGAAGTACCACCATTCCGTCCTGTACTCAGGATGGCTCCCATGGTCCCGCGGGAACGACCATGCCCTCTCGCCTATCGCCCTCTCCCAATCGGCACCGTTGGCGGATGTTGCACAGACAAGGATCGCCAATATAAGAAGGCATAGCGTGCGGCATACATCCTTTACGTATATCGTATACCGTATACCGTATATCGTGGTTGCAGGAAAATCCGTTCGGCGTAGCGCGTTCGGCGTTCGAGGTTCAGCATAGCAGCCAAAAGTAAAAGGCACCGCTAACCGAGGTACTCTGCTTTCCGTTCTTTTCATCTTCTGATCTTCTAGTCGCCTCACGCCTAACGCCTCACGACTTACGGATTTATGCTTCTTGCTATTCACTGTTTCGTTCTCACTGCGGAGCATTGCTCCGCCTACTCCTCCCTGATCTGTATTTGCGGATAGGTCCGGTAGACCTTCCATATGGGATATATTGATGCGCCGATGCTCGCTGCTATGGCTGTAATGGCTGCGATGAGATAGGGATCGAAGGTAAAGCGGTAAAAGATCGTCCAGTTGAAGCTCCGCAGGTTGATGACCTTGATGAGTATCAGCGCCAGCGCAGTACCTACGCCGGTGCTCATGAGGAAGCTTACAAGACCCATCCCTATCCCTTCAAAAAGCGTCATCCCTGCGATCTGGCGGACAGAAAAACCAAGGGCGCGGTAGATGCCGAACTCGCGCCGCCTTTCAACGAAGAGCGTCATAAGGGCGCCGGCTATCCCGAAAAAGGCGACGATGATCGCAAGGACCCTCATCGACCTCGTGACCGCAAAGGTATTATCAAAGACGGAAAGTATCGTGTTGTGAAGCTCGCTCCTGGTCGCAACGGGCAGGTTCCTTCCCTGCGCCCGCTTCTTTACCTCCGCGATCACCTTCTCCCGATCCGGATATTTGGGGTCGACGAAGACGCCGAGGCTGTTGATGGTGCGGTCCTTGAAGTGCCGTATATATGTCGAACGGTCCATCATGATCAGGCCGTGCTCGGTCGTGTAGTCATAGAATATTGCCGTTACGGGAAATTGGACCGCCCCCTCTATCCCCTCGATGGTGACTGCATCGCCCTTCTTTACATTGAAGCGCCGGGAAAAGCTCTCGGAGATGATGACCGACCCCTGCTTCACCGGTTCCCAGTTCTCGTTGCCGCCGCTCACCCAGCCGAATTGGGTAAATCGCTGGAGGATCGAGGCATTGATCGCCGTGATGTAGGCCGGTATGCCCCGGTATGTGACCTGAACGTTCCTGTAGGCATCGACGCCGCCTATGCCCGGCATCCCCTTCAGCTCCTCATAAAAGTCCTCAGGCACATCTATGTCACCTTTTGTGGAGACATACAATTCCCCTTTAAGCTGGCTGTTCATCCACCAGATAAGGGAATATCGGAAGCTCTCTATCATCGATCCCAGGCCGATGGACATGGAAAGGGCCACCATGAACGCAGCTATGGCGACAGCGGTACGCCCCATGTTCTTCCGGACATTGGCGACGGCAAGCTTGCCCTGAACCCCCCCGACCCTTGAAAAGAGCCATCGAAGCGCCGGGGCCACGAACATCACCGTAAGCCCGGTAAAAAGGCTGACGCCGAGGAGGAATATGAAGGTGCCCGCATATCCCACATACACGTGATAGAAGGAGAACACGAGGAAGACGGCGGCCGCGCACAGGACCACGATGCCGGTGAGGGCAACCTTCCCCGCCTTCTTTGTTCCGCCCTTATAAGCAACCCTGCCCCTGATCGCCTTCACTGGTTCAATGAGGATAAGCTCAATGAGGGGTGCAACGGCGCCCAGCAGGCTTGCGATGCAGCCGAGGGCGATGCCTGCGGCGAGGGTCAGCAATGACCAAGGCTGCGGCGAGGGCTTGAGGAAAAAATAGAGCGTGCTTATGGTGCTTCCCACGATCTCCGTAAGGAAGCGGCTCAGTATATGGCCAAAGACCGCCCCCATCGCCCCGCCCAGTATCCCAAAGAGAAGTATCTCGGCAAGAAAGGCGGCTACGACCTCATGGCGCCGGGCTCCGAGGCTCCTTAAGACGCCGGCATCCCTCCTGCGGCTGACCACAGCGAACATTGCAGTATTGTAGATAAGGAATGTCCCGACAAAAAGGGCAAGAAGCGACAGGGCCTGGAGATTGAGCTTGAAGGCATAAAGGAGGGCGGCCAGGGTCTCCTGACGCTGCCTTTTCGATTCGATCCTGAAGCCATGCTCCCAGCGGGAGCGGAACGCTGCCTCGTCGTTGACGATGAGGTCGATGCGGTCTATCGACCCCTTGAGGTCGAATATCTTCTGGGCGTTCAGTATATCCACGAGGATGAGAGGCTCGCCTGAAGGGTTCGTGAAGGTGCCGGTCACGTTGAAGGCGCCCTGCGATGTCTCGAAGCGGCTCCCCGGCTGCAGCCTAAGCTGCGCAGCGAGATTTGAGTCGATCAGAACGGAACGATCGTCAGTAAAAAAAGAGAAGGGATCTTCTTTGGCGCCCCGTCGCCTTTCAGCAAAATAGGCACGGTAGATCTCCGGCCGGATGTTTCTGTCGAGGAACGGATCTATGCCGAGGACGCGGACCGCATCGCTGTCTTTCAGCCTTACGCGGCGGTCGATAACGGGGGCAAAAAAGTCAACGGAGGGGTCCTGCGCGAACTTTGCGAGCAGCCCTTCGTCTATCGGTCCTGCAGGCCGCTCAATAAGGTGCGTAGAGCTTCCCCTGAGGAACTCTACGGCCTTGCTGAAGCTGGAAAGCGCTGATCGCGCAGAAAGGCCCATGCCGATGACCGCCGCTACGCCGCAGGCGATGCCAAGAAGTTGAAGTATGCTTAAGCTGCGCCTTTTGAGAAGATAACGAAGGAAGGCCTTTACGACGATCTTCAAGGGCCGGAGGCCTCGCAGGATCGGTCTTCCATGACAACGCCGTCCTCCATCTGCAGGATCCTCCTGGCGTACTGGCAGGTTATCATTGCATGGCTGACCATGATGAGCGTTGTCTGCGTCTGGCGGCACTGGTCGACGAGAAGGTCAAGGATATGCGTCCCGGTGTGCGTATCAAGGTTGCCCGTGGGCTCGTCGGCGAGGATGATGGAAGGTTTTTTGACGAGGGCCCGTGCGATCGCCACGCGCTGCTGCTCTCCGCCGGAGAGTTCGTGCGGATAGCGATCCTCCTTTCCCGCGAGCCCCACCGACGCAAGCGCCGTCCTGGCAGCAGCGGGGTCTGGCCGCCCTGCAAGCTCAAGGGACAGAAAAACATTTTCAAAGGCAGTAAGGGTTGGAAGGAGGTTAAAGAATTGAAAGACAAAGCCAAGGCGGCTTCGCCGGAATTCCGTTCTTCCTCGTTCTCCCAGGGCCTCGAGGTCCTGCCCTTCTATCTCGATCCTGCCCCGCGTGGGCCTGTCGAGCCCCGCTAGGAGATTTAAGAGCGTCGTCTTGCCTGAGCCGCTTTTCCCGAAGAGGGCAACGATATCACCGGCAGCCACTTCGAGGTTTGTCCCCCGGAGCGCCGGCTCGCCCTGCTCGTCATCGCCGTAATATTTCCATAGGTCTGTAACGCGTATAACAGGCTGCATGCCTAAAAAAAACATATTTTTCCGGAAATGGCAACCGGGCCGGAGCAAAAAAGATATCCGGCCGCCAATACCCGCGCTCCAATGAAGCCCCAATACCCAATCAGGACGGGCGCGCCCTCCGTTGTGCAACGGGGTCGCCTTCTTCAGGTATTACCCCGGTTATTGACGATCTAATGTTGAGCATTACCGCTTCGAGTCGGCTGCCTCCTGGCATATCCTTTCCATCGCTGTTGCGTTTTTTTCGATGGTAAAGCTCTCAAGCTTTGACCTGGCGGCCGCACCCATGGAGCGTATTCGCTCCCTGTCCAGCAATGCCTTTATCGCCGATGCAAGGCTGCCGACGTCCCTCGGTTCGTCGATGACATAGCCCTCGTTTTCAGAGATGAGCGTTGCCGCGCCGTTCCATTTCGTTGTTATTGTCGGAAGCCCCGATGCCATGGACTCCATCGTTGTCAGCGAACAGGCGTCGTAGAAGGTAGGGTGCACGAGTATATGGGCATCGCGGTAGACATTCTCCGGCGCCGAAGATTCTCCGAGAAAGGTCACGTTGCCCGCTATGTTCAATGCGGCTATCATTTTTGTATATCTTTCTTTTCTCCCCCTGCCCATAACCATGAGGTGGAAATCATTTGTCTCCTTTGAAACCTCACCAAGTGCGGAAAGGAGCGGGGAAAGGCCTTTAAGCCTGAAGTTCCCTGCCGAGAAGAGTATCCTCGGTACGCCCCCGGGCATCGCTGCCGCAGGCCTGAAGCGTTCCGTATCCACGCCGTTATACACGACATCTATGCTTTCGCCGGCCAGGTTATAGTGCCCGGACATATGCCCTTTTATCATATCTGAGATGGCAACGATCCTGGAATATCTTTTGCTCCTTATAGGGAATTCTTCAATCCATCGCTGCATCATCTGATTAACGCTTCTCTTCAAAAGGAATGCCTTCGTTGAACGTTCCCGCGGGTCGTCGTAGCTCTCGATCTCCCTTTCCATCCAGACTCTCTGTACGCCGCCGTGGCTCTGGTACACGTCAAGATCAAGGGTATTCCCGAAGCCAAGCATCACATCAAGCTTAAAGAACCTGGCATACTTCCTGTGGTTCAGCGCGAACGACAGGTTCCTGAGCCAGCGGGGGAAGGGCATTGTGTTGAACCTTACCAGGTTTATACCGGGCACTTCCATTCCCATCGAGCAGAAGACAAAGATCTCATGCCCTCTCCGGCTCAGGATCGTGGCGAGGTCATATGCATATCGTTCTGCGCCGCCTTTTTTCGGATTAAAATTATAGACCGCTATGCCTATCTTCATGAAGCTCCACGTTCAGTTCAAGGGAAATCTGCCTGCTGTAAATCTACAATACTTGGGGAAATAAATAAAGGTGCAAATACACCAGCGATCAGCTATCAGCGTCGATTATCGATCATCGATTACCGGGTGACGAGTATTCAGCGACGAGCATCCTCTCTCTTCGCCCTCAGCTCTCTGCTCTCAGCTCTCTGCTGTATTGCTTGCCGAACTTTTCCTTAAGGAGCAGGGATATTATTTATTCCTCTTCTATGATAGATTATTAATATGGTTCAACGAACCTTCAGCACGCTGCTTTCTCTCATAATGGTATGTGTCTTCTTAAGCGGTGTAGTCCACGCTGCCGATGCGTTCGCCGCGCGAAGACAGGAGATGGTGAAAAAGGATATCGAGTCCCGCGGGGTCAGGGACAAGAAGGTGCTCGACGCCATGATGAAAGTGCCCAGGCACCTTTTCGTGGATAAGCTCCAGGCAGACAGGGCATACAACGACCACCCCCTGCCGATAGGCGAAGGCCAGACAATATCGCAGCCCTACGTCGTTGCCCTCATGACAGAAGCGGTGTCGTTGAAGGGCGCGGAGCGGGTCCTCGAGATAGGTACCGGGTCGGGCTACCAGGCCGCAATCCTCGGGGAGATAGCCGGCGAGGTTTATACGATCGAGATCAAAAAGGGCCTTTATGAAATTGTGCGGGACAGGCTGAAGGGGCTGGGGTACGGCAATGTCCATGTAAGGCACGGTGACGGCTATTTCGGGTGGGAGGAGCATGCGCCCTTCGACGTCATTATGGTCACCGCATCTGCAAACCATATCCCGCCGCCGCTCCTTGCCCAGTTGAAGGAAGGCGGCCGCCTTATCATCCCGCTCGGCAGCACGGTCTTTTATCAGACCCTTACCCTCGTGAAAAAAGAGAAGGGCAAATTCCCCATAAAAGAGCTGGGCGGCGTCGCCTTCGTGCCCATGACAGGACAGGTGCGGAAGAAATAGTCTATTTCAACGAGAAATTTCTCATATGATCATCTCATCAGCCGGCGCATCGAATAATTGTAAGAGATAATCTGCCAGACGATCAGCATCAGTATAATCGTTGTGCCGGAAACAGGCAGACCTCTGTAAGAGAATATGTCCTGTCTTTGGATCGTATCTTCCGGTCTATCCTGTTTGTCATATTTCAGCAAATCGAAGCCGAGGCCCAATGTAACAAATCCTGTTTTGCCGTCAACGGCCTTTTCCGGCGGCACCCTATAGATGGAAACATGAAAACAGGAGAGGCAAAAGAGAAGGATCAGAAAGGCTATGGAAGTCAAAAATGCTGTCTTGGCGGCCTTTCCCGTCAATATGGCTTCGCGTTCGTCACGTTCCCGTATGAATGTGATCTTGCCTATCACATGGTTCCGAAAGGACCCGGAAACCATCAACCGGATACTCAGATAGACGGAAATCACCATCCACAGCGCAAAACCAAGCCCCGCGAAACTGTTCAGGAACCTACTGTAGCCACTGTTATGGTTGACCATTCCCGCGCTGTAACAGTAAGCAAAAACAGCAAGAATAGCGATTACGGGGAGCCCACGCAAAAAAACCTTCAACAGCATTGAGTCAAATTTCTTCATTCTATCTCCTCCTCAACCGAAAAGATCGTATGTATATCTCTTTTAAAGTAACGCGCGATGCGAAACGCCAACTCAAGTGAAGGGTTGTAGTTGCCCCCTTCGATTGCTACAATGGTCGCCCGTGTCACTCCGACCTCCTTCGCGAGTTGTTCTTGTGTTATCCGTTGCTCAGCGCGGAGAACGTGCAGGCGATTGACCACCTTTAGCTGCGGGAGTGATTTAGACATTATTAACTTCCTACCTTTTAGATAAAAGTATACTTTATTATACATTATGTCAAGTTAATTTATCATTTCGAGCCTTCCGATCCTCTGTGTTGAATTTAATAATCCCTGATGTTTCACCAGGACGAGCACCTGTGTGGGTATGTCCATTCCCTGGGCTCACGTCGTTCCTTCTTCGCGACCCACCCGCCGGGTGGGTGCCCCGGCCCGAAGAGACTCCCCCTCGCGCCTCACGCCTTACGACTTACGGGTTCAGATGTTTGAACGTTTCAATGAGCACACTGCCAACGCTGCGGCGTACAGTGCTGCTGCAAGGATGAGGAGGGCCTTCAGACCGTATGCCACGGCGATCGTTGATGCGAGGACAGGACCGATGACCGATGCGGCGCCGTTCATCGCGTAGGCGAGTGGGATCGCAGTACGGTTTTTCCCCAGAAACCTGCGTATCCCGAAGGGAAAGAAAAATCCGAGGAATATCCCGATGGGAGCGATAAAGACAAAACTATACTGCCACAACACAACCTTCTGGAAAAAGACTGCGCAGCATATCAACAAGAGCGGCAGGAGATACATGAAGGGCATCGGTCGCCTTTCAGTTACAAAACCGCCCATCATGCTCCCGGCGCCGGCGCTCAGAAGCAGAGTCACCAGAACCGCGGAGAGGGCCGCGGCCGGAGACCCCAGAGGCAGTATCATGGTGTGAAGAAAATATACCTCGACGAACATGAACGCAAAACCGATGAGAACAAAATAACACGCCGTATATATAGTAAAGGTCCGGATCCTTTTTGACAAAAAGGTTGCCGCAAAGATCGCCAACGCAACGAGCGCAAGGAACACAAGAAGGAAAGGCAGCATCATGCCTTCGTGGAGGAAATAGGCCCACTTCCGTCCGGACAGCATGTAGACCTCTTGTATCTTACCCGCCTTCATAAAATAATTGAAAAACGGCCTGTCATCCGTTGTGGGACGGATATCGAAGGAATAGCCGCGGACGATCTCTTCTCTTTTCCCTTTATCTGCGAGGCTGCCCAGGAGCCCTCCGTAATCGAGACCCTCTATGAAACGCGCCTTCCCTTCAGGAGACGGATAGACGATATCGAATTGATTTGCATTCAAAAAATCCCTCATTGTCCTGTCTTCATCCTTTGTAAATCCCAATGGTTTTACGAGGAAGTTCATTGTATCCCAGGTCCTGAACACGACAAGCCGCCTTTCGGGACCGCCCGGGGCGAGGCCGTCAAGCGCCTGCATGATGTTATTGAAGATCCGCAACTCGTAGCGCGGCGGGGGCAGCACAAAGACCTGGATATAGAGCATCCCTCCCCGGCGCATATTGGCAAGATAATATTGGATAGCGTCGACGGTCGCATTGTAATCCTCTGCGAGGCCGAAGGTGCCTGCCGGAAAAAAGCCGGTCTCGGATAGACAGACTACGTCGACCTTTCCGGGCAGGTCTTTCATCAACCTCCTTCCGGAAACCCCGTACAGGTTCATTCTGTGGAGGCCCCCTTTTTCATAGCTGCCGCGAAGAAGCCTCAGCACCGAGAGGTTTGTCTCAGCCTTATACACCGTTTCTGCGCCGAAATAATAGGGCGTGAGCACGTCAACGCTGCCCTTCACCCCTGCGACAAGGACTACCGGCGAGCCTTTCATGATAAAAGGCAGGGCAGAGGGAATATGCTTAAGAAATTCGTAGGTCTTTGTTCCCTTCTCATCCAGAAGAACGCCTGTAATATCCCCGTCAATCGCAATGCCAAGCCCTCCCGGCACCGGTTTTTGATATCCAAGGGACAATCCGGGGGCGAACTTCATCCTCGGGTTCGAGAAGACATCGAGCCTCGCGTGCGATGTGTCGATGGTCTTAACGAGGCGCGCATCGTCATCCTTTAATGCCTGCATAAGACCTTTATAGGGAGATATCTCAAGGGCAATGGTCCCGGACAGAACAGGCAGGCAGAGGATCAGGGGCGGGAGCGCATAGGCGGTCCTGAGGACCACCTTTCCGGTTTTGAAGAACAGGAGGAGGGAAAGCATCGCGGTGGACACCATGATAATGCATTCTGTATCTGCATGATTTAACAAAAACATCGCCAGGGCGATGCCCCCTGCAGCGCCGGTAAGGTCTGCGGCATATACCCTGTTCACCTTATCTGAGAAGCGATAGAGGGCTGACGACAGGATCACGCCGTATAGAAAGAACGGCACGGACTGCGAAAGGATAAAGAGAATAAGGTAGAGGAACTGCATATCTTCCCAGAGCGCCCTGTAGTTGTCAAAGGGAATGGCCGCGGAGATGATAAAGGTAAGGGGATAAGAAAGCGCGAGGATGAAAACATAGAAGGTGAGAAGGCGAGAAGAGCGGAAGATGAGAGGATGAGAGGATGAGAGGATGTGAAAAGTTTCCTCCCCTCCGATCCCCTGTTCCTCTTCTTTTCTGCTCTTCTGATCTTCTGCTCCTCTTATCCTTTGCTCTACGAAGTATGCAAAGATGCCGCCCAGCACAAGACCGAGCATGGAGACGCTGATGATCAGCGACGCGTAGTGGTAGGAAAACCTGATGGAGAATATCCGTATGAGGGCGATCTCAAAGGCAAGAACGGTAAGAGACGAAAAAAAGATAACCAGATAAGGAGGGCTCATGTGACCCTGGGGTTATTTTCTCTTCCCCATAAGGATAAGCTTTTCATAAAAGACTTTCAGTTGTCCGGCCTGCGCCTTGAAATCCCACTTCTCCCTGGCCTTCTTAGCTGCGTTAGCCCCGAAGGCCTTTCTTCTTCCCTCATCCTTCAGGAGATCTTCCATCTTCATCGAAAGGTCATTCTCATCCCAGGTCGTTACAAAACCTGACTCTCCGTCATCGACAAGCTCCGGCAGCATGCCCGCGTCCGATACTATCGCCGGTTTTCCCATGCCCATGACCTCCCGCAGCGCCCTGGCGGAGCCGTCGCTTCCCGCCCTCATCATGACAAATATATCAAAGGCCGCAATAACTGAAAAATAGTCCTCCACCCTGTACCCCGCTAGGATCACATCATTCTCAAGGCCAAGCTCGGCGAGCGGCTTCTTTATGCTTTCCTCTATCTGGGAGCTCCTGCCCATGATCAGGAGCCTGACCTTGTCCTGGCGGTCTTTCACCCTTTTGAATGCCTTGAGCACGATGTCGTATCCGCGGTCAGGCTTGAGGCGCCCGATAATGCCGATGACCCTTTCGTCCGGCCCTATGCCGAGGTCGTTCCGCATGTCTTTAACGGGACCTTCGTATACCTTTATCGCGGGCGGTATAACGGACGTCCTTTCAACGGGAAAATTGAATCTTTTTATATCCTGCTCCCGCAGCCTTTCGCTGTATGTTACGATCCCGTCCGTCCTGTTGAGCGCCCAGGACATAAAGATATTATCCGGCATACCGTCTCTCTTGTGGTCTGTCCGTACTATCAGGGACCGGCCGCCGGCGAGGAGCATCGAAATTACAGCGGTGTAATGGTCGTGGGAAAGATTCGTATGGACGATATCGATATTTTCCCTGCTCACATAATCCTTTAAATGGTGTATATCGTGGGACCAGTCGCGAAAAGAAAAATACCTGTTCAGCCTCAGCCCGTCATAATGCCGTACCGCCCTTTGTTTTACCTGCTTTTCAACGGTGCGCTCGTGAAACTCAAGGGGGGTTTTTCTGTAGGCAAGCGTCACGTCGACCCCTTGGCGGCTAAGGGCCTCGCAAAGCGAGAGCACCGGCTCTGCCGGTCCCGTCCACTTCCAGTCGCTGAATAATTGGAGGATCTTCATAGACCGTAGAATTCCCGTATGCATCGGCATACGTGGAGTATCTCGTCCTGCTTCAACGTCGGGTACATGGGCAGCGAGATGATCTCTTTGGCCGCCTGTTCCGCTTTTGCGAAAGACCCTTCCTTGTAACCAAGGCCGCTGTATGCGCCCTGGAGGTGTATCGGCGTCGGGTAATGGATCAGCGTCGAGATGCCGTTGTCGCTTAAATACTGGCGGAGGCTGTCCCGCTCTTTCGACCTTACGACGTAAAGGTGGTATACGTGGTACGCCCAGGAGGCCTCTGTGGGAAGGATAAGCGGCGTGTCCTCGAGCTCCTTACGGTAAAACCACGCGTTGTGGCGTCTCTTCTCGTTCCAGTGATCGAGATGATTCAATTTATGCCTCAGGAACGCTGCCTGGACCTCATCGAGCCTCGAGTTGAAGCCTTCTATCGTGTGGACATGCTTATCCGTCTGGCCGTAGTTCCTGAGCATGACCGCCCTCCGGTATACCTCATCGGAATCGGTCACGACGATGCCCCCGTCTCCGTAACAGCCGAGGTTCTTTGTGGGATAGAAGCTGAAGGCGGCCACATCGCCGAAGCTGCCCACCTTCTTATCTTTGTACAATGCTCCGTGGGCCTGGCAGGCATCCTCCATGATCTTCACTCCATGGGACTTGCAGATGCTCATAATCTCGTCCATCCTGCAAGGGTGGCCATAGAGGTGAACGGGTATGCAGAGCTTGACGCCCCTTTCCTTTTTCAGAAGGGCTTCCAGCCTCTCCGGGTCCATGTTATATGTTTCGTGCTCAATATCACAGAAGAGGGGTATCAATCCGTGCACCGACAGCGCCATCGCAGAGGCGACGTACGTGTTTGGGGTCGTTACGAACTTATCCCCTGCCTTGAGATCAAGGGCAAGGCCGCCGATCCGTATCGCGTCCGTGCCGTTGCTTACTCCTATGGCATATTTGACCTTGTTGTATGACGCAAAGGCATCTTCCAGCGCCTTCACCTCTTTCCCGAGTATGAACTCGCCGTTTGACATGACATCCTCAAAGATCCTGAGAAGGTCTTGTTTGATATCCTCGTGGTCTCGCTCCAGGTTAAACATTTTTACGATCATAATCTCATTCCCCTTATTAAATCCGTAAGTCGTGAGCAGAGGAAACCCGGCCCACTGACGGTATATCGTATTTCGTATATCATATATCGAGATTCTCAAGAGGGCTTTCAGCGTAGAAACCGAATGCAAAAAGTTGTACTAACCCCGGCATTCTGCCTTCTGCTCTTCTCACCCTCTCATCCTCTGCTCTTCTGATTCTCATCGTCCCTCGTCCTAGCGTAGCGGACGTCCCTCGTCCCTCGATCTTCATTGCCAGTATTCCTTCTTATACTTTCTGTAGAACGCCACGGTCTTGCGGATCCCTTCATCGAGAGACGTCTTCGGCTCCCACTTTACTGTCTTTTTTATATGGCTGATGTCCGCATAGTAATCCCCGGGCTCAACCTCTTTTCTCTCCCGGGTGAATTCCGTGAATTGTGTCTTCCCTGTTCCCGTGATCCGGACGATCGTCTTCGCAAGATCATAGAAGCTGACCGGCGCCCCTGTCCCCACATTAAAGACCTTGCCGTAGGAGGCATCCGTCGTCGCCGTCATCAGCATGCATCCAATAAGGTCTTCCACGTAGAGAAAATCCCTGAGGATGCGTCCATCGCCGAAAACTGGGATGGCTTCGTTGTCCATTGCCTTCCGTATGAACCAGTTAAAGACGCCGTACTCATCGTGCATCATTTGGTGCCGCGGCCCATAGGTATTTGTGATCCGCAGGCATACGCCCCTGATCTTATAGACATCATCATAGACAAGGACCATCTTCTCCGCCGTAAGGTTGGTAACGGCATAAATGCCCTTCGGGTTTGTCGGGTGGTCTTCGTCGACGGGCAGCTTGACGCTCGACCCGTATTCCCCGCGGGTGCCCGCGAAGATGACCCGCGCTCCGGTGTTGTGCTGGCGAAGCGCCTCGAGCAGAACGAGCGTACCCTTGCAGTTGATGTCGAGGTCCTGGATCGGGTTGCGCATGCTGTCAACGTGATTAACCTGTCCGGCTAGGTGAAAAACGTAATCCTTTCCCTTCACGAGGTGGTTCATCGAAAGCTCATTTCTCACATCAGAGAAATTCACCTTTACCTTATCCGCAACATCCTTAATATTGAAAAGGTTCCCGCCCTGTCTCGGAAGCATGTTATCTATGATCGTTACCCTGGCGCCAAGCCTGACAAGGGCCATGGCAAGGTTGCTGCCGATAAACCCCAGCCCCCCCGTGATGAGCACTTCCTTATTCCTGAACCCCTTTATCTCTCCCATATTTCCTCTCCATTTCCCATAGTTTCGCATGTTTCATAAAGAC
Source organism: Syntrophorhabdaceae bacterium (assembly GCA_017992765.1). Classification (GTDB taxonomy): domain Bacteria; phylum Desulfobacterota; class Syntrophorhabdia; order Syntrophorhabdales; family Syntrophorhabdaceae; genus UBA5609. The sequence continues at coordinate 112,775 of JAGOOA010000002.1, forward strand.
ATAGTACATCGTCGAAGCGCAGATGATAAGCCCCGGTATGCCGTCAAGGAATCCCATCTTGAAGATATAGTCCCGGAAAAAACGGTACACCGGCCTGCCGAGCATATTGAAAAGGTGAAAATGGCGGTTCGACCTATAGAGGTCGCCGGCAAATGCCTCTGAATATCGGTCTATTGTCCTGATCTGATGCGCAGTATCTGCATAGGGCGTATGCATGTAATGGCTTTTCAGCGTCCCTATCTTTCCATCAACGTGGACCTTCGCATGGATGCCGCCCTGCCAGCTTCCCCTGTCTTTCCTGTACAGCCGCACCTCGTAATCGGGATACCAGCCGCCATGCTTGATCTCCCTGCCCAGATAGATGTTTCTCCTGTGGGCGATAAAGCCGCTGTAAGGCGTATCGCCTGCAACGATGCCGGCCACCTCGTTCTTAAATTCCTCTGTGAGCCACTCATCGGCGTCAATAAAGAGCACCCAGGGGTTGCTGCAGAGATTCTGGGCTGACTGGTATTTTTCGCGCTGGTCCTTTGTATCGAACTGGTAGAGCTTGTCGGTGTACTTCTGGATCGTCTCGATCGCGCCGTCGGCGCTGTGAGAATCAACGACGACAACTTCGTCGGCCCAGCCCGAGACGCTCTTCAGCGCCCCCTCGATCGTTGCGCCGTTGTTGAAGGTGATCATGTAGACAGAGAGAGGGAGCGGAGGGCGGAGGGCGGAGGGCGGAGAGTTCCTGTCTTTCATGGCTGTCATGGTGAATATTGGTTACATTACACCAAAAAGTGCTTGAAATCAAACAGAGAATGAAGGAATGCGGCTCATAGTTCATGGCTGATAGCTCATGGCTGCTGATACATCCTTGTTATTCCCATAAGACAGTCTTATACTTAAACATCATTTCGGACGATTGGAGGCAACGTGCCAGAAAAGATCGAACTTCCCATAACCGGCATGAGCTGCGCTGCATGTGCCGCGCGCATTGAGAAGGAACTGAACAAGCTTGACGACATCGGCGAGGCACGCGTCAATTTTCCCCTGAAAAAGGCCGTTATTATCCCCAAAAGGGAGCTCGAGCTGAAAGAGGTCATCTCCATTATCCGGGATATAGGCTATGACGTTGACATTGAAGCTGACGTGACGATCAGGGCCCAAAAAGAGGAGGCGGCATTAAAAGGGGACTTCATCTGGTCTGCCTTATTCAGCGCCGTCATCATGGTCTTCTCAATGTGGGAGGTCCTGCCCTACAGCAATTTCATACTCCTCCTCCTTGCCATACCCGTTCAGTTCTACTTCGGCCGGAGGTTCCATACCGCCACCCTCTTAAACCTCAAGCATTTCACCGCCGATATGAACACCCTCATATCCGTCGGCACATCGGCCGCGTTCTTCTACAGCGCCTTCGTAACTTTCTTTCCCCATGTTATTGCGGCGGCAGGTGTAATGCCCATGACGTACTTTGATTCGAGCGCCACGATCATCACGCTCATACTCCTTGGAAGATACTTCGAGTCAAAGGCAAAGACAAGGACCTATGCAGCTATCAAGATGCTCTACGAGCTCTCGCCCAAAGATTGCGTCGTGCTGAAGGACGGCAAGGAGGTGCGCGTACCTACAGATTCCCTGGAGGTAGGCGACATGGTTCTCGTCCGGCCCGGGGAGAAGATACCTATTGACGGGGAAGTGGCGGAGGGAAAGACCTACGTTGACGAATCGATGATAACCGGCGAAAGCATGCCCGTTTCCAAAACTGTCGGCGATGAGGTCATCGGCGGGACGATAAACGGCAAGGGGTCTGTTACGGTCAAGACATTGCGTATCGGGAAAGATACGGTTCTTGCCAAGGTCATCCGCCTTGTGGAAGAGGCCCAGTTCACAAAGGCGCCCGTTCAGCGTCTCGCCGACAAGGTTGCGGGGGTCTTCGTGCCGATCGTGATCCTCATAAGCATCGTTGCATTTTTTGTGTGGTTTATCGTCGGCCCTGACCCGAAGATCACAAACGCCCTCCTCTCCTTTGTGAGCGTCCTCATCATCGCCTGTCCCTGCGCACTCGGACTTGCCACGCCGACGGCGATCATGGTATCCACCGGCGTAGGCGCCAAAAAAGGTATCCTCATAAAGAATGCAGAGTCCCTCGAATTGACGAATAAGGTCCGGCACGTGCTGTTCGACAAGACGGGAACCCTCACCGAAGGGGTGATCGTTCTTGCCGGGATAGTCCCTCTTAATCACTTTACCGAGACGGAGGTTCTGCGCATCGCCTTTAACCTGGAAAAACAGTCCGAACATCCATTCTCCGAGGCGTTAAGGAAAAAGGCCGAAGAGCTGAAGATCGAGGCGGTGAAGGTTGATGATTTCGAGGCTATCGTCGGCAAGGGCATCAAGGGAAAGATCGCCGGCAGAGAATATTTTACCGGCAATGTCGCCCTCTATGAGGATGCGGGAAAGACGCCCGGCCAGTCGATCCTTGGCAGCTATCACGAAAAGGAGCGGCAAGGGACATCGCCTGTGCTCGTTTGGAGCGAAGAGGGCCTTATGGGGATACTCACCTTCAGCGACAAGGTGCGGGATGAGGCCCAGGGGGTGGTAGCGGAACTGAAAGATATGGGCATAGAGGCGGTGATGATCACCGGGGATAGCAAGGAAGGCGCAAAGACTATCAGCGAAAAGGTCGGCATCGATACATATTTCTCCCGTATCCTTCCGGATAAGAAGGCAGAGATCGTGGAAGATTTTAAAAAGAAGGGGATTACGGTGATGGTGGGGGACGGGATCAACGATGCACCGTCCCTTGCAACAGCCCACGTCGGCGTCGCCATGGGCAAAGGCACCGACATTGCGATTGAATCTGCGGACGTGGTGCTCATGAAGGGCCAGCTCTCCCGGCTCGTGACCCTCGTCAAATTATCAAAGAAGACCCTTTGGGTCATCAGGGAGAACCTTTTCTGGGCGTTTATCTACAATATTATCGGCATCCCCATAGCCTTCGGCGCGTTATATCCATTTTTTGGCATACGCCTGGAGCCCATGTTCGGCGCGCTGGCAATGGTCGTAAGCTCCATCTCCGTCGTGAGCAACTCGCTGCGATTGAAGCTGTTCAGGGAGTAATGCCGAAATCCGTTCGGCGTGATGCGTTCGGCAAAAGATACAGCTGCTCGCCCTAAGATGGCAAATCCGGGTTGAAGAACTTTATATAGACGCATCCTGATCGTATCTTTCCCTCCTCGTCGAGCTCGTAGAAATCGGCGCAGGCGAAGTCCAAACGATCTCCCTTCTTATACTCCTTTCCGTAAAAGATGCCGTCCTCAAGGAAATCAAGGTGGGCCGTCACCTGAAGATAGACCATACGATCTCCGAAAAGGATCTTTTCGGGTTTCCCCAATGTCTCCTTGAATGTGCCGTGATACTTTGTCCAGTAATCGATAATGGCATCCCTTCCTTCCATGCGTTTTTCAGATGCATCCCAGATGCAATCATTGCTCATATAGCTGAATACGGTGTCCCATTCGCGGCCATTGAAGGCATTGAAGAAGTCCTCAATGTCCTTTGCTGATGCAATTGCCGGTTTCTTCATGTCAACCCTCCCTGATGTACTGTCATTCAAGAATTCTTTGCTTCAACGGTGCGACAAGCCAGTCAATAGACGGTTCCCTCTCCATGTTCCAGACGCGCTTGATGATGGAATCAACGTTTTCTCTGTCTGCGATAAGCGACAGGTATCTGTTTGCCTTTTCTTCGATCTCCTCTTCGCTGAGCGGGTCATGAGGATCTCCATGAGGAAAATCTCGATACCGGCTGATACTTGTCCCGTCTTTCAGCGTCACAACGATCCTGCACGGGGATCCGTCAGGAAATTTTTCTGTCATCTGAACGTCCTCCACCACCGCGATCCTCGGGATCAGATCAGTAGCTTCTTTCTCCTTTTTTATAAAATCGTCGTCAAAATGGCTGTATTCGATAGTTTTCTTGATGAGCGCCACTGCCACGCAATAGGGGATAGAATGCGTGCGTCCGGCACGGCTTACCGGACGATAGGACGACTCAATGGCCGCCTCCTCGATCGCCTTCCTGTATATCTGCACCTCGACATGATCAATGGCTCGATGGTCGTCGATCCTGTTGGCGATCTCAACGGCAACATCAATTGGCGTCTGGCAAAAGACAAGGGCCGGCCATCGTTTGAAGATGATCGACCCCAGGTCAGGAAGGGGATCCAGCATCCTCGCGCCGTGAGGGATGAACCGGTTGATGCCTGCTTCACCTTCGTATATCTCCTTCGGACCCTCAAATCCGGCAAAGGCCATCTTGACGGAATGCAGGGCAAGCATCGCACAGGATGCATAGGTGCAGTGCTTCCAGTCGGTAACCTCACCCATGGCCGCCTGGTTGATGTCGAGCCCCAGCATGCCGGCGATCCGCTGAGCCTCCGTCATCTGCGGGATAGAAAGCCCTATTGTGAATCCAATAACCAACGGAAGGTAGAACATCGCCTGGGCGTCATGATCATACCAGTTCTTCTCGGGATTGAAGTAATCCGCAAAGGCACAGGACAGGAGGTATGCAGCATAGGTAGATGTCAGAACATCCTGCCCGTTCTTACCAAGCCAATCCGCCATTGTGAGCACGAGAGACACATTGTCCGAAGGGTGGCAGCCTCCCATCCTGCGCGGAGACATATATGTGTTTACGAGATCGCTTCGCCTGCCCAGGATCGTGTTCATGAAAAATGCGTCCGATGTATTTCCATTCCGATTCAGCCCCCAGACACCCACACCTCGTTCGGTCGGTGTCAGAGAGGTCATCCGGTCGAATTTCTCGATCATCCCCTTGTCCTGGAGAGAAGCGCAGATACCCGCGTAGGAATCGAGGATATTGCGTTTAAGAATGTGGATCACTTCAGGGCCGATACCCTGAAATGTGATCTTGGAAGCATATTGGGCCAGGACTTCCTCGAGCATACTTTTTTTCTTTCCCTCAATCTCCCTTTGTAACGCCTTACGACTTACGCCTCACGGGTGTTCTGTGTCATACGCTATGAGCCGTCTTTCATCAGTTCCCTCATGATCTCTTCGGCTGTTCGAACATCGCCGAAGAAAAGTCGCGTATTCGTCAGCGTGCCCTCAAGCAGGGCATCATCAACGGCGGCGATGCCGTCGGAGACAAGCACGACCTCGTAGTCGAGCTGCATGGCATCCCTCACTGTCGACTCCACGCATACGTTCGCAGCGATTCCCGCGAAGATCAACTGACTCCTCTTCAGGGCACCGATCTTCCCTCGAAGCTCAGGCGGCTTCGACAGGAATGCGCTGTAACGGTTCTTGAAAACGACATGATCCCGGGCGGCGTCAAAGCTCATACCGGCATAGATACCTGTCCCCTTGCCGGCATCCATTACGCTTTTTGTGTGGCCCTTGTCGTGGAAGAGAGAATAGAGCCCGCCGTCGTCGGTCGCTCCAGCGGACGTTATATTATGGCGGACCCATATCACGGGGATGCCCTTCTCCCGGCAGAAATTCGCCAGCCTGTTTATCTGCTTTATTACACTATCAATCCGTGGCAGGGGCTCTCTTCCTTCCGGAGCACAGGAGAAATTCTGCATATCGATGACCACGAATGCGGCCTTCTGAGGATTCAGGACGAAAAGGTTCTCCGGACGCTTCCACTGTTCAATCATATCCGATCCCCTCTCTGCAGAGAAGAGGTCGCCGCGCGGGAACACGGCAATAAACATAAGCGCGGCAACAAGTATAAATAATCTTTTCATAGCCGGCAACTCCTTTAACTTCTCGGGAAAGTTGTTTTCGCTTTATTCTGCGATGTAAGCATTGTAAAAAGGTACATAAGTAATGTCAAGAGGAGGCTGCAACTGAAACCCTGAAGTAGACAAGGCAGCTATATGAAGGAATGCGAATTGGTCTGAAAGTCAAGCGGGTTGGCTAAATCGCCAACCCGCTTGACTTTCAGAATGCTGGCTGGGAGACAAGGATTTGAACCTTGATTCACGGAGTCAGAGTCCGTTGTCCTGCCGTTGAACGATCTCCCAATAAAATTGTCTATGGAGATGTCACTCTTTTGTTTCTGCTGCCACCGTTTTCTTAACCGCTTTCTTTCTCGGCTTTTTCTCTTTCGTTTCGGTCTGTTCGGACTTCTCTTTTGCCGTCTTTTCTTTCTTGGCGGTTTTCTCTTTCTTTTCTTCTTTCGGCTTCTTTGCTTTTGGTTCCGAAGCCTTCTTTTTCTCGGCCTTTTTTTCTTTTTTCTCTTCCTTCTCTTTCTTGTGGGTAAGCTCAATGATGGCCATGGGGGCATTGTCGCCCTTTCTGCTGCCGATCTTAAGGACCCGCGTGTATCCGC
>JAGOOA010000025.1:0-35052 GCA_017992765.1 Syntrophorhabdaceae bacterium
AGCCGCCGCATCTCTTCGCCGACTTCCTTTATGTGGGCCTTTGAAGAAGAGAAGAGGCCGACCATTGCCATCTCGTCATGCTCTGCCTGGGAGAACATATCCCACGCAACGGCCCTCGGAGAAAAGGGCTCGGTGCAGAGAATGACCAGTTCGGTTGGCCCCGCGAGCATGTCGATGCCGACGCGGCCGTATACGTCGCGCTTTGCCTCCTCTACGTATGCGTTCCCCGGCCCGACGATCATGTCTACCTTCGGTACGGCGCCGACCCCGTAAGAAAAGGCATATATGGCCTGCGCACCGCCCAGCCTGTATACGTCGGCGATGCCGAGCAGCTCACACGCCGCGGCAACATATGGGTGTATCTCTCCTTTTGCTGCGGGCGTTGTGACAAAGATCTTCTTTACGCCTGCTATCTGAGCCGGCACTGCTCCCATAACCAGAGAAGAAGGGTACGCCGCCGTGCCGCCCGGCACATATATAAGGGCCTTCTCCACCGGAACAAAGGATTCTCTCACGACAACGCCTTTCTTTCTGTATGTCCTGCCCGGGGGCATTTGCCCGCCGTGGTAAGACCTTACGTTCCTGATCATGCCTTTCAGCACCGCGATGTCTTTCTTCTCTATCTTTGAGGCTGCCCTTCGCAGCTCGTCCGCGGCAAGCTTAAGCGGGTATTCCCTGTCCCATTGATCCCACTTTCTGGAAAATTCTATAAGCGCCCTCTCCTTTTGCGTCTCAAGCGCTCTCCTGATCTTTTCTACTGCCCGCTTCACATTCCGGCGCTTCCTGTTTCGCCCCTCGATAACAAATGCCAGGAGCTCGCTGTATTCCTTTTCAAGCTCCCAGATCTTCATCCTTCTTCCTCCTTATCTTTGCGCCAAGGCCCTTCAGCTTTTCCTCTATCTTCTCATACCCCCTGTCAATGTGGTAAATCCTTGAAACCTCGGTCGATCCGTAAGCGGCGAGCCCGGCGATTATCAAGGATGCGCTTGCCCTTAGGTCCGTCGCCATCACCTTTGCGCCGGAGAGCCGTTCCACGCCTTTTACTATGGCCGTATTGCCTATCACCCTTATGTCGGCGCCCATTCTGCGGAGCTCCGCAACGTGCATCATCCTGTTCTCGAAGATCGTCTCCGTAATGGCGCTCACCCCTTTTGAAACGGACATAAGCGCCATTATCTGGGCCTGCATGTCTGTCGGGAAGCCCGGGTGGGGGATCGTCTTCGCATCCACCGATATGGGCCTCTTTCTCGACATTATCGCCTTAACGGTGCTGTCGGTTTCCTCGATCTCCATGCCCGCCTCTCTCATCTTTTCGATAACGGCCTTCAGGTGAAGGGGGTTGCAGTTCTCAACAACGATGTTTCCCCTCGTGATGCCGCAGGCAACAATAAATGTGCCCGCCTCGATCCTGTCGGGGATCACCTCGTAATCGCAGGGCGTAAGCGCCTCTACGCCCTTGATCCTGACGACCTCCGATCCTTCCCCTTCTATTCTCGCCCCCATTCGTTTCAGCATGCGGGCGAGGTCAACCACTTCCGGTTCGCGGGCGGCATTCTCGATCACCGTTTCGCCTTTTGCAAGGGCCGCCGCCATCATAATGTTTTCCGTCCCGCCGACGGTTACCGTATCGAATGTTACCCGCCCTCCCCGCAGCTTTTTCGCATTCACATCTACGTATCCCTCCCGGATCTTTATGTCGCATCCGAGCGCCGCGAGCCCTTGAAGGTGCAGGTTGATGGGTCTCTCTCCGATCGCGCAGCCCCCCGGGTACGATACGGTAGCCTTTTTCAGGCCTCCCGCAAGGGACCCGAGGACGAGCACCGATGCGCGCATCTCCTTCACGATCTCATAGGGCGCCACGTGGTTATCGAGGCTGCCCGTGTCTATGGCGAGGGTGTTGTCCCCTGTCCATTCCGCCTTTCCGCCGAGCATGGCAAGGAGCCTGATCATTGTCTCCACGTCCCTTAAGCGTGGAACGTTTCCTATCGCATAGCTTCCCTTCTGAAGAATGGTCGCGGCGATGAGGGGAAGCGCGGCGTTCTTTGACCCGCTGACCCTCACCTTTCCTTTTAGCCTTTCACCGCCCTCTATGATGAACTTGTCCATTTCCCTATAAGCACCCTTTCGACACCGGAGAGGTCTTTTCTTGTGATAACCGAGAACCCCCTGGCCCTTAAGCCGGCCCGGATCAGCCCCGCCTGCCTTTGGCCGCCAACCTCGCACAGCACGTGGCCCCCCTCCACAAGCCGGCCCGGCAATTGACCTATAAACCTCTCATATATCTCCGTGCCCTCTTTTCCTCCCAACAGCGCCGTTCCCGGCTCAAATCTTTTTACGTCCTCCATCAGCCCGCCCCACTCGTCTACGGCCACGTAAGGGAGGTTTGCCATTATCACATCGAACTTCACGGCTTCCCGAAGCCCATTAAAGAGGTCTGAGCAGAGAAACTTCGTCTTTTCCGTCACGTTGAGCCTCTGTGCATTATACCGGGCTACGCCCAGGGCTTCAACGGATATGTCGATACAGAGAACCTCCTGCTGCGTTTTTTTGGCAATGACCGCCCCTATCGCTCCTGACCCTGTGCCCATGTCAAGAACCAGGCGCTCCCCTCTCTCTTCTCCCAGTATCTTCAGGCCCTCTTCAACGAGCAGCTCTGTTTCCGGCCTTGGTATAAGGACCCTTTCGTCCACATAAAGCTCTTCCGAGAAGAATTCCTTTTTTTGCGTTATGTATGCAAGGGGCTTCCCGTGCGCCCTCTCCTCAAGAAGCCTTGCGATCCTCTCCGCGGTTGCCCCGTCAAGCTCCAGGTGCTGATTGGCAAGCGCTTCCTCTCGTCCGATACGGGATGCGAAGGCAATGATGTTGATTGCTTCGAGCCTTTTAACGGCCCTGTTTTGAAACATGATGTCTCTGATGCGCACCGTTCTTCTTATCCTTTTTTTAGCGTCTCTGATTGGAAGTGGGCTATCAGTGGGGTAATTACGGGGACGATGTCCCCGTTCAGAACGTCCTGCAATTTATACAGCGTAAGGCCGATCCTGTGATCGGTAACCCTGCCCTGCGGGAAGTTGTATGTCCGTATCCGCTCGCTCCTGTCTCCTGTGCCGACCTGTTTTCTTCTCTCGTCGGACATCTCCTGTTCTTTCTCGCTCTCTATCTTTTCTTTCAGCCTTGCCCTGAGCACCCTCATGGCCTTTGCCTTGTTCTTGTGCTGGGATTTCTCGTCCTGGCACGTTACCACGATCCCCGTCGGCATATGCGTGATCCTTACCGCCGAATCGGTCGTGTTTACATGCTGGCCGCCGGGGCCGCTGGAGCGGAAGACGTCGATCCTTATCTCGTCAGGGTTTATGTTTATTTCCAATTCCTCGGGTTCCGGCAGGACCGCGACGGTAACCGTTGATGTGTGTATTCTCCCCTGCGCCTCTGTTTCGGGGACGCGCTGTACCCTGTGAACGCCGCTTTCGTAGCGGAGCATGCCGAAGGCGTCCTTCCCCTCCACCATCAGGATAACCTCTTTGAGGCCGCCCAGGTCCGACATGCTAACCGTCATGATCTCTGTCTTCCACCTCATGTTCTCGGCATATTTCATGTACATGGAGAAAAGGTCCCTCGCAAAAAGGGCGGCTTCTTCTCCGCCCGTCCCTGCCCTTATTTCGAGAAACATGCTTTTTGCCTGCTTCTCCCCCTTGCTGAGGAGCCTTTCTCTTAGAGAGGCTTCGAGCCTCTCTTTTTCCTTCTCGAGGAGGGCCAGCTCGTCTTTGGCAAGGGCCTTCATGTCCTCTTCCGGCGCCGACTTGAAGATCTCATGGGCATTCGCCGCCTCCTCGTCCCTCTTCTTCCATTCCCTGAAGAGGTCCACAAGCTCCTTAAGCTCTGCCCGCTCTTTTGCCAGTTTTTTATAGGACTCCAGGTTGGCAAGCGCTTCGGGCTTCACCATCTCTTCCTCTATTTCCTGGTATCTCTTTTCTATCTCCTGGAGCCGTTCAAACATTATTTTGTCTTTTTGCCGTAGCGCTTTTCAAACTTCTCAACCTGGCCGGTCGAGTCTAGGCGCTTCTCCTTGCCGGTAAATATGGGGTGGCATTTTGCGCAGATTTCCACGGTGATCTTGTCTTTCACCGACAGCGTCTCGAAGGTGTTGCCGCATGCGCACTTTACCGTCGCCTTCTTTAAGTCCGGGTGGATCCCTTTTTTCATGTTCAGCCTCCTTTGCTCATAGAATTGAGAAAATCCTGGTTTGACTCGGTGTCCACCATCTTTTCGAGGAGAAACTCCATCGATTCAACGGGGTTCATCGGCTGCAGGACCTTCCTCAGCAGCCACGTTCTTGAAAGGTCGTTGCTTTCCAGCAACAACTCTTCTTTTCTCGTGCCCGATTTGTTTATGTCAATGGCGGGGAAGACCCTCTTCTCCGCGAGCTTTCTGTCAAGATATATCTCCATGTTTCCGGTGCCCTTGAACTCCTCGAAGATCACCTCGTCCATCCTGCTCCCCGTGTCTATCAATGCCGTCGCAACGATCGTCAGGCTCCCCCCCTCTTCAATGTTTTTCGCCGCCCCGAAAAAGCGCCTCGGCTTCTGCATCGCAGATGCGTCGATGCCCCCGGAGAGTATCTTCCCGCTTGACGGGACCACGGTATTATATGCCCTTGCGAGCCTCGTTATGCTGTCGAGCAGTATCACTACGTCCCTCTTGTGCTCCACGAGCCTCTTGGCTTTCTCGATAACGATCTCCGCCACCTGAACGTGTCTCGTGGCGGGCTCGTCAAAGGTCGAGCTTATGACCTCTCCTTTTACCGACCGTATCATGTCCGTAACCTCCTCTGGCCTCTCGTCAATGAGGAGGACGATAAGAAATATCTCTTTGTGGTTCTTCGTAATGCTGTTCGCGATGTCCTGAAGGAGCATCGTTTTCCCGGTCCTCGGCGGGGCGACTATGAGCCCCCTTTGCCCTTTGCCGATGGGGGTGAAAAGGTCCATTACCCTTGTGGAAAGGCTGCGCTGTCCCGTTTCGAGCTTTATCCTCTCGTCGGGATATATGGGGGTAAGGTTGTCGAAGATTATCTTATCCCTGACGACCCCGGGGTCGTCGAAATTTATTGATTCGACCTTTAAGAGGGCGAAGTACTTTTCGTTGTCTTTGGGGGGGCGGATCTGTCCCGAGGTCGTATCCCCTGTCCTCAGCCCGAATTTTTTGATCTGCGAGGGAGATACATATATATCGTCCGGGCCGGGCAGGTAGTTTGAGTCGGTGGATCGCAAAAAACCAAACCCCTCCGAAAGGATCTCCAAAACCCCTTCCCCGTATACCGATTCGTTCTTGTCTACGAAGGCCTGGAGTATGGCGAATATAAGCTCCTGCTTTCTCAGCCCCGCCGCGTTCTCTACGTTCAACTCCCTTGCCATGTGTGTGAGTTCTCCAATCTTTTTGCTTTTCAGCGCGTTAAGGTGCATCTGCCCTTACCTCCCATTCTTTTATCCTTTGCAGCAGCCTTTCGACTTCCCTTTCAAGGCTGTCGACGTTTCCGTTATTGTTAACAACGTGGTCGGCCATTTTTTCCTTTTCTGTAAGCGGGATCTGGTGGGGCATCCGCTGGCCTATGTCTTCTTCCGTCATGCCCCTTTCTTTCAGCCTTTCCTTTATTGTCTCGGTCCTCGCGGAGACAACGACGACCTTGTCAAACTCTTTATAAAACCCCGTTTCGAATAAAAGCGGCCCGTCAACAAAAACAACCCCGGCTCCACCCCTTTCAAGCTCATCGAGCCTCTGTCCGAGCGCCCCCCTTACTCTCGGGTGTATGATCGCTTCGAGGATGCGGAGCGACTCCTTGTTTTTAAAGACCTCGTCGCGCAAGCGCGCGACGTCTACGGCGTCTTCGGCGACATACTCTGCGCCGAGCCTGCTTCGTATCTCGGCGAGGACCTCCTCTTTTCTGATCAGGTCCTTCGAAAGCTGGTCCAGATCTATTATCTCGAATCCCCTTTTTTTCAGCATGCTTGTTGCGGTTGTTTTACCGCTCCCGATGATCCCCGTTATGCCGATGGTAATCATACATCAAGGTTTCTGACACTAAGGGCGTTTTCCTCGATAAACCTTCTTCTTGTTTCGATGTTGTTTCCCATGAGCACGGTGAACACCTGGTCCGCTTCAACGGCGTCCTCTATTGACACCTTGAGGAGGCGCCGCCTTTCAGGGTTCATGGTCGTTCCCCAAAGCTGTTCCGGGTTCATCTCTCCCAAGCCCTTGTATCTCTGGATGTTTATTCCTTCCTTGCCTTTTTCGCTTACGACGTGCAGCAGCTCCTCGGCGCTCAGCACTTCTGCCCCGTTGTTCCCGTCGCTGATCCTTATCTCCTCGTCGTAAAATTGCCGTATCTCCTGAAAGGCCTTGTAAGATTCGCCGTAATCCCCCTGCGAGCAGAGCTCGTAGTCGATCCGCACCTGGGCGGGCCCTTTCTTGGGGTCGGCCTCGTGTATGTTTACCGTAAAAAGGTTGTGCTCCCTGTCCTTTACTATTTCGACTTTGTGGCCCGAGCGCCTCAGGTAGCCCGCATAGGCTTCCGCCTTTTCGGGCGATTCAAAGTCGCGCCTCGTCGCTATGCCGAGGCGCATAAGCCCGAGCATTGCGTCCTTTGATATGCCGAGCGCCTCCATGCTCTTAATGTACCGCTCCACGGTTTTGAGCTTCTTTATTTTCTTCCGCAGCTCCTCCCCGTCTGCCTGGTTGCCCCCGACGTAGCACCGTATTTTCTCTGTGCCGCGCTCTATTATATTTTTTTCGAACTCCTCTTCGTCTTTTGCGTAGACCTCCTTGTTGCCATGCTTTATTTTGTATAGCGGCGGCTGGGCTATATACAGGTGCCCTTCTGATATCAGGTCGGGCATCTGCCGGTAGAAAAACGTCAGGAGAAGCGTTCGTATGTGAGAGCCGTCAACGTCGGCGTCCGTCATTATAATTACCTTATTGTAGCGCAGCCTTGATTTGTTGTCGGGGTTCATGCCGACCGCAAGGTAGATCGATTTGATCTCCTGGTTTGTCAGCACCTTTTCTTCTCTCGACTTTTCGACGTTCAGGATTTTTCCCTTAAGGGGCAGTATCGCCTGCGTCTTCCTGTTTCTGCCCTGTTTCGCGGAACCGCCTGCGGAGTCGCCCTCTACTATAAAAAGCTCGCAAAGCTCGGGGTCGCTTTCCTGACAGTCGGCCAGCTTCCCGGGGAGCACCCCGTTTTCTATAAGGCTTTTGCTCCTTACAAGCTCTTTGGCCTTTTTTGCAGCCTCTCTCGCCCTTCTCGTTTCAAGCGCCTTGTTCACGATCGCCTTGGCCTTGTCGGGGTTAAGCTCCAGGTACTCGGCGATCTTGTCGTTCAGCACCGACTCGACAAGCCCCTTTATTTCGCTGTTGCCGAGCTTTGATTTCGTCTGTCCTTCAAATTGCGGGTTTTGTATCTTGATACTGAGAACGGCCACCATGCCTTCTTTTATGTCGTCGCCGGAAAGGCTTTCTTTTACCTTCTGGGACATGTTGTTCTGTATAAAATTATTTATGCTCCTTGTCATTGCCGCCCTGAAGCCCGCCACGTGTGTGCCGCCTTCTTTTGTGTTTACGTTGTTTACAAAGCTGTATATATTTTCGTTGTAGCTGTCATTATACTGGACGGCGAGCTCTATAGAGTCGAGGGGCGGCTTGTTGCTTATTATATATATGGGCTCTTCGAAGAGTACGGCCTTGTTTGTGTTCAGGTATTTTACGAAAGACCTTATTCCTCCCTCATGCTTGAGCTCCTGCCGCTTTCCTTTTCTATCATCAACAAGGATGATGTTTATGCCGTTATTGAGAAAGGAAACCTCCCTCATCCTGTGAACAATAATGTCGTAACTAATGTCCGTTGTCTCGAAAAGGCTGCCGTCCGCCTTGAACCGCACCCTTGTTCCCGTTTTGTCTGTGTCACCCACCACCTGGAGGTCCGTCATCCTGATCCCGTATTCGTATCTCTGATAATAGACCTTGTTGCCCCTTCTTACCTCCACCTCAAGATACTCGGAAAGGGCGTTGACCACGGAAAGCCCCACGCCGTGCAGCCCCGCCGAATACCTATAACTATCCTTATCAAACTTTCCGCCGGCGTGCAGCTTTGTAAGGACAACCTCGAGTGCCGACATGTTCTCTACGCTGTGCTCTTCCACTGGAATGCCGCGCCCGTTGTCGTCAACGGTCACGCTATTGTCCCTGTGTATCGTTATTAAGATCCTGTCGCAGTATCCCTCCAGCGCCTCATCTATGCTGTTGTCTACAAGCTCATATATAAGGTGGTGCAGGCCTTCTATGCCTGTGTTCCCAATATACATAGAGGGCACTTTTCTGACGGCGTCAAGGCCTCCGAGTATTTTTATACTCTCTGCTCCGTATTCTCTCATATTATTATATCCTTATCGGCATCACGACGTTTTTATAGTCTTCTTCCTGTTCCCCCCTGAAAAGGACCGCCCCGTAAGCTGTGGGGGCCGTCATTATCAGTTTTTCCCCTGTTATGTGTGTTACCACGTCTAGTATAAATCTCACATTAAAGCTCATGCTCGTCCTTTCCCCTTCATACTCTATCTCTAAATCCTCTTTTGCCCTTCCTATGTCAGACTCCGCCTCTATCTCCATTTTTTTGTCAGAAAATGTTATTTTTATTGGTTCCGACCTTCCTATAATTGCGGACGCCCTTTTTAGTCCCCTGTGAAAAGACTCTTTTTCTATCCTTACCGTCTTTGGGTTGTCTGATGGGAGGACGTTTTCATAATCAGGAAAATTTCCTTCGATTACCCGTGTTATTATCTTTAATTTTTCCGTGCTGAACTGCACATACTTTTCTTCTATCGATATTTTTACTTCATCTTCTTCTTCTATAATTCTTTCAGCTTCTATGACCGATCTCTTCGGTATTGTCACGCCCTTAAAACCTTTCATCTCTTTTATTTTTCGCCGGCAGAGCGCCATTCTAAACCCATCTGTTCCAACCATTACTAATTCCCCATCCACGCCTTGCATATACATTCCTGTCAGAATATATCTCGTTTCGTCTGTAGATACCGCAAACCCTACCTTTTCTATCATGTCGAGGAATGTTTTCCCGTCTATCTTAAATTCTTCTTTTCCTCTTATTTCTTTTGTTTCAGGAAACTCTTCCGGGTCCTGCAGGCTCATCACTATCTCTGTTCTCTTCTGCTTTATCGTCAGCTGGTTTTCTTCGATTGACAGCTGGACATCCCCTCCTTCAAGTTCTCTCATTACTTCCAGGAACTTCCTCCCATGCACCACGATCTTCTTTTCCTTGTCTACGCTGCAATCTACATATGCAATTGCGCTCACCTCAAGATCCGTCGAAAATATTGTTGTCCCTTCCTTTCCAAACTCAAAAAGTATGTTTGAAAGGATCGGCATAAGGGATCTCTTTTCTGTGATGCTTACAATTTTTGAAACCGGCCCGAAGATCTTATTTTTATCTATTATTATATTCATATATACTCCTCATATAATTAATATACAGTGTGTATATGTTAAAAAAGATATATATACATAGAAATAAACAGAAAATCGTTTATTAACTATGTTTAAAAGATATCAGGAATGTTCAATCATGTTGACTTAAGTTTCTGTATGAGCTTTTCAACAGCGCTTTTTAACTCCTTTTTAACGTTCATATCACCCTTTATTTTGTTAACGGAATGAATGATGGTGGCGTGGTCTTTGCCGCCAAACTTTTCACCTATACTCACAAGGGAAGAGTCCGTAAGCTCCCGCGAGAGATATATGGCAATTTGCCTTGGCACAAGGATCGATTTTATTCTCTTTTTAGACCTTAAATCGGACGGGCTGATTGAAAAATATGAAGACACCGCTTTTATAATCATATCTATGGTGATCTCTCTTCCCTTTTCTTTAATAATATGCCCGATCACCTCCTTGACGAGATCGACGCTGATGTTAACATTGTTTAAAGAAGCAAAGGCGCCAACCCTTATCAAAGACCCCTCGAGCGAACGAATGCTGTCCTCGGAATTAGAAGCGATAAAAAAGGCAACATCCAGCGGAAGGACAATGCCTTCTTGCTCGGCCTTTTTATTAAGTATTGCAACCTTGGTTTCTATGTCGGGAGACTGTATGTCGGCAACGAGCCCCCACTCAAAGCGCGACTTAAGGCGTTCCTCAAAATTTTCAATGTCCCTTGGAAACTTGTCGCTTGTGACGACGATCTGTTTCATGTTGTCGTAGAGCGTGTTGAATGTATGAAAAAACTCAGCCTGCGTCCTTTCCTTCCCCGCGATAAATTGTATATCATCAATGAGCAGCATATCCATCTTTCTAAATCTGTTTCTAAACTCTTCCATCTTCTCATATCTGATAGAATTAATAAGTTCATTAGTAAACGATTCGGCCGTTATATAGCAGATCCTTTCAGGGTTAATACCCCCGTGGCTGACAAGAAAGTTTCCTATAGCATTTAAAAGGTGCGTCTTTCCAAGACCCACCCCACCATATATAAAGAGCGGGTTATAGGTCTTGCCCGGGTTGGTTGCCACCGCAAGACAAGCGGCGTTGGCGAACTGGTTGCTAGAACCCACAACGAAGCTTTCAAATGTATACCTTGTGTTGAAGGAATTATACTGGCTTGGGCGCCTTACGACAACCCCCTTCTTCTCCCCGCGCCCCTCCTCTTTTTTCAAAACATATTCAATAGTTACATCGTTCTTTACAAGATCTTTGATAAGAGAGACCAGTATGGGCTCAAAATTTTCTACGACCCAGTCCCGAAAGAACGCATTCGGTACAAGGATCATACACCTGTTATCTTTAAAATCGGCCAAAACAAGGGGCTCAATCCAGGTTTTATAGCTATCTTCGTTAATTATATTTGCAATTTTAGGCTTAATTTGTGAAAGAATATCGTTCATCTTTTGATAATTTTCAACATATTTTCAACAATTGTGGAAAATCTTAGCGTTCTTGAATGGCTTAGAGATTAATCTTAATACTAAAACAAAAAAAATTCAACCTTTTTTTAGCCTTTGCGGGCACCAAGGCGACATACTTTTTGTGCTGCCTGCGCGGCAACGGGTATTGCCAAGCCCGCTCAATTCTGTTAGTATAGCGAACACATGAAACCACCCCTTAAGCCCCTTCTCGTTCTTTTTACCCTTTTTCTTTTTGTCCAATCCGCCCACGCAGACCAAGTATCGGAGGGCCTGAAAAGGGCAAGGGCCCAAAACAAAGAGCTGGTTATGTATTTCTACAGCCAATACTGTCCATACTGTGACGCCATGGACAGAGATGTGCTTGGCGACGGCGCGGTGAGCGCGGCACTCAAAAAAGAGTTTGTCTATATCAGGGTAGACGTCGACAAAATGCCCGGGTATGGGCGTAAGTACCAGATAAGGGGCTACCCGACCACCGTACTTGCTGAAAGCGGCGGAAGGGTGATAGCGAAGATACCCGGATATATCCACAAGAACGACTTTTGGAAGGTGCTTACCTACCTTAAGGGCAAGCACTACAGGACCATGGGCCTGGGCGACTTTCTTCAATCTGGGTGATTCATAATACCGCCCTGAACGACAGGAGGCTTTTTTGCCAGTAGCTTGAATCCACATCGTCTATTGCGACGCCCCTTGACTTTGAGGCGTGTATGAACTCCCTGCCGTTGAGCATGATACCGACGTGAAGCTCCTTGCTGATTTTAAAAAAAACAAGATCGCCCGGCTGTATGCCATCCCTTGAAATTTGATACCCCATTTTGAGAATACCCGCGGCGCTAACGGGCAGCACAATTCGCGACTGCCTGAATACATAGTATACAAAACCGCTGCAGTCAAAGGCGTCGGGGCCCTTCGCACCGTTCCTGTACGGTTTGCCGATAAAAGAGGCCGATGTCTGTATGATGTCGCCACGTATGCCAGACGCTGACTCGTAGATCATCACCTTCTTTGGCGCACAACCAAAAACGACGGCCAGGAGAAGGAAAACAACAAGGGCCCTCCCAAAGAGCGCACACATAAACCTATCCATACCCCCTGAGAATATCTACGATGCCCCCGAGGGACCCCCCGCAACAGGCATGTTTTATGTGGGGCAGCACGTTCTCGTGAGGGTTGAATCCAATGGGAAGACCGACGGCCCCGAACATGCCGATATCTCCCTCCCCGTCCCCCACGGCGCAGGCATCTTCCCTGGCAAAGCCCTTTTGGCCAAGCAGGGCGTCTATAAGGGAACCCTTTTTGTCGTACTCAACGTTGATCTTTACTTCGCCGGTAAGAACCCCGTCTTTGCTGAGAAGCTCGTTTGAAACAGCGCCGTCAATAAAGAGGTCGCTTTTGACCAGGTCTACAAGTGCGGACAGGCCCGTTGACACAATAAAGGTGGAAATGCCCATATCTTTTATGGAGCGGATCGCCTCCCTCGCACCGTCCTGATAAGGAATCTCCCTGACCACGCTCATCACGTCGGCAACGGACAGCCCCCTCCAGAGAAAGGCGTCCCTCCTGCAGAACTCGCGATAGTCTATCTCCCCCTCCCTGAAGAGCCTTTGATAGGTGTCGGCGTGGTTGTTCCACAGGCCCAGCCTCCTGTGAAGAAACTCCCAGCTGCTCCTTTCCTTGGTCAGCGTGCCATCGCAGTCAAGGAAGACGATCTTGATGGGCATGATTTTTTATATCACCAATGGCTGAAAAAATCTATTTTTTATGATCGCGCGATGCACTATACTATGTTCTATGGAAATTTTCGATGCGCATACACACGTCTTCCCTCCCGAGGTTATAAGGGACAGGAAAAAGATATCCAGACAGGACGAAAGATTTGCCGTTGTTTACGGCGACACGCGGGCCAGGATGGCGGATATCGGCGGGCTCCTGGCCTATATGAAGAAAGACGGGACGGCACGGTGCGTCGTCAGCGGCTTCTCCTTTCAGGACAGCGGGCTCCTCAGGTTGTCAAACGATTATATACTGGAGGCGTCGTCGCGAGCGCCCGCCCTTGTTCCTTTTGTCCAGGCAAACATTGAAAACGAGGGAGAGGCAATAGGCGAACTGGAAAGGTGCTTCGCCCGTGGCGCAAGGGGAGTGGGGGAAATAGCCCTTTACGAGGAAGCCCTCGACGAAAAGTCGCTCAAGAAGCTGGAAGGCATAGCGCGCTTCGCAGAGGAAAAACAAAAGATACTCATGCTCCATACGAACGAACAGGTGGGGCACGTTTACCGGGGAAAGATGCGCGCAGACTTCGGGAAAATCCTGGGGTTCATCGGGAGGCGCCGCGACCTGGATATAATCCTTTCGCACCTGGGCGGCGGGCTTTGCTTTTATGAGTTTATGCCCGAGGTGCGTGAGTGTCTCGGCAGGACCTATTATGATACGGCCGCAGTGCCATTTGTCTACTCGACGGACGTCTACAGATTTATCAACGAGTTTCTCTGGGACAAGGTGCTTTTCGGGTCAGACTACCCGCTGCTGACGGCGGCGCGCTACAGGGAAGGCATTTCGTTGATGGACAAAGAAAAGCAGGGCCGCGTGTGGTCCGGCAACGCAAAGAGGATGTTTGGAGACGCCTGACTGGGACAAAAGGTACAGGGAAGGGTTTTACGACGGAGCAAAAGGGCCCCACGGCCTTCTGAAGCGATTTGCGCCTGCCGCCCCACCGGGCATCGCCGTAGACATTGCAATGGGCAATGGCCGGGACGCCGTTTTTCTCGCAGAAAGGGGCTTTGCCGCATATGGCCTCGAAAGGTCCATGGAGGCGATAAAACAGGCGCGGCAAAAGGCTTCGGAGAGCGGCGCACGCATCTTTGCCGTATACGGCGATGCGAACAACCTCCCCTTCAGAAGCGAGTCCGCGGGCCTGGTGGTCGTATTCTATTTTTTGCTCAGGAACATTATGGAAGAAATCACCCGCATATTGCGGAAAGATGGTATACTGGTATACGAGACCTTTTTAAAGAGACAGAACCTCATCGACAGGCGCAGGACAGATGAGTACCTGCTGAACGACGGAGAGCTCATCGGATGCTTCCCCGGGATGGAGCCGCTCTTCTACGAAGAAACGATAACGGGCTTTAAAGGCAAAAAAAAGATCGTAGCGCGATATGCAGGGAGGAAGAGATGATCGTTGAATGGGATCCGGCGAGACCGAGAAAGAAGATAACAGGGATAATCAAGGAGGTGCTTGGCGGCGGAGGAATAATCGCGTACCCGACGGACACTGTTTATGGAATGGGATGCGACCTCTTTAACATCAAGGCGATAAGGAAGCTCTACCTGGCCAAGCGGCTTGATGAAAAGAGGGCCTTGAGCGTTATATGCAGGGACTTCAAGGATATAAGCAATTATGCCGTAATGAGCGACCCCGCATTTGAGTTGCTGAAAGGTTGTCTGCCGGGCCCCTATACGTTCGTTCTGAAGGCTCGGAAGATAATGCCGAAGCTCCTTATGACCGAGAAGAAGGAGGTTGGCATCAGGATCCCCGACCACCCCGTGCCCGTAGCCCTTGCCGGGCTGATCGAACGGCCCATCATAAACACCAGCGCCAGGATCTCCGGCGAAGAGTTCCTCTCCGACCCGAGAGAGATCGAAAAAAACTTTAAAGACACCGTTGATGTTGTGATCGACGGAGGAATTATGATAAGCAGCCCGTCCACGGTGGTCAGGCTGCTGAACGACACCATAGAGGTGCTGAGGGAAGGAAAGGGCTCGCTCAAGAACATCCTTTCTTAACGCAGAATGTCTGCTTACGCAGCAGCGTCCCCCGACATCCAGCAGCAAGCATCGGCGCCCTCAGCGACGCATGCCGGTTCGGTCAGTTTTGTTTTAACGTTGAACATAGAACGTTGAACAGATTTCACCTCAGCCCTCGCCGATCTCATCTCCGAGATCCCTGCCCAGCTTTTTTATGGTTTTTTCAATGCTTCCCGGGTCGCCCTCGTCAAGCCCGGAAAACCTTGAGGGATCAAGAAGCCTTTCAATCCGTTTTTCCCCGTCCTTAATGACAGATACCCCGGAAAGGATTCTCGCGACGTCTTTGCTGCCGCAACCCTTGCAGTAAGGCTCGATCTCCTCCGTAGCCCTCAAGAGCAAAAAAGAAGAGACCTTTTTGCAGGCACCGCACCGGTATTCGTAGATCGGCATAGCGTTTCCACTGACCTCGATCTGCATGATGCCCCGCGGCAAGCCGCGGGTGACGCCGTTCCCTCTCTCCTCGCGGGAGAGGGTGGGGTGAGGGGGCATAATCATGCCGCTTCTATCCTCTGATGCCCCGTGGCTTGCCGCGGGATAGTTCGTAGATAATTATATCGCCGACAGGGCGTCCTTGCAAGGCAGTCTGTCAGGCGGGCGGCCCCTGACAACCATTTTGATTTACAAAAAGAGGCCTTTGGGCTATAAATGCATCATGGAGAAGATCGTAAAAAGCTATTCCAACCTTGATCTGCACAGAAAGATAGGCGATATCATAGAGGGGCATTCCAGCAACAAAGAGGAGATACGGGGCGTGGCCGCGGGGCTTGTCGACTGGCAGCGCGTCCGCACCTTCCTTGACCTGGGCTGTGGATACGGGTGGTTCGAAGAGATCATCGACGGGAGCTTCGACGTTGTATTCGGCATCGACTACCTCAGCGAAAACCGGGAAGGGTTTCTCGGAGTCGCAGAAAAGATTGCAAAAGAAGCCCTTTTTCTGCAGGCCCGCCTCCCGGCGGCCATCGACATGCCTTCGGAGAGCTTCGACCTTGTTGTTGCGGCATACTCTCTCTATTTTTTTCCTGAAATGATAGGGGAGGCCAAAAGGCTGCTAAAGGGCGGGGGGCAGTTTCTCGTTATAACACACAGCGAGTCAATGCTTACAGAAGGCGAAAAATATTTCGATTTCAGCGAACTAAGGAAGGTGATCCATAGATTTTCGGCAGAGAACGGAGAGGCCTTGTTGAGAGAGCACTTTGACGACATCGTTCCCGTTGATTATCCGAACGCCCTTGTCTTTGGCAGAAGCGAGGGCGGCGACCTTTCACAATACATAGACTTTAAAAAAGAATTTATATCGGTAGACGTCAACCCCGAACTGGTAAAGGAAAAGATGCTCGCAGAATTACAGAGGCTGGGAGAGCTGCGGTTTAACAAGAACGACAGGATATTTATTGTAAAGAAATGAAGAGAAGATCATACTGCAGCTTTTGCGGAAAACCGCTCGACGTGGACACCCTCGAAGGCAAGGACCGCCAGGTCTGCAAAGACTGCAAAAAGGTATATTATGAAAACCCGCTCCCGGTGGCCTCTGTGATCCTCGCAAACAAAGACCGGGAGATATTGCTTGTAAAAAGGGAGCGCGAGCCGTTCAAAGATATGTGGTGCTGCCCGATCGGATTTGCCGAGGTGGGCGAGAGCATCGAGGCCGCCGCATTAAGGGAGTTAAAAGAAGAGGCCGGCATTGACGGGAGCATTGTTCAGCTCATCGATGTAAGCTCGCACAGAAACCCCTTTTACGGGGACCTTCTCATCGTCTCCTTTGAGGCAGAGAAGCTCGGCGGGAAAGAAGAGGCCGGCGACGATGCGAGCGATTACGGGTATTTTCCCGTAATGAACCTCCCCAAGCTTGCATTCGATTCCCAGGAGAAGGCGATCCAGAGGTTCATAGAGCTGAAGAGGGACCTCTGGAGCATGCACGACTCCCTTGAAGCGTTCGTCGAGAGGACCATCCAGGACAAGATCGTGTATCCCGGGAACCTCCTTTCCGACGAACTGACGGTAGCCGTGCAGGAAAATTCGGGCAAGATAGTAGACCTCTGGCTGAACGACATCTCTTCCAACCCCTCAACAAAGTCCTACCACCGCCACGACAGGGAGGACCTCGTTTCCAGGGCCATGTTCATTCTCGGACAGTTCGAGCAATGGCTGAAAGGCGCAAAGACGGAGAGCGAGTTCAAGAATTTTTATTATATGCTCGGTCGTCAGCGCAGGCAGGAAGGCATACCGCTGGAGGAGCTCGTGAGCTCCCTGAGCATCCTTAAGAAACACATATGGATGTTCACATATTCTTTCGGGGTGTGGGAAAAGGCCGTCGATATATACCGCATGTTTGAGCTCGGCGAGAGGCTTGTTTATTTTTTTGATAAGATCGTCTATTATACTGTGACGGGTTACAGGTCAGCAGCGAAGCGGTCCGCGAAAAGACTTTAAAAGCCCTTCCATTATACAAATATAAAAAGCAAGAGAATCAGATGAGGCAGAAGTGACAAAGGAAGCAGGTGGAACGACACACAAAAACACAGTTTTAATGGTTACTACGCTGTCCTCTTTTCTTGCCCCCATGTCGCTCTCAACGGTGAATGTTGCGCTGCCGACGATCGCCCTGGAATTTCTTATGAACGCCATCACCTTGAGCTGGGTCGCGACAGCATACATACTGACCGCCGCAGCGCTCCTTATGCCTTTTGGCAGGATCGCCGACATCTACGGGAGAAAAAAAGTTTTTATCTGGGGCATGTATGTTTTTACGGCAGCATCCTTTCTTCTGGGGATAGCGTGGTCTGCGGGGCTGCTTATTGTTTTCAGGGTCCTTCAGGGCGTCGGCAGCGCCATGCTCTTTGCCACGGCAATGGCAATGCTAAGCTCGGCTTTCCCTCCGGGAGAGCGCGGAAAAGCGCTCGGCATTAATGTGGCGGCGGTCTATTTCGGGCTTTCCTGCGGCCCCCTTTTGGGCGGCGTGCTGACGCAGCATCTGGGCTGGAGAAGCATCTTTTTGTTCAATGTCCCCCTCGGCATAGTGATAATCGTTTTTTCTCTCTGGAAGTTGCCCACGGAATGGGCGGAATCAAAGGGAGAGCCTTTTGATCTTGTCGGGTCTTTCATCTATTGCGCGATGCTTGTCTGTCTCATGTATGGTTTTTCCATGCTGCCGGGGATGGCAGGTTCGTTTCTGATCGCCGCCGCGATTGTGGGCATTTGCATTTTTGTTGCCTGGGAGCTAAGAACGAGCAAGCCGATCCTTGACGTGGCCCTTTTCAGAACGAACAAGGTCTTCACCCTCTCCAATATTGCGGCGCTTATCCACTACAGCGCCACATTTGCCGTGAGCTTTCTCTTAAGCCTTTACCTGCAGCACATCAAAGGCTTAAGCCCGCAGGCGACGGGGGCCGTTCTCATTTCGCAGCCCCTGGTCCAGGCGGTCTTTTCGCCCATCGCAGGAAGGGCGTCCGACAGAATGGAGCCGCGGGTCGTTGCCTCAACGGGAATGTCCATTACCGCCATCGGCCTGTTTCTCCTGACCTTCCTTGAAGCGGGCACCGGCACGTGGTTCATCGTATCTACGCTCGCGCTTCAGGGGTTTGGATTTGCGCTTTTTTCGTCCCCAAACGCGAACGCGATCATGAGCTCCGTGGAAAACAGGCACTTTGGCGTAGCGTCGTCTATGCTCGGAACGATGAGGCTTCTTGGGCAGGTGTTCAGCATGGGCATAGCAATGATGGCCTTCGCGCTCTACATCGGCGCCGTCGAGATCGCCCCACAGCACTACCAGATGCTCTTGAAGAGCATAACGGCAATATTCACCGTCTTTGGTTTTCTCTGCATCGGGGGGGTCTTTGCGTCGCTGACAAGAGGAAACCTCCGGTAAGCCAATAAAGGCAGCCATCAGCCGCCAGCCGGCAGTCCTTGAAGCTCTAATATCGAAGCACTATATGTGAAACAATATCGAAATCCTAAGCACGAAGCACGAAACAATATCGAAATTCAAATATCAAATGCTCAAAACAGATACAAGATCGCTTACGTTTTGAATTTTGAGCATTCGAATTTGTTTAGGATTTAGATATTCGGATTTAGGATTTGCCATGAGCTATCAGCCATATTCCTCGCCGAGCGCACCACGCCCAACGCCGAACGTTCTTCTTTGCACTGCGATATACGAACTACGGTATACAGTCTGCCGTTGGTTGTCTGCAATTATTGTTTTGTAATCCCCGCCCTACGGGGTATAATAGGCAGGAACCATTTTCGAAAAGAGGAGCGGGCGATGGTGATAAAAAGTTTGTGTTATATCGTGATTGTCGCGGCCCTTGTTTTTTTTGCACCGGGCTGTTCGGATAATCCCAACGAAGGAACGAGCGCAAAGGAATATTACACCAGGGCGTTCAGCTTCGCCCACGCGGGCAACGTCGAGGAGGCGATCAACCTGTACACCCTGGCCATCGAAAAGGACCCTGAATTCATCGACGCCTACTACAACCGGGGCGTCATGCATTTTTTTCTCAGGGAATACAAGCGGGCCATCGAGGACCTGAGCAAGGTCATTGAAAAGAGGCCGGACCACGTCATGGCATACGCGAGCAGGGGATCTGTATACGATAAGATCGGCGATGATCAAAGGGCCTTAAGCGATTTCCGCAGGGCGGCGCAGCTGGGAGACAAGGATGTGCAGGAGCATCTCCGGTCAAAGGGCATATCCTGGCAATAAAAAACAGCCGTCAGCCGTCAGCATACAGCCGCCAGCTGAAACAAAAAAGCTTTTGCTGATGGCTGATCGCTGATAGCCAAAGAAGCCATCAGCATCGATCATCGAGTATCGAGCCACCAGCATCCAGCATCAAGCAACGAGCGACCAGCAAAAAAAAGGGCTTAAGTTGACCTTAAGCCCTTTTTGATTTTTAATGCCTCAGCTACTTCTTCGCGGGGAACAGCTTATCGAGAAGTTCCTTTGAAGGCGGTTTTGTCATTGCGCTTATCGCGAAATAGAGTATGCCGCAGCCGATCACCAGTATCCATTCGAAGGTGCCCATGCCGAGCTGCCTCTTCAGGAGGACTTTCCAGCCGCCATAGATGCTAAACCCGGTCCCATAGAGGACGGTGAAGAGGGCGCCCCACTTCGTTGCGCCTTTCCAGTAATAGGATACGGCGGTAACAAAGAAGAAGATCGCGCCGAGGCCCATGGCCGCAAGGCCCATAAAGATGGAGAGCAGCGGCGGAGGATTGACAAGCGTCCAGTAGAAGGGTATGAAGAGGAAAAGGGCGATGAGAAAATATCCGAGGTACAGCATCGCCTTGTCAGACACCTGGGGCCACCACAGCTTGATGACGTCGCGGGTGATGTTGGCGCTCATGATGAAGACCATGCCGGCAAGGGTTGAGAGGGCCGCCGCAAAAAGACCCATCGTGTAAAGGGTCATCAGGGGTACGCCGCCGACCGCGTATGCAAGGGCCGGAGCCGCAAGGTCTGCGCCCCAGGGCTTTACCTTGAGGAGGTTCGGGCCGTAGATCATCCTTGCCACAAGGCCGTTCGAAGAGCAGTCGAGCATGATGGGGATGCCGGCGATGATAAAGACGATGGTAAGGAGCGTCCAGTAGCCTTTCTTGTTAAGCTGCCCCATGCCGAGGAACCGGCTCACGTTGTGGGGAAAGCCAATGGCCATGGTGAAGAAGAGCACGGGCGTGGCAAGGATGCCCACAAGGCTGGAGAAGAGCTGCGTCGGGCCCACCTGAGGGAGCTCGGGCCTCATGAGCTTTATAAGCGCGGGGCCCACCTTCGGCTCCATGTAGAGCTTCGACGATATTTCGTAGAACCCGCCTGCCCAGACGATAGCCCATATGCCGAGAAGCGCGCCGACCACGCCGAGGAACGCGCCCTGGAAAGCCATTGACCACTGCGTTCCCACATATCCGCCAAGGACCATGTAAAGCCACGCGATGAAGATGGAAAGGAGGAGGCACCACAGAGGCGGAAGCCCGGTCGTCGCGTACCATACGCCTCCGGCGGCCTTCAGCTGTCCCACGCAATACATGAAAAGAAAATAGAGCATGCAAAGCGCCACAACGGTCTGAAGCATCTTGCTCTCGAAGCGCCTTCCTATCGTTTCAGGCAGGGTTGCCGCTCCGAGCTTCGCAGAGAATTCCCTTGTCTTCAGGGCGGCAAGCCAGCAGCAGGGGACGAGCCCAAGGAGGCTCCATATGCCGGCGAACCACATCCCGGAAAACCCGACGGAGTAAACGATGCCGGTGCTGCCGCAGAATGCCCAACCGGAGAGGTAGGACGCCGCAAGGGCGCAGCCGGTGATCGCAGGACCGATGTCGCGCTTTCCGACAAGGTATTCCTCAAAAGAACCCTTGGTTATCTTTCTCTTGCTGAGAACCCCGAGCAAGATAGAAATAAAAAGCAGGATGGCGACGCCTATAACGGCTGATATAGTTGTTGCGGGTGTTGGTTTTATCCAATCAAGATATGTTATCGGACTCATTCTTTCCACCCCCTTGTTATGATCCATGTCCCTATGAAGGTCATAAGGAAAAGACCAATGATCAGGACCCACCAGACATACCATGGAGCCATGAGCACTGACATGTCAGGCAATGTGACGGCAGGTGGTACGACTGCTTGTGTTGGTTGCATATATAACCCTCCTTAATCTTTTATTAAAGAAAACCGTGCGGAACTTTCACCCCCTTTCAAAATATTCTTTTTAATTAAAGAACAATGAACGAATGACCGTGCAGACAAGATGGTAGTGCTTTGTTGAATTGTATACGTTTTAAACCCCCTTCCCCCTTGCCTTTTTTAATAATGATAGTGTTCTACGGGAAAATGTCAAGAAAAAAATCTCCTGATTTTTGTAACCGCATTCACAAAAAACCGGATTATTCAATATATCGGGCAGATAAAGGCGACGGGCTGCGACAAAAGAACATGCGTGAGTGCCTGTCGCCGGACACCGAACGCATCACGCCGAACGGCATTCACCACGATCACGATATACGATATGCGGACTACGATATACGATGTATTTTACAGGCGGACGGAGACCGTCTTCGATATGCCCTCTTCCTCCATGGTGATCCCATAAATGGTATTGGAAGACTCCATGGTGATCCTGTTGTGGGTGATAAAGACGATCTGTGTTTTTATGCTCATGCCCCTTATGATCTCGATGAGCGAGGAGAGGTTGGCATCGTCAAGGGGCGCGTCGATCTCGTCCATGAGCGCAAAAGGGCTCGGCTTTGTGTCCATGATGGACAGAAGCAGCGCAAGGGATATAAGGGCCTTCTCCCCTCCGGAGAGAAGCTCCATGCGTATAACCTTTTTTCCTGCCGGCTGAACGAACATTTCTATGCCGCCGTTTTCCTGGTTGACAGAAAGGTAGCCCTTCCCCCCCTTGAACAACATCTCGGTAAACTTCTTAAACGAGTCGTTTATCTTTTCGAAGGTCTCGTTGAAGAGCTCCCTTGACAGGTTGTCTATCTTTGCGATGGTTTTTTTCAGAGAATCCATCGCGTTTTTCAGGTCCTCTTTCTGCTGTGCGAGAAAAGATGCCCGCTCTTTTAGCTCGAGATATTCTTTCTCGGCCCGGAAGTTGATCTCGCCCATGTCGGCTATCTGCCCGGAGATGGCCGCCCGCTCCTCTTCGATGCGGGGATTGGGCGGCAGCTCAACGCCTTCAGGGTTCTCTATGTGATAAACGGTGAGCAGCCTCTCCGTTATCTGGTCTTTCTTGTCGGTAAGGATGGCGATGTCTCTGTCCGCGCCTTCCCGCTTTGACCTGATCTTGTCGATCGCCTTATTGACCGCATCGATCCTTTCCTGCAGCGCGTGCTTTTCTGCGTGGAGGTTGCCGAGCGCCGTTTTTAGCTCTTCAAGCCTCGTCAGGTATCTTTCTGAATCCGACTTAAGGTCTTCGTATTCCTTTTCGAATTTTGATATTTTGCCGGCACATTCCCCGATGGCCGCGCCAAGCCGCTCCATCTCCTTGTCCTTGCCCAGGACCTCGCCGGCAATATCCTGTATTGCCACGCCTTTTTGCTCTATGTTCTCGTGGAGCATCCGCAGGGCGTTTCTCCTGCGCTCAAGGCCGATGGTTATCTCGTGCCACGCGGAGAGGGAAGCCTCATAATCCTGCTTGACGGCGGTTAATCCCTCCTTGAGCGACACCATGTCCGATTCGATATCTTCCTTCTCCTTTTCCAGCAGGGCCTTTTTCTGGAGGAGCTGAGCTGCCGATGCCTGCGCCGTCTCATCGAGGACGTCGAGCCTTGAAGATAGTTCCTGTAATTTTTCGGTAGAGGTTTTTAACTCGGTTTCTACTACGATGATCTCTTTTTCAACGTCGCCGGCCTCTTTCTCTTTCTCTTCCCGGTATCTTTTCCGCTCCACGTACGCGCTGTTCGTCGCGTCATACCGGGACTGCAGGTCCCTTACGAAGACCTCCTGCCCCTGAACGGTAGTTGCCAGCTCTTTTAATTCCTTCTCGAGCCGGACCTTTTCTTTGAATTTTTTAAGGTCGACCCCCTTATCGTCTTTCTCCCTGATGATAAAGCCGCGGGAATCGACGAAAACGGTATCGTTCATGAAGACGCCTTCCTCGCCCTGCTCAATGCGAAGGAGGGCATCCTGCACGGCCTCGATCCATTGTACGTTTATCTCAACATCACCGCCGTTCAGCGTGAATATGCCCCTCTGAGGGAAGAAGACGTAGTTTCCTTCGCCCTTTTCCACGGCCTCCGCGATCCCCGCAGGATCCCTTGCGGTCAGCACGTGATACTCGAGTTCGCTGGCGAAAAACCTTTCCAGCGCCCTTTCCCTTTCCTCGGCGACCCTGATAAGGTTGATGAGCTTCCCCGTGTCGCCCCCGGAGGGTTCCGCGGCCTCATCGTAACCGCCAAGCTGCCGAAAAACATCTTCCTTTGCCTGTTTTTCCCCCTTCAGGCGTTCAAGGGCATTTTTCGCCTCATCAAGCTCTTTGGCGCACCGTTCGCTTTCTTTCAGCGTTTCTGATTCGCCGGATAGGGCGGAAAGCTTTTCCTGGACACGCTTTCCCAACGTTTCCTTAAGAGAGCTGCAGCGAACCTCCAGCTCTGTTGATATTTCCCTTAGCCGCCGCTCTTCCTGGATTCGCCGCTCCTCTCTCTTCTGCCTTTCCTGGGCGATGCGCTCGATCTCCGACAACTTGTTTCTGATATCGGTCAATTCGCTCATGGCGACGAAGAGCTTCGTCCGTCCGTCTTCGACCTTTTCCTCCTGCTCCTCTATCCTTGCTTTCAGCCCCTCGGTGGTCTCGCGAAGCCTCAGCTCATCCCCCTCTTCCTTTGTCAGGTCAAGGCCATAAGCCTGGACCTGACGGCCCAGATCGGCGATATCGTTTTTGTATGAGTCTGCCCGCGACATCAGGGCCGCTTTTTCTTCCGCCAGCGCCAGCCCCTGTTTCTCAAGCCTCGTTTTTTCTTCGTTGATGTAGTCGATCTCGACGAGCCTTCCCTCCATGTCCTTTTCCAGGCCTTTTATGTCGATCTCAAGCTGTCGTATGATATTGTCGGTTAATGAGAATTCGGCGTCCTTCGCACCCATTTCCTGTTTCAGCTTCTCCTTGCCCTCCTCCTCCTTCCGGGCCTCTTCCTCGATCTCCTGCTGTCTTTCAATTATCTTCCCGATACGCTTTGTCAGCCGCGAGTATCCCTGGAGCAGGATGTGCCTGTCTATCTCGTGGAGTTTGTCGGCAAGCTCTTTGTAGGCCTTCCACCTTTGCCACTCTCCCTCCGCCTTTTCGAAGGATTTCGTCACTTCGCTGTAAATATCTTCTACCCTGTCGAGGTTTGTGCTTACCTCGTCCATCCTGCCTATTGCCTCCCGCTTTTTCTCTTCAAAACGGGTTATGCCGCTTGCCTCTTCTATGACGACCCTTCTTTCGAGGGGCTTCATCTGCGCGAAGTTCTCGATCTTGCCCTGCTCTATGATCGCATAGGTGTTTGCGCCGACCCCCGTGCCGAGGAAGGTGTCATGAATATCCTTGAGCCTTACGATATTGCCGTTAAGGTAGTATTCATTGGTGCCGTCCCTGTAGATCCTTCTCTTGACGTTGATCTCTCTGCTCCCGTCGGTGAGATCGACGGAGACCTCGGCGATGTTGACCGGCCTTTTGCCGTTGCTCCCATGGAAGACCACGTCGCCCATGTCTTTGATTCTCAAAGATTTTGTCCCCCGCTCCCCGAGCGCCCAGACGATGGCGTCAACGATATTGCTTTTCCCGCAACCGTTTGGCCCCACGATAGACGTGATCCCGTCGCCGAACTGGAAGACGGTTCTGTTCAAGAAGGATTTAAAACCGAAAAGTTCAAGCCTTAATAATCTCATGATATCGCTTCTATCGCCCTGCGCAACCTCTTCTCGACGGTTTCTCTTCCGAGGATGCCGATCACCTCGAATATCCCGGGGCTCACGGTCCTGCCGCACAGGGAGACCCTGATCGGCTGTATCACATTTACAAGCTTTGTGTTGTAGTCGCGGGCCATATTTTCTATCAGTCTTTTTTGTTCATCCTCATCGATCGAACGAAGGCCCTTGAAGCCCTCTAAGAAATTCTCAAGTATAGGTTTCGTCGCGGGCGTCAGAAATTTTTGTTTCGCCGTCTCTTCGTAAGCAACGTCATCGAGAAAGAAAAAGGCGGCCATCTGCGCCATCTCTTTCAGCGTCCTTGCCCTGCCTTTTAAATTGGCCGTAATGGGCACGAGCATTGCCCTGTTTGATATGGCAAGGCCAAGCCCTTCCAGGAAAGGCACGAGCCTTTCTGCAACGTCTTCCAGGGGAAGCGTCTTGATATAGTGGCCGTTGAGCCACAGCAGCTTGTCCATGTCGAAGATCGCCGGGGACTTTCCGACATTGGGGAGGTCGAACATCTCTATCAAGCCCTCCCTTGAAAAGATCTCCTGGTCCCCATGGGCCCAGCCCAGCCTGGCGAGGTAATTCATGAGCGCTTCAGGCAGGAACCCTTCATTCCTGTATTCAAGGAGCGATGTGGCTCCATGGCGCTTGCTGAGGCGGGACCTGTCCTTGCCGTGTATGAGGGGCACATGGGCAAATTCCGGCATCGGGTAGTTGAGCGCCCTGTAGATAAGGATCTGCCTGGGGGTGTTGTTGATGTGGTCGTCCCCCCGTATGATATGGGTGATGCCCATAAGCGCATCATCAACGACAACGGTAAAGTTATACGTAGGGGTGTTGTCGCTTCTCAGGATAACAAGGTCGTCGAGCTCTTCGCACCGGAAGGAAATGGTGCCCCTGACAAGATCGTTGAAGCTTACTTCCCCGGTGAGCGGGGCCTTGAACCGGATAACATGAGGCATATCGCCGCCCCGGTCGCGGGCGTCCCTGCACGTCCTGTCGTAGGTTGGCTTTTTTCCTTCCTTTAACGCGACCTTTCTCTTTTCTTCAAGCGTCTCCGGCGTGCAATAACACTTATAGGCATAGCCTTCTCTGAGAAGCCGGTAGGCGTGCTCACGGTAAATGTCCATCCGCTCTTTCTGGAAATGAGGCCCTTCGTCCCAGTCTATGCCGAGCCAGCCAAGCCCCTGGAGGATGTCTTGCACGTACACCTCTTTTGACCGCTCGATGTCGGTGTCTTCGATCCTCAGCACAAAGGTGCCGCCCTTGTGCTTTGAAAAGAGGTAATTAAAAAGCGCAGTCCTCGCCCCACCAATATGGAGGTTGCCTGTCGGGCTTGGCGCAAATCTTGTTTTGACCAAAAGGATTCCCTCTGAAAAAAACTTTTAGTGATTATAATGGAAAACACATCATTCATCAATGAATTTTATTGCCTGCAATATCAAGCCCTTACAGGCTTGCCGCGATGCCCGCACCGGTCCGGCAGCGAAAAATATACCTGTAGAATATTTTTTGACAGGTGTTGTATACTTATATTGATGAGCAACCCGTACACGGAGCAGTTGTTTAAGGCCTGCGAGCAGGGCAGCACTGAAAACGTGGAACTCTTCATTGAAAAGGGCGCCGAGGTCAACGGCGCTGACGGAAACGGCTCTACCCCGCTCATGTACGCAGCAATGAACGGGTTCACCGACACCGCGAGGATACTTATAGACAACGGCGCCGATTGCAGCATCAAGAACAAGCAGGGGCTTACCGCCCTTACCTATGCCTGTTGGAACAAGCACGTAGGGATCATAAGGCTATTGACCGCAAGGGGCGTTGAGGTGAACGTGAAGGACTCAAACGGCGACACGCCCCTTATGTGTTCCTGCAAGAATGGCCAGATCGAGGCCGCGAACCTCCTTATAGGAAGCGGTGCGGATATAAATATTGCAGACCGGCAGGGCGACACGCCCCTTACCTGTGCCATTGAGGGAAAGTATATTGGGATGGCGAACCTGCTCATCGCAAGGGGCGCGGACATCACACCAAAGAACCACCATGGCAAAACAGCCCTTGATATAGCCACAGAAAAGGGGCTTGTACGGCTTGTTAACGATCTTAAGTACAGGCTGCAGGAACTTCAGAAGAAACAACCCTGACCCCTTCCGGCGCTAATCACAGCCTGGTTTTCCTCTTTTCTCGCAGCATCCATGCGGCAATTACTGTGCGCCCGCGGACCGGTACGTAATTGTATACAAAATAATGATATGAAAACAAATACTTATTGAATTCTTTTCTATGTTTATGTTACAATAGGGAGACGGAAAATATTAAAAACAACAATCGTCGATTGGAGGCACGATGTTTCATGTAGGAGAAATTGCTGTTTATCCAGGTCACGGTGTTGGGAAAATAGAGTCTATTGAAGAAAAGGCATTTTCAGGCACGAAGCAGTCTTTTTACATAATCAGGATTCTCGACACCGACATGACCATCATGATCCCCGTTGACGGCGCCAACAACGCAGGGCTCAGGGCGGTTATCGCTTCCGGGCAGGTGAAGAAGGTTTACGAGATCCTGAAAGACAAGAACATGGTCCACGATAACTCGCCATGGAACAGGCGGTACAAAGATTACATGGAGAGGATCAAGAGCGGCTCTATCTTCGAAGTCGCCACGGTGTTAAAGGAATTATACGGCCTGAAGCACTGGAAAGAGCTTTCTTTCGGGGAAAAGAAGATGTTCGAGACAGCGAGGAACCTTATTAAAAAAGAGCTCTCCGTTGCGCTTGCCACGAACGAGGAAAAGATAGAGAAGGAGCTCGAGAAGATCTTCTCTAACAATCACAACAATCACAAGGGCTGACTTTGGATCTATTGATTCAGATAGTTCTCGTTGCCGTCACCACAATCTCCGGATACTTCATATTAAAAGAGATCTTTGCCAATACCCTCTGGTCATTGCTCGGCGCCGTCCTGGGCATCGGCTTCGGGTATATCATCCTGAAGCTGGAAGAGAAGCTGAAGGATATCCCCCTGAAGATCATCTTCGGCAGCCTTTTGGGGACGACGATAAGCCTCGTCGTCGCAGACCTTTTTATCTCCCGGCTTCTGCTGGCGCTTATCAAGGACATACCCATAACGCTGCCGATATATATCCTCTTTTACTTCGTTATGGGTTATATCGGCTTCAGGATAGGGAAGGAGAAGAGCAAGACCCTCGACCTTTCGAAGGTCCCCCTCCTCGACAGGATAGAGAGCGACGAGGACGTGAAGATCCTTGATACGAGCACCATCATAGACGGCAGAATAGCAGACATCTGCGAAACCGGGTTTATCGAAGGGACCTTTGTTATCCCCCAGTTCGTCCTTTATGAGATCCAACATATCGCAGACCACAGCGATACGGTAAAGCGAACCAGGGGGAGGAGAGGCCTCGACGTGCTCCACCGGCTGCAAAAGCAAACCTTTGTCAAGGTCAAGATCGTAGACTATGATTTTCCGAAACTGAAAGAGGTGGACACAAAGCTGATAGCCCTTGCAAAGAAGCTGGCCGGCAAGATATTAACAAACGACTATAACCTGAACAAGGTAGCAGAGCTCCAGGGGATAGAAGTGCTCAACATGAACCAGCTTGCCGCATCTTTAAGGCCCGCAATGCTGCCGGGAGAGCAGATGAACGTCAAGGTTCTTAAGGAAGGGAAGGAGCACGGCCAGGGCATCGGCTATCTCGACGACGGCACCATGGTCGTCGTCGACGACGCGAAGAAGCTCCTCGGCAAATCGGTCGATGTGGTTGTTACGAGCGTGCTTCAGACCACGTCGGGCCGCATGATCTTTGCGAAGCTGAAAGAGCAGGCCGAGAAGGAATTCTATTTTCCCGACGAATACCAACTAAAGGAACAGGCCCGGTAATCTATGAGGACACTGGCGATCATCCTTGCAGGCGGTGCAGGGAAGAGGATGGGAGCAGCCACAAACAAGCAGTTTCTGCTTATTGACAATAAGCCCATAATAGTGCACACCCTCCAGATCTTTGAAGAGTGCCGGGCGATAGACGGCATCTATCTTGTTGTGAACCAGAAGGACCTTCCAATGATCCAGGAGGAGATCCTTGAAACATACCGCTTCAACAAGATCCTGAAGCTGGTTATCGGCGGAAGGCTCAGGCAGGATTCCGTGAGAAACGGCCTTGAAGCCATAGAAACCCCTTGTGATATTGTCATAATCCATGATGGCGCAAGGCCCTTTGTCTCGCCATCTTTTATTGATAAAGGCATCTTTCTTATGGAGATGTTCGATGCCGTTATTCCCGCGCTCCCCGTGAAAGACACGATCAAGGCCGTTTCAAAGGAAGGCTTTGTCCAGAAGACCCTGGAGAGAGACTCTCTCTGGCACGTGCAGACTCCCCAGACGTTCAAGTACGACCTGATCACAAAGGCTTACAGGGAAGGCGTGGCAAAGAAGCTTTACGGCTATGACGACGCAACCTTTCTTGAGCATATGGGGAAAAAGGTGAAGGTCATCGAAGGTTCTCCCTACAACATCAAAATAACCACCCCGGAAGACCTTATCATCGCAAGGGGAATGCTCTCACAGCTCAAGGGCAATCTATGAGGATCGGCATAGGGTATGATTTTCACCGCCTCGTGGAGGGGAGAGGCCTTTATCTTGGCGGGGTCGAGATACCGCACGAAAAGGGCCTTCTGGGCCATTCCGATGGAGATGTGCTTATTCACGCCATCTGTGATGCCATTCTCGGCGCAATGGCCGTAGCAGACATCGGCTTTCATTTTCCCCACGACGATGAGTCGATCAAGGGCATAAGCAGCGAGAAGATACTCTCTTTTGTTATTGACATAATGAAGCGAAGAGGGTTCAGGATCGTCAATATAGACACCGTGGTCATCGCGGAAGAGCCAAGGATAGTTCACCACAGAGAGGTTATCAGAAGAAACCTCGCCCATATTATGGGGATAGGCAAGGGGATGGTGAACGTCAAGGGAAAAACCGCCGAAGGGCTCGGCATTATAGGTGAAAAAGAAGGCATAGCCGTACACGCGATCGCGCTCCTCGAAACAAGCCAAGAGGTATGATAGCCGGAACGCAGGTTTAATATGGTCAAGGTGAGATTTGCTCCAAGCCCTACGGGCTACCTTCACGTCGGCAATACGAGAACGGCGCTGATGAACCGCCTCTTTGCAAGAAAGGAGCGGGGAACGCTTGTGCTCCGCATTGAAGATACGGACATCGAGAGATCTACCGTAGACTACGAAAGGTCCGTTTTGGATGACCTGGAGTGGCTCGGGATCTCCTGGGACGAAGGCCCGGTGCGGCAGACGGACAGGCTGGCCGCCTATCGCGCATACGCAGGAGACCTCCTTGAAAGAGGCCTTGCATACAGGTGCTACTGCCCCGAGGAAGAGCTCGAAAGGAAGCGAAAAGAGGCTATGCAGAAGGGCGAGCCGCCGAGGTATGACGGAACCTGCAGGGACCTGTCGCCGGCAGCCAGGGAACGGATCGAGGGCGAAGGAAGGCCTTTTGTCATAAGGTTCAGATCGTCTGCAAAACCCGTCCATTGGGCCGATAGGATTTGCGGCGACTTCCACTTTCCACACCATGCCGTAGATGATTTTATTCTCCTCAAACAGTCGGGGGTCCCTTCATATAACTTTGCGGCCGCCGTGGACGACATTGAGATGGAAATTACACACGTAATCAGGGGGGCCGACCACGTGCCGAACACCCCCAAACAGATAATGCTCATCGAGGCTTTTGGCAAAGTGCCGCCGCAATATGCCCACCACTCGCTGCTTCTTGGAAATGACCGGAAGCCATTGAGCAAAAGGCATGGCGCAGCGAGCGTGCGGGATTTGCGGGAGATGGGAATCCTCAGCGAGGCGCTTACAAATTACCTCGGCGTCCTGGGAAGAAGCGTTCCGCAGGGGATCCTGAGCATGGACGAGCTCGCGGAAACGTTTTCCCTGTCGTCCTTTTCGCCTTCCGATGCGATCTTTGATATTGATAAGCTGACCTGGTTCAACAAGGAACACCTGCGAAGCGCCGCCCCCGAAGAGATCATGGAAAGGCTGGGCCTCCGGGGCGATTTCGGAAGCAAGATCCTGGCTTTGCGTGAAAACGCTTCAACCCTGAAGGACATGAAAGAATATCTGCGCATCTTCGAAGACGCCTCAGTGGATGAGGAAGGCCGCGCATACCTGTCTCAGGCCGGGTCGCTGGATAGCTTCGCGCAGGGATTAAGGGAGCTGCTCACCGAAAGCAAACCCCTTCCCTTCGACGAACTGGTCAGGGCGATGGAAGGCAAGGGAGGGTTCAAAAGGAAAGAGCTCTTTATGGTTTTGCGGATACTCTTCACAGGGAGAAAGAGCGGCCCTCCGCTGAAGGACATATTCCATCTGATCCCGAAAGATATTATAATAGAGCGGATCGGCCGCTGCCTCACAGATGGAAGCGGGAAGGGCGCAAGAGGATAAGACGATGAAAGGGAAGAACCTTTATGCATCGGTAAAGAGCGTCTTCCGCAGCCTCTCGCTGAAGACGCAGCTGCTCGTCATCCTCCTTTTTCTCCTCGTCATGTCGGTAAGCTCCCTGACCATCATTTACTCGCAGGCAGAAGAGAAGCTCCTCGACAAGCTGAGCGAGAATATCGACGACATTACCAAGGCCATACAGATAAGCGTGGAAGAGCTTACCTACAGGGGAGACAGCACGGAAAGGCTGAAGAGCTACGTCGACATGCTCAACAAGAAGGGAATTAAAGAGATATCCATCGTCAGCGACACGTCGGAGGTCATCGCCAGCTCGAACCCGAAAAAGATCGGGACGGTAGAGAAGGTCGGAGAGAAAAAGAGCTGGCGAAAAAAAGACCTCATGATAACGGCAAGGCTCGGAGAGGAGAGCAAAAAGGATCCCCAGAGGCTCTATAACGTGATAACGCCCGTCTCCATCAAGGGACAGAACATAGGATACATCCATATCAATATAGCCCTCGACGACTACAAGCTATTGCAGAGCAGAAGCCACATGAAGAGGATCCTGAGCATGGTCTTTGCGTTCAGCATCGGCATCATCATCTGCCTCATCCTTGCTGAAAAATATACCGAGCCTATCAAGAAGATCGCCAACGCGAGCAAGAAGATCGCCGAAGGGGAATTGGTGAAGATAAGGGAAACGGACCGCAAAGACGAGATAGGGGTGCTTGTCAGGAGCTTCAACGAAATGGTGGACAAGCTGGACGAGCGCAAGGAGCTGGAAGATAAGCTGAAAAAGACGGAGCAGCTTTCAATGATAGGGCAGCTCTCGTCCGGCATAGCCCACGAGATAAGGAACCCCCTCAATTTTCTCACGCTCTCCATAGGCCATATCAAAGAGAGGGTGGTGGAATCAGAGATAGGCGACAAAGAGGACCTCAAGTCCCTGCTCGACAGCCTGCTGAAAGAGATATACAGGATCAACGAGCTGATACACAACTTCCTTTTCCTGGGGAAGCCGATAACGCTCAACAAGGAATGGGTGTCCCCCGAGACGCTGATCAGCGAGGCGCTGTCCATCGTGCGGGACAAGGTGAGAAGCGGGATCACGATGGAGGTCCAATGCAGCGAGAACGGGTTGCGGGCATACTGCGACAGGGAATATACGAGGATATGCCTGATAAACCTTATTTTAAATGCCGTTCAGGCCATAGAAGAAGATAAAGGGCTGGTGAGGATCAGGTGCGGCAAGGAGGACTCCTTCTTGTACATTGCGGTCAGCGATACGGGAGGGGGGATCGAGAGCGATGACCTGCAAAAGGTTTTTGAGCCCTACTATTCAACGAAGAAATTCGGCATCGGCCTTGGGCTTGCCATTACAAAACGCTTTGTTGAAGAGCATGGAGGAACGATCACCTTAGAAAGTACGGTAGGGAAAGGCACCACCATGAAGCTGAGGATACCTGCCCATGAAGCATGACAGGGGAAGCATTCTCGTTGTAGAAGACGACAAGAACCAACGGGGGATCATCAGGACGATCCTCATGAAGGAGGGGTTCTACATAGAGGATGCGGAGCGTGGGAAAAAGGCAATCGATATCATGAGGGCAAACAGCTTTGACCTTGTCCTTACCGATCTGCGGCTGCCCGACATTGACGGCACCGAGGTGCTGAAGGAGGCGAAGGCGCTCAACAAGCTCTGTCACGTCATTATCATCACGGCCTTCGGATCCATACCCTCGGCCGTGGAGGCGACAAAGCTCGGCGCATTCTACTATCTCGAGAAGCCTTTTGAAAAAGATCAGCTCCTCCTCGTGATCAACAATGCAATGAACCAGGTAAGGCTGCTGAAAGACAATATTATGCTGAAGGACCAGCTTGTTGACCGGTTCCACCTCGACAATATTGTGGGTGTTCACGGGAGCATGGAATCGCTTTACAAGATCGTTCTGAGGGTAGCGCCGACCATCTCCACGGTGCTCATCTATGGAGAGAGCGGCACGGGAAAGGAGCTTTTTGCAAAGAGCATTCACTACAACAGCCCCAGAAAAAACAAACCATTTTTTGCCATCAACTGCGCGGCGATCCCGGAGACGCTCCTGGAGAGCGAGCTCTTTGGATACGAGAAGGGCGCCTTTACCGGCGCGGCCTCACGGCACAACGGGCTCTTCGAGCAGGCGAACGGCAGCACCCTGTTCCTCGACGAGATCGGCGACCTCACGTTAAGCACCCAGGCAAAATTGCTGAGGGCCATTCAGGAGAAAGAGATAAGGAGGATAGGGGGCAGAGAGACGATCAAGCTGGACGTGCGGATCATTGCCGCAACGAACAAGAAGCTCGAGGACGAGATAGCAAGGGGACGGTTCAGGGAAGACCTTTATTACCGCCTGAACGTCATCGCCTTTTCGATTCCGCCGCTTCGGGAAAGGACGACGGATATACCGCTGCTCATAGAATACTTTCTCAAGAGGCTTGACGGGTTACACGGAACAAAAAAGGCCCTTGATCCAGGCACCCTCCATGCGCTTTTGCAGTATTCCTGGCCCGGCAACGTGCGGCAGCTTGAATCGGTGATCGAGAGGGCCTACGTGATGTGCGAAGGAGATGTTATCGGCATTGACCATGTGCCGGAAGAGGTAAGGCACGGCAGCCCGTCGGATGCATCCATTGAGAAATTGCGCTCCTCCATAGACCATCTCATTGACGCC
This sequence comes from Syntrophorhabdaceae bacterium, assembly GCA_017992765.1. Taxonomy (GTDB): domain Bacteria; phylum Desulfobacterota; class Syntrophorhabdia; order Syntrophorhabdales; family Syntrophorhabdaceae; genus UBA5609. The sequence goes on from JAGOOA010000025.1 coordinate 34,339, forward strand.
AAGCTTACCGCAGCCGAGTACCGCCTTTATCTTTACCTTACAAGGCTTGACCCGCTGGACGAAAAATTTCATGAGCAGCTTGAACCCAAAGAGATTATCGAGAGGCTCGGCATCAACAGGGACACATTTTTCGTCGGGATCGGGAAGCTTAGGGACCTCGGGCTATATGATTATAAGGCGAAGGCAGGGCAGGGAAGGCATTCCTCTCAGGCCAAGCACCCACGGAAGACCCACTCGGAAATATCCGACTAACCCACCTTATTTTAGTCGGAAATATCCGACTATCACAGGAATTCACGCCCCCTCATTTTTATAATAGTGTTTATTTTTAATACGTTATGATGCTGGCACGGTAAATGCAGATAATTTTAACAAAGAAAATCAAACCATAAACGGGAGGAGGTGAAAAAATATGAAGAAGATTTTCATGATCGCACTCGCAATTCTGATCAGCGTGGCATTCGTTACAACGGTGTTCGCACAGGCGCCGAAGAAGGATGCTCCGAAACCTGCAGCAGCCGACAAGCCGGCAGTAAAGGCCGAGAAGCCCGAAGCGAAGGTAGAGAAGCCTGCAGTGAAGGCAGATAAGCCAGAGAAGGCGAAGAAAGAAAAGAAGGTAAAGAAAGAAAAGAAGCCGAAAAAAGAAAAGAAGGAAGCTCCGGCAAAGGCAGAGCCTGCAAAACCCGCAACGCCTGCAACACCGGCAGCACCGCC
>JAGOOA010000025.1:35152-36850 GCA_017992765.1 Syntrophorhabdaceae bacterium
CGTGCTTCGGATTTAGATGTTCGGCGGATCTACCTCGATGCGCACGCCGGGCATGTCGTATATTTCCAGGAGGGTTGTATAAAGGATCTCGTCGTTCCCCTTCAGGATCATCTTCCACCTGTATTCCTTTTTCTTCTTCATGAGAGGGCCCGCCATATGGTCGACGAGGCCCTGCCGCGCCAACGCCTCTTTTATTCTCTGTACAACAGGCAACCCCGCCTCTTTTGTCTTTTTTACAACCTCTGCCAGGAACACCCTCGTAAAGGGCGGGAAGTCCGCGGTCTTCCTCTTGTTTAGCTCGTCTATGTAGAACGCCTCCATGTTGAGGAAGTCCGCGGGGTTTACCTTTCTCTTGCTGTCCATAAAAAAGAAGACCTCGCTGGGGGTGAGGGCGTCAAGAAGGTCGATAAGGGCATGGAACATCTTCTCGTCCGACCTGTACCCGGCCATGCGCCGCATGTCTTCCCAGCCAAAGAGCGCAAGCGCGTGGACATGAACGCCGTAGAGCTTGGAGAGGGGCTGGGTTCCTATAAGGACACAGGGCTGCCTGCCGGGCGGAACCGGGGGCTTCGCCCTCTTTTTCCCGGCATTACCGGATAACCTTGCAACGGGATATTGAGGGAATGCTCCCTTGAGATGTTCTTCGATGTATTCGGCGCCGATCTGGCCGAACCGTATTATGTTCCCCCCGCAATGGCGGCACCGTTCCTCGAAAGCAAAATCCCCTGCGCAGTTGCCGCATGCAAGCCTTCCCGTCTCCTTGTGGTAGCTCAGCACGCTCTCGCACCGGGGGCACAGGAAGGGGTTCTTGCACTCCGCGCACTGGATAAAAGAGCCGTAATCCTTTCTGGGGGTGAAGACCGCAATGCTTTCCCCGCGCTCAAGCACCCTGCCTGCCGCCGCAGCCAATTCATCGAGCAGCAGGCCGTACGATGCGGCCTTCGCCTCATGCACATTTTTATCGTAGTGCCTTTCCCCGAGCCACGCGCTGTCAATAAAGACAAGCCTCTTTTCCCGGGCATGGTGGTATGACTCGATCGACGGTGAAGCGCTGCCGATAAAAAGCGCGGCCTTTTCTATCTCTGCCCTTTGCATCGCAACGGTTGGCGGATTGAACCTGAAGCCCTCCTCGTTCCTGTACTCGTCTTCTTCATCCCTTTCCACGATGATGCACGACAGCTTGTTCACAGGGAGAAAAACGGCGCTTTTGTTGCCAAGCACCAGGCATCCATGGCCCTGCCTTGCCTTGAAATAGGCCTCCATCCTCTTTTTTAACGGTATCGATGAGCCGTACCAAAAAACGCGGTCTCTGAATGCCGCTGAAAGGGCGCGGGAAAAATAGGCGCCTGCGGAGAAGTAGTCAGGAAGGAGCATCATGACGCCGTTGCCTTTTTCCAGATGAGTCGAGATAAGCTGGAGGTACCTTTCAAGGCGGCTTGAGATCGCCCCGGCATAAAGCGCCTTCTCTCCGCCCGCATCGCTTCCCCCTATAGCGTCGGCCGGCAGGAAATCCGCCCCGGTCAATGTGTCAAAGAGCGCGGCGGACCCTTCCCTGAGATATTGCAGAAGGTCAACCTTTCCCGTGGTCCTTAACGCCTTCCGGAGGGGCATGCCGTCGATGGCCCCCAGCGACCGGGCGTTGGCCTTGACGCAAAGATAGCGTTCAATATGGGGGTTCGGGGGCAGCGCGTATTTCAG
>JAGOOA010000026.1:0-15669 GCA_017992765.1 Syntrophorhabdaceae bacterium
TCCCTAACGAGCTGCATTTTTAATTCCATCTGGCTTAGCACCTTCCACGGCATCTGTTCTCCTCCTTGCCGTAAAGTGTAAACCATGTATCCGGTCTGTTTTGTAAACTATGTTACCAGTTTGTACCTCACCCTGACCCTCTCCCGCCAGGGGAGAGGGAATATTGTCACCCCGCAGCAAACTGCGGGGAATCATCCGGATCGAAGACTATCTTACAGCAGAAGGATCGAGAATAGGGCGCCGGCAAGTACGATATAGAGTATATCGATCTTTTTCAGAAAGGCGGCAATGACAGCGGCGACGATCACCAGCCGCAGTATATCCCAGGGAACCGCTAAGGCGAACTTGACGGTTACGAAGAGGAGTAGGCCGACAAATGAGGCGAGGATGCCCTTTGTTGCCCGGTTAAAGAGGGTCGATCGCCTGAGCCTGCTGGATATGTGTTCGCCCAGGATGAGCAGAACAAAGGAAGGAGAAAACATGGCAATTGTTGCGACGATTGCGCCGGCGAGACCATAGGTGAGGAACCCCACAAATGTTGCGGTGATCACGATCGGCCCGGGCGTGACCTGGCCGAGGGCTATACCGTCCATGAAGGTCTTGCTGTCCATCCAGCCGCGGACGTTGACGACTTCCTGGAGCATGAGAGGGATCGATGCAAACCCGCCGCCGAAGGCGAAGAGGTCGACCTTCATCATGAGAAGCGCGAGGGCAAGCCATCCTCTGTTAGAAACGAAAAGAAGGAACATGAAGACGGCAATGATCAGGACAGTCGCAAGGATCTGCCTTGCGAAAGCTACGTGCGTTTTTTCAGTTGTAAGAGACCTGTCCGCTGGTGTTGTCCTGAAGGCGATCATGCCGAACAGCGCAGCGCACAGGATAACAATAAAAGGGCTTATGCCGTACCAGAAAGCGGCTGCGGAGAGCAGGGCGATCACGGCATCGAGGCAATGCTTCACCGCCCCCCTGCCGAAGGTGTAGGCGGCATTCGCGACCATTGCCACGACGATGACCTGAAGGCCGCCAAAGAGTGCAATGACCCAGGGGAGGTTTCCCAGCCGCATATACGCCCACGAGAGCACAAGCATAAAAAGAAAAGCCGGGAGGCCGAACCCGATATATGTTGCGGCAGCCCCTAAAACTCCCCTTACCTTGAGCCCTACGTACGCGGCGACCTGTATGGCGGTGGCGCCGGGTATGGACTGGCAAAGCGCCACCCCGTTTTTGAATGTATCCGGGTCAAGCCATTTTTTCTTTTTTACCGACAGCTCCCCGATGTAGGCCACCATGGTCGGCCCGCCGAACGCCGTGAGGCCGAGCCTCAGGAATGCAAGAAAAAGGGCTGCAATAGATACTGTGTGAGGACCCGGAGTCAAAACAGATTATAGATGCATGGCGGATTATCTATCTGCCCTTTTCCGTCTTCTTCTTTGCCTCCCATTCCTCTTCAGCCTCCTTCTCCATCTTTTCGAGCCTGGTGTAGTAATCCGGTATCTCCTCGAGATGGTCTGTGGATATCTCAAGTGCAGTCATCTTGTTTGTCGTATGCTCCTGTTCAACCTTGATGCCCATAAGTAATTGTTGCAGATCGAAATCTGTGATGTCTTTTCCGTCTGCCCTGCCTCCCCTCAGTTTGCCTTTAAAGTTCTTGATATCGATCCCGTACGCCTTTTTTATTGCCGTCCGGTATTCCTCGAATTTCTTTGTCTTTTCGGTTGATTGTGCTTCTGATGCAGGAATAGCGATGCAAAGCGCGAAAGCACACACGATCCCCAGGATCAAAAAAAGCTTCAACGCTGTTTTTTTCTCAGCCATGTTGTTCCTCCTTTTTAAGATATTTTCATGAACCTATCCAGGTATTTCATCCTGAGCAGCAGCTCCCGGGACTCCCGCACGAATTCGGTGAACCGCAGCAGCCGCCGTGGTGAACATGCCCGCCGTTATGTTGTCCTGAACCTGTTGTGTTATGCGCTGACATTAATTTTGTCAGTGACGTGCCGTTGCATGATTTGCAGGCAATTTCCTCATTGCCGCCAAGGACCAAATATTCGTTGACTGCGCCGCAGCTCTCGCATTTGTATTCATATATCGGCATAGTATCCTCCTTTTAATGACCGTGTCCGCATCCTCCCTGATGCCCGCCGCATGCATTAAGCATGGTGAGCTCGGGAAGCTGCCCTTTCTTCAATAGGTCTAAATTTTCTTTGACCGATTGCGCTGCTGATTTATATACCGTTATTCCCTGCGCATTGAGCCCCCGTATGGCCCCCGCTCCGATCCCTCCAACGACTACGGCATCGATATCACGTCCTCCTATGGCCATAACAGGGTTGCATGCGCCATGGATATGGTCTTTATCCTTGTTGTCGACCGTTGTGGTTCTGTCGAGTTCCGTATCGACCATGATAAAGATCGGCGCCGACCCGAAATGGTTGTACACTGTACTGTTGATGCCTTCGTCTTTCTGTACCGCAAAACAGACCTTCATTGTCTATCCTCCTGTTGCATAAATAGATCACCCGAAGCTTTCTTCGGGGTAACAATACTCCCTCTCCCCTTGCGGGAGAGGGTAGGGTGAGGGGGCTGATCATGATCTGCATTCCCCTGATACCCTGCAGCTTGTTCGGGGCGGTTCATCTCCTCTATCTTCAGGGCCTTGCCGTTGACAATGGCTTCGGCCACTTTACGCCGCGCCGCATCGAGGATGCGCCCGAACGTTGCCCTTGAGATGTTCATCTCGCCCGCTGCCTCCTCGTGGTATAGCCCCTCCAGGTCGGCAAGCCTGATGGCCTCCAGCTCATCAAGGTTCAGGGAAACCTCCTCGAGATGGACGAATGGTACACCCCTTGGCTTGAAATAGCTTGAATCAGGGCAACAATTGACACAGCGGCATTTCTTTGGTCTGGACATGGATTATTATAAGCATATGCTCATAATATGTCAAGAATGAAAACCGGCTCATGGTTCATGACAGAAAGAATCAGGTTGAGGTTAAGGTTGAGGAGAATCGGCAGCTTGCTTAACCTTAGCCTGAACCTTAACCTGCATTTTGCTGATGGCTGTATGCTGAATGCTGACCGTTATTCCACGAGGATGTCGATGATGTCTCTTTCTCTTAAGAGGCGCCTTTTCCATGTGTTGATCCGGGGGACGATGTAGGGGAGGAGCCTCATCGAGTAATAAGGCGGAAGGAGCGGCAGGCCTGCCAAATCCCCAAAGATGACGAGCATAAAGAGGTTGTCAATATCCCCCTTTTCTTTTTGCAGGTCGCGATGAAGCTCATAAGTAGTGAATCCGTACAGGATCTCCCTGACGGTCTTCGGGGACTCCTTGAGCTTCTTTTTGAAGCGGGTGATCAGCGGGTCCATTTTTTCCTACTTATGATAATCATCAAATTCTTCAACGTATCGCAGCCTTCTTAGCTTAATAATTACAAAAACCTCCTGCCCGATGTCAAGGTTCATCTCGCCAAAGGTCTCCATGGGCAATTCGGTCAAAAGGCTGTTCCCGTCAATATTTACCTTTATCCTTACCACCGAACGAAGGGGGACGATCTCTGTAACCGTTGCCCTGTAGCGGTTAAGCGCGGGCCCCGGCGGCTTCGTGTCTGATATGTAAATATCGTGGGGCGGGATGGCGATCTTTTTTATCGTGCTTCCTTCGTAGGGAAGCACGATGGTCATATTGCCGGAGACGACCTCGATAAGGCCTGATGACAGGATGCGGCAATCGTCGCAATGCAGGATGTTCGGCATGCCGATAAATTCAGAGACCATCCTTGTCTTCGGATTAAAAAGGATATCGCCCGGCCTGGATATCTGTTCGATCGTTCCTTTGTGAAGGATGGCGATCCTGTCCGCTACCTCCTCTGCTCCAAGGAGATCGTGCATGACAAAGATCGCTGTTATCTCGAGATTCTTCAATAAAGCGCACAGCTCTATTCTCAGGTATTTTGAGGTCTGGCTGTCGAGGCTGGCTGTCGGCTCGTCAAGAAGGAGGATCTTCTGAAAAGGCGCGATGGCACGGGCGATCGCCACTCTTTGCTTTTCACCGCCGCTCAGGCTGTGCGGGTGCCTTTTCTCCAGCCTGCTTATATGTAAGGCATCCATCAGCTCTTTTACCCTTTTTGCTATCGTCGCTTCAGGGTACTTTTGTATCCTCAGGCCGTAGGCTATGTTGGCAGCTACATCGAGATGGGGGAAAAGGGCGAGGTCCTGAAAGAGATAGCCCACGCCGCGTTTGTGCGGAGGCGTCTTATCCATCTTGCTGCCGTCAAAAAGGACCTCTCCTTGATAATCCGTCAACCCCGCTACGATGTTGAGTATTGTCGTTTTGCCCGCCCCGTTGGGCCCAACAAGGGCAAGCAGCTCTCTGTCCCTGATCGTGAGATTGATATCCCTCAGCACATGTTTTTGAATGTTTTTCAGTTCGATCAGCGGCATTTTGCAGTACCTTGAAAAACCAATCCTACCCTATCGATGACGTCGCCTTCCTGGTCAACAACCTTACACCGTAAAGGGTTCCAAGACCTATCGTGATCAATATGAGAACGAGCACCACCGTTCCTTCTATGTCTGCGCTGGCAAGCCTCATGAATATGGCGATGGGTATGGTCTCCGTCTTCATGGCCATAGAGCCTGCGATGGTAATGGTGGCGCCGAACTCTCCCAGCGCCTTTGCCCACGTCAGTATCGACGCGGCGATGATCCCCTTTTTACTTAAGGGTATCGTTACGGTAAAAAAAGCCTTCGCGGGCGACGCCCCCAGCGTTCTGGCCACTTCTTCGTAACGGACGGGGATCTCATCCATTGCCGCCTTGATGAGCCGGATGGAGATGCCGACAGTAGTGATGAACTGAGCGAGGAATATCCCGTAGATCGTAAAGACGAACTGGACGCCTTTTCCCTGGAGAAAGACCCCGGGAGGGGTATTGAAAAAGATAAGCACAACGGCGCCGAGCGCCACCGGCGAGATGATCATGGGGAGCTCAAGGATCGTATCGATCAATTGCCTTCCCGGGAAGCGGAACCGCGACAGCGCATACGCCGAAGGGATGGCAAAAAATACCGATATAAGCGTTGCCACCGTGGCGGTAAAAAGGCTCAGGCGTATGGAGAAAAGCGTTCTCTCTGATGTAAGGGTCTCAAGAAAAAGCTGCCCGTTGTAGAAGTAGAAGAGGGAGAGGATGAGCACGCCATACACGACGAACACGGCAAAGCTCATCGATATGGCGAGCTTCTTGAACGTCATTTTTTCAACCACCCCTCGATGGCCGTAAATTCGCCCCCGATGGGTTTCTTTGCCCCTACCCATCGAAAGGCCTCGTCGGGCGAGCCGAAATAATTGTTTTTCCGGAAGATCGCCTTCACTTCTTCGGACGAGAGGAAGAGGATGAATTCGTCGGCTCCCTTCCTGTTGCCCGTGTAAGAGATCACCGCCGTCTGCCCGGCGCCTATCCGCGCGACTTCGCTCGATTTTAATTTTATTGTCCCGGCCTTATCGGGGTACCATCCTTCGAGGAAGTGGAAACCGATGATCGCGTCTACCTGTTTGAGCACGATCAGCGTCGCGAGCTTGTTGAAATCTTCCACGTAGGTCACGACATTTTTCCTGATCGCATTTTTCTCTTCGGCTGAAAGGTTCTTCTCGATGATCTCAACGGCGATGGCTCCGATATAGACGATCTCGGGGTTTGCCAGCCCAACCTTGACCCCCGGTTTCGCAAGGTCCTTCAGTCCCTGTATATTTTTCGGATTCCCATTCTGCACATTGATGCAGGGCGCCACGTAGGCGATGTCTCTGATCGAATCAGGGATAATGACCCCCTTCGTTTTTGCCCGTTCCATAATATCCGGCGAGGGGACAACGAAAACATCACCGCGCTTGGAAAGCAGGATCTGGCTGAAAAGCGTGCCGACCCCGCCGTAGTTGACATTCACCTCTGTGCCGGTCTTTTGCCGGTAAAGCTTGACGATATCTTCCATGGGGCGCTTGAAGGCGGCGCCGCAGAAGATCAAAAGCGGCTCCTTGCTTGCGGCATGGCTCGTTATGAAAAAGGCAGAGAGAAGAGAAAAAAGAACGAAGAGTGATATCTTTTTCCGCATGGGATACTCCTTAATGTTTAATGTCCGTAGGGGCAATACCGTTCGAACCCGCATGCCTTCGCAACGCCTGCTACAGTGACGCCGTAAAAAACAACCGGCTTGCTGCCGATGAACCTTGTTATGGTGCCGTTCACGCAGGTAGAGCCGGTGGCAAGAATGATGTCGCCCCAGGAAAGAACCTCTTCCGTGGCTTCCGGACCTTCAACGACCAGGTTGAACTTTTCCTTTCCGATGTTGTCGTCATCAAGGTCGAGAACGCGGATCGGAAATGAGCCGGAAAGCTGTTCGATCATTGCAGGCTGAAACCCGACAAAGGCGATGCGTGGGCTGCCGAATTTTTCTCGTACTGTCTCAACGAGCTGGCGCGCACAGGAAGCAGGCTCCTTATCCCTGCAGTGCACCGAACCTTCTACGAGGCCGAGGGCCCGCATGACGGCGTTGAGGCTTGCTATGAAAACCGCCCTCTGAAAGTTGCTTGTCAGGGGAAGCCCGATAATATCCCGCAAGGTCCCTTCAAACCTGCCGGGCATATCGGTGAACGCGTGCCCCTTCGCCTCTCTGAAGACGGATTCGACCATTACCTCTTTCCCTTTTAAAAGGGGGTAGTCGTCGCGGTCCGGCGTTCCGATCGCCTCCTTCGCTGTAAGCGTCCGTGCAGAAACGACGGCAATGTGCTCGTCCATCATTCCCTCAGAAATTTTAGTGAATTCATTTCGCAGCACGTTGTACAGATCCATCGCCCATCTCCTTTGTTTCCGGCAGGCCGGCAAAATTATTTTTTATTCGTCATTTTTCAACGTTATATACAAATGGGAACAACGATATTTTAGAGAAAATGGAAGGCGTTGTCAATAATAATGTAATTGTTCTAAAGGCAGTATATCGTCGTTCGTATATAGTATATCGAGATGCCGACAGGCGTTCGGCGTCGGGCGTTCGGCGTTCGGCGAGAAATACCGCTCATAGTTCACAGTTGACGGCTTGCGATAAAATTCGGTTGTTTTAACGGGCTGCCATTGCTATAAATAGATAATGACAGACAGAGACGTGGACGCTGACCGAAAAAAGTCGTTGCTGGAAAGGATAGAATCGGGATATTCGCTGCCTGCGCTTTCGGTTGTTGCCATCAGGCTTGTAGAGCTTGCCTCAGACGAAGCATGTTCGGTACATAGCCTTACCTCATTGATAGAAAAGGAACCTTCCCTGGCTGCAAATCTGCTGAGAATGGCGAACAGCGCCTTCTTCAGGACCTCAGAACCGGTCGCAACACTGCAGCAGGCCATCTTGAGGGTAGGTTTTCACCAGCTCCGGATCATGGCGCTGTCGCTTTCTTTGAGGAATACCTTTCCTATGGGAAACGTGGGCGCCATGGATTATGAACAGTTCTGGCGCGTATCGCTTTACAGGGGACTGCTGGCGCAGTCGATGTCGGATCATATGAGATTAACGAACGGGGAAGAGGCCTTCCTGGCGGGCCTTATCCTCGAGGTCGGCCTCCTGATCTTCTTCGACATATTTTTGAAAGGCGCGAATGAAGACTACGGATTAGATTTTTACCACCTTGAGAAGCTTCTGACCTGGGAGAAGGAGCGCTATGGCATAGACCACCGGGAGATAGGGGAGGCGGCGCTGCGGCACTGGAGGTTCCCGGACAGGATCGTTGAGACGCAAAAACCCCGGCGCGCAGCAATTGTAAGCGGCGAAGCTATCCCTCCACTTGCCCGGGTATGCGAGACGGCAAGGATACTGTCTGAGAAGATGCTCCATCAAAAAAGGGATTTTCATGACCTTTTTATTGAAGCGAGGGAGACCTTCGGGATTCCCGATGAGATAGTCAACGACTGTATCGCGACCTCTCTGGAGCAGGTCGATCAGATAGCCGGGAGCCTGAAGCTGGAATTGGACAAGGAAAAGGACATGCTGGATATCATGGAAAAGGCGAACCGGACGCTCGGCATGATCTCAGAGAAGATCTCACAGATAAAGGGGGAACGTCCACTGCCGTCCTTTGACGAGCTTGAAGCGGAGGCCGGGGAAAAGGAAACCGTAGTCTACACCCTCCAGGCGGTTGCCCACGAGATCAAGAATCCGCTCACAGCAGTAGCGGGGTTTGCAAAACGCCTTGCAAAGAAGATCGACCCGGATTCGGAGAACGGCAGGTATGTCAAGATCATCCTCGAAGAGTCGATGAGACTTGAGGCGAAGCTGAAGGAAATGGAAAAATAGCCAGTATATCGTATATAGTATTTCGTATATCGTAGTTAAATCCTAAATTCTAATTTCTAAATCCTAAACAAATATCAAATGTTCAAAATTAGAAACACAAGCGATCTTGTGTCCGTTTCGGACATTTGATATTTGAGTTTTGATATACGTAGAAAATAGTATATCCCAGTCATATAATGAGAGTATGGCATAGGGATATCCCGGAGCAAACCGTCGTGAGGCGAGGAAGCTCGGTCTTTTGCGAAGCAAAAGTTCCGAAGCCGAACGCGAGCGAATGTAGCCGCAGGAGCGGAATGAGCGTGTTTGCGGGGGATGTTCCTGTGCCATACTCATCCTTATGGAGTACGGTCCTGAATGCATCATTTTCGTTCTTCGAGGTTATCGCGAGCAACCCGTTATGGGTGATTGTTTAGGATTTGGTGCTTAGAAATTCGTGCTTGGTTTCATGAAATACTTTTTGAATTGCCCCATGATTTATGTTACTAATGAGATGAACTGAGCAGTTTTTCGGAGGACAATGGAAAAGATAAGGACATTAAGGGGATTCAGGGATATCATTGGCGAGGATATCGAAAAATTTAAGCGCATAGAAGATGCGTCGAGACGCTGCCTCGACCTCCTCGGTTTTGCCGAGATCACGACGCCGGTCCTCGAGAGCACGGACCTCTTTATAAGGAGCATAGGAGACGCGACAGATATAGTGGAAAAGGAGATGTTTACCTTTACAGACCTCGGGGGCGACTCGCTGACGCTCAGGCCCGAGGCTACCGCTGGGGTTGTCAGGGCATACCTGCAGGCGGGCATGTATGCCAAGGAGAGGGTAAGCAAGATATTCACAATAGGGCCCATGTTCCGGCACGAAAGGCCCCAAAAGGGCAGGTTCAGGCAATTCCACCAGGTTGACGTGGAGGTCTTCGGCGCTGATGACCCATTTATCGATGCGGAGCTGTTATGGATGATCTCCCTCCTTTTGGCGGACCTCGGGGTAAAAAGATACTCAATGGAGATAAACAGCGTTGGCTGCAGGCTTTGCAGGGAAGAGTTCAGGGCTGTCCTTGTGTCCTATCTTGAGGCAAGGAAGGACCGCCTGTGCGAGGACTGCCTGAGGCGGCTTTACAAAAACCCCCTCAGGATCTTCGATTGCAAGAATTCGCAGTGCGTTGAGGTCAACAGCGAATCCCCTCTTCTGTTCGATTATCTCTGCGCGGAGTGCGGCAGCCATTTTAACAGCTTTCTTGCCCATATGAATGGCTTCGGAGTACCCTTTGCTATCAACAAACGGCTCGTGAGAGGCCTCGACTACTATACTAGGACGGTCTTCGAGATCACCTCTGATGAGCTGGGCGCACAGAAGGCCTTCACGGCCGGAGGGCGTTACGACAACCTCGTGGAGGAGATGGGCGGCCCGAAGACGCCCGCAATCGGTTTTGCCATAGGCATGGAGAGGCTTTCGCTCATCGTGGGCAGCGGAGATCGTCCCCGGAAACCGGCCTTTTTCTTTGCCTATCTCGGAGAGAAGGCAAAGGCCTATCTTGCCCCGATGGCAAAGGCCTTTGTTGATCAGGGATTGTCGATACGCTATTCCTATGAGGGGAAATCCCTCAAATCCCAGATGCGGTATGCTGACGGTCTGGGCGCTGATTTCGTTCTGATCCTCGGCGATGATGAGATAAGCAGGAAGGTGGTCGTTGTGAGGAACATGAAGGACAAAGATCAGTTCGAGCTACCTCTTGACCCATCGGGACTCGCCGTGGAACTCAAACAGCGATTTCATTAAGACAGTCGATAGTAGATAGTATATCGTATATAGTGGACTACAAAAGTAGCCTCTAAGGCTTCTTACGGTCTACTATATACGATATACTATCGGTTGGTAATCTATCCCTCAGGTGTCTTGAATATCTTGCTCCTGTAGATGGCATAGGTGAGGATGCCGGCGAGGATAAACCGGAATGCTATGAGAATGAAGCCGTTTGCGCCGATGACAACAAAGATAAGCGTATCTTCGATGATGGCATGGCAGATAGAGAGGAAGAGCAGGATGAGGAAGGCCTCCTTTTTGCCCACATTTGACGTGCGGATGGAGTGGATGATAACGCCGGCCCCATAGGTGAGGCCGATGATGACGCCCGTCACGAGAGGGATGAGGCCTCTTCCGGATATTCCGATGAAGGCGAAGCGCCTTTTTGAAAGCTTCGAATCCCTGCCTTTCAGGAATTCGTAAAAGATGCTGAGAGGCAGTATGATGAAAAGAAGCTTGGCGGATAGGATCAAAGAATCCTTAAGGGCTACGAGAACAGTTTCCATATAACGTTCAATATCACTCCTGACAGCAGGCTGAAAAAGACCCGGACGGACATTAAAAGCCAGGCATTCACGCCGGTCTGTTTTGTGACGGCAGTTTCAAGGGGGAGGCTGTGGGATATTCCGAGAATGAGGGCTGCGATCGTTATGTCCTTTGACGACAGCTCAAGGGGAGCGATCACGGCGATCGCGGCATAAAGATTGATGAAGTAGCCGGCCATGAGGCCAAGGGCAGCCTCTCCCGGCAGCCCGATAAGCTGCATAAAAGGTTTAAAAAAATCGCTTATGACGGCAATAAAGCCCGTCTTTTTTATGAATTCCATGACGATATAGAAGGGCACTATTACCTTTGCCATGGTGAAGGTAATAGATATTCCGTTCATGAAACCTTTCCTCAGGACCGGTAAATAATTACCCATTTTCATTTGCCGGTATATGATAACCGAATATGTTGCCCCTGTCACCTGTTGTATATTAAACCCGGATAAGTCATGAGCACAGTGTCGGGCTTTTCTTTAGCAAACCGTCGTGAGGCAATGAACCCTGTAAAATGTAAAATGTGAAAGGTAAAAGGTTCAAAACTTCTCATGCTTTACTCTTCAAGGATTGTTTCTTTTGTCTCTTACCGTTCACCTTTCACTTTTCACCTTTCACTGCCTTTATTCAGCGTGTTTGCGGGGAAAGGCCGACACTGTGCTAATCCTAATGGAAAATCTGGGTTAAAGACACAAAAATAAGGTGCGCAAAATTGCCGTATGTCCCCCTGGGCAGCGCTGCGCTGCGCGTTGAGTCTGCCTTTTCAAAAAATGTTGCCTGATATCCAAGGTCAACCTTAAAACGGCCATTGCCTATTGTCGTCCCCAGGGTAAAAATATTTCTCGTGGCATCGGGCAGCTCAGGCCCCAGCGTCTGTACCGGCACAGGGCTCCTGTCATGCATATATCCGCCCCGGATCTCGAAGGATCTTGTCCACCGATAATTAAAGCCAAAGGCGAAGCTTGGCACATTCCTCCATTTCTTAGAGTAATACGCGTCGGCCGTTTTGTCGTCCGAGGCAACGCTGTATCCCCGCAAAGACGACCAGCCGGTATAGAGGATATCCCCTTCGAGCGTAAGGAGGCCCACGTTTTTTGCTAAGCCGAAGGCAGCGAGAAAGGGAAGGGTGATTCTCGTGGAAGCCCTCGTGGCGGAGGAGGCAAGAGGGGGCGGCATGTACAATGACGCCTTCCCTTTATATCTGATAGGCGTTGCTGACCGGTATGTAAAGGCCAGGGTAAATTCTGCGGGCAAAGTAATGGTACACCCGGCATTATAGCCGACACCTTCCCCATCTCCCCTCAGTCTCGCTCGGCCATCAGAAAGGCCGATGGAACTCAGATCGACGGCGTTTTTCATCGTCACCGAGCTTTGTACCAGGGAGATGCCAAAGCCAAGCGAGAGAAAGTCATTAACCCTGTATGCGATAACAGGGTTAACAAAGGTCGTCTTGATCTCCGCAAAGGTTATAGCGTATTTGCCTGTCCAGTTGTCGGGCCATTGCGTGGAAAGGCCGAAGGGGGAGAATGCCCCCAGGCCGAATGAAAGGTCTTTCTCGGTATATTTGACAAAGACCGACGTAAGGTGGTGCGTTGCTGCCTTTGCATATGTCTTTTTGCCTGTACGGGAGTCTTCGAAGTGTGTTGCAGGGATGATAACGGTGGTGCCGAAAGAGCCCCCGAAGCCTTTCCGGTACGGAAGTTGGGCAGGGTTATAAAATACGGCCGACGGGTTATCGATCGATGACACTACCGCCATGCCCATGCCATTCGCCCGCGCATCCTGGTTATATATGAGAAATGCCGCCCCTGACGCTGTGCCCGGCGCGACAAGGGACAACAAGACTATAATATTTTGCATTACGGCTAAGACGCCGGTTTTGTTATACAGAAAAGCATCCCCCTTACTAATCTGCCTTGCCTTAATTGAATAGCAGAAGGCCTTAAAAAAAACAATGAAAATATTTTGTAGCCATTTTTTATTCGATTTAATAGAATAATAGGGAGATAAGGGAAAAATGATATATACGGTCACCCTAAATCCATCCCTTGACAGGATCATAGAAGTTGAAGAGCTCATGTATGACGATGTCAATGAGGTTGTTGAGGAGAAGAGTTGCCCGAGAGGCAAAGGGATCGATGCTTCAAGGATTATCAAAGAACTCGGCGGCCAAAGCGTCGCCCTCGGATTCGTTGGTGGATATAGCGGCCTGGAAATGGAGGGCGGGCTTGTCAACGAAGGTATCCTTTGTGATTTTACAGAGATCCGCGATGAGATAAGAACGAACGTCATCATTTATCAGAGGAAGAAAAAGCTTCAGACCTTGCTGAGCACCCGGGAACCCTCTGTCAGCGAGGCGGAAAGTGCGGCCTTTTTCAGGAAGATCCAGGAGATACCGATGAACAGCATCGTGGTTATAAGCGGCAATATGCCGGCCGGCATGAATGAGAGCTTTTATGCACAGCTTATAACAACATTAAAAGGGAAGCATGTCAGGATATTTCTCGACACCGACGGAGAGCCCTTGCGGACAGGGGTTGATGCAGGGCCATACCTCATAAAGCCCAATATCCACGAATTCGGACGACTTGTGAAAAGGGGAGTCAACGAGATCGACGAGATAGTAGAATATGCAAAACCCTATGAAAATATTGTAGAATATATTGTAGTATCCATGGGGGCAAGGGGAGTTGTGGGCATATCGGGACAAGGGAATTTCCATGTTGCGCCGCCGAAGGTAAAAGTGAGGAGTTCCACCGGTTCCGGGGATTCGCTTCTGGCAGGCATTGCGTTTGTACTAAGCGTCGGCGGCACTTTCGAAGATGCGCTGATGCAGGGTGTAGCCTGTGGAACAGCGACCGCATTAAACCCGGGTAACGATCTGTGTAAAAAAGAAGATATTGATTTTATAAAAAAAGATGTTATTATTAAAAAAATTTAATTTACTTATTGGCAGTGATATTATATATCTATTTTATAGGGTTTAAGAATAATGAAGAAAGGAGGTGAGAGTAAATGAAGAAGTTTGTTATGCTGTTTGTTGCCGTCGCATTTTTTGCGACAGTAGCATTGATGGGATGTGGACCATCACAGGAACCACCGAAACCGGCACCACCCAAGGAAGAAGCGAAGCCCGCAGCACCGGCGCCAGCACCAGAGAAAGCGGCACCGGCACCAGAGAAACCAGCTGCATCAGTGCCAGAGAAGGCGGCAGGAGCTGCAGAGAAGGTGAAGGAAGCAGCAGGAGCAGCGAAGGAAGCAGCAGGAGCAGCGAAGTCAGCAGTACCGGTAAAAAAATAACGCTTGCATATGGAGGGTATATCCCCGCGGGGATATACCCTGCAAATATGAAGGAAGGGGTGGAGCATGAAAATTAAATCATTTGGTCTTGTATTAGTGGTTGCCGTTATGGCGGTTGCATTAAGTGGATGCGGTTGTTTCTATCAGCAGATGAAAGGCGAGACGCCTGCGCCTGCAGCTCCGGCGGCAAAGGCAGTAGCGCCTGAGGCAAAGGCGCCGATGCCGGTGGCGAAACCGGCGCCGGCAGAAGTTGCCCTCAAAGACATCAACTTTGACTTTGATAAATATAATATCAGGGCGAACGATGCCGAGATCCTGAAGCAGAACTACTCGTGGATGCAGGCAAATCCCCGCAAGAACATTAAGATTGAGGGAAACTGCGACGAAAGGGGCACATCGCAATATAACCTCGTCCTCGGGCAGAAAAGGGCTGACGCGGCGAAGAACTTCCTCGTCAACCTCGGTGCAGATGGAAAATTGATCAACACGGTTAGCTATGGCAAAGAAAAACCTATCTGCACGGAACACAATGAGGCATGCTGGGCAAAGAACAGAAGAGCCCATTTCGTCCCTTAAGATATTGAACGATGAGGAGGGCAGTTCGCCTGCCCTCCCTTTTGTTTATAGTGCGGAAGCGCTATCGAAGTTCATATCATTAGACACTGATCAGCAAGACTCAATACTACAGGTTTGCAGTACCTATCCTTTCAGGATACCCCTTTTTTATCTCAAACTTATAGAAACCGATAACCCTTTCTGCCCGATACGGCAGCAGGCGGTCCCATCTGCGGAGGAGTTGCAGGACGGAGGGAGCGATGACCCGCTGAATGAACGCGATATCTCGATCACCCCTGTTTTGATGAGGAGATATCCCGGCAGGGCCGTTTTCCTGGTAAGCTCAGAGTGTGCAATGTATTGCAGGT
This sequence comes from Syntrophorhabdaceae bacterium, assembly GCA_017992765.1. GTDB lineage: Bacteria > Desulfobacterota > Syntrophorhabdia > Syntrophorhabdales > Syntrophorhabdaceae > UBA5609. The sequence continues at coordinate 14,894 of JAGOOA010000026.1, forward strand.
TCTGCAACAGGAAAAGGATGGTCGGGCGAGGATGGGATCCCGGGGAGTTTTTTGAGGAATCCTTCAGGTATTTAAGCGGCGACGAAACGATCAGGGAGATAATCCTTTCCGGCGGCGACCCCTTCATGATCCCGCCGGATCTATTGGATAAGGTCTTGTCGAGATTGAGAGCGATGCGCCATATAAAGACGATCCGGATCAGCACAAGGCTGCCGGTCGTTGATCCCGAAAGGATGACGAAAAAGCATTTCAGGGTGCTGAAAAAACATGAGCCGCTATGGATCGTGATCCACATAAACCATCCGCAGGAGATAACCCCGGAATTTCTCGAAAACGTGAAGAGGTTCAGAAGCGCCGGCAGCGCCATGGTCAGCCAGACTGTCCTGTTGAGAAATATCAATGACTGCGAAAATATCCTGTTGAAGCTCTTTGAAACGCTCGTGTCGGCAGGCGTGAAGCCCTATTACCTTTTCCAGCTCGATGAGGTGAGGGGAGGGCAGCATTTCAAGGTCAGGCTTGAAAAGGGTATCCGGATCATGAAAGCGCTGCGGGCAAAGGCGTCGGGACTGGCCATGCCCCAGTATGCCGTCGACCTTACAGGGGGCCTGGGCAAGGTGCCTGTAGATCATGCGTATCTGAAAGGCAGAAAGGGCAAGAAGGCTTACATGGAGAACCTGTCAGGCGTTACGGGCGCCTATATGGACAACGGAAAGAAGAGCAGGTGCAAGAAGTGCGGGCTGTGCAAATAGGCCAGCTCATGCTTGCCTCATAGGATG
>JAGOOA010000026.1:15769-35524 GCA_017992765.1 Syntrophorhabdaceae bacterium
GACCTGAATATTGCGAGGATATAGTGCCCGGCAGAGAAGATACTGAAAAAGAGCGCGGCATATATAATGTAGAGCCCAAGCTCCTGAAGGCTGGGATGAAAGAGCACGCAGGATATGCCGACGATCTGAAGCGTTGTCTTTAATTTGCCGGGGAAGGATGGATAGATCGCTATGCCCTCCATCGCATAAAATGACCGTAGCCCGCTGATGATGAATTCCCTCCCGACGAGAATGATCGTTACCCAGAGAGGCACCAGCCTGTAATAGGTGAGGGCGATCAACACGGAAGAGACGAGCAGTTTATCGGCGATCGAATCGAGGTGCACCCCGATCTTTGTTCTCAGGCTCAACCTCCTTGCCATAAAGCCGTCGAGCCCGTCGGTGATGCCTGCGATAATGAAAAGGAGGGAGGCAGAGAAAAAAAAGCCTTTCTCAATAAATACAATGATGAGAGGTATGAAAAGTATTCGTATGACGCTCAATCTGTTCGGAAGCGTCCAGATAGGCATCTTCTCGTCTTTAGCCTTCATGTGGATTTTTTAGCTTGTTGTAGTAGTGCTTGACCCTTTTTATAAATGTTCTTGTCTCTTCTATGGGAGGGACGTTCATATTGTGTTCTCTGACTTTCTGGGGGCCGGCGTTGTATGCGGCAAGAACCAGTTCGAGGTTGCCCTTGAAGATCTCGTCTAAAAGCTTGAGATACTTTGTGCCTCCCCTGATGTTATCTTCAGGGTCAAAGGGGTTGTCCACCCTCATGAGCCTTGCCGTATCCGGCATGAGCTGCATAAGGCCCTGGGCCCCTTTATGGGACACCGCATTGGGATTGAAATTTGATTCCGCCTTCATCACCGCCTTAACAAGCGAAGGGTCTACCCCATGGATGCTCGAATGGTGCAGGATCATCTTGTCATAAAAATCATTATCAATGTTGCCCGACGGGACGAACCGTTTTCGTTCAGGGATCACGACGTGGAACCTTTTCCCCACAGGGATCAGGTTGGTAAAATGGTACGTCCCCTGTGCGTCTTCGTAGCCATAGACAGCAGAAAACCCGTATTGCGGAAAAAGACAAACGAATAGTATTATAATTACTTTTAAAATCATGTATTTATTCTCTATAACTTTTTTCTTCTTGTCAAGGATTTTGCATTGTAATATGATTGGAGACCATGACAACGAGCGGTATTCTGTATGTGGTCGCGACGCCGATCGGCAATTTGCAGGACATTACGATCAGGGCTGTCGAGGTCCTGAAAGATGTGAATTTTGTTGTCGCGGAGAGCAGCGCCAGGGCGTTGAAGATCCTCAATCACTTCGGCATCCATAAATCGATTCTTACAATCAACAGCTACAGCGAGGAAAGAAAATCAAAGAACATTACAGAAAGAATAGGGCGCGGAGAATCCTGCGCCCTTATCACAAGCGCTGGAACGCCCTGCATCTCTGACCCCGGAAACATTATTGTAAAGCGCTGCTATGAGCAGGGCCTGAGCGTGCGCGTAGTGCCGGGGCCATCTGCGGCGGTGGGCGCCGTGTCTATTTCGGGACTTTTTGCGGACCACTTTGTATTCTTCGGCTTCTTGCCGCAAAAAAGATCAAAGGCGAAAAAGGTCCTCAACGAGCTGGCATCAGTACCCTATCCTGCCATCTTCTTCGAATCGCCGAGAAGGGTAGTGAAGACGCTCCATCTTATCCTTGAAGAGTGGGGCAACCGCGAAGCCGCACTTTTTAAGGAGATGACGAAGATGTATGAGGAGGTCTTGCGGGGCAGCATCGAAGACCTGATCGAGAGGCTTGGCCCTCAGGAGTTGAAAGGGGAGTATACGATCATTATTGCCGGCAGGGAAAAGAAAGCCTGAACACCGTCCCTTTGCCCCTGCTGCTCTCCATATCGATAGCGGCTTTGTGGTCCTTGACGATCTCGTGAACGATAAAGAGGCCGAGGCCTACCCCCTTTCCCCTGGGCTTGGTTGTAAAAAAGGGCTTGAAGACATCTTTCAGATGTTTTGTCTCTATGCCTTCGCCGTTGTCGGAGATCCTGCACATTACCCGCCGGGCAGACATTTTCTGCTGTTGCGCCGGTTCGGGCATGCCGCCTTCATTGAAGACGTCGATCGTTATCTGCCCGTCGTTGTCGCCTATGGCGTCAATGGAATTCTTGATGACGTTGATGAACACCTGGCACAATCTCGGGCCGTTGCCCATGACCAGGCTGTATTCCGCGTTGAAATTTTTTGTTATGGCGATCTTTTTGTTCTTATACTGGTTGTAGAGGATCTTAAGGGCATCTTCCAACGGACTATAAATGTCAACGAGCTCTTTGGCATCGTCTTTCTGGCGCGAGGCGTCAAGGAGGCTTTTCACGATATCTTTTGCCCTCCTGAGCTCGTTGAGCGAGAAGACGAGGTCATCGCGGATGTCGCTTTGTTCATCCATATGGTCTGTATAAAATTCCAGCGTGCTCATAACGCCCGCGATCGGATTGTTGAGTTCGTGGGCAACGCCTGCCGCGAGCCTGCCGACGGCGGCAAGGCTCTCGCTCTGTATGAGCGCCTTTGTCCTTTCATCGACGAGCTTTTCGAGGGAGACCGAGAAGTCCCGTATCTTTTTATACGCCTTCGCATTATCAAAGGAAAGGGCGGTGTGGTTTGCAAGGATCGTGAGGAATTCAACCTCCTCCCCGGTGTAAAGGCTCATGTTCCCTTTTTCTCCCAGCAGGAGGCAGGAAGGGTGGGCCTTTGAATGTATCGGGATAGACAACCGGTACCCGTCTTTCCATAACGTGTCCGATTCGTGAAGGGCGCTGACCCTTTCCGTTTCATCGATCTTCGGCACCATTTTGACGGCACATCTTTGCAGTACGAAAAGCTTCGACAGCCTCGCGATAACAGTTTTTTTGATGTCTTCAATGCCATGGAACGTCAGTATCTCAAAGCTGAGGTCCTTTAACGCCCGCCTGTTCCTGATAAATTCCTGCTGCAGGAATTGCACAAGAAAGTTTTGAACCCGCTCCTTTGAAAAATAGATGAGGAAGAAGGTCAGGGCCATTGAGGTGATGTAGACAAGGTCCCTGTGCGCGGGCGCATCAAAGAGCTTTTTCAATAATATTGCCGACCCTACAAAAAAACCCATGGATATGAGAAGGAGGGTGGAAAGTATGATCCCTTTGTTGAGAAATATCTTCCACTCCATGATGTCGTGCTTAAGTATGGAGTATCCCAGCAGGCACATGGGAACAAAAACAAAATTACCCAGCGGATACATCGCGTATCCCTTCATGGTGAGGATATCGAAGTGGTTTACGGCGGCGGCAAGGCCAAAGCTTAAAAGGATATATTTGATCCTCGTTTTTTTCACTGATGCAGTTTCTTCCCCCAGCTTCTTTATGAGGAGATAGATCGACGCGGCAACGCTCAGCGTGCTTAAGATGCCGAAGAAATAAAAGTAAGGCCCTGAGATAGCGAAATAACCGAAGAAAAAGCGCTTCACATGGGTTAGATACTGGGGATGCCGGGTCAAAGGCAAAAGAAGGAAGGAGAGGATATAGGAATACTTTGCGAAGGGAAGCCATTTTTTGTACCCTGTTGCCAACAGCGTGAAGTGGAAATAGAGCGGAATAATAAAAACCAGGGAAAGGTGATCGAGCCTGCTTATCTGAATTGCAAGCTCCTCATCCGTGATCGCCGTAAGGACCGTCTTGTCGATGTTGAGGAGGCAGCCGACGAGGCATATAAGCGAAAAGAGGAGGTTGGTGGGGGATCTTTTTGATTTGAATACCCCCATAAGGAAAAGGATGAAAAGGATGATCGAGCTGAGCAACGGTGGAATGCCATAGATGTCCATCTTTATCGCGTATTCTGACAATACAACAAGTGACAAATCCGTTCAAGGAAATAGTTCATTTTTTATTGATTCCTGTTTGTATTGTGCTATTAATGTAAAAAGAGGAGCGATGAAATCGAGGCTTATTCATAGCGCCGTTGCATTTGTGCTAGCCGGCGGCGTCGGCACCCGCCTTTACGGATTGACAAAAGACAGGGCAAAGCCCGCTGTCCCCTTCGGCGGCAAATACCGGGTAATCGATTTTACATTAAGCAACTGCGTAAACTCGGGAATAAGAAAGATCTTTGTCCTTCCGCAGTATAAATCACATTCGCTTATACGGCATACAAGAGACGCATGGAGCATACTGAACCCGGAACTCGGCGAGTTTGTATCGCACCTCTCGCCGCAAATGAGGGTTGGGGAGGACTGGTACAGGGGAACGGCTGATGCCGTTTTTCAGAATGTATACCATCTCGAGCAGGTTGACTGTGAACACGTCATAATCCTCTCCGGAGACCATATCTATAAAATGGATTACGGCCATTTTATAAGGCATCACCAGAAAAAGAAGGCAGATCTGACAATCTCCGCCATAGAAGCGGATATCGCGGAGGCCTCGCGGTTTGGCGTCGTTGAGGTGGATGGCGATGGGCGGGTGTGCGGGTTTGAAGAAAAACCGGAAAACCCCAGGCCGATCCCAGGAAAACCTGACAGGGCCTTCATTTCGATGGGTGTCTATATCTTTAACAGGGACGTATTGATCAAGGCCCTGAATGACGATGCCCGGCGCGATACCTCCCATGATTTCGGAAGGGATATCGTGCCTTATATGTATCCCGATAGCAGGGTGTACGTGTACAGGTTTGGTGCGGGCAAGAACAAAGACGCGGCATACTGGAGGGATATAGGCACAATAGATGCGTACTGGCGTGCGAACATGGATCTCGCATCGGTGAACCCTGTGTTCAACCTCTATGACAAAACCTGGCCCATACGAACCTATGAAGGGCAATACCCGCCCGCGAAGACGGTCTTTGCCGACGAAGAAAAAGGCCGGGCGGGAAAGGCGCTGGATTCTATTATATGCAGCGGGGTTATTATCAGCGGCGGAAAGGTAATAAAATCAGTGCTTTCTCCCGGCGTTCGCATAAACAGCTATGCCGAAGTGGGCGAGTCCATTCTCTTCCATGACGTTGTTGTCGGAATGCGAGCGCGGGTGAAGAAGGCTATCATCGACAAGGGGGTCAGGGTGCCGGACGGCATGAGGATCGGGTACGATCTCGATAAGGATAGAAGACGTTTTTATGTCTCAGACGAAGGCGTCGTTGTAATACCGAAGGGGGAAGTGCTTTGAGGGCTCATAACAAAAAGCCTTCAGCACGTTTTGAATCCGGAAGATTCCCCGCAGCGAGCTGCAGGGAGACGCCGTTCCCTCTCCCCCCGCGGGAGAGGAGCCTGGTTTTTACTGTTTTCCGGGTTTGTCCGGCGGAGTTAATGCCTTCAGCCTCTCGCTGAAGCGTTGGCGGTAGGAGGAAGGTATGGCATTTTTTGTGAGCCCTTCAAGGTAAAGGGTTTTGGCGTCCGATACCTTGCCCTGTTTTTCATAGATCTCGCCAAGCAGTATGTACGCATCCCCGTAAAAGGGCTGCTGTTTGATGGTGTCCTGAAGGATCTTTGTCGCCCCCGCTGTATCTCCCTGCCGGTTTTTGTAGAAGGCGAGGGTGTAGGCGTACCGTGGCTCATAGGGAAGAATCTCGACAGCCTTCTGACAGTATGGAAGGGCTTCATGTAAGCGGCCCTTTGAGAGTATGACGCAAAGGTTGTATGCTGCCTGCGGCATCTGAGGGTCAGACCTCAGGGCTGCCAGGAAGTATTTTTCCGCCCCGGCATAGTCGTCTTTCTCTGCCTTGATAAGCCCCATGTTGAAGTTCGCCTCGGCATTCGACGGTTCACGGTCGAGGGCCTTCCCGAGGGCCTCCTCGGCCTTAGCGTTGTCCCCGGTGCGAGCATAGGCGATCGACATGTTGATAAGCGGCAGTATCGCGCCCGGCTCAAAGGCGAGGGCCTTCTCATACGCTGAAACCGCGGAGGACAGATTGCCCTGATTCAGGTAGTAATTCCCGAGGTTGTAGTGGGAATTCCACTGGTCAGGATAGGTCCTGATCGATGCCAGGTATTCTTCTGTGGCCGCCTTTATCTTTTTTGCATCGCCCTCACCGAAGCGCATCCTTGGAAGGTAGGAAAGCGCCGTGGCAGACCTGATGCGCACAAGGCGGTAAGCGTCTCCCGTGGCCGCGACAAGCGCCTTGATGCTTTCCCTGGAAGGGAAGCCCGAAAGAGATTCTGCCGCTGCAGCCCGTACGAGAGGAGAAGGGTCGCCTGTCATCTTCAAGATTACCGGCCATTTCTTCTCGTCGCCACAGGCCCTGAGAAGGCGTATGAGGGAGACGGCAAACACCTCATCGCGGTCATTTTGCGTGAGATAGCTTAACATCTGAGGGAGGCGTGACCAGTCGCGCCTCCTCGCCGCGTCGATAAGCCCTGCGCGGTATATAATGGGCGCCTGGTAATCGCGGGTCCGCCATTTCCTCACCCATGTATCCGCCCATTGCGCGTCCTGCCCGCTGTGGCAGATATTGCAGGCATTCGGCGATTTGAACCTGATGGTAGCAAGGGGCGTTGGGGGAAGCATGGAGTGGTCGCTGCGAATCATTCTGGCGAAATCCGTTGCCGGCATGTGGCAGGAGACGCATCTGTTGCCCTTGCTGTCTGCTTTGTGGCGGGTATGCGCCGGGGCATTTTTCACACGCTCTTCGTGGCAGGGCAAGCAGGCGTCGTTTGCCTTCTCTTCCGCCTTGAAGCGATACCGGCCGCTCGATGTGTGGCATGAGACGCAATGAAGCTTTCCCGATCGTGCGCAGGGGCTCATCCGCCATCCCGTATAGGTATAATTTTCTCCGAGGTCTCGTCCGTCAGGATAGAAATCGGGGTCCTCAAGCGTTACGAGGTCAAAGTGGTCGAAGAACCTGTCCCCCGGCTTGAAGCTGCTCGTAAGCGGCATCGTCTTGGCATGGCAGACAGAACAGGTGGCGTTATGCTGTTCCGGGGTAAAGCTGCCGACGCTTATGATCTTCATGTCTTTTGGCCTTTGCCCTTTCGGTGTCGTACGGAATAGCCTGTTATGCTCTTCTGCGGGGCCGTGGCAGGTCTCGCAGTTGATGCCCGGCTCGCGCCACGTGGTATGGTAGACATCGGTCTTTGCGTCGTAGTTGGTGGAAAGCTGGCTCACATGGCAGTTGTAGCATGCGGTATTGAATGTGTAGGGCCGGTCCTTCCAGTTTACCGGATCGTCAGGCCTGCGCCCGGGGATGTGGCGGATGCCGCTTGCCGCCGTATCGAACCATTCTTTCTTTCGTACATCGTACGCGACAGGCAGTGTTTGCAGCCGCCCCTTTTCAAGGGGTGTGAGGAAATAATAGACGTTCTTTCCGCCGAGGACATGCTCGATCCCGTATCTTTTTTTGCCCTCCGGGCCGCTTTCAGTGACCCAGCCGGCATCTTCAGATATATCGGCACGGTAGCGGTATCTTCCAATGATGACGTCATCCGTCTGGGCAGTGAGCTTTGCGCGGGCAAATGGCGCAGTATAGGGCTGCATGGCAAGACCGTGGAAGGATGTTGACCAGAGCTGATAGAACCTTGCATGGCATTCACGGCAGCTTCCGGAGCCGGCAAATGACGGGGACGCCGGTTGCGGCTTTATCTCCGACGAGTAGACAAAATGGGACAGGAACCATGTGCCTGCGACAAGCAGGCAAATGGCTGCCCCGCACAATATTACCGTCCTGCCCTTACCCATACATACCTCTTGCAGCTATCATTTGATATCGTGAAAAGTGAAACGTGAGAAGTGAGAAGTTTAAAACATTTAACATTTTACCTTTCACATCTCGCGGGGTTCATCCCCTCACGCCTTACGACCAACGACTTACGGATGTTTTGTTATGAACTATTTCGCGGCCTTTTTTAATGTTTCCCGAAGCCTGGCCGACCCTTTGTTGCTCACCGCTTGCTTGATAATGATCTCCGCCGGACTTGTTTCTCTGCCGAAATATGCCTCGTTGAGGCCATTTCTCACCTTCACGACCGAACCTTCAAGGTTAAGCCCTGCGTAGATGCCCTTGGATCTTGCGAAGGAGATGATATCCGCCGTAACAGCGCCTTTGGCGCCGGCGCCGACAGGGCCAAGGGCGATCGATGTATCCCCGCCCAGCTTGACAGACGTGGTGAGAAGAGAGTCGACTGCCCTCTGGCTCATGATCATCATGATGACCTCTGCGGCTTCACCGCCTATCTGGAGCCCGAAGCTTACGGCTCCGACGGTATAAAATGCAGGTTCGCTCCAGTTGCCGGTCTTCTGGTCCCTTGCCACAAGGACGCCCGTTCCCCCCGACCCTCCGAGGATGAAACCGGCCTTAAGCACCTGGGGAAAGATCAAAAGCCCCTTGACGTTCCTGAGGTGGTCGTTGAGGTAGCTGTAATTTTCGTCCCTGGCAAAAGAGCTGAAGGTGATCCTTGCCTTATCCACGATAGCCTGCGCCTCTTCGGCATCCGCCGCTCCCACAGGCAATACCATGGCAATGAACAGGACAACAGACAGCAAGGCCGTCATGGATATGCGGGCGGCCTTGATCTTTGGTATTTTACATTCCATCGTTAATCCTCCTTTATTCGGTGATCAGGAACATTAATAAATTCAAAATTCTAAGCACCAATCTCTAAACAATATCAAAATTCAAATATTAAATGCTCAAAATAAAAAGTGCTCAATCTTACGGGTATTTCGCTATCAGCCATCAACCATGAGCCGGTTCACCCTGTATGTCTATTGTCCTCCATGATGGAAAAAATTTCAAGCGAAATGGATGCCGTGGTCTTTACTAAAATTGCTTGACAGAAGCAGAGCGGTTCATATAGTTATGAAAGGAAAGGCAACGAACCTGATGTGCAGAAAGCGCCCTATTTTTAAAACGATCGTCGAAGAAGGCTGCCGGCTTCTCTTTAAGACCTATTTTTCCCTGGTCCACCGGGTAAGCGTTACAGGCATGGAGAATGTGCCGAAGGCATTCGAAAAGCTGATCATCATCTCCAACCATGAAAGCCTGATCGACGGGGTGCTGCTCTGGACGTACCTGAACCTTAAGCTCAAGATCCTTGTGAGCAGGACAAGGGCCCGGGAACGGCGGTTCAAATTCTTCATGCAGAACGATTATACGGTCCCGCTGGACACGATGAACCCCTATTCCCTGAAGGGGATAATCGAAAGGGTGAACAAAGGGACCCCGCTGCTTGTCTTTCCGGAAGGGCGGATGACAGGAACGGGGAGCCTCATGAAGATCTACGAGGGGACAGGGTTTGTCGCTTACAAGACGGGGGCTCAGATACTGCCTATCCATCTCAGCAATACCTACTCGACAATGTTCTCCGGAAAGGAGGGGGGCCGCAGAAAGCTCTTCGCACACGTTTCGGTTACTATAGGGAAGGTGCTCGGTCCTGTAGCGTTGGAAGACATGCCGCCGAAAAGGCGGAAGAAGCACGCGGCGGCGATCATATATAAGTCCTTGTGCGATATTGCCTACGAGGCAGCAAACAGGCCTTCAACGCTTGCCCGCGAATTTATCCGCTCCTGCAAAGAGAACGGAAGCAGGACGCTGTACAAAGACTCGACGGGGAAAGAGGTGAGCTACAGACGATCGCTGACAGGGGCCCTTGTATTGGGAGGCTACCTGTCGCGGCTTCCCGATAAGAACATCGGCCTGCTCCTGCCGAATCTGACCGTCACGGCCCTTATTTTTATGGGGTTAGGGTTCTTCAGGAAGATACCGGTCTTTCTCAACTACTCTACCGGCCCCGCCGCGCTGCAGCACGCAATGGAGCTTGCCGATCTGGCCACCATCGTTACGTCGCGGCAGTTTCTCAACCGGATCAGGGTCAGCCAGTCTGTTTTTGAAGGCAAGAACGTCGTCTTTGTAGAGGATCTGAAAGAGGAGATAGGCCTGAAACAAAAGCTTGCAGGCATTATCCGCAGCGTTTTTCCCGGCTCCTGTTCGCAGATGAGGCCTGGCGAAGAAAAAGAGACAGCGGTTATCCTTTTTACCTCCGGCTCTGAAGGCGTACCCAAGGGGGTCTGCCTGTCCCACGAAAATATCATCTCAAATATCCACCAGGCGCTCACAAAGGTTGATGTGCGGGAGACGGATTATTTCCTCAACGCCCTGCCGATCTTCCACAGCTTTGGCCTGACCATCGGGACCATACTGCCCATGTTCGCCCGCGCAAAGGTATTTCTCTATGTGAGCCCCCTCCACTACAGGATCGTGCCCGAGATAGCCTATGATGAAGGGTGTACCATTTTTGTCGGGACCAACACGTTTTTGAACGGCTACAGCAAAAAGGCGCACCCATACGATTTCCATTCCATGCGGTACATCTTTTGCGGAGCAGAGGCGTTGAGCGACAGCGTATTTGAGCGGTATGCGAAGATCTACGGGATACGGGTCATGTCAGGGTACGGCGCCACGGAATGCTCCCCGATCATCAGCATCAACAACGCCCTCGAGCACGAGTACGGGACCGTGGGGAAGATACTGCCCGGCATGGAATATAAGCTTACGCCCGTTGAGGGCATCGACGACAAACAGGGGAGGGCAGGCAAGCTCTATATCAAAGGGAAGAACGTGATGGCGGGATATTTAAAGAACGAAAAGGCGAACGAAAAATTTCACATTGAAGATCAGGGCTGGTATGATACGGGCGATATCGTCGAGATCACCGAAGATGGTTTCCTGAAGATAGTTGGCCGGTTGAAGAGGTTCTCCAAGATCAGCGGCGAAATGATCTCCCTCACGGCCGTCGAGGAGGCCCTCGCCGGGCGGTTCGGCGAGCGCAAGGAGGCCGCCGTTATGGCCGTTTCCGACGAGCGGAAGGGGGAGAGGCTCATCCTCGTTACGAACAGCAGGGACGCAGAGCAGAAGGCCGTGCGGGAGATATTAAAGGCCAGGGGTTTCTCCGATATTGCCTGTCCGAGGGAGATCAGATATATGAAGGATATTCCCAAGCTCGGCACCGGAAAGATCGATTACGTGCGGCTCAAGGAGCTGTTAGAGGCAGTGAAAGGTGAGAAGTGAAAAGTGAACGGTAAAGAAGAATCTCGTAAGTCGTAAGGCGTCAGGCGTTAGGCGGTTAAACCCCTCACGCCTTACGACTGACGCCTCACGGGTGTATTACTATGAACCTTCTTACCCTGGCAGATATAGTACACCTCGGAGCTGACGCTTCGTGACGCCGCGGGTTTATACACGGACACCTTCGCGAAGCCATTCCGCAGCTTTTCCGAGATGCCTTTCTGCACGCCGGTGAAAAAGGACTTGATGATGAAGCTGCCGCCTGTCTTGAGCGCTGCCTCAACGGTTTGAAGAACGGCCCCGAAGAGCTCTTCGATGCGCGCGTCATCGACCTCGCGGATCCCTGAAAGATTGGGGGCGATATCGCAGGTAACAACATCGAAGCCATCAATGGCCTGCCCGGAAAGAACATCCCCGATGTCTGTCTTTCTTATGTCTGCCACGATCGTCGTGATATTTTTTGCGGGAAGCGCGGGCGTGGGCAGGATATCGATGCCGGTAACCGTCCCTTCCCCGCCGACCATTCCGGAGAGAAGCTGCAGCCAGCTTCCCGGCGCACATCCAAGGTCAAGCACCCTGTCGCCCTTCCTGACGCTATGGAACCTGCTCTGGATCTCCTGAAGCTTATAGGCGCTTCTCGCCCTGAACCCTTCCTGCTTCGCCTTATTGTAAAAGGTATCTTTAAGGACGAACCGAGCCATAAGGATCTACGATGAGGCCATCTTGGGATTTTTCCTCGGTCTCTTCGAGGGACCGTGCGACGAAGCGGAATAATGTTTCCTGCGGGGAACCTGTGCCCTTGAGGTATTCTGTCAATCCTTTGTAGCACGAAAAATTGTTCATGACATGGAAGAGGTAGGCATAATCTTCCATGAGCCTCTTCATACGGGGGACGTAAGATGCCAGAGGGTCCCCGGCAATAAGCGCCCTGACGAATTCCCGTTTTTTCTCTTCCACCATATACTGAGGAAGGACGATCGTTGAGCCCCCCAGCCCGGCATATTCCTTCCGGTCATCGTCGAGCGTTGCCCAGGTGACCTTGAAGGACGCGAAAAGATCATGGGTGAATATCGCTTCAGGGGAAACGATGTTGGTGTTTTCCGGCACGGCGAGGCCATAGATATCGTCCGCCTTCTGGACGCCTTTCGTCAAACGGGAATTGAAGAATTTTATCTGCTTCATCTCTTCAACGAACCTGCCGGAGGCTATGGACGCCTCCTCGATGAGGAAGCTTGCATAGCGCGGCGAGATCTCCCCGAAGGCTACCTGCTGTGATGTGCCGCGCCGGTATTCATTGATGATCTCTTCAAGGCCCCGCCTGTCGACGGGCATCGTATCCAGTTCGAGAAGCCCTTCGGCAAATTTGTCTATCGCGTTGAGGAATATGAAGCTATTCTTTTTGATGCCGAGGATAAGGAGGACAACGCGGGTGCCCGCATCGTCGTAATTCGACATAAAGCCAATGTGTTCCCGGGCATCTTCAACCTTTCTGAGGGCCGGCTCGCCGGCTGCCTTTGGTTCTTCGACCTTGATGCCGGCCGACTTGAGGCGGAAGAGGGCCTTCCGTATAGCCTTCAGGACATCCTTGTCCTCTTCGCCGGGATAGGCGGCGCCAAGAAACTGCCCTGAAAACTCTGATCTTATGACACTGATGTGTCCCAGGACGGCGAGCTTGTCCTCCTTCGTGAGCAACGAGAAGGCTGCCGCCTGCTTCTCAATATCGCGGCCATCCTTGATCGCCGCAATTATCTCATCCATATCATTTCCTTATGCTAAACCCGCACGGCATGAATCGTACGTCGCAAGGGGTTAACGACCCACGCCTGACGGCTTTTATTATTTTGTTACTTTGTATCCTGCCTTTTCTATCGCAGCCTCGATATCTTTCTGCTGCGTCTTTGCGTCGTCGTACTGCACGGTCGCGCTTCCGATCCGGACGTCGCTTGCGACAACGCCAGGCACGACGCCGAGCGCCTTTTTGACCGCCATGACGCAGTGCTGGCAGCTCATGCCTTCTATTTTCACCGTTGCCTCTGCCATGGATACCTCCTTTTTGTCAGCAAAAAGTATGTCGTATATAGTATATCGTATAATGAACTGCCTTGCTCCCTTTCGCCTTCGGGTGTTCGCAGGACAACTTGACTATTATATCACGAAAACCAGTGCCGCGGTAGCAAAGGTTATTCTTCATCTAAGCCGTTTACGAGCTCGGCGATGAGGCGGCAGCGGTCTGATATCCTCTCGAGGTTGACGAGCATGTCCACATAGATGGGGCCGGCCTCGGCAACGCAGAGCTTTTTGTAGAAACGCTCCATGTGGTTGCCGATGGCATTTTTTATCTTGACGTCGACCCTGCGTTCCCGTTCAAAGACGACCCGTATGCGCGGAAGGTCCTTGTGCTCTATAAGGGACGCCGCGTCTGAGAGGTTCTCCATAACGAGGTTCCCGATCTCGCGGAGCTCTTCCTTCGCTGCCTCGGTAAAATGCGCCTTTCGCTTGCATTTTTGTTCGGCCAGCTCTGCGAGGTTGACGGAGCGGTCGCCCATCCGCTCAATGTCATAGGCAAAAGAAGAAAATGCAAAGAGGCGCTTTGTCAGGGGCTGGGAAAGCTCGCCGCAGGAAATGCCCCAGAGGTACTTTGTGATCTCCGCCTGGAGGTTGTCCATGACAAGCTCCATATACATAATATTGCGCTGCCTGCTCTCTTTGTATTCGTAGGCAAGGCCAAGGCTTTCCTTCAGCATGCTCTGGGCCAGCGTGATCTCCCGGCCCAGCTCGTTTTTAACGCAGGCCAGGGCATTATCGGGGTTGGCGAGAGACTTGGCGTCGAGGAACTCCGGCCAGAGCGGGAGCACCTTTTCCTCGCCGGGAATGATCTTGCAGACGAAATGGGAGAAAGGCGTGAGGACGAAGATAAACAAACACACGACGATGAGATTGATGAGGAAATGACCGATGGCCACCTGCTGGGCGATGCTGGACGAGAGCGCCTTCAGGACCGACAGGAACAGCGGGAGCAAGACGAAGCAAACAAGCGCCCCGGCGCATTTGAAGAGAAGGTGGGCGAGAGCGGTCCTTCGGCCGTTCAGATCGCTTGCCAGGCTCCCGATAAGCGCCGTTGCTGTTGTGCCGATATTCGCGCCTATGACGATCGGGATGGCGTTGTCGATCGAGACGAGCCCCTGCTGGCCGAGGATGACGAGCACCCCGATGGGGATCGCGGATGCCTGGACGATGGACGTAAAGACAAGGCCGATGAGAAGCCCCATAGCGGGATTCTGCGTATTCAGGAAATAACGGGTGAATAACGTGCTGTTTTTGAGCGGTGTTGTGGCGTCGCCGATAAGGCTGATCCCGAAGAATATTATTCCGAAATAGAGGAGGGCCTCGCCAATGACCTTCAGATGCCCCTTCGCGACAAAGTAAAGTATGATGCCGCCAAAAAGGAAGAGAGGCGAGGCGTCGGTTACCTTCCAGACGACAAGCTGTATGGTCAGCGTCGTGCCTATGTCTGCGCCCAGTATGATGCCCAGGGAATGATAGAAGCTGACAAGGCCGGCGCTGACAAGCCCCATGGTAAGAAGCGTTGTCGCCGAGCTGCTTTGAAATATTATGGTGGTAAAGAGGCCCGTAAGGAGTCCATAGAAGGGCTTCCTTACAGAGAAGCGTATATATCCGCGGATGCGGGAGCTAAATACGCTTTGCATCTGCGAGCTCAGTTTCAGCATGCCCAGGAGAAAGAGGGCTATGCCCGCAAGAAAGAGGAATATGCTATGCATCATAATCTAAGCTCATAGTTCATAGCTCACAGCTCATGGTAAGTCATATATCGTAGCCCGCATATCGTATATCGAGGTTCCACAGAAGTCGCTCGGCGTCTATCTTTTCTCAAGAATCCAGTAGCCAGAATCCTGGATCAAGCCTGCCATGAACCATGAGCTATCAGCCATGAGCAGCATTTATGATATCTTGCTGCCGTTGGGGATTGTCCTGTCAAGGGTGAGCAGCACTACCGATGATTTGTCTTCATTGGATGCCGCAAGGAGCATCCCGTGAGACATGATCCCCCTCAGCTTTCGCGGCTCAAGGTTCGTCACGACGGCGATCTTTTTTCCGATAAGCTCTTCCTTCGTGTAGTACTGTTTGATGCCGGCGACGATGAGGCGCTCTTCGCCGACATCGATGGTGAGCTTGTAAAGCTTGTCGGCCCCTTCAATGTCCTCGCAGGCCTTGATCTCGGCCACCCTCAGGTCCGTCTTAAGAAAGTCTTCAAAGGTGATGTTGTCCATATGACTCTCCTTATATAATGAGCTATCAGCGGTCAGCTATCAGCAATGAACAAGTTCTATCTTATCCGTTTTTGTCTTAACGTTGAACGTTGAACATAGAACGTTGAACCTCTCTCAGCGCCGCTACCCTGTTCTTCAGTATCCCTATCCCTTCGATCTCTACCTCGACCTCGTCGCCGGGCACGATAGGGCCAACCCCTGGGGGCGTTCCTGTTATGATGACGTCGCCCGGCAGGAGGGTCATGATCTCCGATATATATGAAACTAAATAGAAGACGTTAAAGATCATGTTGCCTGTGCTCGAATGCTGTTTTGTGACCCCGTTGACCCTCGTCGCAATATCGAGGTTCGAAGGGTCGATGGCGGAGACGATCCCCGGGCCCAGAGGACAAAAGGTATCGAACGATTTTGACCGTGTCCACTGACCGTCGATCCTCTGCATGTCCCGCGCCGTAACATCATTGGCGCAGGCATACCCGGCTATGAAGCGGCGGGCGTCTTCCTGCTTTACAAATCGCGCCCTCTCCTTCATGACGATGGCGAGCTCCCCTTCGTAATGGACTTCTTTGCTCTGCGCCGGACACAGGATGGAGTCCCCGTTTTCGATAACAGACGTCGGGGGCTTCATGAAGATGATGGGGTATTCGGGTATGGGCATGTTCAACTCTTTTGCGTGGTCAATATAGTTCAGGCCAATGGCGACGATCTTCGTCGGATGGAAGACACCCATCTGCACCTCCCTTTAGGCTTCCTGATTTGATGTGCATATTCTACGATTTACCCGTGAGGCAGTTCAAGGAAAATGAGCGGCACCCGGAACTTGACAAACCGGAGTAAAAGGATAAAATAATTGATATATGCGGGAGGTGAACATGAGAACCTTGCGGCTTATATGGGCAATTCCTCTTCTTTTCCTCACCTTTATGTTTTTTGGCAGCTGCGCAGTCAACCCTGTGACCGGCCAGAGCCAGTTGATGCTCGTCTCGGAGCAGGAAGAGATCGCCATGGGCAGAGAGCTCTACCCCAACGCGCTCTGGGGAGGGGAGGGCGGCGGGGGCGAGTACCGGGACGACCGGCTCAAGACATACTTAAAAGGCGTCGTTGTCAACATCCACAAGGTCTCCCACAGGCCCAACCTCCCTGTGGAATTCGCGATACAGGATTCTTCCGTTCCCAACGCGTGGGCGATCCCCGGATATGTTGTGATGACGAGGGGCCTGGTGGCGAATCTTAACAGTGAAGCAGAGTTCGCATACGTTATGGGCCACGAGATGGGGCATGTATCTGCGCGCCATTCGGCGAGCCAGATGTCGCACAGCATGGTTACCCAGGTACTCCTCGGCGGAGCGGGTATTGCCCTGGCAGGAAGCGACTATTCCGACGCAGCGCTGACCCTCGGTTCTCTTGGGGGAAGCCTCCTTCTTTTGAAGTACAGCAGAAGCGATGAACTGGAAGCCGACCGGCTTGGCGTCCAGTACATGACGAGACTCGGATATGATCCCCGCAATGCCCTGAACGCCCAGAGGAATATAGAGAATATCAGCAATGCGTATATAAAGTCGATCGGCCAGGAACCCGGCGAGCAGAGCTTTTTTCAGGACCTTCTCTCTACCCATCCAAGGACGTCGGTGCGCATTGAGGAGATGCAGAATATCATCAACGCGACCCCCCGCCAGCCCATCCGGGGAGACGGCACGAACAGGCAGCAGTTCCAGTCTGCTACGGCAGACATACGCAAGGTGCACAGCATCTATACAAATTACTACGACAAAGGGGTGCGGGCCTTAAAGAAAGACAGCCTTCCCGAAGCGGCGGGCTATGCGCAGAAGGCCCTCGCCCAGGACCAGAAGCGGGCCCCGTTCCATGCCCTCAATGGTTTTATCATGCTGAAGAAGAAGAATTACAGCGAGGCAGAAAGATCTTTCCAGCAGGCGCTCAGGATCGACCCGAACTACCAGCCTGCCGTAAGGGGGATGGGGGCGAAAAGTTATTTTCAGGGAAGATACACTGAAAGCATCCAGTATCTGCGCAGGGGCCTGACGCTCTTCCCGGAAGACCTGCCCTCGTTTTATTTTCTCGGGATGACCTACTACAGGACGAAGTCATACAAGAACGCCATTGCCTACCTAAAACCCTTCGCGGATGCCCAGCCGAAACATCCGAGGGTCCACGGCATCCTTGGAATGTGTTATGAAGGCGTGGGTGACGTTAACAACGCCTACGCCGAGCATATGAAGCAGTCTCAAATAGATCCAAAAAGCGATGTGGGAAAGGCCTCTGTGGAACGGTCGAAAGCGCTCCGGTTGAAGTACGGGAGATAACCGCACAATTCCCTGCAGCGCCTGACTGAGAGGACCTTGCGGCGCGCTGTGTATTTCTCTTTACAAAATATCCGCAACAAATATAATCTTATCTATACCCATAGCATAATTTATCAAGGAGGAAGTGTATGAGAAAGTTTGTGGCATGCCTTGTAGCAGTCCTGATGCTTGTCTTCGCAGCAACCGCTTCAGCGGGACCTATCATTGACAAGATAGTAAAAAGAGGGGAGCTGATCGTCGGTTCGTCCGGGGACTACCCCCCGCTTACGGCAAAGACAAAAAGCGGCAAGCTCATCGGGATCGATATCGACCTCGCGACGATCATCGCCAACGAGATGGGCGTCAAGCTGAAGGTCGTACAGATACCTTTCAACGAACTCCTTTCCACACTGAAGTCCGGTAAGATAGATATGGTCCTGTCATGTATGACCATAACCTCCGAAAGGAACCTCAAGTTCGCATTCGTAGGCCCCTATTTCGTTTCCGGGCAGTCCATCCTTACCACAAAAGAGACGGCGCTGAACGCGAAGAGCCTGAAAGAGATCAATAAAGCCGACTTTTCGCTCGCCGTACCCCTCGGCACCACCAGCGAGGCGATCGCAAAAATGAGCCTGCCCCTTGCGAAGCTCGAGGTTGCGAAGGGCATGGATGAAGCGATACAGCTTCTTCTTACGGGCAAGGTCAAGGCCGTCATGTCTGATGTCGCCGCATGCGCCGTGACGGTATTCCGCAATCAGGATAAGGGTTTGGTTGCGACGCCTCCGCTTACCTTTGAACCGTTCGGCATCGCCGTCCGCCAGGGTGATCCTCTGCTCGTGAACCTTCTCAATAATATCCTCATCAATGCGCAGGGCAACGGCGTCCTCGACGACCTCCAGGCGAAATGGTTTCAGGATTCATCGTGGATGAAGGAGCTGCCCTGACATAAGGTTAGCCGCGCTACTGTGCGATCCTTTTTTTCACCTTCTTCCAGCTTTCCGTGGTGAGGAAGCTCTCTTCCATATTGCCGATCATGGTTTTGAGCTTCTTCATGGGGAAGGTGATGGTGAGAACGTCTTTCTGCACGCACGGCCTGGCAGACACGTCGAACATGCCCAGGACGCCCCGAGGGCGCCTTGAACGATTTTCGAGATAGGGGTAAAGGACGATCGTCGAACACCCCGCGCCGAATGGTGCAAAGACGCCGTTCAGATCCTTCTCGTCGTAATTCGCGAGCGTGAAGAGCCCGGAGATAACGTCAGGTTGAGCAAAGAAGATCGCCGCTTCCGGGTTGTCGCTTTTATCGAGAAGATCCCACCGCTTGAAGATGATATATTTGCCGGGCGCGTTCAATGTGGGAACTTTTTTCATGATCGTATTGACCAGTGCCGGCGACTTCTTGTACCGTTCGCCCACGAGCTCGCCGGGTATCCCGCAAGAGAGGAAATATTCGAAGTTGGGCCTCAGTGCCTCCTGGAAGCCGAAATACCTCTTGCCCCCCTCACAGCCCAGGGAGTCGATGTCAAAGCAAAGGGGCTTCCCGTTTCTCGCGCGCGCGAGGTCGGCAATGACGCACCTGTGCGCCCCGGGATTTTTCGGCGGCCTTACTTTCGGCGCAGCATCTTCCCTGTCCGTGTAGAAAAAGGCGACAGGCAGCTCCGCGCCGTTGAAATACCGCGTCCACAGTTCCATGAACCGTTCCTTCAATCTCATATCCATGCTGCCCTCCCTGTATTTCATTCGCTATTTTTTCATTATCCACCTTTTGCCGTAATTTTTCAATCCCGATGATCCCCCGCAGCGTGCCGCGGGGTGACACTGTCCCCTCTCCCCCACCGGAAAAGGGTCATAGAAAGAATGTCCCCTCTCCCCCACCGGAAAAGGGTCATAGAAAGAATGTCCCCTCTCCCCCACCGGAAAAGGGTCATAGAAAGTGTGCAACTAAGACATCCTTTACAGTTTAGACCGGATACATCCTTTACACATTTATCCATTGCTAATAACTCTGTTCTTCTTCAAATCCAGTGAGCCTAGTGTACTGTCTCATAAACGACCGGAGTTATTCTTTTTGCCTTTTCGGGCGCGATAAACCGTGCAACCGGGCTTAATCTTTTCCAGAGTCTGCCTGCAACGGGCAAGTTTCTCCACAATCGATTC
>JAGOOA010000060.1 GCA_017992765.1 Syntrophorhabdaceae bacterium
CTGCTCGGAGGGGGCCAGGAGAACTATTTCAAGAATATCGCCGTGGCGCTCATGCCTTCCACACAGGGGATCTATTCCATCGTCTGCCTCTTTGCCAATATGGGAAGCTTTGACACGGACCCCGTGGCCGTTGCAGGAAAGGCGGCGGTGTTCGGGTTCACCATGTTTTTCAGCGCCTGGTATCAGGGGGTGGTGTGCGCAGCGGGGATCAGGAGCATCCTGGAGGGCAAGAACACGCTGGCAAACGCCATGGTGTCCGGTGCGATGCCTGAGACGTATGCCGTCTTTGCGCTGGTTATGACCTTTATCATGAAGTGATCGAGATAACTATTTAATTTGCTTATACATTGACAATCTGTTATAAAATTAGGCTTACGTGAGATCGGGCAGAAGGCCCCGAGGAATTAAGACAGCATGGACGTCAGAGAATTTGATTATATCCTGCCGAAGGAATATATTGCGCAGTCCCCTGCAGGGGAGAGGGCCGCTTCGCGCCTTCTCGTCTTCGACAGGCAGAAGGGAGCCATCGAGCACCGCTTTTTCAGGGACATTCCGGAATACTTCCGCGAAGGGGATGTCCTTGTCCTGAATGACAGCAAGGTCTTTCCGGCGAGGCTGAAAGCCGTGAAAGAGACCGGGGGAAAGGTCGATATTCTCCTCGTCGAGAGGATCGACAGGGCCGGCTGGCGCTGCCTTGTGAACGGCGTTAAGAGAGGGGCGGAAGGGCTCCGTGTCGCCGTCGGCGAGCACGCTGCAAGGCTGGAGGCAGGGGAGAACGGGTGGTCTATCCGGTTCGATGACGACGGAGACAGCTACGATATCGTCAGGCGCTGCGGGAAGATGCCCCTTCCGCACTATATCAGGCGGAACGGGGAGGACGATTCGATCGATTTCGAGAGGTACCAGACGGTATACGCCGAACATATAGGATCCATTGCAGCTCCTACGGCAGGCTTCCATTTTACCGAAGGATTGGTCGGGGAGCTAAAGCAGAAAGGCGTCAGCATAGTGAAGATCACCCTGCATATCGGCACAGGGACCTTCCTCCTTGTAAAAGAGGCTGATGTAGAAGCGCACAGGATGCACAGTGAATATTATCAGGTGAGCGAAGAGATGAGGGCATGCATTAAAGAGGCGAAAGAGTCGGGAAGGAGGGTGGTGGCCTGCGGGACAAGTTCGGTGAGGACTGTCGAGACGGTATGCCCGGGAAACGGCAACGCGCGCCTTGCGGGCCGGACGGAGCTTTTCATATACCCGGGGTACCGGTTCAGATTTGTCGACGCGCTTATTACCAATTTCCACCTTCCGCGGTCGACGCCACTGCTCCTTGCTTCAGCCTTTGCCGGGCGTGAGCCGCTGATGAGGTGCTACCGGGAGGCCATAGAAAAGGGCTACAGGTTTTACAGCTACGGCGACTCAATGATGATCTTATGAGGTGAAATGTTAAAGGTGAAATGTGAAAGGTTTAAAACCTTTTACCTTTTACCTTTCACCTTTTACTTGATTGAGCTGATATGAAGATGATGGAGATCATAAACGAAGAGGGGAGCGCGAGGCAAGGCCTTCTCAGGACGGGCCACGGGGACATTGAGACCCCGGTCTTTATGCCTGTGGGCACCCAGGGAATCGTCAAGGCCTCGACGCACAGGGACTTGAAGGAGGTAGGCGCGAAGATAATTCTCGCAAATGCCTACCACCTCTATCTTCGCCCCGGCGACCAGCTGATACGGGAGATGGGAGGCATACACAGGTTCTCCGGATGGGATGGAGCGGTGCTGACCGACAGCGGAGGATATCAGATATTCAGCCTGGGCGTCCTGCGCGAGATCAAGGACGACGGCGTCCTTTTCCAATCGCACATAGACGGGTCGAGGCACTTCCTCACGCCGGAGAAAATGGTCCAGGTGCAGGAGAATATCGGCGCCGACATATGCGTGTGCCTTGATGAATGCGTTTCCTATCCGTCGTCATACGGTTACACAGAGGCGTCCGTGGAGCTGACGTCCCGGTGGGCCGGGAAGTGCAGGAACGCAAAGACAGACGGCGGCAGCGCCCTCTTTGGCATCATACAGGGCGGTTTTTACGAAGACCTGCGCATAAGGTCGGCGCGGGAACTGACGGAAATGGATTTCGACGGGTATGCGATAGGAGGATTGAGCGTAGGAGAGCCGAAGAGCCTGATGTGGGAGATGGTCGACACCGTGGCGCCCTTGCTCCCCCCGGGAAAACCGAGGTACATGATGGGGGTAGGGCTGCCCGAGGATATCCTCGAGGGCGTCAGGCGTGGAATAGACATGTTCGATTGCGTTATCCCCACGCGGTTTGCCAGGAACGGCAACCTTTTCACGTGGGACGGCAGGATCAACATAAAGAACGCACGGTTTGCCAGGGATGAAAGGCCCGTTGACGGGGAGTGCCAATGCTACATCTGCAGGACATTTTCAAGGGCTTATCTCCGGCATCTGCTCGTCTCCCATGAGCTGACGAGCTATTATCTCAACACGCTCCATAATCTCTTTTTCTACATGGAGTTTCTGAGAAGGATCAGGGAAGCGATACAGAAAGGAAGGTTCGAAGAGTTTTATAAGGCATTTAAAGCTAAATATGAAGGAGGTGAATTTCAGGATGAATATAGCGTATGCAATGGGTAGCCAGCCGGCCGCCGGACAGGGCGGGGCAAGTCAGTGGATGAGCTTTCTCCCGCTGATACTCCTTTTTGCCGTCTTCTATTTTCTGCTTATCAGGCCCCAGCAGAAGAGGGCAAAGCAGCAGAAGGCCTTTATCGACAATCTAAAAAAGGGCGATAAAATTATAACATCGAGCGGGTTATATGGTACAATAACAGGGATAACCGACGATGCCATTACGATCGAGATCGCAGAGAAGGTAAGGGTAAAGATAGCGAGGAACGCAGTAGCGTCGCTTCAACAAACACAGTGAAAGGAGAAAGATGTGGGAAGGTACGAAAATATCGTGATAATCAGTCCTGATTGCACGAAAGAAGAGGAAGAGGATCTGCTCAAGAGGATCCAGTCGAACATGGAAAAGGTCGGCGCAGCGGTCGTGAAGTTTGATGATTGGGCCGTGAGAAGGCTTGCCTATCCGATAAAGAAGAAGGACAAGGGGCACTATTACTTTTTCCTTCTCGACCTGAATGAGGCAAGCGTGGCCACGCTCGGGAAATTTTACAAGACCGTCGATACGATCTTACGGCACCTCTTTGTCAATGTTGACGAAAAGAAAGAGGGCCCGAAAAAACCACCCGATCCGGTCATCTTTGATGAACTTGAAGGCGAGTTCTCGTGAACAGGGTCTTTCTCGCCGGTACGTTAAAGGCGCAGCCGGAGATAACCTATACACCAAAGGGGGAAAAGGTAGTTGCCTTTCCCCTCCTGGTCGAAGAAGGGGGCTTGCGCGTTGACGTTGTGCATGTAGGCGAGCTTGACGGAGAGGGCCTGAGCCAGCAGGTAGGGAAGGAGATCATGGTCTCGGGAATGCTGACGCAGATGAAGCAGCAATCGCAGCATATAATAAAAGTAAGGGCACAGAAAATTTTTTGGATGGAGGATTAGATGCCAAGACCAACAAGGACACCGGGCAGAGGAGGCCACGATTCACAGAAAAAAAGGGTCTATGTGAGAAAAAGGGTCTGCAGGTTTTGCCAGGATCAGAACCTGGAGATCGATTACAAAGATCCGAAACTCCTGAAATACTATATAACGGAGCGCGGGAAGATAATGCCGAGAAGGATGACGGGGACATGCGCCAAACATCAGAGAAAGCTCAAAGAACACATAAAGATGGCGCGGCATATAGCGTTTTTGCCGTTTACGACACTTTCTCGATAGGGGGCTCTTGTATGAAAGTTATACTTATTGAAGACCTGAAGGGAACGGGCAAAAAGGGCGAGATCGTCAACGTCAAGGACGGGTACGGCAGGAACTTCCTCATTCCCGATGGGCGGGCGATCCCCGCGACTGAAGGCAACGTCAAACGGTTCGATCATATTATCAAGAGCCTTGCCGGAAGGAAAGAGAGGGAGATCAAGTCTGCCGAAGAACTGAAGGCAAAGCTTGACGAGATGACGGTCGCCTTGAAGAAAAAGGTCGGCGTCGACGGCAAGCTCTTTGGCGCCGTTACGCACAAGGACATCGTCGACGCGATAAAAAGCGCCCTGGGCGTAGAGATCGACAAAAAGATGATAAGGATCGACGAGCCCATAAAGATGTCGGGCGCCCACACCGTGACGGTCCATCTGCGGCAGGACGTGAACGCGACGCTGAAGATCGAGGTAGAGAAGGAAGAATAATGGCAAAGGCGGCAAGGAGCGCAAAAGAGATACAGGGCCGCATCCCACCGCAGAACCTGGAGGCGGAGCAGTCTCTTTTGGGCGGCCTTCTTGTTGACCCCGATTCGACGAACAAGGTTGTTGATATTGTAGGCCCTGCAGATTTCTATAAGGATGCCCATAGCAGGATCTACGGGATCATGCTGGACCTCTATGAGCGGAATGAGCCCATAGACCTGGTCACCGTGAGCAGCCTTGCGAGAGACAAAAATATCCTCGAAGGCATAGGCGGCGTAACCTACCTGAATACGCTCGTTGACCTCATGCCGAGCGCTGCGAATATCGTGCAGTATGCGAAGATGGTGAAGGAGAAGTCTCTCCTGAGAAAGCTCATCAATACGGCAACGGAGATCATTGAGAAAGGTTTTCAGGTAGATTCGAACGTAGACAATTATATCGATGAGGCGGAGAAGCTGATCTTCCAGGTATCGGAAGATAAATTCAGGCCGTCGTTCTATGCCGTAAAAGATTTTGTGCTCGAGAACGTCAAGACCATCGAGAGGTTGTATAAAAGAAAACAGCTTGTCACCGGAGTGCCCACGGGCTTTACGGAGATCGACAAGATGACGAGCGGCCTTCAGGCGTCGGACCTGATCGTTGTGGCCGGCAGGCCGAGTATGGGGAAGACGGCCTTTTGCATGAATATCGCGCAGTACGTGTCGATGTTGAAAGAGACCTCTGTCCCCGTAGGGGTATTTTCACTTGAGATGTCAAAAGAGCAGCTCGTGACGAGGCTTTTAAGCTCTGAGTCGGAGATCGAGCATTCAAAGCTCAGGACGGGAACGCTCTCCGGGGCGGAATGGCCAAAGCTTGCGGACGCGGCAGGAAAATTGCGGGATGCCCTGATGTTCATCGATGATTCACCCGGGTTGAGCGTGCTTGAGCTGCGGGCAAGGGCGAGAAGGTTGAAAAAGGAACACGGCCTCGGGCTGCTTATCGTTGATTATCTCCAGCTGATGAGGGGGCGGACCGGCATAGACAGGCGCGAACAGGAAATATCGGAGATATCGCGGTCCATGAAGGCCCTTGCGAAAGAACTGCAGATCCCTGTGATCGCCATCTCCCAGTTGAACCGCGCGCCGGAACAGCGGGAGCGGGACAACAGGCGGCCGAGGCTGGCAGACCTCCGTGAGTCGGGGGCCATTGAACAGGACGCCGATGTTATCTTTTTCATTTACAGGGATGCGGTCTACAACAAGGAGATACAGGAGGAGGAGAAAAATATCGCTGAGGTCATTATCGGAAAACAAAGGAATGGGCCGACAGGAACCGTCGAGCTTGCGTTCCAGGATAAGACAACGACCTTCAGAAACCTATACCGAGAATGAACATCCCGAACCTCCTCTCTATTTTTCGTTTTTTTCTTACATTCTTCTTTATCATAGCGGTCAACAGCGGACGGTTGCACCTGGCGCTCTTTTTATTTATCCTCCAGGGCATAAGCGACCTCCTCGACGGATTCCTTGCCAGGGTGATGGGCAAAAAGACCCATCTGGGCGCGTTCCTCGACCCCATCGCCGACAAGACGATGCTCGTCGCGTCATTTGTGCTGCTGTATCTTCATGAGATCATACCACTCTGGCTGACGTCCCTTGTGCTTGTCAGGGACCTGGTCATTGCCGTCGGATTTCTCATCCTGTATAAACTGTCTTATACGACAACCCCTGCTCCGAGCATTTTCGGCAAGATAACAACAGCCTGCCAGATCGCAACGATAGTATATGTCCTGTGGTCCGAGGCGAGGCCATACGGCGAAGTGTTTTTTTACATTACGGCCCTCTCAACTGCCGTCTCCGGCATCCACTATATTCTTGTTGGATTACGGATGCTCTACCGGAGTCGTTTTCAACAACCGGCGAACGGAAATTAATCATCAGAAAAAACAAGGTTTACAGCGAAGGGATCGGCAAGAAAGTGTTGACAATACAAGCTCTTTTGATTACTATAAAACAAAAAAATAGTGGGAGGTTATTATGGCCGTGAAGGTTGCTATAAATGGTTTCGGAAGGATCGGAAGGCTTGTTCTCAGGGCCGGTTTGGGGAGCAAGGACGTGGAATTTGTCGCGGTGAACGATATTACAGATCCGAAAACGCTTGCCCACCTGTTAAAATATGATTCTGTCCATGGGATCATGAACGCCGAGGTGAAGGCAAAAGAGAATGCGATCATGATCGACGGCAAAGAGGTGAAGGCCTATGCAATAAAAGAGCCCGAGATGCTGCCGTGGAAAGACCTGGGCGTCGACGTGGTGCTTGAAAGCACCGGCAAGTTCACCGATAGGGCCGGCGCCGAAAGACATCTCAAGGCAGGGGCGAAGAAGGTGGTAATATCGGCCCCCGCAAAGAATCCCGATGTAACATTCGTGCTCGGCGTCAACCAGGAGGTCTACGACAAGACGAAGCATCATGTCATATCCATGGGCTCCTGTACGACGAACTGCCTTGCGCCGATAACAAAGATACTGCAAAGGGAGTACGGCATCGAGTACGGTTTTATGACCACTATTCACGCGTTCACGAACGACCAGGTAGTCCTCGATGAGCCCCATAAGGACCTCCGGCGGGCACGGGCCGCCGCGCTTTCCATGATACCGACAACGACAGGCGCCGCAAAGGCCATATCCGAAGTGATCCCCGAGCTGAAGGGCAAACTCGACGGCATGGCAATAAGGGTGCCCGTTCCGAACGTGTCCGTCGTCGATTTCGTGGCGATACTGTCGGCGAAGGTCGCGAAAGAAGATATCAATGCTAAGTTCAAAGCCTATGCGGCAGGGCCGATGAAGGGCATCCTCCTGTGCTCCGAGGAGCCGCTTGTTTCCAAGGATTTTAACAGCAACCCCCATTCCTCTATCGTTGACCTGGAGTACACCAATGTGATCGGCGGAAATATGGTCAAGGTGCTGTCCTGGTATGACAACGAATGGGGTTTCTCGAACAGGATGCTGGAGCTTCTCTCCTTTATCATGAAATAGGCACAAGAAACAGAGAAAGGCAGGTCAATTATGAAGTCTATAGACCAGGTTGATATCAGCGGAAAGCGGGTGCTGATCCGCGTCGATTTCAATGTACCTATTGACGCAAGCGGGAACGTTGCCGACGATACGCGGATAAAGGCCCATTTCCCGACGATAGGCTACTGT
>JAGOOA010000061.1 GCA_017992765.1 Syntrophorhabdaceae bacterium
GGAGGCCAGGGCACGGTCGCCGAACTCCTTCTTGATCGAGATGCCGAGGCGCTCTGCCTGCTCTTCGAGGAATGATCCCGTGCCGGCAGCGCAGGCCTTGTTCATCTCGAAATCGACGATCACCCCGTTGTCGATGCTGATATATTTTGAATCCTGCCCGCCGATCTCGAATATGGTGTCCACCTCGGGATCTATCGCTATAGCAGCTTCCGCCTGTGCGGTGATCTCGTTCCTCACGATGTCGGCCCCGATGAAATCGCCGGTGAGGTACCTCCCCGAGCCTGTCGTACCGGCGCCGAGGATCTCCACGATGCCCCCCACCTCTTCGCCTATCTCAAGAAGACCCCTCTTCACCGCTTCGAGAGGCCTCCCCTCTGTCATAAGGTAACGCTTGGCAAGCACATTCCTTTCCTCGTCGATAACGACAAGGTTTGTACTGATGGAGCCCACATCGACCCCGAGATACACTTTCGTCTTTGCCTCTGCCTTTTTCATCGCATACTGGACGTTGAGATTCCCCTGGGAGATCGCAAGTGGCTCCAGGGAGGTCTCGGGCTTTTCATTCTTCAGGTAGCTGCCCAACCCTTCAAGTCCGCAAAATGCCTTTTTCAATGAAGGGTCGTCGAGCACCGCATAGATGGCTCCAATGGCCCCCATGGAGGCAAAATGCTCGGGAACGAAAAAGTCCCCGTCTTTGAGCGAAAAGACCTCCTGCATAGCCCTTCTCATCCCCGCATTCGCGGCGACTCCGCCGGTGAAGGCCACGGGGCCTCTCATATCCTTCCCCTTTGCGATGTTTCCTTTGAAATTCCTTGCCAGCGCATAGCACAGGCCGGCCACGATCTCATAATCAGGCGTCGCGATCTGCTGGAGATGGATCATGTCGGTTTTTGCAAAAACGGTGCACCTGCCGGCTATCCTGGGCGGATTTTTCGATTTCAATGCGACTTCGCTGAATTCTTCAATGGTAAAGCAAAGCCTCGAGGCCTGCTGGTCCAGGAAAGAACCCGTCCCGGCAGCACAGAGGGCATTCATGGAAAAATCCTTTACCCGCAATGTTCCTTGCTTTTTTACGCCCGGTTCAAAGATGATGAGCTTCGAGTCTTCTCCCCCAATATCGACGACGCTGCCCGTCGTGGGATAAAGATAGCTGAAGCTCTTCTCGATCGCTATGATCTCGTTGATGAAGGCGGCGCCGATGAGCGAAGCGAACAGGCTCGCGCCTGTCCCTGTTGTTGCAATAAAATCAACATTATAGGTGTCGGCGCACTCCCGGAGAAGATCGCCGGCCATATGGAAGGGCTTGCCTTTATGGCGTATGTACTGATCCCTGACAATCGTCCCCCTTTCATCCATAACGACCAGGTTGATGCTCACAGAGCCGATATCGATCCCAATCCTGAACATGCCTTCCTCCGTGTTGTACAAAGGCTTTGATTTTACAGTATGCTTATGATAATTATAATAAAAATGGGTTCTAATCAACAAAAATGTAGAGCGGCCCATTACAAATTATTCCATGGTTGATCAGGCCGGATGAAACGCGTCCACATATTCGTAGAAGGAAGGGTGCAGGGTGTCTTTTTCAGGCATTATACCGTAGAGACAGCCTCTGCGTACGGCATAAAGGGATGGGTAAGAAATCTCCGCGACGGCAGGGTGGAAATGGTCTGCGAAGGCCCGGAAGGAGACATTGAAAAAATGATCGAATGGTGCGGGCAGGGGCCTCCCGGCTCCCATGTCGATAAAATAGATACTGCCCGGGAAGAATACAGGGGAGAGTTTGAATCCTTCGAGATCATCCGCTAAAGGCAGCTACTACCCTCTCTTTCTCGATATCGCTCAAAAGCCATGTATTGTGCTCGGCGGCGGCAAGGTTGCAGAGAGGAAAGCAAAGATGCTTCTCAGGTTCGGCGCACAGGTGAAGGTGATAAGCCCCGACGTTACCAGTGCCCTGCAGCTTCTCGCGCAAAAGGGAAAGATCCATATCGCCATGCGCCGTTACAGGGCGGCAGACCTTCGCAACGCCTCCCTTGTTTTTGCCGCCACGGATAACGAAGAGATAAACAACAGGATCAGGGACGATGCCGGCCGTGCAAAAGTCCCCGTCAATGTCGTCGACAATCCTGACCTCTGCGATTTTATCGTCCCCTCTATCATCAAAAAGGGGCCTGTCGTTGTCGCCATCTCCACCTCCGGGATGCTGCCGCTTCTTTCGAAAAAGCTCAGGCAGGAGATGGAAGCCATCGTCACAAAGGACTATATCAGGTACGCCGACACCATCGGCAGGTTCAGAAAGTTTATCATCGAGCACGTAGAGGACAAAAAGGCGCGCAGGGAAATGATGAAGAAGATCGGCGGCATGTCCATGGAAGAGCTGAACAGCATGGGGTTGAACGATATAAAACGCATGTTCCTCCGGCCGAGCATATGAATGTCCTGATCTTTTACAGCGCCCTTTTCTGCTATCTTTTGTCCGCCCTCTCATATCTCGTCTATCTCGTCTATAATAAAAAAACTGTAGAAAGATCCGGCCACTACGCCCTTCTGGCCGCCTTTTTCATCCATCTCGCCTCCGTTGTTTTCAGATACCTACAGGCGGGGCACACGCCGATAACGAACATGTTCGAATCCCTTTCCTTCTTCGCGCTCTGTATCGCAGGTTTCTTTCTCTACCTGAAAAGGGTGTATGCAATAAGCTCCCTCGGCTGCATCGTGCTTCCCGCCGTCTCTCTGCTGCTCATATGGGCGCTCGCGTATCCGGCAGACATAAGGCCCCTGCCGCCGGTACTCAAAAGCTTATGGCTGCCGGTACACACGATATTCTCCTTCCTCGGCAACGCCATATTCTTTGTAAGCTTTCTCGTGTCGATCATTTACATCATCGCCGAGCGTGAAATAAAAAGGAAAAAGTCATTTCTCTTTTCTGCGAGGTTCCCTTCCCTCGAGACCCTTGACTCGATCAACTACCGGTGCATGTCCTACGGGTTTCCTTTTCTGACGGTAGGCATCATAACCGGCTCGATCTGGGCAGGCTTTGCATGGGGGTCCTACTGGAGCTGGGACCCAAAAGAGACATGGTCTCTCATTACATGGATCGTGTATGCCATATTGATCCACAACAGGCTTGCAATAGGCTGGCGCGGGAGAAAGACGGCGTACCTGATGATAGCGGGGTTTATTTCCATACTGTTTACGTTCTTCGGGGTAAACTTCCTGATCGGCGGCCTGCATTCGTATATGTGAATGAGGCAGTAAATAGTACATCGTATATAGTATATAGTGGACTGCAAAAGAACCCTTGCGATATACGAACTACGATATACGATATACTGTTACTATGTAATATGAGGTTTAAATAGATGCAGATCGTTGTATTTGGATTGAACCATAACACGGCCCCTGTCGAGGTAAGAGAAAGGCTTTTTTTCGCCGAATCGCAGGTGCCGAGCTTGCTCGGCGCGCTGCGCGACAAGGGCATCAGGGAGTCGGCGGTGCTGTCGACGTGCAACAGGACGGAGATCTATTTCTGCACAGACAGCGCCGACGAATCGCTGGCGGCGGTCAAGGACGTCCTTATAAAATATTTTGATATAGACCTCAAGATCCTTGAAGAGTATACATATGCCTTCGAAGGCGAGCCGTCATACAGGCACCTCTTCCTTGTTGCTTCGGGCCTTGATTCGATGGTTGTGGGAGAGTCCCAGATCCTCGGGCAGGTAAAAGATGCTTACAGGATGGCCGCCCACAGCAACGCGACGGGATACCTCCTGAACAAGCTGTTCCACAAAACCTTCAATGTGGCGAAGCGCGTAAGGTCCGAGACCAGGATAGGGTATAACCCTGTCTCCATCAGCTCTATGGCGATCGAGCTTTCAAAAAGGATCTTCGGGGATCTGCGCAACAGGAAGGTGCTTGTTATCGGCGCCGGCGAGATGAGCGAGACGGCCCTGAAGCATCTGAAAAAAGAGGGCCTCAGCGATATCTTCATCATCAACAGGACCTTCGGAAATGCGAAGAAGCTTGCTGAAGACGTCGCGGGAATTCCCTATCCTTTTGAAGGTATGTCAGACCTCCTCGGGCAGGTTGACATGGTCCTCGCTTCGACCGGAGCAGAGAAGCCGATCATCGGATCAGGCCTCGTCCTCCAGATCATGAAAAGGCGAAAGAACAGGCCTCTTTTCATTGTGGATATTGCGGTGCCCCGCGATGTCGACCCTTCGGTGAACAATATCGAAAATGTCTACCTCTACGACATTGACGATCTCAAGGACCTCTCCCAGAAGCATCTTTCCGACAGGCTGAAGGAGTCGGAGCGGGCGCTCGGCATCGTCGACGGGGAGGTGGCGGCATTTTCTTCCTGGCTGCGGCAATCAGAAAAAAATCCTCTTATTGCCTACGTTATCGACAAGGCGGAGGCGATCCGCGCTAAAGAGTTCAAGAAGGCCTCGCAAAAATTTAAAAATGCAGACGAAGAGACGATCAAAAATATAGAGGCGCTCACCAGGGCGATCGTCAACAAGCTGGTCCACCCCCACGTTACGTTCATTAAACAAGACAGCGACAGGGAAATATCCGAAACAATAAAAAGGTTATTCACGCCTGATGAAGAAGATGAAAAAGACCTGGATAATAGGAACGAGGGGCAGTAAGCTCGCCCTGAAGCAGACGGAGATCGTGGTCAGGGCGCTCTCGTCGCTCTATCCCGGCTGGGAGTTCGCCGTCAAGACGATCAAAACAAAAGGCGATGCCATCTGGGACAGGCCTTTGCACCTTGTCGGCGGAAAGGGCCTGTTCGTAAAGGAGATCGAGGACGAGCTTCTGAAGGGATCGATCGATATGGCGGTTCACAGTGTAAAAGACCTGCCGTCAGAGCTTGAGGATGGGCTTGTCCTCGGCGCCGTCCTGAAAAGGGAGGACCCGAGGGACGTCTTCATCTCTACAGCGCATGACGCTATCGAATCTTTACCGCCATTATCAAAGATCGGGACAAGCAGCTTAAGGAGGAAGGCCCAGATCCTTCGTCTCAAAAGCGGGATCCAGGTAGTTCCCCTGCGCGGCAATGTCGATACCAGGATCAGGAAGCTAAGGGACCACTCCCTGGACGGCATCATCCTCGCCTATGCCGGGGCAAAACGAATGGGCTTCATCGAACACGTCAGGGAGATCATACCCCTCGACATCATGGTGCCCTCCGCCGGCCAGGGGGCTATCGGGATAGAGGTCCGCAATAAGGACGAGGCCATGGACCTCCTCGGGCCCGTTAATGACCCTGTAAGCGCGGAAGAGGTTTCTATAGAGAGAAAACTTCTGGGCAGGATAGGCGGCGGATGTCAGGTACCCCTCGGCATCCACGCGAATATCAAGGATGGGATACTTTCTTTGTACGTCTCAATGGGCGAAGAGAACGGCAGGATGTACGTGCACGAAAAGAATACCTATCCGAAGGAACAGGCCGACCGCGCCATAAAAGAGGCGCTCGATAAACTAAAACCCTTTCTTTTCTGAGCTATCAGCGATCAGCTTTCAGCCTAAAAATCCTTTTTGTTTAAACTGACGGCTGGGTTTTGGGGCCAACTCTTCAAATAATTGTCCAGATACGGCGCTTACCTGGGTTTCTGCCCCCTCTCCCTGGCCCTCTCCCGCCAGGGGAGAGGGAACAATGATGCATCCGCAGGGAGCGTAAGCGACGCGGCAATCCCTCTCTGTCCTTTTTTAACGTTGAACATTGCACATAGAACGTTGAACGAATCTTCCCATGAGCCATGTTACCCCGGCCCTCTCCCGCCAGGGGAAAGGGAATATTGTTGCTGTGACCCTTTTCCGAGAGTGAAGAGTGGGCTAAAAAGCTTGCATCTGTTCCGGACATTTGATATTTGGCTTTTGATATTACGTAGAAAATAACCTGAGCCTAATGAGAGCATGGCATCGGGATATCCCGGAGCAAACCGTCGTGAGAGAAAGGCAGCAGAGAGCAGAGAGCTAAGAGCAAACTCAACGAACCCAATGAACTGGAGCGACCATATACCAGCCCACACCGTGGGCGAGAGGGGGTGGCTCCGGCAGCTTTGCTGCTGGAGGGGGCGACGTGAGCCCCGGTAACAGAGCCGCAGGAGCGAAATGAGCGTGTTTGGAAATGGGAATCTACAGCGAGTTCACGAGCCGGGTACCCGCTTGCGGGTGCGGGAGTCTCTTCGGGCTTATGCCCGAAGAGGGGGCGACGTAAGCCCCTGGAATAGCAGTCCCTGTGCCATACTCATCCTTATGGAGTACGGTCCTGAATGCATCATTTTCATTCTTCGAGGGTGCCGCGCTACGCGCAGCATGGGCAATTGTTTAGGATTTGGTGCTTGCGTTGTGCTTCGCGCTTAGGATTTCGATATTGCTACATATACCGGCATGGGATAAAAAAATGCCCCCTTCGGAGAGGGGGCATTTTATCTGTAAGCATTATTAAATCCGATTACATTGCATCCTTTAAGGCCTTGCCGGCCGTGAATTTTGGCACTTTGCGCGCAGGGATCTTGATCTCTTTTCCCGTCCGGGGGTTCCTTCCTTTTCTCGCCTTTCTCTTCGATACGGAAAATGTCCCGAAGCCGACAAGCGTTACTTTCTCGTCCTTCTTAAGGGCCTTCTTGACACCGTCAAGGAAGGCTTCCAGCGCCTTGCCCGCGGCAGCCTTTGATATCTTTGAGTCGGCTGCCATCTTGCCTATTAATTCTATTTTGGTCATACATACCCCTCCTTCTTAGATTATTAATGTGCGGCAGTTCCCACAACAACCACCCTATAGATAGTTTATACCCCCTATTCTACAGAATATTCAACCTTTATTTGCATTTTTTGTGGACATTTTTTAAATCTATTTTTTCCCGGCAGCTCTCCCGTAATCGTCCTCGATCCGTTCAATATCATCTTCGCTGAAATCATCGCCCGTTTGTATCTCTATAACCGAAAGGTCAACCCCTCCGGTATTGACGATCCTGTGCAAAATATACACAGGTATATCTACCGACCGGCCGGCTTTCACAGGGATATCCTCATCCCCGAGCGTTACAATGCCTTCGCCGGACAGAACGAACCAGTGCTCGGAGCGCCGCCTGTGCCTCTGCAGGCTTAAACGCCTGCCCGGATAGACAACGATCCTTTTTATCTTGCAATCCTTTCCCTCGGAAATTATCTTGTAGTAACCCCACGGGCGCTCCCCTGCTGACCGGGAAATCCCTTTCTCATCTTCATTCATTTGATTACACAATACCAGATAAAACAATGGGAGGTAAACTGTTTTTTGTCGTTATTTTCAATCCGGATGATTCCCCTCAGCGTGCAGCGGGACGAC
>JAGOOA010000027.1 GCA_017992765.1 Syntrophorhabdaceae bacterium
GAACCCGCCCTTCATCGTCTTCGTCACCGCCTACGATCAGTTCGCCATCAGGGCCTTCGAGGTGAACGCCCTTGACTACCTGCTGAAGCCCGTTGACCCCGAGCGGCTGGAAGGAGCGCTGGGGCGGGCCGTATCAAAAACCTATACACCGGGAGTAACCGGAGGGTCTCTTTCCCATGCTGACCGGGTATTTCTGAACACAGGAAAGAGGAGCCTTTTTCTTCCCGTCACAAAGATCGCTGCTATTACAGCCGATAAGAACTACACAAATGTCATCGACATCAAAGGCATAAGGTACATGGTCCGGTCTTCGCTGCGAGACTGGGAGAAGCGCCTCCCGAAAGATGTCTTCGTCGTCCTCGACCGCTCCCTCATGATCAACCGCAACCACATACAGTCATGGAAGACAGAATCCCGTGGGGCGGAGGTCTTCCTTACGGGTATTCCAACTCCTTTCTACCTCGGCAGGACCGGATATCAGCGATTCAAGGAACTGGCAGTAGCACCGCTTATAGAAAACAAATCCTGAATGCATTGCCTTTTAGACCGCTGATGCCATAATCGACACTTTTTTCGGTTTCCTCAGCCCATTTTGTTTGCATCATGTAAATACTCTCTATTATCATTGTTCACACAACAAATATCTTAATCTCTTCATCCCACCATGACCGGGGCACACAACATCCTTGTTACCTCATAAGCCCCGGTTCTATTATTGGGGCTCACGTCGCCCCCTCTCCGGGCATAAGCCCGAAGAGACTCCCCCTCTCGCGAGCCGTGCTCGCTATAGAATATTCTGCTCTTCGCTCTTCTCACCTTCTCGTTTTCCGCTCTCCGCTGGTTTTATCGTCCTTCGTCCTAGCGGAGCGGACGTCCTTCGTCCTTCGGTCCTTTCCTCACGTCGCCCCCTCTAAAAACCAGCTTTCAGCAGACAGCTTTCAGCTAAAACAAAAAAGGCTTTATGCTGATGGCTGATAGCTGATGGCTGATGGCTGATGGCTGATGGCAACGATAACAGAAGAGAAATGTCGTTTCGTCATTTTTATTGGTTAATTGGGAACATTTTGCTTTCAATGACCTTTTGCGCTATGTAGAATCCCGTCATGGAAGCAAAAGATAAACAGTCTCCACACCCGGAGAGGGGGATGCTATACAAAACATTTTCGAAGAACATCTTGGTCAGGAGGAAGGGGCATGCTAAACATTTTCGAAGAATATCCTGATAAGGAGGAAGGGGCCTCAAGGCTGAATGTGTGCCTGAAGAGCGGTGAAAAGAGATGGGTAACCAGGCATGAGGCCAACCTGCTCCAAAGAAACAGGCAGATAGTCTTTGTAGAGGAGATCGTGACCGAAGATATCGACACCCTTTACACCCTCTATTTCTGCAGCATAAAGAACGGGATGTTGTACGACTATTCCATACCGGGAAATTTTTGATCCTTTTACAATCCCGGTATCTACTGAGGATATTGTTTATATTTGGACATTCTCTTTATCCATCAGAACTTTCCCGGACAGTTCAGACACCTTGTGAACCATTTTATCTCCGCAGCGGACAACAGGGTGGTCGGCATCTGCCAGCCTCAGGCGCCGGGCATCCGGGACAAACAATTCTCTTCCGTGCTGAAGAGCGTCTATAGGCCGCACCGTAAACCCTCAGAAAGCGTTCACCCCTATCTGTTCAAGGTAGAAGATGCCGTATTGAACGGCCAGGGGGCTGCCCGCTGTCTTATCGATCTCAAGAAAAAAGGGTTCAGGCCCGATGTAGCCTTTGCCCATATCGGCTGGGGTGAGGCGCTCTACTTCAAGGACGTCTTCCCCGATGTACCGCTCATAGGACACTGCGAGTTCTACTATCACGGGAATGGGGCCGATGTCGGCTTCGATCCTGAATTTCCCACCACAGTAGATGACCGCATGCGGGTGCGCACATGGAACATGACCCAGCTTTTGAGCCTTGTCTCCATCGATGCCGGCGTAAGCCCGACGCTATGGCAGCGGGATCGTTACCCTTCCGAATTCCACAAAAAAATAGAGATCATCCATGAAGGCATCGATACGGA
The DNA here is from genome assembly GCA_017992765.1 of Syntrophorhabdaceae bacterium. Taxonomy (GTDB): domain Bacteria; phylum Desulfobacterota; class Syntrophorhabdia; order Syntrophorhabdales; family Syntrophorhabdaceae; genus UBA5609. Next base: position 2,064 of record JAGOOA010000027.1, read on the forward strand.
GAGCATAAAGCCTGACATTGATCAACGCCTTACGCTTCCTGACGGCGCTACGCTCACAAAGGATATGGAGGTTATTACCTATACCGCACGGGGCCTTGAGCCTTACCGGGGGTTCCACATCTTCATGAAGGGGGCGGAAGAGATATGCCGCCGCAGGCCGAGATGCCATATCGTCATTACCGGTGGCGATGAGGTGCGGTACGGCAAAAGATTGCCCGATGGCATTAGCTATCGCGAGAAATTACTGCAAGAAGCTGCTATCGATCACGGCCGCATCCATTTCATGGGCCTTGTCCCTTATGAAACCCACATCAAAACTTTACAGGTTTCCTCCGCCCATGTCTACCTCACCATCCCGTTCGTCCTCTCCTGGTCGATGATGGAGGCAATGGCCGCACAGTGCGTTATTATAGGTTCCGCGACGCCACCCGTTGAAGAGGTCATTGAGGATGGCCGGAACGGGTTGTTGTGCGATTTCTTCTCGCCTCAACAGATCGCAGACCGCGTGGATGAGGTGTTCAACGCTCCCGGCCGGATGCACCGCCTGGGAGAGACGGCACGGCGTGACATCATCGAACGTTACAACGTAAACGACAAGCTTGCCGAATACCGGAAGCTGTGGCAAGGGTTTTTGCAGCAAGACCGGTATTATGTAAAACCCCTGAATGGTGATAATAAGGAATAGTAATATGCTATTTCGCAGGACAATATCCGGTTTGATCCGCATGATAGCAATACATCAATGCCGGGCAACCATCGTCGCGATCGCCGTCAGTTTGTCTGTATGCGTCCCCCATGCAACGGCAGATGAAAACTGGGAGTTCGTCGTATGGACGGCTGAAGAGGACCACTGGTACACAGGTCCCACAATATCCTACGGATCGAGGGGACGCATACAGAGTACCAAGACATTGCTCAAGTTCGTACCGAGAAAAGGAAGCTCAACACACCTGAACATCAAGAGATTGCTCCTGCAGGACGGGCTAGACCCTGAACGATTTGAGTATTTTGTGGAAACGGCAGATATTGATTGCAGGACCGGGACCTTTTCTATTGCACGGGTAATATTCTACGACAGTGACGACAATATCTTTTGCGATACCCTGTTTCAACAGCCGAAGCAATACACAGCCACACCCGGCAGTCCTTACAGGGTAATAGCCGATCATCTATGCGGCCGCGGCAGTTCCACCTTTTCAATAGCAAGAAACCTGCGCTTCATATTGACCCCCGAAGAAAAACCACCTATCGTGCCATCTTCCCGGATGACCCTGTGGCACGGTATGATGATAGGGATAGGATTTCGCTTCACCGCCTGCCCGACTGCCTGTGCGGCTATTTCGTATCCCAGCTGCTTTCCCACCCAAAGGTAGCTTCTCACCTCACCGTACGGGATACCCTGCAGCACCCGGAGCACCTTCTGTGTGAACGGCGTCTCTGCCGAAACATCGACGGGGATATCAAAATCAACCTTCTGGCCTCTCAGATACCTGTCGAGAAGAAGGCGTACCCTGTTAAAAGGTTTCCCCGTCCTCGCTGCCTGCGGATACCGTACATTCATCAGCCGGGCGAGCCTGTATTCGTCTTCCTGTGTCATTTTAAGGGCAACGAGCCGCCCGTCCTTCGCAATAAGGCTCAAGGTGCCGATGGACGATTCGTAGATGTCATATTCTATGAGGGCCAATTTGACATACCTCGATGGGTTCACTACAATAGTACAGTTTTTCTGAGACTACCACGGAAGGGGCATGGAATGGAAGGCTTTATTAAGTTCTTCGGGACCGGCGGTGCACGGTTCGTTGTCTCGAAGCAGCTGCGGGCAACAGGAGGTCTCTGGCTCCATTATAAAGAAACGAACCTCTATATCGATCCCGGCCCTGGCGCCCTGGTACGCGTCCATGCAACAAAGGAACGACCCGATCTCGCCGGCCTTGACGGCATCATACTCACCCACAAGCATCTCGACCACGCAAATGACGTGAATGTCCTCATTGAGGCCATGACCGAGGGCGGCTTTAAAAAGCGGGGGATACTTTTCTGCCCGAAAGATGCTGTTGGAGAGGACGCTGTTGTGTTCCAATACGTCCGCCGTCATCTTCAGGCAATCACCTTGCTTCAAGAAAAAGGACGATACACGATTAAGGATATCTCCTTCAGCACGCCGGTCCGGCATCGCCACCCGGTGGAGACGTACGGGCTTATCTTTCACCTCAACAAGACCATCGGGCTTATCGCCGACACGAAGTTCTTCGACGGCCTTCCGGACCACTACCACGCGGATTGCCTCATCATCAACGTCCTCAGGACGGAGCCTCTGGGAAGCTACGATCATATTGAACACCTCGCCCTTGAAGACGCACGAAAGATCATCCTGCAGGCAAGGCCGCAGACGGCGATACTCACCCATTTCGGCATGAACATGATCAAGAAGAAGCCGCACCTGCTTGCGCAGAAGCTCCGGGCGGAAACCGGCGTGGAGGTCATTGCCGCCCGGGACGGCATGAAGTGGGAATTTTAGTACGGCAGTAGCCCACAGTTCACAGCGCAAGCAAAAAACGTATAGCGCATGTTAAATTCTAATATCGAATCTCTAAACCCTAAACAAATCCGAATGTTCAAAATTCAAAACGTAAGAAAAAATATATCTGTTTCAGACATTTGATATTACGTAGAAAATAACCTGAGCCTAATGAGAGTATGGCATAGGGATATCCCGGAGCAAACCGTCGTGAGGCGAGGAAGCTCGGTCTTTTGCGAAGCAAAAGTTCCGAAGCCGAACGCGAGCGAATGTAGCCGCAGGAGCTTAAATGAGCGTGTTTGCGGGGGATGTCCCTATGCCATACTCATCCTTGTGAAGTACGGTCCTGAATGCATCATTTTCATTCTTCGAGGGTGCCGCGCGTTGCGCGGCATGGGCAATTGTTTAGAGTTTGGTGCTTAGAAATTCGTGCTTGATCAGATATCAGGATATTGATGAATGCAGCGGCATGACGAGCTTGAACGTGCTGCCCTGGCCGGGAGCGGACTCGACGGTAATATCCCCTTCGTTTGCCTTCATGAGTTTTTTGCAAAGCGAGAGGCCGAGGCCTGTGCCCTCGCCTTTTTGCTTGGTGGTAAAAAAAGGGTCGAATATCTTTCCCATGTTTTCCTGTTCGATCCCGCCCCCGCTATCGCTTACAGAGATGTAAACATTCCCATCTTCGACCCCGGACCGGATGCGTATCGTGCCTCCCTGCGGCATTGATTGCGCTGCATTTATGATAATATTCACCAGCGCCTGCTGTACGTGGATCTTGTCGACCACAACCGGCGGAACATTCTCTCCCTTTTCTACAGAAACCTCTATGTTCTTAAACCTTGTCAGGTGGTGCTCCATAAAAAGGACCGTATCGTCGATGATCCCGTCAGCCTCGACGCGCTCCTTTCTGGGCACGTCCATCCTCGAATACTCCAGAAGTTTCATCAAAACCGTTGACAGCCTTTCTGCCTCTTTTTCGATAAGCCTTGCGTATCTTTCGACCCTTTCTCTATCCTCGGTCTTTAGTATCCTCCCGGCAAACCCCTGTATAGAGACCAGGGGGTTTTTGATCTCGTGGGCGATGGAGCCGGCGAGCTCGCCGAGGGCAGACAGCTTGTTTGCCCTCACAAGCTCTTCTTCGAAGGCCTTTATCCTGTCGTCGCGCAGCTTCAGGTCCTGCAGTTTCGCCTTCAGCACCTCGTAGATGTCGCTCAGCTCCCTGATATTGGCCTCAAGAAGCTTGCTGCGCGCGAGCGATAAGCTTTTCGCCTCTTCGAGGGCTACCTCGAGCTCACGCTTCTGCTGCTCCAGCATTTTTATCTTCGATGCCATGATCAATACAGGAATATCTCAAATTCACAATAATTGTATCCGACAGACCAGCTTTTTGTCTGGGTTGACCTTGTCTTCTTTTTGAAGATCGTTTCGAAAAGGCCTGCGATGATCCCGCTTTCCATATCGCAGAACATCTCCCCGGTATAGCCAAAACCCGCACAGGTGATGCATTCATGCAATTTGACGATCATGTGCCCTTCATCTATGGTTTCAACCTCCGCTATCCCCACCTTCAGCTCTTCCATCTTCTTTTTGAAATCTTCGAGGTCCGCAGCGCCCACCATATTCCCCACATTTTTTCCCATCATGTATAACGTTGCCCCCGATGTTTCGCCGAGGAGCTTTCTGATCCCAATGATCCTCAATATCCTGAAAAGGAGCAGCGGAACATCTTCGCCGAGTCGTGGCCTTACAATGTTCTTTAATTCATCGATGGAGTATTCTTTCATGTCTCCTCCTGCAAAACGCCCAGCAGCGCGTCGTGGACATTGCCGTTGGATGCGACAATATCATCCTCATAGATGTTGAACTGCCCGCCGCTGAAATTAGAAACGGTTCCGCCGGCCTCTTCCACCATGAGGCAGCCCGCCGCGGTATCCCATGGGTTGAGCCTCAACTCCCAGAAACCATCGAACCTCCCGCAGGCAACGTAAGAAAGGTTCAGCGCAGCAGACCCGTCGCGCCGTATTGCCTGTGCCTTATAGAGAAATTTTATAAAGTTGTTGATGTTGTTGTTCCTTGTTGTCGGGAGGTCGTAGGGAAAACCGGTGCTCAGCAAGGCGCCTTTCAGGATTTTCACATTCGATACAAAGATCCTCTTGTTGTTCAGGTATGCCCCTTCCCCTTTCCGGCAGGTAAATAGCTCTTTAAAGATGGGGTTATACACCACGCCGTATTCGATAACACCAGATTCTTCATAGGCAATGGAGGTACAGAAAAAGGGGTAGCCGTGGGCGTAATTCGTTGTGCCGTCGAGGGGGTCTACGATCCACCTGCCTCCCTTGCCGTCAAAGCGGTTCACCTTTTCCTCTGCGATGACCTCGTCATCAGGAAACCTCTCCCTGATGAGTTCTATGATCCGCTCCTGACAGGCAATATCGACATCGGTCACCAGGTTGATCTCGCCTTTATGGCGTATACCGAACCGCTTCTGATAATACCTGCGCTGTATCTTGCCCGATTCAAGGGCGCATCGTACCATAAACTCAAGTCGCTCATCCATGGTTGTTATTGTAATAATCTCCCGGAGGATTTGCAAGGAAACAGTATTTCTTGAAAAAATTATGGTGATTTATCCGGTACAATTATAGTATAATTATTACTAATTATTACTATTTAATACTATAACAGACTATTTGGATATATTATTTACTATAATGCCATAGTTTAGGAGGAATATTGATGAACATTACGATCAACGGGAAAGTATGCGAAGCAGTCGAAGGACAGACGATCCTTGATGTAGCCCGGGCCAACGGGTTCACTATCCCGACCCTCTGTCACCTGCCCGGATTAAGCCCAACCGGGGCCTGCCGTATATGCGTGGTAGAGGTTGAGGGGATGCGAAACCTGGTGACTGCCTGTTCGTCTCCGGTTACCGCAGGAATGGTTGTCAAAACAAACACGGAACGGGTCTTGAGCGCCCGCCGCTTTATCGTTGAACTGCTGGTCTCGTGCCATCCTCTCGATTGCATGACCTGCGAAAAGGCAGGGGACTGTACGCTTCAGAACCTGGCTTACGAACTGGGAGTAACCTCCTCCGGCACGGAAGGGGAAAAATATAACTATCCCGTGGATCATTCCAATCCTTTTATAATCCGGGATTACAACAAATGCATCTTATGCCTGAAATGCGTCCGGGTCTGTAATGAGATCCAGGGAATAGAGGCCATCAAGACCATTAACCGCGGATTTGATACGAAGATATCCACCGCCTTTGATACCACCTTGCAGGACAGCAATTGTGTCTTCTGCGGACAGTGCGTTCAGGCGTGCCCCGTAGGAGCCCTTACGGCAAAGAAAGCGACAGGGCTGGGGCGTGCCTGGGAGCAGGAAAAGGTACGCACCACCTGCCCCTATTGCGGCGTCGGATGCCAGATCTATCTGCACATGAAAGGGGAACAGATCGTCAGCACCTCAGCCGTTGAGGATGGTTCGCCCAACAAGGGGCGCCTCTGCGTGAAGGGACGGTTCGGGTATGACTTCATCTATTCAGGCGAGAGGTTAACGACCCCGCTGATAAAGGAGAACGGCGCCTTCCGCGAGGCATCGTGGGATGAAGCCCTGGATCTGGTGGCAACCAGGTTCAAGCAGATCATTGCGGAAAGCGGCCCTGATGCCATAGGTGGGGTAAGTTGCGCCCGCAGCATCAATGAAGATTCATACCAGATGCAAAAGCTCTTTCGCGCGGTGATCGGCACCAACAATATCGATCACTGCGCCCGTACCTGACACGCCCCCACTGTCGCCGGTCTGGCGCAATCATTTGGTTCAGGGGCTATGACAAATTCCTTTGGTGAATTCGCTGACGCCAAAATGTTCTTCTGCATCGGCACGAATATGACAGAGGCACACCCTGTGGCTGCCACATTCCTGAAAAATGCGCTGCGGAAAGGTGCAAAACTCATCGTTGTCGACCCGCGGAATCAACCCCTCGCAAAATTAGCTGATATCCACTGCCAGATAAAAGTGGGCACCGATATCGCCTTCCTGAACGGGGTCATGAACGTGCTTATCACTGAAAACCTTTATGATAAAGATTTTGTTGTGAACAGGTGCGACAACTTCGAAGCCTTCAAGGCAAAAATAATGGAGTACCCTGTGAAGCGTGCAGCCGAGATCTCCGGGGTAGACGCCGAAACGATCCGCAAGGTGGCCCATTTGCTTGCCGCCGTGAAGCCTGCCATGCTCTGCTATACCCTCGGGATCACGGAGCACACAACAGGAAAGGATAACGTCTTGAGCACCGCCAACCTCCAGTTGCTGCTTGGCAATATGGGAGTGCCTTCCGGCGGGGTAAATCCGCTGCGCGGTCAGAACAACGTCCAGGGCGCCTGCGATATGGGGGCGCTGCCCAATGTCTTCCCGGGCTATCAGAGGGTGATCGACCCTGCCGCGAGAGAAAAATTCACAAAGGCATGGGACGTGGAAAAATTGCCCGATAAGAACGGCATGATGATGCCCAATATGATGGAGGGCCTGGTCGATAAAAAGATCCGGGCATTTTACGTCTTCGGCGAGAATCTTGCAAATACCGAGCCTGATATCCATAAGGTTGAACATGAACTGGCTTCTGCAGAATTTCTCGTATGCCAGGACATCTTCCCGACGGAGACAACCCGTTTTGCCCACGTGGTCTTTCCCGCTGCGGCGTGGAGTGAAGACGACGGGACGTTCACCAGCAGTGAAAGGAGGGTAAGCCGGGTACGGAAAGTAAAGACCCCCCCAGGTCAAGCGAAGCCAAACTGGTGGATATTCAAGGAACTGGCCAAACGCATGGGGCATGCCTGGACATCGAACAGCGGGCCGGAGATATGGGACAACGAGGTTTCGGTCCTCGCGCCGGCGCTCGGCGGCATCAAATACGGCCGCATCGAAGAAGATGGCCTCCAGTGGCCATGTCCCACACCGGAGCACCAGGGCACGCAGTTCCTCCATCGAGATGGCATCTTCACCCATGGCAAGGGGATATTCAGCCCCGTTGACTGGAAGCCGCCTGCGGAGGTCCCCGATAAAGAGTATCCTTTTGTGTTGAGCACGGGCCGGAGGCTCTATCAATACCATACACGGACGCAAACGGGACGTTCGGGGATGGATTTTCTCCTGCCCGAGGAAACGGCCGATATATCTCAGGCCGATGCACAGAGGCTTGGCATTCAACCGGACGAATACGTAAAGGTCAGGTCGCGGCGGGGAGAAGTGAAGGTCAAAGCCAGGGTAACGCCCGAGGTGCCCCCAGGCATGGTCTGGATGGCATTTCATTTCCGCGAAGGATGTGCCAACTGGCTGACGAACGCGGTGTATGACCCCAACACGATGACGGCGGAATACAAAGCCTGTGCTGTAACCGTGGAAAAGATATGATGTTTTCGGCAAACCCGAGCTCAAACGTTATTGTATACAATACTCAGATCCTCGGATATTCCTTTGACGAGTACGTTGATGCAGCGAAACGGTTTCATGGCCACGCATCCCCTGGCGTTATCATCGGCGGGTTTATGGTAGATGCTGCTGTACGGAACCTGCCCGATGGCATCCTCTATGATGCCATCTGTGAAACCAGGTCCTGCCTGCCTGACGCCGTCCAACTGCTGACGCCATGCACAATCGGGAACGGCTGGCTTAAAATCATCAATACCGGGCGCTTCGCGCTCGCCCTTTACAATAAGCAGGACAATGAAGGCGTGAGGGTCTTTATGGACGCGGAAAAGGTGAAGGCATGGCAGGAAATAAAGGCATGGTACTTCAAACTGAAGTCCGGCAAAGAACAAAACCAGGAAGCGCTCGCCAGGGAAGTTAAAGAGGCCGGCAACAGCATTTTGAGCGTCCGGCATGTACGGGTCCTGCCGCATATTGCTGAAAAAAAAGGTAAAGGAGGCATTGTTGTCTGTCCTCAATGCCGGGAAGCCTACCCTGCCAAGGACGGGGAGGCCTGTCTGGCCTGCCAGAAGAATATGCTGTATATGTAGGAGCCGAAGAAGACTGCCATGGCGCTCAACAGGCAAACAAACACCATCACGACCGATCCGGAGAGGATAAGGTCTATAATCGATAAACGGCTCATTCGGGCGCGGCCAGAGGTTAGGGCTACCTTTCCACCGGTCTTGAGACAAGGCAGCGTATCGTCGGCGATCATCTACGAACCGGAGTACCTGATAATCGTCTTTCTTACCACAGAAGAGGAGAAACGTTTCAGAGAGAGCCTTTCCAGGCAGATCGACCCCTTTGTGGGGCTGATAACTACCGGGCCCGAAAAGGCTGCATGCAGGGCAGAAAATGTCAGGTATGCCACGGTAAGAAGCTGTACCATTGCGAACTCTTTTGGTATTTCCCTCGGCCCCGATTCTACGATTATCCTTGAGGACTATCACCAGATCATTGATACGGACGATGTTGGCACCGTTTCGTACACAGTGCCTCTGGCGTACATAATAAGTTACGGAAACGATATAGGGCGCGAGACAGCCCATGAGCACCTTGACGGTCTTGTAGCTTACTCCATGAACATGTGGAGGGAGGGCATGGGGCCGATAATCCGGCCGGAGGGTACTGAATGCCTTGCGGCTTTATACGAGCTTCAGGGGGCGGGAAACTAAGCGCGCAGCGAGACCCTCCGGCGTGCAAGATCGGTAATGGAAAAGGCAAACCCAAAAATTGTTATAGCTGCTGTGATCGAAAGAGATGGCTATATACTTATCGGCAAGAGAAAGCACGGAAAGCGGCATGTTGGAAAATGGGAGCTCCCTGGCGGCACGCTTGAAAAGAGAGAGACCTATGAGCAATGTCTGAAACGGGAACTCCAGGAAGAACTTGCCATAACAGTTGAAGTCGGCGATCTTATCGGTTCGAGCACGTTCATGTACGCACCCGACTGGGTCATCAAGCTGTTGGCGTTTCGGGCGGCCTACGTCTCAGGCACGTTCCACCTTAACGATCATGAGGAGATACGCTGGGTAAAACCGGCAGACCTTGTCAATTACGACTTCCCTGACGCGGACAGGCCTATTATAGAAAAACTGGCCAGGGAAGGCCGCCGGCGCAGCAAATGTGCCTGACCTATACAGTGCGTTGACAAAGCATTCCTTATGATCTATGATGTTAAAAATGTCGGAACTCAGAAAAGATCCCCTGTCCGGAAGCTGGGTCGTTGTCGGATACCATACAACAAAATCAAGCAGCACGGGCATCTGCCCTTTTTGCCCGGGCAATGAAAATCTGACGCCCCATCCGATCAGGGAATACAAGGACTCCCAGGATAACTGGCTTGTCCGCTGTTTCCCCGCAACAAACCCAATATTCGTCATAGAGGTTGACGAAAACAAGAGGGCCGAGGGCATCTACGATAAGATGGAAAATGTCGGCGCCCATGAGATCGTCGTAGAAAACCGGTCCCACACAAAAACGATGTCCAGCTTTAGCGAACAGGAATTTCTCCTCCTCTTCGACATGTACAGAGAACGGATCACAGACCTTAAACGAGACATGCGCTTCAAATACATCCAGGTTTTTAAAAACCATGGAGAGCTCGCCGGTTCATATATCTTTCATCCCCATTCCCACGTCCTTGCAACACCGATAGTCCCTTCCGGGATAGCCGGGGAGTTTGTCAATGCAAGGAACCATTACCTGCAGAAGGAACGCTGCCTGCTCTGCGATATCATAAGCCAGGAGATACGGCAGAACAAACGGGTCGTGATGATGAATTCGAACTTCATCGCCATATGCCCCTTCGCATCAAGGTTTCCCTATGAGGTGTGGATGCTGCCAAGGGTTCACGATGCGCACTTTGAACGTGATACCACGGAAGAGATCAAAAAGGACCTTGCCCGGGCCATGCTTGACATTATGAAGCGCATAGAAAAACTGGCAAACGCATACACCTTTGTCTTTCATACTTCCCCGAATATGCCGAACGAGGCCATTCACGGCGAGGACGTACCGGTTCATGAATATTTCCACTGGCACATCGAGATACTCCCGAGGGATTTCCGGTCCTCCAAATACAAACGAGAGGACGAGTTTCATGTTGTTTCCATTACACCGGAAGATGCTGCCAACGCGTTAAAATCGCAGAACGTGTAAAAAAGGGGGAGAGGGGACAGTGTCACCCCGCAGCACGCTGCAGGGGATCATCCGTATTGAACATTTCAACATAGTGCTAGTTATACAATTATATCAATTCATTACACACTATAGTTCACATAAGATTATTGTAAACCTGCCTAACCTGCTTGCAAATCCTAAAGAAATTTATAAGGTTCTCAGAGCAAATATTTAAAAAAATCCTTGACAAAAAAATATTCCCGCTGTTAAATAACTACATATAGTAGACATATTTAGTATTGATACTATATGTAGTGGGGAGAGGGGTTCTTGGTGGGGTCTTTTTCGAAAACAAAATTAAATAATTCTAAGCAGTTTTAATTATCATAAGGGGGTACAAATGGAAACAACTGATCTTAATCTTTTTGTAAGGACTTCCGAAGAAAGCATCGCCGACTGGGACCGGTCGAAGATCGTTGACGCGCTGATCAGGGAAACACTGATCGACCGTGATACCGCAAATGAGGTCAGCAAAGATGCTGAACAGATGATCCGGAGATCCGGCATTAAGGTCATTACGGCGCCGCTCATCAGGGAGCTCGTAAACGCAAAACTGATCGAAAAAGGCCTGGAAAATACAAGGAAGATGCACACCAGGCTGGGGATGCCCCTTTATGATGTGGATACCCTTATCCTTCATCCGAACAAAGAAAATGCCAACGTACCCCATGGCCCCGAGGCGACGAACCTCACCCTTTCCGAGAATATCAAAAAGGAGTATGCCCTCCTTTCCGTATTCTCGCAGGACGTTGCTGACGCCCATATGAACGGCGATATCCATCTCCACGACCTCGGTTTTATCGATAGGCCTTATTGCAGCGGCCAATCGCTCGAGTATATCAAGAAGTTCGGCCTCGACCTTCCCCATTCCCTTTCGATGGCTAAACCAGCAAAGCACCCTGAGGTCCTCCTCGCCCACCTCGTCAAGTTCGCCGCCGCCCTCCAGAGCCATTTTGCCGGCGCGATCGGATGGGATGCCATTAACGTCTTCTTCGCCCCTTACCTTGAGGGTATGAGCGATGGCGAGGTAAAACAGCTTGCCCAGATGCTTATATTCGAATTTTCACAGCAAGCCGTGGCCCGCGGCGGACAGGCCATCTTCACGGACATCAATATATACTGGGAGATCCCGCAGCACTTTGTCAACGTCCCCGCCATCGGCCCCGGAGGGAAATTCACCGGCAAGACCTATGGGGAGTACGAAAAAGAGGCCCAGAGATTTGCCTGGTCCCTCTTCGAGGTCTTTAAAGAGGGTGATGGAGCCGGAAGGCCCTTCTTCTTCCCGAAGCCGATCGTCCACATAACGGAAAAGTTCTTCCGCACCGACGGCCACATGGATTTTCTCAACCTCATTTCTGATGTAGCGGCAGACAAGGGCAATACTTACTATGTCTTCGACCGTGGCGAAACAGCAAAGATCTCTGAGTGCTGCCGCCTGAGCTTTAAGCTCGATGAAAGAGACCTTCTTGACGCAAAGGAACCGTGGAGGATGAGGTACTGCGCCCTTCAGAACGTCTCCCTTAACCTGCCAAGGCTTGCCTACCTTGCAAAAAATGACGATACGCAGCTGTTTAACCTCATCACAGAGCGGTTCGTCCTTGCCGTAAAGGCACATAAAGAAAAAAGGGTCTTCATGGAGAAGCTCCTCTCGCTTGGAGAGGACGGCCCGCTGGCGCTGCTCACGATGAACAGGGATGGGATGCCCTATCTGCGGTTCAACCTTGCCTCCCATCTCATCGGCATGGTCGGCCTCAACGAAATGGTACAGATCCACACAGGCGAAGAAATGCACGAGTCCAAACGGGCGCTGAAGTTCGGCATCAAAGTAATGGCACACATGAACCTCCTTACAGACAAGATGAGGAGGCAGGAGAACATGAAGATCGTCCTCGAACAGACGCCCGCAGAAAGCACAAGCTACAGGTTCGCACGGCTTGACATGAGGTACTTCTCGCCGCTTTCGGGGAGGGTCGTCAAGGGCGACATCGTGTCCGGCGAGGTATATTACACGAACTCCACGCACTTTAACGTCAAATGTGCCATGAACCCCATTGAGAGGGTCACAAGCGAGGGTATCTTCCATCCGCTTATAGAGGCGGGTTCGATCTCCCACGTGTGGCTCGGCGAGTCGCATCCATCCCATGAAGCCATTGCCGACTTTGTCATCAAGACGTTCAAGCACACGACAAATGACCAGATAGCCTTCTCTCCTGAGTTCACCACCTGCAACAAGTGCCACAGGACCTCAAGGGGGCTTGCCGATACGTGCTCCTATTGCGGATCTCCCGATGTCGACGGGATAACGAGGATCACCGGGTACTTTACGAAGGTATCGAGCTGGAACAAGGGCAAGCTGGGAGAACTGAAGGACAGGTACAGAAATATAGAGTATTTCTCGGAAGCAAAGAAAAAAGCGGTAAATGAATAACACTTCTATAAAAAGGAGGTAGCGTAAATGGGGACCGTAAAAATTTTCTACAAAGATGATTGCCCGATGTGTCCGATGGCGAAAAAGTTAAGAGACATTCTCCAGGAAAAAAACGTCAATGTCGATGATTTCAATGTGGGGACGCTGGAAGGACTCACCGAGGCGACTTATTACCGGGTCATGGCACTGCCGACGGTCGTCGTTGAAGATGAAACGGAAAATTGGGTCGGTGAGTGGCGGGGAAACGTGCCCAACATCGACGAGGTCCTGCATGTCGTGCACGGTGCATAGCGTTCCCATCCGGGGCTTCCTGGAAACGAGCTTTATTGACTGGAAGGGTCGCCTCTCATCCGTATTGTTTACCGGCGGGTGCAACTTCAGGTGCCCTTTTTGCCATAATGCCGAGCTTGTCCTTCATCATGACGCGATGGAGGAGATACCGCTGGAGCACATCATCCTTACCCTGAGGAAATACAAAAAATGGTTGGACAGGATCGTTATTACCGGGGGCGAACCAACGATCCATATGGACCTCTTTCGCTTGATCGGCCGGATAAAATCTGAAGGCACCAAGGTCAAGCTCGACACGAACGGGTCGTCGCCATTTATGCTGAAAGGGCTTGTAAACGACGGGCTCATCGATTATATTGCCATGGATGTCAAAGGCCCCGTTGACAGATATAAAAGGTGGTGCGGCGTCGATATAAACACAAAAAACATTGAAGAGAGCATACAATTCATCCTCGAAGGAAAGGTAGACTATGAATTCAGGATGACGGTTGTGCCCTTCCTCCACCGCGAAGATGACGTCTACGAGGCCGCGGAATACATCCGGGACGCAAAGCGGTTTACGATTCAGGAATTTAGGCCCCACAACACCCTTGATCCGTCATACGCAAATATCAAGCCTTTCTCGCCGGACAAGGTTGCAAAGATCAGGGAGAACGTTGAGCAGATCATAGCAGGCAACAGCCAGCGCGCAGTAGCCAACAGCAGGCACAAGGTGGCCAGCGAAGAACACGCGGCCCCCGGCCCCGAGCATACAGCCGTCAGCCATCAGCAGCCAGCCACAAAAAAAACCATATATATCAATACCCACGAATAGAAGATAAAAAAGGTGAGGCCGGAACCAGGCCTCACCTTCTCATTGTCCAATCTTCGTGATCTCTTTCCTTACTCCAGGAAGCTGTCGAGCCTCTTGCGCCTTGAGGGGTGTTTCAATTTCCGCAGGGCCTTTGCCTCTATCTGCCTGATGCGCTCACGGGTCAGGCCAAAGACCTCGCCGACCTCTTCAAGCGTATAGTCGGTCTTCTCGCCGATGCCGAGCCTCATCCTGATCACCTTCTCCTCTCTCGGGGTAAGGGTGGACAGAACCTTGTCGATCTCTTCTTTGAGGGAGATGCCGACAAGCTCGTTGAACGGCGAGGGAGACTTAGGGTCTGCAATAAAATCACCGAGCTTTGATTCATCGTCACCGATAGGGGTCTCGATAGAGATCGGCTCGTTGGAAACCTTCATGATCTTCCGTACCTTTTCAAGGGGCAAACCGGCCTTCAGAGATATCTCATCAAGGTTCGGCTCCCGCCCCAGGTCCTGAAACAGGGATATGGTCACCTTGGTGATCTTGTTCATCGTCTCCAGAACGTGGACAGGGACCCTGATCGTCCTTGCATAGTCTGCGATCGCCCTCGTGATGGCCTGGCGTATCCACCATGTCGAATAGGTGGAAAACTTGTATCCTTTCTGGTAATCATACTTTTCCGCTGCCTTCATGAGGCCCATGTTCCCTTCCTGTATGAGGTCTAAGAAGGAAAGGCCCCTGTTAAGGTACTTCTTCGCTATATTGATAACAAGCCTGAGGTTTGCCTGTATGAGCCTGTTCTTTACTGCCTTGAGCCCGTTTTCGATGGCCACGATCTCCATCAACCTCCGCTTGACCTTTTTTACCTCTTTGTCGTCCATGAACTTGATCTGCCTGCCGATCTTCCTGATCACCTCTTCGAGGACCTTCTTGTTCAGGTTGAGGTTTATAAGGGTCTCTTCCATCTTCAGTTCGGCGGCCTTAAGCTTTTTGTCATATTGCTTCCTTGTAGCAGCATCGACGCCGGTCATCTTCCTGCGGAACTCTTCCTTCTTTTCAAAAAGATTCTTTACGCTGTTAATGAGAGATATGGTCTTCTTTTTGTATTTCTCTTCATCCTTTTTCGTATAGTTCATCTCGTCAATGTTTTTAATGACATCGATGATGTTGATCGTCTCTTTCTTCAGTTGCGACGACAGCTCCTGGAGTTCGCGGACGGCATGGGGCAGATCGAAAAGGAGGTTGCGTATCTTCCGTTCGCCCTCTTCTATCTTTTTCGCAATGGTATACTCTTCATCTGATGTGAGCAATGATACCCTGCCGATATCTTTGAGGTAGGCCCAGATGATATTATCGGTTCTCTCCGAGGGGAATTTCTCTATCTCCCCCCATTCCTGAGACTCTTCCTCCGGTGTCTCCACCTTTTCCTTAATCGTTTCAACAATATCTATGTTCGACTCGGAGAGGAAATCGAAGATGTCCTCAATATCTTCTGGCGAGAAGATGTTCTGCGGGAGGATATCGTTGATCTCGTCGGGCGTGAGAAAACCCTTTTCCATGCCCACGTCGATCAGGTGTTTTATTTCGCTGAAATTTTTTATGCTCATGGCTGGCTCCAAAACATAAAAAATGCCCCAAATCAAGCGATTTGAGGGCACCTCTTATTATGTTTCTCAGTTATCTATGCAATAAATATAACAATTCCCTGGTATTTTTGTCAAGCAGGTTTTTATGAAATTGCTCGCCGTGGGCTTCTTTTGTAAACAAATTTCACATGATGCCTTTTATTATAACTATTTAGGGGGAATCATCCGGATTGAAATAGTCCTGCGCTTATGATACATTACCATTGGTTTTTAAACCCATGGACATAAGAGAAAGATTAGAAAAAAGGGAAGAGCTTATTCTCTCTCCCTTTGCACAAAAAAGCAACCAGACAAGGGGAAGGCTGAAACCGGAGCCTGAATGCGACATTCGGCCTGCTTTTCAGCATGACAGGGACAGGATAACGCACAGCAAATCCTTCCGGAGGCTGAAGCACAAGACGCAAGTCTTTCTCTCCCCTGCCGGCGATCATTACAGGACAAGGCTCACCCACACCCTTGAGGTTGCACAGATAGGGCGGACCATTGGAAAAGCCCTTGATCTGAACGAAGATCTCGTTGAAGCGATCTCTCTCGGCCACGACCTCGGCCATACTCCATTCGGCCATGCCGGGGAAGACGTCCTCAATGACATCCATAAGGGCGGGTTCCGCCATTACGAACAGAGCCTCAGGGTTGCGGATATACTGGAGAGGGACGGCAAAGGGCTCAACCTGACCCATGAAGTGAGAGACGGCATTCTGCGCCACTCAAAGGGCAAGGGGGAAATCGTTATCAGGGATGAAGCGGAAAGACCCCTCACAAAAGAGGCTGAAGTGGTAAGGGTCGCCGATGTGATCGCCTATCTAAACCACGATATAGACGACGCGATCAGGGGGAACGTAATCGCGGAAGAGGACCTGCCCAAAGAATGCAGGGAGTATCTGGGCGTCACCGTGTCGGACAGGATCGATAGCATGGTGCGGGGAGTCATATCAGAGACGCTGAAAGATCCGGAATTACGGGTGAATTTTGGTGAGGAATTGGAGGAACATATAGTCCAGCTGAGAGATTTCCTTTATGAAGCGGTATACGACAGCAACATCGTCCATGGGGACTTTCTGAAATGTTCCAGGATCATCACCGACCTTTACCAGTACTTTCTGAAAAATCCCGACAAATTCCTGGAAGAGACCGAAAAGAGCGATTTTTACGACGACCCGGCAACGTGCGTATGCGATCTTATCGCGGGCATGACAGACCGCTATGCCTTTAACCTTTTTGAGAAGATATTTCTCCCGTTGCCGTGGAATATACCGCTTTGACGGAACGAAGACACGATAAAGACCGTAAGGCGTCAGGCGTGAGGCGTGAAGGGTTCAACCCCCTTACGACTTACGCCTCACGGATTCACGAGAATTTCATGTTTTAATATTGATATTGGAGATTGAATATGATGGACAAGATTTATAATCCTCACGCCATAGAAGAAAAGTGGTACCGGTTCTGGGTTGAAAAGGGATTTTTTACCGCTGAAGGGAGGTCTCCGAAACCTTCCTTTTCCATGGTCATCCCTCCCCCGAATGTTACCGGCTCTCTCCATATGGGCCACGCATTGAATAATACCCTGCAAGACATTGTGACCCGATTCAGGAGGATGGCGGGTTCCAATGCGCTGTGGCTCCCCGGGACCGATCATGCGGGCATCGCGACGCAGAACGTCGTTGAAAGGGAGCTCGCAAAAGAAGGAAAGACCCGCGAGACGCTCGGCCGGGAGGCATTCATAGAGAGGGTCTGGCAATGGAAAGAACAGTCAGGGAACACTATCATAGAACAGCTCAAGCGGCTCGGCTGCTCCTGTGACTGGTCCAGGGAGCGCTTCACAATGGACGAGGGGCTTTCGAGGGCTGTCCGCGAGGTATTCGTAAGGCTTTACAACGAAGGGCTCATCTACAGGGACAACTACATCATCAACTGGTGCCCGCGGTGCAAGACTGCCCTTTCAGACCTCGAGGCCGAGCATGAAGAGACCAACGGGCACCTCTACCATATCCGGTATCCTCTGGCAGAAGGCAAAGGATACCTTACGGTTGCCACGACAAGGCCCGAGACCATGCTTGGCGATACAGCCGTCGCCGTAAACCCCGACGACGAACGATACGGAAAATACGTAGGAAAACAGGTCATACTTCCCATTATGGAGAAAAAGATCCCTGTTATCGGCGACAGCTATGTCGATACGTCATTCGGTACGGGCGTGCTCAAGGTTACGCCTGCACACGACCTCAATGACTTCGAGATCATGAAGAGGCATTGCCTCGAGGTCGTCAAAGTCATCGATGACGACGGGAAGATGAACGAAAACGCTGTCCATTACAAAGGCACGGACAGGTTTGAATGCCGCGAAAAGATAGTCCGCGAGCTTGACGAGAAAGGCCTTCTTGAAAAGATCGAGCCCTATAACCTTGGCGTAGGAAAGTGCTACCGCTGCAAGACCATCGTGGAGCCATCGCTTTCGCTCCAGTGGTTCCTGAAGATGAAGCCCCTCGCACAGCCGGCGATCGAGGCGGTAAGGTCACACCGGGTCAGGATCATCCCCGAGATGTGGGAGAAGGTTTATTTCGAATGGATGGAGAATATCAGGGACTGGTGCATCTCCCGCCAGATATGGTGGGGGCACAGAATTCCCGTATGGTACTGCGACAGGTGCAACAAAACCTATGTGTCTGTCGACAACATCGATACCTGCCAGGATTGTAAGGAAAAGCTGCGCCAGGAGTCCGACGTCCTCGACACATGGTTCTCGTCAGGGCTCTGGCCGTTCACTACTCTCGGCTGGCCTGATAACACCGACGACCTGAAGACCTTCTACCCGACGTCTCTTCTCATCACCGGGTTCGATATCCTCTTTTTCTGGGTAGCCCGGATGATCATGATGGGGCTCAAATTCATGGGAGATGTGCCCTTTCGCGACGTATACATCCACGCGCTTGTAAGGGACGCAGAAGGCAAGAAGATGAGCAAATCAAAAGGGAACGTTATAGACCCCCTTGTCATAATGGACCGGTACGGTACGGATTCGTTCAGGTTCATCCTTACCCTCCTCGCCGCACAGGGGCGCGATGTTCTCCTGTCGGAGGAGAGGATCGAGGGCGCAAGGAATTTCGTTAACAAGGTCTGGAACGCCTCCAAGCTTGCCCTGGCTTTCCTGCAAGACAGCGAAACAGCTCCGGAGACAAAAAGGTCATCCTACCTGCCCGATGTGTGGATCAGATCAAGGGCGCAAAAAGTGATCAGGGAGGTAACGGAGAGCATCAACTCATATAGGTTCAACGAAGCGGCAAGCAGCCTTTACTCCTTTATATGGCACGAGTTCTGCGACTGGTACCTGGAGCTCATAAAACCGAACCTCTACGGCAAGGTCACAACCTTTGATGCCGGTGCGACTCGCTCTGTGCTCTACAGGACCCTCACGGATATCATGAAGCTTTTGCATCCCATCATGCCCTTTGTTACGGAAGAGGTATACCAGCGCCTTCCCGGCCGGGATGCGGAGAGCGTTATGACCTCCGCATTTCCGGTGTTCAACGAGGCCGAGCTGGACGAAGAAAGCGAGACGAACATGGCAACGATCATGGGGGTAGTTGACGTTGTCCGCAACATCCGCGGCGAAACGGGGATAGCCCCCAACGTAAAAATAGGGGTCGTTATCCGTGCAAACGGCCAGCAAAAGCTTCTCAAGGCATATGAATTTTACATGAAGGAACTTGCAAGGATCAAGGACATCCTTTTCTTGGACGGCAATGCGCCGGAGCATTCGGCGGTAGGCGTATACAAAGGCATAGAAGTATTTGTCCCCATCGAGGGCCTGATAGATGTCCAGAAAGAGCTGGGGCGGATCGAAAAAGAACTTGCCAAGATACATGAAGACAGCGAAAAGATCTCTGCCAAGCTCAACAATTCAGCCTTCAGGGAAAAGGCGCCTCCGGAGGTGATCGCAAAAAATGAGGCAAGCTTCAACGAGCTGCAGGAGAAGCGCGAAAAGCTCGTGGCGAGCAAAAAAATGCTGGAGAGCATAGCAGGGTAGAAGATGCCGCTAAACTTTTCCTTTATCGAATCGTACATCGCAGACCACCAGGATATTATAAAAGACCGCTTCCTTCTGCGAAACGAGCGGTACAGGCTTCTTTCCGAGCTCGGGAGCACCTTGCAGTCGACGCTCAAGGATTATGAGATCTTCGAGACAGAGTTCAGGTCGCTCGTGCTCCACAAGATCGATGGCGCCACATCGCTCGAGGAGCTGAGGGTATACCACGATATAGCTGTTGCCGGCATAGAAAATTTCTACCTTGAAGAAGAAAGCATCCTCGATACCCACGACCTTTTTCGCATCGCCCGGGATAAGCTCATCACCAAGGTATTAACTATGGTGGAAAAGGAGATGGAAGAGGAAGGGATGGGAAAGCCTCCCACAGACTATGTATGGGGAGGCCTCGGAAGCGAAGGCAGGGACGAGCAGACGATGATCACCGACCAGGACAATATGATCATCTATGAGGAGCCGGATAAAGACTTCATGTCAAAGGATCTCGGAAAGAGGTTGCATGAAGAGTTTGAGCAGAGGGACATCAAGGTATCAAAAGACGGCCCGGGGCCAAAGCAGGTCGTTGACTACTATTATGAGATCTTTTGCCGGAAGGCTACGAACAGCCTCCATGAAGTCGGCTTTGAGCGGTGCAAAGGCAATGTCATGCCGACAAATGAAAAATGGCGGGGGTCCACCGAAGACTGGAAAAAACGCATAGAAGACAGGATCACCTACGAGCAGGGCATCTTTGAGGCCCTGGACGTGATAATCCTGACAGACGCCCGGCCCGTAAAGGGCAACGTAAAGCTCCTCGACTCGCTTCTGGAATACTTTTTCAAAAAGCTCACAGATAACAAGCACGTCATGAAGGATTTTATCCAGTCTGCTGTACTCATGCCGAGCGCCCTTACCTTCTTCGGCGGCTTCAAGACCGAAAAAGAAGGAGAGAACAAGGATAAGTTCAACATCAAGCTTCTCGGCTGGGCACCGCTTATACTCGCAGTAAGAATGGTCGCTCTCGTGGGCGGCATCTAT
This sequence comes from Syntrophorhabdaceae bacterium, assembly GCA_017992765.1. GTDB lineage: Bacteria > Desulfobacterota > Syntrophorhabdia > Syntrophorhabdales > Syntrophorhabdaceae > UBA5609. Next base: position 22,953 of record JAGOOA010000027.1, read on the forward strand.
GAAAGAAATACGCTGCGGCGGATACAGTCGCTCAGGAAGAAGAACATCATTAAAAAAGATATGGAAACAGACCTCATAGACGCATATTTTACCTTTGTCAGGTTCAGGATAATGAGCCAGGTCAACTACAGAATTGACAACACAAAAGACAAGAATTATCTAAAGCCTGATATGCTTGGGCCCGATGAACAGGAGAGGCTGCGCAAGGCGATGAAAACGGTGGAGGCATTTCAGAAATACATCCAGGAAACCCAGCTCTTCGGGCAGATGTTATAGCGATGAGCATTATATAGAGTGCTTTTGTGCCGCAATGCCATTGTATGGAGGAATAGATGAAAGTAGTGGAACTTATGAACAAGAACGTAGTCACATGCCACCCTTCAGAAAAGCTCAACGTCATTATCAACAAGTTCGAGCTCTTTAATATCGCGGGCATGCCTGTGGTCGACAAGGGGAACCTCATCGGCATCATCTGCCAGAGCGACGTCCTCAAAGGGCTCAAGGCGGGCAGCATACAGGACCTTTCCGTGAGAGACGTAATGGTCGAGAATGTTATCACTGCCCCTCCGACGGAGTCCGCTGTTAATATCGCAAAGACCATGATAGAAAAAAAGGTGAACAGGATCCCTATTATTGACAACGGCAAGCTCGTTGGTATCGTCACAAGGGGCGACATCATAAAGGCTGTAGCTGAATGCGGGTGAAGATGGAGTTCGGAGTTGGGAGTAGAAGCACGGGATCATAGAGTGCGGAGTAAAAGCATAATAGAATGCAGGAGGCGTGAAAAGTGAAGATCGATAAAGACGTTGTGCAATATGTTGCCCACTTGGGGAGGCTTGCCCTGGAGCCCCATGAGGTTGATCTATACACCGCTCAGCTAAACAGGATCCTCGAATATATGGACACCCTCAACACCCTTGATACGGAAGGGGTGGAGCCTACGAGCCACGCGATTCCTGTGACCTGCGTATTCAGAGACGATCTGGTAAAAGATTCTTTCATCGTAGAGGATTCAATTTTGAATGCACCGGAGAAGATCGGTTCGTCCTTCAAGGTACCCCCGATCATTGAGGTGGAAGAATAGATAAGCACCTATCAGCTTTCAGCCTTCAGCTATCAGCAGAGAGCAAAGGCTGGAAACAAAAGAGATGCGCAAGAGAATAAAATGGTTCATAGCTGATAGCTGTTCGCTGAGAGCTGATAGCTAAAAACAAGGAGACATTGTGGAAGATATACTCGATATGACCATTGCACAGATAAGAGAGCTTCTTCAAAAAAGAGAGATAAGCTCCGTTGAACTGACCAATTACTTCCTCGAGAGGATAAAAAGATTTGACGGGGATATCTCTGCGTACATCAAAGTGACAGGGGAACATGCCCTTGCGATGGCGAAGGAGGCAGACAAAAAAATAGCAAGCGGTGAAAAAGGCCTGCTCCTTGGAATTCCCCTCGGCATCAAGGATATCTACTGTACAAAAGGCATCGAGACCACCTGCGCATCCCGGATACTGAAAGGCTTCATTCCCCCCTACGATGCAACGGTGATCAGGAGGCTGAACGACGAAGGGTATGTACACCTGGGGAGGCTCAATATGGATGAGTTCGCCATGGGTTCATCGACCGAGAACTCATCCTTTCAGACCACAAAAAATCCATGGGACCTGTCCCGCATTCCCGGCGGTTCCAGCGGCGGATCGGCGGCAGCCACGGCAGCAGGGCTCTGTGTAGCATCCATCGGGACAGACACCGGGGGCTCTATCCGCCAGCCTGCAGGCCTCTGCGGCGTTGTCGGCATGAAGCCCACCTACGGGAGGGTCTCCCGGTACGGCCTCATCGCGTTCGCCTCATCGCTTGACCAGATAGGGCCCATCACGAGGAACGTAAGCGACTGCGCCACCATGATGAATGCAATCGCAGGCCATGACCCTATGGACTCAACATCGATCCCACAGCCTGCGCCTGACTATGCCGCTTCCCTCGGACGAGACATAAAAGGCTTAAGGATTGGGATACCGAAGGAATATTTCAAGGATGGGATGGAAAAAGATGTCAAGAGGGCTATGGATGAATCGATAGCCCTCTTTGAAAAGCAGGGCGCTTCCGTTGTGAACGTTTCTCTCCCCCATACTGAATATGCGGTAGCGACTTACTACATCATATGCACGGCGGAAGCATCTTCCAATCTTGCGCGATATGACGGGGTTAAATACGGGCTGCGGGAACCGGGGAAAGATATTATCGACATGTATAAGAAGACAAGGTTCAAGGGATTCGGCAAAGAAGTAAAACGCCGGATCATTCTTGGGACCTATGTCCTCTCCTCGGGATACTACGATGCCTACTACAGGAAGGCAAGCAAGGTGAGAACGCTGATCAGAAAAGACTTTGACGAGGCCTTCAAGTCATGCGACATTATTATGACCCCCGTCTCTCCCACGACCGCATTCACAATCGGCGAAAGGATGGAAGACCCCCTTGCCATGTATCTCTCGGACATCTTTACCATCCCTGTCAATCTTGCAGGTCTCCCCGGGATATCGGTGCCGTCCGGGCTTGACAGCAAGGGGCTACCCATCGGCCTGCAGATCATCGGAAAACCTCTCGATGAGGCCCTCATGATCCAGGCGGCATATATTTTTGAAACGGAGCGGAAGGTGGAGAAGATACCGGAACGGTATAAATGAGAAAAGCGGCTCATAGCTCATGGCTCATAGTTCATGGTAACAGCAAGAACCCGGTAGACAGTAAGCAGTATGCACGAAAATCTTTTCGCTGTCTGCTCCTTAATGTTTACTATGTTTAGTTTTTGCTATCAGCTATGAGCCATGAGCTGCTTTTATAGCCATAAGTTATGAAACCACTTATCACATCATACAATGTCCGCAATTTCATGCATGCCCTTAAAGGTATGGGTGTCGATACCTACCTCTTTGACAAGGGCGATCGGATGACCCTTGTAAAACTGCGGAAAGAGGTTCGCCAATGCAGGAAATGCCCCCTTGCCGCAACGCGCAAGAACGTTGTCTTCGGCGAGGGCGATGTGAATGCGCGATTGGTATTTGTCGGTGAGGCGCCCGGAGAAGAAGAAGACATCCAGGGAAGGCCATTCGTGGGAAGGGCGGGCAAACTCCTCGACCAGCTTATCGAGAGGATCGGTCTTGGCAGAAGCGATGTCTATATCTGCAATGTTCTCAAATGCAGGCCGCCGGGCAACAGGGACCCCGAGGAGCAGGAAAGGGAGCTATGCAAGCATTATCTCTTCACGCAGCTCGAGCTCATCGATCCCAAGGTCATCTGCACCCTCGGCCGTCATGCCTACAACACGCTGCTCGGCGTTGACGAGCGGATCACCAGGATCCGCGGCGTGCTGACCAGCTACCGCGGAACGCCGCTCCTCCCCACATACCATCCATCGTTCCTCCTGCGCAACCAGAACAAGGTCAACGAGGCCTGGGACGATATGGAAAGGCTCAAGCAACTCCTGAAACAATGATGCGCGGATCCTTCGATCACCCTTGATCATATCTTTTCTTGCTGAAAGCGGCCATGGCGAGGCAGGAGAGCAGGCCGGCAAGGGAAAAGATAAGGCTCATCCGAAAGGAGCCCGTTGCCTCTTTTAAGTACCCTCCAAATGTCGTCCCCAGAAACTGCCCAACCCCATGGATCAGGGTGATCAGCCCATAGACAGTGGCCTTCTTTGGCAGCTTCCGGTCCCCGACCATCGCCGCGATGACCGTCACTGTCCCCAGGAAGGTGGCCCCAAAAAGGAGTGCGGAACAACCGAGAAAGAACGGCTGGCGAAGGAAGAGGGAGATTAAAACGGCAAGAGAGATTATCCCGTTGTTCCAGATCAGGGCCTCCCGCCTTCCAAAGCGGTCTGAAATAAAACCCCAGAACAATCCGCTGCCCATACACATCCAGCCAAAGATAGCCCATATATCACCGGCGGCCTTTTCTGAGAACCTGATCTCTTCGACCATGTAGGCGACAAAATAGGTGGTATAGATGTTGTATGCAAATCCAAAGACAAAATAGCTTATAAAGATAGTCTTAAGGGTAAATCCGCTGTCCTCTCCTGCGCGAGCGGTAAACCTTTTTTCTTCATCGATACCTCCGGGAAATATCGCAGCAGCATGGCGAGGTTTTTCTTTCAGCAATACCCAGCTGGCCAGGGCTACCAGAATGGTGATCCACGCCAGGAGCGACCAACATTGCCTCCAGGCCTCATTGCCTTCGTTCATCAGCATATAGGGAAGGAGCAGGCCTGTGACGATGATGCCAAGGCCCGTACCGACCTGCGTTATGCCGAGCGCCCTCCCCAGTTTTCTCATGTCAAACCATGCCATGGGCAGGGTGGTCATGGCAATGTGGGCACCGGCGCCTCCTGCGCCCATTGCAAAGGTAAAGACGAGAAGGGAGCCGAACTCAGATAATCTGCTGATGGCATACATGGAAAGAGCGCTGCAGAAGAGCGAGGCTATGACAATCTTCTTTGCGCCAAACCTGGTGGTCAGCATGCCGGCAATAAAAGAAAAGAGGAGGTAGCCCAACATGATCGCCCCGCTTAGAAAACCCATCTCGATATAATTGAACGCGAGAGAGTCCCTCATGCTCGGAATGAGCATGGGATAGGCAAACCTGCCGAACCCGAGGCCGGTCATCTTAACAAAAAGACCTGCGCCGACAATGATCCATCCGTAGTCTATCACTTTCATCAATGAGACCTTAACGCTCTCCATATGATGAAGTCAAACATTTTGAACGTGAATAGCCAAGCTCAGAGATATGTCTGAAAGAAGCGGAAGGAAGGAACGAAAGGACGGAAGAGATGCTCGTGAGATGTTGGCGTCTTCTTGAGAAGCCCGGTTTTTACCTCCCGCCCTTTTGTTCTGCCCTGGGCGCCGCCTCCCTGATCGTCATCCCCCTGGGCGCTGCAGATATCTGCATGCCCTCCTTCCTCGGCGATTGAGCCTGAGGTGTCGCTGAGGTGGACTTTACATTTGGCTGCGCCTGAGGCGCAGCTGATGGAGTCTTTGCGGATGGCTGCATTGGATGCGCTGCCGAAGGAGGATCTATAGTTGGTTGCGCTTGACGCGTCACCGAAAGAGTCCTCGCAGGCGCCCGGGTTTGAGGCGTGACCGGCCTTGGCGATTGAGCAGCTGCCGAAGAAGGCCTCGCCGGAAGCGTTTGGGATGTTGCCGCTGGGGACCGCGTTCTTTGCCGTACGATCGATGAGGCTTGCGTTCTTTGCGTCAAGGCCGACGTTGTTGGCGCTTGCTGCGTCCTCAGCGAAGTCACCGGTGGAGGCTGCGTCCTCGTTTGCATATATGGCCTCGCCTGCTGGACAACAGGAGGAACTGAGGCAAAACGGGCGGGCACAGAAGGCTTCGGCTGTTTTGCCGCCCCGGGAGCACGCACTTGTCCTGTTGCGGCTTTTGTCTCCTGGCTGGCAACCGGGGCCGCTGGCGCCTTATTCACTGCGCCGATCCTTTGTGATTCTGTCCTTGCATAGTGCGTGGACGTTCGTTGTCCTGTCGTCGTGGACGGAACCTCATTTCCATTAGGCGTTCCTCGCTGTAATGACGTTCTTGAAGATTGTGTCGGAGGCCGCGATATCCTTTGGACGGCCTGGCTCCCTGTTGCAGGATCCTCCTTCCTCGTTCCTGCCGGGGTATTATATGTTCTCCGCGGCATGTCAGCCCTTCTTTCATCTGTTCGCTTCAACTGGTTTGATATTCCCGATTCCCGGCCGGCAATCCTTGCCGGCGGCTGCTTCGTTTTTGGTATATCTTTAATGACAGGCATATGCGTTGTTCTCTCCGGCCTGATCTCCGGAGCGCCCATGATCCTTTTTTCCTTCAGGAAAAGATTTTCCTTAGCTATCGTATTCATCGGCCTGCCGGTTATGAAGGTATCCCGGTGCAAAGTAGTGACGGCACGATCCACGTGTACGTTTTTATACGCCGTACGGTTGACCGTAATGTTCTGTACGGTCACATTCTTTATATTAACGCTGTAGGGACCGTAGTAGCCGCGGCCGTAGTAAACCTCCCGCGGGGCAAGGGGCACCCATGAGATATGCGTCGGAGTATGGACCCATCCGACATATCCAGGACCCCAGTGCGCGAATCCTCTGCGCGGGGGCACCCAGCACCATCCGCACGTTTTAATAAATGCCCACCTGCCGTAATGATACGGCACCCATCCCCACGGCTCGTAGGAGATCCATACGTAATCGCCATGCATCCAGACCCACCGGCCGACCCTGTAAGGTGACCAGTCCTGTACGACGATAACTGTAGGCGTCCAGACATAGCCGTATTCCTGTTCGTATATCCACTTTCCGTTCTTGTTGAGGTCATAAGAATAGGGCTTGAGCTCATCGGGAAGATAGGCCGTTGTATTCCCAGGCTCAGGCCTTGAAAACTCACGGTCCCTTGCCGTGTTCCACTGTTCCCATTCGTCGGCCTGGAGAAGCTTCGCGAGGACCGGGTATTGGGCATCTTTCTTCAGGACCATCCTTTCCCCCGCGCCGATCCTCATCTGCCCTGTACCGCGGTCTGCGTACAGCTCGCCCTGCAAAACAGAAGCGGCTGAATCTTCATTCTCCGCCACGTCGATCCTGAAGACAGAGTTCGTGCGTGCGATAAAAGATGCCGCCGGGGTCTCCAGGATCACAGCGTTCCCCTTTTCAACGACCACATTCCCGTATAAGCGCCCTTCACCCACGTAGAACCTTTCCTGTTTGTCCCCTGACGCGGGCATCTCCAAAAAGGTGTGCCTGTCAAGCCTGACGATCGTACCGTTTCTTAAAAAAAGCTCAGCCCTCCCGTTATCAGGGACCCATATTTGATCGCTGTCTGATAAGGGCATATTGATCGATGCCGGCAGCCACTCGTTAGTATCTGCTGTTTTTACCTGCACATCCCCTTCAAGGTATCTCAGGTAAATGCTCCCAGGATCAGCTGTATAGCCCTGCAGAGGAAGTGCGATCGCGCATACCATACAAAACAAAGCCGCCAAATGTTTCATTGTATCGCCTCCTTTACACGTTCTGCATACCTTTGTAAAAGCAATATGCGTGCCAGCGCCCTGTCTATCTAATATATTGATTATAATAGGTTTTATTACACGGCGACCGTTGCCGCAGTACAAAATTGTCGAAACGGGGCTTTCCTCATCGACAATTTTGTCTAATAGTGAAATAGAGATGGCGGACAGCAGACAAAAAATCAGGTTGAGGTTCCTGATTCTTCCTAAGGAGCTATGGACTATGAGCCGCCTCTCGCCCAACACCTTACGCCGAGGTTTTTTGCGGTTCCGATATACGATATACGAACTACGATATACGATTTGTCATGAGCTATTTCAGCAGCTTTGCGGTCACCGTCTCCAGCGCATCCTTCTTGACGGCAACAGGGTAAAGCGCAACGAGAAGCACGCACACGAAGCAGGGCAGTGAAAAAAGCATAAAGAACTGGCTTACGCTGAGGCCGGTCATCTGGATCGCACCGCCCGCGATAGGCCCGCTTATCGATCCGATCCTCCCCATTGCATATGCCCACCCTGCCCCGGTCGAACGGATGTGGGTAGGATATGTCTCGCCGGCTACCACGTGAAGCGCCACGGGGACGCTTACCACAAAGACCCCTGTTGCCAATCCGGCGAAGTAAAGGGGCATTTCCGATGTCACGGCCCCGAACCAGATAATGGATAACCCGCCCACGAAATAGGTAAGACAGAGGCCTCGTTTCCGTCCGAAGGCATCAAGGATGCAGCCCAGAAAAAATCCTCCTACCGTTGACCCGATGGCCTGCACGATCCCGTAGCTGAAGCTTTTTGCCAGCGAAAAACCCGCATTGGCGAGGAGCGATGGCAGCCAGGTAGACAGCCCGTAGATGGCGAGGAAGTTGAAGAGGTAGCTGCACCACACCAGCAAGGTCATGCCCCTCAGGCCGGGACGAAAAAGTTCCCTCAGCTTTGCCTTTGGCTCTGCGTGCGGCTGCGCAAAATTATCAGGCTTCCATTCCTTATGCTCGAAGCGCCCCATCTTTTCTACCCTTTTTATCTCCCTCAGGGCTTCATCATACCGCATCTTGCCCGCGAGAAATCGAATTGATTCCGGGAGATAAAACTGGAGCATGGGAAGTAAGAATACAGGGAGGAGCCCGAAAAGAAGCACCACGCGCCATCCGTAATCGGGTATCAGCGCCGTGCCGATAAGTCCTGCTACCGCCCAGCCGAGAGTAAAGCCGCCTGCTGCCGCGGTAAGAAGCCTCGCCCTGATCGCAGCAGGGGCAAACTCCGAAACTATCGTTGACGAGAGCGGCACCGCGCCGCCGATCCCCAGGCCCGCGATCACGCGCAGCACGCAAAACACCTCGTAGTTGGGAGCGAAATAGGCAGCGCTGCTGAAGACAGACAGCGATGCAACGGCCAGCATGATGGTCTTCTTTCTTCCTATGCGGTCCGATGCCATCCCGAACCCGATGGCGCCAAGCATGAGGCCGAAATGGCTCGCCGACATCATGGTGCCCGCTGCAAGCGGCGTCAGGTGCCACTCTTTGAGGGCAAGCGGCAGGACGTACGCTACGACCTGTGAATTGTATCCTCCTGCGATAAATATGAGGCCTATGAGCGTGGTGAGAATTATGTGGAAGCGGTTGAACTTAAGCTTGTCGAGCCAATCAAATACCAGGATCGTGGGGTTCATGTCTTCTATTTCCTCCCCTGGGATCGATGAAGACCTCTTGCAAAACACCTTTCCAGCCGCAACAGCTCTGCATGTGCGGAGCATATTTCAACAGGGTGCGAATAGCCCGCGCCATCCGCACCCTGTTTAGTTTACATCTTTTAACTTTCTTTGATAACTCTTTTTGCCTTTCCTTCGAACCTCGGCAAGCTCCCCGGGTCGACGAGATCGATGTCGGCGGTAACCTTTATATTGTAGGCGATGCTCTCCGACAACTGTTTTACTGCGTTTTTGGCCTCTTCGTCCGATACGGCTGCCGATGCCGGCTCCACCTTGATTTTCATTCTCTTCCCGGTGCCCTGTTTGGGGATGATCAGCTGATATTCATTCGCAAACGTCGGGATGCCCCTGATGAAATTCTCGATCGCCGAGGGAAAGATGTTTACTCCGCCAAAGGTGAACATATCGTCTGCCCTTCCCAATACGCCGCCGTCCATGCGCAGAAATGTCCTTCCGCAATCGCACTTCTTGTAATTGAACCTTACGAGGTCTTTTGTCTTATAGCGTATAAGCGGCGCGCTCTCGCAGAAAAGGTTGGAAAGCACAAGCTCGCCGGCCTCGCCTTCTGCAGCCGGCTTGCCTGTCTCCGTATCGAGGGATTCGGGCAGGAACATCGCCTCTGACATGTGAGTGCCCTTTTGCGCTACGCATTCATACCCGAAGTTCGATATCTCCGTGCTTCCTATATCATCGTAGTTCTTTGCCCCATACAGCTTTTCCACTAGTTTTTTTGTTGCAGGGACCTGCGCGCCCGGCTCGCCCGCGGTGACCACGATCCTTACCTTCGAGTTGGGAAGATCGATCCCCATCTTTTGAGCCAGCTCGCCGAGGTAAATGACGTAGGTAGGCGTCCCGCAGACGATCGTTGCGCCCCAGTCAACAATACTTTTCACGCGCGCGTCCGAGCTCTGGCCGCCGCCGGGGACTATCGTGATCTCGTGCTGCTCCATCGCCGCCTGTATCCCCCACCAGGCGATAAAGGTCCCGTAGGTGAACGGGAAAAATGCCACGTCCTTTTTCTCCATGCCGTAGCCGTATATAAAGTAACTGAACTGCTCATAATACGTTTTAAACCAATCCTTTTTGCTGAAGGGGATCTTGAGGGGCTTGCCGGTAGTGCCCGATGTCTGGAAGACCCTTGTCGCTTCTTCCGGCTTGATGCACGGGAAATCTCCGAATATGGGATGTTCTTCCTGGGATTGCAGCAGCTCCTGTTTTGTCGTAAAAGGTACCCTCCTCACATCCTCCATCGTCTTTATGTCGCTGGGCGTTACCCCTGCTGCTTTGAATTTTTTCTTGTAAAAAGGGCTGTTCTCTATGACATACTTCATCTGCTTCCTGAAATATTTCAACTGTCTTTTCTCCAGCTCTTCCCGCGGTAATGTCTCTAATTCCGGCTTCCACATCTTTACCTTTGCCATAAAAACCTCCTTACATTAGGTCAGTAAATTTTACTCTATATCTTTAATAAGCATCCTTCTCGTTCGTTATTGCATCGAACACCT
>JAGOOA010000028.1 GCA_017992765.1 Syntrophorhabdaceae bacterium
TCCCTAACGAGCTGCATTTTTAATTCCATCTGGCTTAGCACCTTCCACGGCATCTGTTCTCCTCCTTGCCGTAAAGTGTAAACCATGTATCCGGTCTGTTTTGTAAACTATGTTACCAGTTTGTACCCCACCGTCCCCTCTCCCCTTTGCGGGAGAGGGCCAGGGTGAGGGGGTAGCCCTGCACCGCTGCTGGCAGGATGCACCACCGTCCCCTCTCCCCTTTCGGGAGAACGGTCGTAGCACCACCGTCCCCTCTCCCCCTTGCGGGAGAACGGTCGTAGCACCACCGTCCCCTCTCCCCCTTGCGGGAGAGGGCCAGGGTGAGGGGGGTGACCGCGGCATCACGGAAGATCCGGGTTGATAATTTTCGAAATGTATGGCATATCAGAATTTGATGCACGTGATCTCGCACGAACCTTTTGCATCGGGAGGAGAGGCCGTCATGAAAAATCTTTTAGAAGGCATTGAGGACATACTGCTGATGGGCCCCGGCCCCTCCTGCGTGCCGCAGGAGGTCTACCGCGCCCTGAGCCGGACGACCATCGGGCACCTCGACCCGTACTTTCTGGACATCGCCGAGGAGCTCAAGGAGATGCTCAGGAGGATCATGAACACGAAGAACAACCTTACGATCCCAATATCGGGAACAGGATCCGCGGGCATGGAGGCGGCCTTCGTAAACCTCGTCGAGCCTGGCGACAGGGTGCTGGTCCTGCTGAACGGGGTGTTCGGCATGAGGATGCAGGACGTCGCCACGCGGCTTGGCGGCAGCGTTGACGCCCTCGAATTCCCATGGGGCTCCCCCGTCGAACCGGAGGCAGTGGAAAAAAGGCTTAAAAAAGAATCCTATGCAATAGTCGCCGTGGTCCATGCCGAGACCTCAACGGGGGTGAAGAACCCCGTTGCCGAGATCGGCGGCCTTCTTGCGGGCAGCGAGACTATCTACTTAGTGGACGCCGTTACCAGCCTTGGCGGGATCGAGGTGCGCATGGACGGTTGGAATGCGGACGTCCTCTACAGCGGCACGCAGAAATGCCTTTCCTGCCCGCCGGGGCTCGCGCCCCTTTCGTTCGGCGACAAGGCGATGGCAAAGCTGAAGGGGCGGAAGGCGAAGGTGCCCAACTGGTATCTCGACCTCACCATGATCGCCAATTACTGGGGCCAGAACCGGGTCTACCACCACACGGCCCCGGTGAACATGCTCTACGGGCTCTACCAGGCGCTCCTTTTGATCCTCGAGGAGGGGCCGGAGAACGTGTTCCGGCGCCACAGGGAGAGCCACACGGCGCTGGTCGCCGGCCTGGAGGAGATGGGCCTCAAGATGCTGGTCGAAGAGCCGTACCGCCTTCCCATGCTGAACGCGGTCTGCGTGCCCGACGGCGTCGACGAGCTGTCGGTCCGAAAGCGCCTGCGGAGCGAATTCAGGATCGAGATAGGCGGCGGCCTGGGATCCCTTGCCGGGAAGATCTGGCGCGTCGGAATAATGGGACATACTGCGAGGACAGAAAACGTCGCAAGGTTCCTCGCGGCACTGAAAGAGACGCTGGGAAAATAAAGCATATCAGGGAACGGGGTCGGCGGTGCTTGAGAAGAAGGCCTTCAGCCTTTGAAGCCAGCGGGCAGGGTTGCGGAGCTTGCGCCAGGCACGTTGCGCGGCGGCGATCTCGCCGCTCTCCAAAGCTATTTCCCCGTAAAATTCCCGGTTGAAGGCGGCCACGATAGCGCCAATCTCTCGTTCCAACGCCGGGAACCTTTTCGTCAACCTGGAGCAGAACTCGGACGGCGTTTCGTTGAGGCGGCGCCGGATGCCGCTTCGCCTCGACCATTGCGTGAGCGCTATATAGTAATCCGCTGCCGTCCTGTAACCCTTTAGCATCCGCCTTGCCTTCCGCGCAAGGAGGGCAAGAACGCCCCACATCTGCCTGATCGCCCGAAGGAGGAAAGACCCTCTTTCCTGATCGATATGGCCCCTTTTTGTACGGGAAAAAAGCCACTTAATGAAATAGAACGCAGCGAAGGCGATAATGGTCAGTACGATCAACCCGAAGACCGTGCCGAGGAGCCAGCCCAATACCTTCAATACGGGCTCCATCCACGCGGGGATGTCAGCCGGTACGACGCGGTTTAGCATGCCTCCTTGCGGGTCTGCCGCCTGACTGCCCGCTTTCGTCTGCCTGGGCAGATAGATGAACCGTATCATGCTTATAAAGATCACGCCCAGGTAGGAGGCGCCGCCCTTGATGATCCCGTAGCTTGCCCGGGCGGCACTTGCCAGCGGTTGCTGGAAAAAGACCACAACGCTCACCACAGAGGCGAAAACGGCGAGAACAAACCCCAGGACAACGCCGAGCCTTCGATACCCGGCGATGAGGTCCGAAGCGGCCGCAATCCGCCCCCTGGTCATCCCTATCGACGCGAGGCCCAAGAAAAAGAATACGCAGGCGAGAGGCCCTGTCAGGGGGTCGTTGACGGAGATATTTCCCTTTACGAGAAGGGCGAACTTCAACAGGAAGAGGCAGAAGAACGCGGCAAGGCCGAGGTCAAACCGGGAGCAGACCTTATCGTGGGTCTTCGGCCTTACGGAGTATCGCGCGCCGCCGGCCCAAAAGGCCATGGCCCAGAACACGGATAGGACGAACAGGAGCCACTCAAATGCGCTGTGCGGTGTACCGAAGAGCCCGACGACCCACCGGTAGCTGAGAAAGGGAGGTGCAACGTCATTGAAGATATAGATGGCCCTGAGCGTCGCATAGGCGATGCCGGCTGACTGCAGGAGCACAATAGAAATAACCCTCAGGCCCCGGCCGGTGGAAAGGCCGGTAACGGCGGCGCCGGCAAAGAATATGGCGGCGGCCTCCGTAAGGGGAATAGAGCGCTGCGCTATGGACATCGTGGAGAACGCCGCCCACGCATAGAGCCACGTGAATTCCATAACGGCGCCGGTGAAGGAGAGGATGATCCTTTCGCTACGATCCATGCTCTTTGCCCTCATCGTTCATGATGATCTCCCCGAGAGAACGGATGGCCCTCCCGGGTCCGGCACAAGGAGCGCCCGGCCGCTCAGCGGCAAGATCGCAAACATAGTGAATGACCGGTACCCTGCGGCGTCTGAAGTGCTCGCCGGCGGCCTGCGACGCCCCGTCCTGCCCATGGGAAAAATAAAGACAGGTAACCCCGAAGGGAAGGGAGGTGTTTTGCTTGAGCTCCCGGAGCAGGTCCTGTCCTTTTTCCATGTTGAGGCGCGCCAGCGCCTCCAGGATGGCCTGCACGTGCCCGGGGTTCCTTTTGACGGACCTTACGGAAGCCGTCTTTCCTGTCGCGGAGGCATCTGTCGCGAACCCCATGGCCACGCCCTGCTTGTCGAAGGATACAGCCAGCGATGCGACCGCTTCGAGGCAGCGCTCAAATTCATAGGAGGCCCCGGACCGGGCAAAGCCTTCTACGGCCACCACAAAGAGCACCTTTTCCTGCTCCGTGGGCTCAAAGACCTTTTCCTGCAGGACGTGGCGGCGTGCGCTCGCCTTCCAGTGGATGAACTTCGCAGGGCTTCCGTGCTGGTAATCATGGGTGCCGAGTATGTAGACGGGATCACGGACAGGGCTTTCCTCGCCGGGGATGCCGAAAAAATCCCGCCGGTTGATGGAAAAGGGCTTGAGAGGGACGAGCTTTGGATAGACGATGACCTCAAGGGCCTCGTCGATATGCCTCTCTTTAGGAAAAAAGCCGAAAAGGTCGCCGCAGGTGAGGGAGACCGGCCCTACACGAAAAACGCCCCGGTGAGGGGCCGTCAGCTCCCACTGAAAGCGGCCCCTTCCATGCCAGAGCAGGCTGGCCTCTCCCATGAGGGCATCGTCGTCGTTGCCGAAGGTGCGCCTGTGCAGGCCGTTGAGGGGGATCCTCGATTGAAACCACAGGGGAAGGAAGGTGTTGTTCTTTACTGCGAGCCTAAGCTCAAGCCCGCTTTCAGGAAAGACCCTGAACGCATTGACCTCTGTGCGGCATGCGATGCCGGAAAGGCCTATCGTTGTCCACAGCCTGGCCGCGCCTGCCACGCCGAGCACGAGCAGCGACAATATGGAAAGGTCTCTCTGCTTGAAGAGAAGGGCCGCAATGAGAATAAGCGCCCCCAGAAAAAGCATTGGAACGGTGATGAAAACGCTTGATACCCTGCGGCTTATCGCATCCACGGTAAATGCTCATTCAACCGCGACAGGCACGGGTATGTTCTCTATGATCTCCCGCACCACCTGTTCCTGCGTTTTCCCCTGGAGCCTGACCTCTTCGTGGAGGATCAGGCGGTGTGCGAGCACAGAGAACGCAAGGTATTTGATGTCGTCGGGAAGGACATAGTCGCGCTGCCTGAGTATCGCCATTGCCTGCCCGGCGCGCATGAGCCCCAGGGAGCCTCGGGGGCTGGCGCCGAGGCTGCATGCAGGGTTGTCGCGTGTGGCCCTCGTTATGTCGGTGATATACCTCCTGACAGGGTCTGAGATGCGTACGCCCCTGCGTATCTCCTGCAAACGGGAGACCTCCTCCGGCGCTGCCACGGCGCTGAGCTTTTGCAGGGGGTCGTTCTCCTGAAAACGCTTCAAGATCGCCACCTCTTCGTCCTGCCCGGGATAGCCAAGATGAACGCGCAGGAGAAAGCGGTCGAGCTGGGCCTCGGGCAGAGGGAAGGTGCCTTCGAGGTCAATGGGGTTCTGGGTGGCCATCACGAAAAAGGGATGGGGCAGCGGGTAGGTCCTGCCGTCCACCGTGACCTGCCTTTCCTCCATGCTTTCGAGGAGGCTCGACTGGGTCCTGGGGATGGTGCGGTTGATCTCGTCGGCGAGGAGCACGTGGGTCATAACGGGCCCGAACTGAAAAACGAACTCCCCTTTTTGCTGATCGTAGACATTGAACCCCGTAATATCGGAGGGCAGGAGGTCCGGCGTGAACTGGACCCTTTTAAACGACGCGCCGATGCTCCTGGCGAGCGATTTTGCGATGAGCGTCTTGCCTACGCCTGGAATATCTTCGAGCAGAACATGGCCGTCGGCGAGCAGGGCCACCATAAGCAGCTCGATAGAATCCTCCTTGCCGATGATGACGCGCGAGATGTTCTCGATTATCTTTCTGCATAGATCGTAATGCATGGTGGTCTCTCCGGGATCAACCTGAGGAGTAAATGAAAACCCTCACAAGCATACCACAGGCGGCGCCGATTGTAAAAGGATTATGCCGCCTGTGCGTTCATCCTTGTTCGAATTTATAGCCGACGCCGTAGACCGAGTGGATGAGGCTTGCCTTAGGGTCTGCGGCCTCGATCTTTCTTCTGAGCTTCTTGATATGGCTGTCGATCGTCCGCTCGCTGACGGTCCGTTCGTCGGGATAGATCCTGTCCATGAGCTGCTGCCGGTTGTATATGCGCCCGGGATTGGCAGCCAGGAATTGCAGCAGCTTGAACTCTACGGCGGTCAGATCAAGTTCGCGGCCGCCGATGCTGGCCCGCCAGCCCGGCTCATCGAGGACAAGCCCGAAGGCTTCGATGGCCTGTCCGTCACGGACCCGGCGGAGGACCGCCTTGACACGGGCTATCACCTCGCGAGGGCTGAAGGGCTTGCAGACATAATCGTCTGCCCCGAGTTCAAGCCCCAAGAGCCGGTCGATCTCCTCGACCCGCGCCGTCACCATGATTATGGGAACGCGGGAGAACGTCCGGACCTCCTTGCAGATCTCCATGCCGTCGCGCCCCGGCAGCATCAGGTCAAGGAGGATGAGGTCGGGCTTATGCTCCCTCACCCAGGGCACAACATCATTCCCGTCCCCGAGGCAGAAAGGCTCGAAGCTGGATGCCTTCAGGTAGTCGGCCAAGAGGTTTGCGAGCTTCGGCTCGTCCTCAACGACGAGAACGGTTCCGCTCATGGCTTCCCCTCCTCTGATAAAGGTATGATGACCCTTACGAGGATCCCTCCAAGCATTGACGGGTGTGCGGTAATGGCGCCGTTGTGGGCCTGGACAATGTTCCTGCAGATCGCAAGGCCCAATCCCGAGCCTCCCGATGCCCGGCTCCTTGAGGCATCCACGCGGTAGAGGCGGTCGAAGAGCTTTTCCAGGTCGCTTTCCGGGACCCCGGGGGAGGAATCCTCAAATTCGACCATCGCCTGTTTCCCGCCGCTTTGCAGGCGTACAACCAGTTTACCGCCGGCATCGGTGTATTTGAGAGAATTGTCGAAGAGGTTGGCAAAGAGCTGTCCCAGGCGCTCACCATCGGCAAAGAGGTTCGCCCTGCACCCCTCCTTAATGTCAATAGTGAGCCCTATGCCTTTCCTGGCAAATTCGGCCTGGTGGGTCCGGGCGGAATCCCTGAGGAGATCGGCCAGGTCGAGGTCGTGCTTCCGGTATGTGAGCGCGCCAAGGTCGGAAAGGGTAAGCTGGTGAAGGTCGTCAACGAGGCGATGGAGCCTTATCACCTCCGTGTGGAGCGAACGGATGGCCTCCGGCGTGGTGTCGCGGACCCCTTCCAGAAGCGCCTCTATCTCGCCGCGCAATACGGCAAGCGGGGTCCTCAGCTCGTGGGAGATGTCGGCAACCCATTGATACCTGGCCTGTTCGTTCTTTTCGAGCGTCGCGGCCATGGAATTGAAATCCTGCGCAAGGCGTCCCAGCTCGTCAGAGGGGGCAGCAGGGACGCGGATGCTGTATTTTCCAGAGGCAAGCTCATGGATAGCCAGGGAAAGGGACTTCACGGGACGCACCAGCCTCCTCGCAAGGGGGAGGGAAAATGCTGCCGCCGCCAGCACCAGCACGAGCACTGCCGTGATAAGCGCCAGTTTTTGATCTTGAAGGAACTGAAGCTGGTGAGGGCTGAGGAACTGTTTCGGCGGCAACAGGCCGACGTACCCCACGGTCTTGTCGTTATGGTTGATGGGCCGGTAACGGATCTCGCTGGATTCCGTTGGGTCCCCGAAGAGCGGCCTGCGGCCGGCATCGAGGATAACCAGGGGTATCCTCGGGGGCCGGGCCTTGCCCGTTATCCCGGATCCGGCGTTGTCAGGTTGTTTGTGTAGCATGCGTATGGTCCAGAACGAGGGGTCATCACGAAAGAAATCCCAGTTTCCATGTTCCCCGTACGCATGCTCGAGATTCGTTGCCAGAGATTCCATGTTGTCATGGGCCGTGGCATTGAGATACTGGATGAACCCCCTGTTGATGCTCCACTGCATGATAAGGAGCATGCACAGGACCGCAAGGCAGGTGGCTGCCAGGATCGAGAAGAACAGCCGGTATGTTATGCCTATCTTTACCATACTGCACCCGCTCCGTGATCGATCATAGTTATTTTTATAACGCATTTTTCAAAAAATGGGCACCCTATTCGGGCCGTTCCTGAAAAATCCTTATTTCCTCCTTATTTGCGCCACATTTCACTGTTATGCTGTTTGCATGAGACAAAGATGCAAAAGGACACAAGCAATATTTCTGGCCACGCTCGCTGCCCTTGTTGCCCTCGCCGGATGCGCCAGCGTCGGGCCCGATTACGTCAAGCCGGACACGCAGGTGTCTGCGGCCTGGCACGCCCCGCTTGGCGGCGGCCTCGCCCCCACGGTGATGAGCCCTGAGGTCCTGGCCGCCTGGTGGACGACATTGAAAGACCCTGAACTTTCCGGTCTTATCGAACGGGCGGCAGCGGGCAACCTTGACCTGAAGAAGGCGAAGGCTAGGATCCGTCAGGCGCGGGCCAGCCGCGGCGTGTCAGCAGGCGGCTATTTTCCCACCCTCGACGCAACGGGCAACGCCGGAAGGAGCTACAGCAGCGAGCGTACCGGCACAGACAAGATCAATGATCTTTACAATGCGGGCTTTGACGCAGGCTGGGAGATCGACATATTCGGCGGCGTCCGCCGATCCGTTGAGGCCGCATCGGCAGACCTGCAGGCGGCAGAGGAAGACCTCCGCGATGTCCTTGTTTCGCTGCTCGGAGAGGTGGCGCTGAACTATATTGAGGTGCGCACCTACCAGGCAAGGATATCCAAGGCCGAAGGGAACATCGCAAAGCAGCAGGAGACATACCAGGTAGCCCTGTGGCGCCAGCAGGCAGGCCTCAGCGATGAGCTCGCGGTACAGGAGGCCCGCTACAACCTTGAGAGCACGCGGGCGCAGTTGCCGGGCCTTCGTTCGGGGCTGGAAGAATCCCTGAACAGGATAGCGGTGCTGTTGGGAGAGCAGCCCGGCAGTATCCACAAGCAGATGGAGGGTCCGGCCGCCATACCGGCCCCTCCATCTGATGTTGCTGTTGGCGTGCCCGCCGAGATGCTGCGGCGAAGGCCGGACGTTAGGCGCACGGAGCGCGAGCTCGCCGCGCAGACGGCGAGGGTGGGAGTGGCAACGGCGGAGCTTTATCCAAAATTCACGCTCATCGGGTCCATAGGCATCGAGGCGCTTTCGCTGGATAGCCTTGTTTCCACGCCTGTCAGGATGTACAGCTTCGGCCCCAGGATAAGCTGGCCGATCTTCCGGGGAGGAGCGATACGGGCCAATATCGAGGTGCAGTCTGCGCTCCAGGAGCAGGCCCTGATCGCATACGAAAAGGCAGTTCTCGACGCATTGGAAGAGGTGGAGAACGTGCTGACGGCCTATGCGGAAGAACAGAAAAAGAGAGATTCCCTGCGCGCTGCCGAAGAGGCGGCCCGCACGGCCGTCGAGATCGCCATCGGTAAATATGAGGCCGGTTTGATCGATTTTCTTGCCGTCCTCGTTGCCCAGCGCTCCCTTCTTTCATTCCAGGACCAGCTCGCCCAGAGCGACGGGGCCGTGGCAACGAATCTGGTAAAGCTCTATAAGGCGCTCGGCGGCGGATGGGAGTCAATGGCATCGGAAGAGGGGAAAAAAGAGGTGAAAGGAAAGGAAAATGGCACCGAAGATTGACCCGAAACTGTTGATGGCCAAAGTTCTGGAAACTGGTCCACACGCGTCTTCCAGACGGATGAAGCTGTATATTGCCCTGGCGCTGATCATCGTTGTGGCAGCGGCTTCGGCCTTTGCCGTGTACGCCGGCAGGAAGTCAGGCGCCGTGCAATACAAGACGGAACCGGTCCGGCGAGGCGACCTCGTGGTGATCGTGACCGCTACGGGAACCTTGCAGCCGACCAACCAGGTGGACGTAGGCAGCGAACTCTCGGGCACCATTAAAAGCGTTGAGGTGGATTTTAACAGCAAGGTGAAGACGGGCCAGGTGCTCGCGAGGCTGGACACCACGAAGCTGGAGGCAACGATAGCCCAGTCGCGGGCGGCCCTGGAGTCCGCAAAGGCAAAGGTGCAGCAGGCCCAGGCGACCGTCATGGAGACCCAGGCAAAGCTGGCGCAATATCAGAAGGTCTGGGATATAAGCGGTGGGAAGGTCCCTTCCCGGACAGAGATGGATGCGGCGGCCGCGGCCTACGAAAGGGCGGTGGCCGACGCGGCGAACAACGCCGCCACGGTCTCGCAGGCCCAGGCGACCCTGAACGCCCACCTGACGGACCTGTCGAAATCGGTTATTAAGTCCCCCATAAACGGCGTTGTCCTTACCAGGAGCATCGAGCCCGGGCAGACCGTGGCGGCGTCCTTTACCGCGCCGGTGCTCTTTACCCTTGCCGAGGACCTGGCAAAGATGGACCTCCATGTGAATGTTGACGAGGCGGACATCGGCAAGGTGCAGGAAGGGCAGATGGCCACCTTCAGCGTGGCCGCCTATCCGAACCGCACCTTTGAGGCCCAGATCACCCAGGCCCGCTATGGCTCTTCGACGACGTCCGGGGTGGTGACCTATGAAACGGTGCTTAAGGTCAGCAACCCGGACCTGTCGCTCCGGCCGGGCATGACTGCCACCGCGGACATCACGGTAAAAAAGCTCGGGAACGCTATCCTCATACCCAGCGCGGCATTGCGGTTCTCTCCTCCCGTTAAGCAGGAGGAGAAGGCCTCTGCCGGTTTGGTCGGGGCGCTTTTGCCGCGTCCCCCGAGAAAGGGGGCTCAACAGCGCGACGGCTCGTCCGCGGGCACACAAGGGAAGAGCGTCTGGACCCTGAAGAACGGCAAGCTCACGCCCATTTCCGTTGTGATCGGGGCGTCGAACGGGAGCGTAACGGAGGCCACATCAGGGGACATCCAGCCGGGCACCGAGTTGGTGACCGATACGATCACGGGTGCGCAATGATGGCCGGCGATAGAGATGGAAATGACCGGGCGACGCAAGCCCCTTTAAGTGGAACCAGCCCACACCGTGGGCGAGAGGAGGAGGCTCCGCGGGCTTTGCACGTGGAGGGGGCGACGCAAGCCCCTTTAAGTGGAACCAGCCCACACCGTGGGCGAGAGGAGGAGGCTCCGCGGGCTTTGCACGTGGAGGGGGCGACGCAAGCCCCTTTAATAGCGTTTAGCGGAGTGACCAAGGTCTACGGAAAGGGCAACGCAACGGTAGAGGCCCTGCGCGGCATTGATCTTTGCATCGAAGAGGGAGAGTTCGTGGCGATAATGGGACCCAGCGGATCGGGCAAGTCGACGTGCATGAACATCCTCGGATGCCTCGATACGCCTACCGGGGGAACGTATATGTTCGGGGACGTCGACGTGGGCACGCTGACCCGCAACCAGAGGGCCCTGCTCCGCCGCCATTACCAGGGGTTCATCTTCCAGGGCTATAATCTTCTCAGCCGCACCTCGGCCCTGGAGAACGTGGAGCTTCCCCTGCTGTACCGGGGAGCCGGCGTCCGTGAGCGGCGGGGGCACGCCATGGAAGCCCTTGAAACGGTGGGCCTTAAGGGATGGGAGTCCCATACGCCGAGCGAGCTGTCGGGGGGCCAGCAGCAGCGCGTTGCCATCGCCCGCGCCATCGTGACCAACCCAGCGGTGCTCCTGGCGGATGAACCCACGGGCAACCTGGATACGGCCCGCAGCAGAGAGATCATGGATGTGCTGACCGCCCTGAACAGCGATGATGGGATCACGATCGTGATGATCACCCATGAACCCGACATGGCCGTCTATGCAAAACGCCAGGTCCACTTCCTGGACGGCCTCGTCGTATCCGATGAACCAAAAGGAGGCAAGGGATAATGCTCTGGAACACGATACTGCTGGCGCTGCGGGAGATACGGCGAAACGTCATGCGGTCGTTCCTTACCATACTGGGCATCGTCATCGGCGTGGGGGCGGTCATTACCATGGTGACCATCGGAGGAGGAGCGACCCTCCAGGTCAAACAGCAGATCTCGAGCATGGGAAGCAACATGCTCATGGTGAGCCCCGGGAAAAGGCTCGGTCCCGGCCAGTCGTCGGGCAACGTCCCTTTCAAGGAGGCCGATGCGGAAGCGATCTCCAGGGAGGTGGGCTCCGTAGCGGCCGTTGCGCCCGTCTCATCGCAATCCAGCCAGGCGATATTCGGCAATCAGAACTGGACCACCCAGGTGACGGGGAGCAACAACCAGTATTTCTACGTGACGAACAGAACCGTCGCGGCAGGGAGGCAGTTCAGCGAGAGCGAGCTTCGGGCCGGGGCGGCGGTATGCATAATCGGCGAGACGGTGAGAAAGAAGCTCTTTGGAGGCCAGGATGCGCTGGGGGAGAAGATACGCCTGCAAAAGCTCTCCTGCGAAGTGATCGGGCTTCTCGAGGGCAAGGGCCAAAGCAGCATGGGAATGGACCAGGACGATGTTGTGGTGATCCCGCTTCGCACCCTCCAGCGGCGCGTTACAGGGAAACAGGACATCGGAATGATCCAGATATCCGTCCGGCAGGGGGCGTCTACCGACAAGGCCCTGAAGGATATAGCAAAACTGATGCGAGAGAGGCGCCACCTTGCCCCGAGCGATGACGACAACTTCAACGTCATGGACATGAAGGAGATCTCGAAGATGCTCACGGGCACCACGGAGCTCCTCACGGCGCTCTTAAGCGCAGTGGCGGCCGTGAGCCTGCTCGTCGGAGGCATAGGAATAATGAACATCATGCTCGTGTCGGTCACGGAGCGGACACGCGAGATCGGGGTCCGCCTTGCCATCGGCGCCATGGAGCGCGAGGTGCTCATGCAGTTCCTTGTGGAGGCGGTTGTGCTGTCTTCCCTTGGCGGCATCATCGGGATCATGCTGGCCCTGGCGGCTTCGATATGGCTCGCCGGTCTTCTCCGCGTACCCTTTGTGTTCAACGGCCCCATCGTTTTCGTTGCCTTCCTGTTCTCGGCGGCGGTGGGCATGATCTTCGGGTACTTCCCTGCGCTGAAGGCGGCGAGGCTGGACCCCATAGAGGCCCTGCGCCATGAGTAGAACAGGGTAGTGAAGATAGTTGCGGATAAACGGGCAGCTCTGTGCTATATTATGTATGACATCACATTAGAAAATGTAAAGGAGTGTGTACGATGAAAAAGCTGATGATCTGTATGAGCATCATTACCCTTATGATGGCGGGGTGCGCAACCCAAACGCAGACCGGCGCCCTTGCGGGCGCAGGCATAGGCGCTGCCGTGGGGGCGGGCGCAGGACAGGCGATAGGGCGCGACACGAAGTCCACGCTTCTTGGCGCCGCGATCGGGGCGGCGGTCGGGGCCCTGTCAGGGACCGCGATCGGACATTATATGGACAAGCAGGAGGCATCAATGCGCCAGGCCCTGGCCAACTCTGAGGCGGCCAGCGTCCAGCGGGAGCAGGAGGTGCTCGCGCAGGCGGAGGCGAGCAGCACAAAGAAATCCCTCGATGTCCTGAAGGTGACCTTCAAGTCGGACTACCTGTTTGCCGTCAACTCTTCGACGTTGCTTCCGGGCGCTTATGATGAGCTGGAGAGGGTGGCCAGGGTCCTCAATGAATATCCCCAGACGCATATCACCATCAGCGGCCATACCGACAGCACCGGGTCCGAGGAGTACAATCAGAAGCTATCAGAACAAAGGGCACATGCGGTCAAGAACGCCCTCCTCGGCATGGGCGTCGCCGAGGCGCGCATGCAAACGATTGGGTTCGGCAAAAGCAAGCCTATCGCGAGCAACGCTACGGAGGCAGGCCGCCAGCAGAACAGGCGCGTAGAGGTCCGCATCGTAGAGCAGGCGCACTCATAAAGAGATACCGGTTTAGCCCTGTTATCTCCCGGTTCCTGCCCTGACAACGGAGACGAGCTTTTCTAAATTCACCTTTTTCAACAGAAGGAGAAAATCGAGGTCCTCGTCCGTATGGAGAAGGTCTTTGATGATCCTGATGAGGTTTTCTTTGGTGTCAGTAGAGGCTGTATTCATGGGGCGGCGTGCCTTTTCACCCATGCGACATAACGGTCCATCCAGCCCTGGAGGAACGCTCTGCTGGCGGGGCCGATGCTGCCTGCTTCATCAAACAGCCCGTCCTTCATCTGGATGAACGCCTCAGGCTGGCCGAGGGTGGGTACGTCAAGATAAGCGAGGACATTGCGTAAATGCTGTTGCGCCATGGCCGTGCCGATGACCCCGATAGAGACGCCCAGGATGCCGGCCGGCTTCCCCGCCCAGGCGCTCTGGCCGTAAGGCCGCGAGGCGTGGTCGATCGCGTTCTTCAGCACGCCGGGGATCGAGCGGTTGTATTCGGGCGTAACGAACAGAAGACCGTGGGCGTCCTTGATCTCCTTTTTCAGCCGTTTAACCGGCCCAGATTGATCTGCATCGTCGTCCTGGTTGTAAAGGGGCAGGTCGTCGATGCGCGCCTGCGCGAACGTGAACTCCGGCGGCGCCAGCTTTACAAGGGCACCGGCCAGTTTGCGGTTGAACGAATCCTTTCTAAGGCTCCCGACGATAACGGCAATACTGTAGCTGCTCATGGCATCTCCTTTAGGCATAAACGATGCGGGCTTCTATCCTCCCGCACATTTTCCTGCGAATGCGGGCATTTTTCAAGCAAATTATTCGATGATGTCAACGCAAGGCTGTCGCCTCGCGGGCGGCTGTCGGATATCCGGACAACGTTTTTTCTTGTAAAACATCTTAGCATAGAGGAAAATGGGGAAAGAGGAGAAGTAAAACAACCAGAAGAAAGACCGGGGAGGCCTGCAATGCCGCACATCTCACCTGCCTATTTTGAGGTACTGCAAAAGATCGTCGTTTCGATCGTCGTTATCGGCATTGCCGTCATCGTGAGCCGTTTAGCCGGGAGGATCCTCAAGAAACGCGTAAGGGACGTATCCCAAATGCACACCCTGACCGTGCTTGTCCGCAAGATCTCTTACGTTGCCGCCGCCGTGATCGTGCTTGCGGTCGTCTTTGAATTCGGAAGCAACTTCGCCACCGTTATCGGGATCCTCGGCGCCGGCGTTGCCTTTGCCTCGCAGGAGGTGATAGGCTCCTTTGCCGGCTATCTGAATATCATCACCGGGAACATATTCAGGATCGGCGACAGGATAAGAATAGGCAACGTAGTGGGGGACGTCCTCGACATCAGCCTGCTGCGGACGACGGTCATGGAGATCGGCGAGTGGGTTAAGGACGACCAGTATACGGGCCGGATCGTAAGCCTGGCAAACCGCGTGGTCTTCTCCGATCCGGTCTTCAACTATACGCAGCACTCGGGCTATATCTGGGACGAGATCATGATCCCCGTCACCTACGAGGCCAACTGGCGAAGGGCGGTGGAGGTCATGCTGGCAAAAGGACAGGAATTGACATCGCGGTTTCATGCAGAGGCGAGGGCGGAATTTGAAGGGATGGTAAAAAGATACCCTTCCCTTCAGCCGGTGCCCGTTGAACCCTCTCTCTACATCACCCTTACGGACAATTGGATCGCGCTGACGTTGCGCTATATCGTCGCGGTGAGGGACCGCAGGCCCGTGAAAGGGCAGATCCACGGCGAGCTCCTGAAGTGTTTCGGTGAGGAGCCGGATATCAAGGTCGCCTCGGTAACCGTTGATATCGTAGGGTTCCCTCCGCCGAAAAGCGGCAATGCCGCATTTCAAGGCGGCGTTCACCAGTAGGGATGGCCCGTACCGGGCATGGTAAAATCTGAAAGGATACAGCAGGTCGTTCAATGCCGGGAACCGAAATAAAGTGCATCAATATCCACCATGTGGGCATGTGGGTCGATGACATTGATGAAGCGATCTCTTTTTACACGGATATAATGGGATTCCGCTTGCTGACACGAGGCCCTCGCGGGGACGTCGGGCCGGGGGAGCGGGCCATCATACATGCGGGCGACTCGCAGGTGCTGGAACTGCTGACGGAGCCGGATGTCCTGCCCCATCCCGGTTTTCCAGCCCATCCAGTCGGCCACGTGGTCGGGATCCCCCATATATGCCTGAGGGTAACGGATGTGCCGGCCTGGCGGCAGAAACTGAAGGAGCACGGGTATGCCGTATCGGAGCAGTTTCCCGGAGACGGTTTTGCACAGACAGAATTAGGTTCGCTCCGACTGATCTATTTTACAGGCCCGGGAGGAATAGGGTTCGAGCTGTTTGAATTTGCAGGGGAGCATCCACTGCCAGGCTGAGAAGGGAGGGCGCGCGGCCCCGTGCTTGACGAACAGGGGGGAATCGAGGAAAATGGAAGAGGCGCTTCATATTCTTGTTTTATAAAATCACGTGGGCGGTCAGGAGGGGTTTATTATGGTAAGGCTTGCAGATTTTTCAATTCCCGAGATCTTCAATCAGGCAGAATTTTTAACGGACAGGCACGTAAAAGAAGGAAGGGGCAAAAATACAGCCATCTATTATAAGGATCAGAAGATCACCTACGAGGAGATGGCGCCTATGGTGAACAGGTGCGGGAATGCCTTAAGGGCGACAGGCGTAGAGATGGAGAACAGGGTGCTTATCCTTCTCCCCGATTCCCCGGAGTTTATCTACGCTTACCTCGGGGCCATGAAGATCGGGGCGATACCTATTCCCGTAAATACGATGGCATCACCGAAAGACTATGCCTTCTTCCTTGAGGATTCGAGGGCAAAGGCGTTGATAATCAGCGATCTTCTTTATAAAAAGATCGAGAATGTCCTGGAAGGCAAAAGACATCTCAAACATGTGATCGTTGCCGGCGAGAAGATGCCGGGCACGTTGAGCTTCGGCGATCTTACGGCCTCCTCCTCCCCCGAACTTAAGGCGGAGGAGACAACAAAAGACGATATGGCGTTCTGGATGTATACCTCCGGCACCACGGGGCTGCCCAAGGGCGTGGTCCATCTCCACCACGACCTCCTTTACTATATGGTCCCTTCCTGCGAAGGGGTGTTCGGGATCCAGGAAGAAGACATCGTCTATTGCACGTCAAAGATGTTCTTTTCCTACGGCCGCAACCACTCCCTCGAAGCGCCGTTTATGTATGGCGCCTCAGTGGTCCTGTGGCCCGAATGGTCCAAGCCGGAGGAAGTCTTTGATGTGGTAGGCAAGTACAGGCCGACGATCTTTTTCAGCGTCCCGACCCTTTATAACGCCCTCTTAAGGGAATGCGAAAAAAGGCCGGTCGATCTTTCGTCTGTCCGCCTTTGTATCTC
The DNA here is from genome assembly GCA_017992765.1 of Syntrophorhabdaceae bacterium. Taxonomy (GTDB): domain Bacteria; phylum Desulfobacterota; class Syntrophorhabdia; order Syntrophorhabdales; family Syntrophorhabdaceae; genus UBA5609. The sequence continues at coordinate 16,449 of JAGOOA010000028.1, forward strand.
TGCCGGGGAGGCGTTGCCGAAGGAAATTTTTGAAAGGTGGTCAAAGAGGTTCGGCATCGAGATCATAGATGCCATCGGCAGCACGGACGTGGGCGGACTATACTTTTCAAACAGGGAGGGGGACGTAAGGCCCGGAAGCAGCGGCAGGCTCCTCCCCGGCTTTACGGCAGAGCTCAGGGATGAAGAGGGGACGAAGGTGCCCGTCGGAGAAGTGGGGACCCTCTGGCTTCAAAATGACGGCATAGCAAATTGCTACTGGAAAAGGCACGAGAAGAACAAAGAGGTCTTTTTGGGCCCGTGGTTCAATACGGGCGACCGGTTCATCGAGGATGGCGACGGGTTTTTCTACTACCAGGGAAGAGCCGACGACATGTTCAAGGTAAGCGGCCAGTGGACATCGCCCATTGAGATAGAGAATGTCCTCATGCAGCATCCGGCAGTGAACGAATGCGGGGTGATCGGGTCTCCGACCGGCGAGGGCCTCGTAAGGGTAAAGGCATTTATCGTATTGAACGAAGGATATGGGGCAAGCCCCGAGCTGGAAAGCGAGCTTGTTGAATTCGTCGGCGGCAGGCTTGCCCATTTCAAAGCGCCGAGATGGGTCTCCTTCGTAAAAGAGCTTCCGAGAACCACGACCGGAAAGCTTATCCGTTACAGGCTCCGCACTGAACAGTGACAAGGAAACGCCGGAACAGCGCAGGGTATTGACCATGAAGGCAGGCAAGAAAAGAGGATCAACCTGGATCCAGAAATTATTCCGGGACGGCTTCGTGGCCGCCTTCTCGCATATCCTGGACGTGTTCAAAGAAACTTTCGGGCTCGGCCGCGCGGCGACGATCGCCTCCATTATTTTGATCATCCTGGTCACGATCTTTGCCGTTTTCTGGTTCTATAATTCAACCCCTCCCAAGACCATTATCATCACAAGCGGCCCCGAGGGGAGCCTTTTTGACAGAACCGCCAGGAAATACGCCAAGATACTGGCACGGAACAAGATAACCTTGAAGATCCTTCCGTCCCAGGGCTCCCTCGAAAATTTCAAAAGGCTGAACGACCCTTCTTTCCATGTAGACATAGGCTTTGTTCAGAACGGAATTATGCGGGACCAGGATATCGATACGCTGGTCTCGCTCGGCAGCATCTTTTATGAACCGCTCCTGATCTTCTATCGCAGCGCTTCGCCCATGGAGCTGCTTTCCCAGATGAGCGGCAAGCGGCTGGCTGTCGGCACGGCTGGGAGCGGTACCCATGCCCTGGCCTTAACGCTGCTCTCTGCCAACGGGATAAAGCCCGGAGGAAAAACCAAGCTCCTCGAAATAGGCTCGGAAGACGCGGCAAAGAACCTGACCGAAGGCAACGTTGATGCCGCGTTCATGATGGGGGACGCCGCATCATCAAGGCTCATGCTTGCCCTTCTCAAGACCCCGGGGATCAAGCTTTTCAGTTTTGCCCAGGCAGATGGCTATGCGCGCAGGATCACTTATTTGAAAAAACTGAATCTTCCCAGGGGATCCGCCGATTTCGGGAAGGATATTCCCCCGCAGGACGTCAACCTGATCGGCCCAACGGTAGAGCTTGTTGCGCGGACCCACCTCCATCCTGTGCTGTCCGATCTTTTGCTCGGTGCGGCGACCGAGATCCATGGAAGGGCAGGTGTTTTTCAGCGCCAGGGCGAGTTCCCGTCCCCCGTCGAACATGAGTTCCGCATAAGCGACGACGCAAGCCGGTTCTATAAATCAGGCAAGAGCTTCCTCTACCGCTATCTGCCGTTCACAATGGCGAGCCTGGCAAACCGCATCCTGGCTGTGTTTGTGCCGGTATTCGTTCTATTGATCCCGGGGCTTCGCACGATCACCGCGGTCTATCGATGGCGGCTGAGAATGCGCATCTACAGGTGGTACGGCATGATGCTGGCGCTTGAAAGGGATATCCTTGGCCACAAAACGCCGGAGGAGCGGGAGGCGCTGATGAAACGGATCAACCATATCGAGCAGGCAGTCAATAAGATGAAGATGCCGGCATCGTTCGGCGAACCATTCTACATACTCCGCGGCCACATCGGCTTTGTCCGTAAACAACTCACGGACATGGCGTGGCCGAACCAGGCATAAAAACGGAGAGCGGGAAAAGAAGCATTAAATTAACTATCCGTGGGCTTAGACGGGTGTGCTCGCTGGGGATAAATAATTAAGGGTTGATCGTCAGCGTCACCGTATCGCTGTAGCTGCCCGCAGGCACGTCCATGTAATCGGCCTCCGCCACCGTTGAGGCTATGTTCATCGTCACCGGGTTCCCGTTCCCGAGCCCCGTTCCCGATGCCGTGTAGGTGAAGGAATAGGGGATGTACTCGTTCAGGGTGGCATGCTTCATCCGGTGGGTGGTCCCCGATTCGTGCAGGCCGTTGTCGTCGGAGATGACGAACGACGCGTCTTTCGAGCAGCGGTATACCGGCTGCGTGATGGTCCCGGTTACATTGCCCCCGGTCGCATGGTCGAGGGTGAACGATACCGTGCCCCCGGAATCGAACCGGCACGATCCGGCCAGCACCGTGGCAGATACCCCGACGCTGGCAGTACCCGCTGCCATGGCCCTGCCTGCCATCGCCGACATTGCAAGTACCATGAAGGCAACGGCAAGGAATCCTATGTGACGTGTCCTCGGCACTATGCTCCCCTGTGAACAGCACGCCTTACGGCGCGATCGTCAGCGTCACCGTATCGGCATAGCTGCCGGCGGATGCGTTGATGTAATCGGCCTCCGCTACCGTCGAGGCGATGTTCATCGTTATCGCGGAGGATTTGCCCGTACCGGTCCCCGTTGTCGTGTAGGTGAAGGAGTAGGGGATGTACTCGGTCAGGGTGGCATGCTTCATCCGGTGGGTGGTCCCCGACGGGTTGAGGCCGTCGTCGTCGGACAGGGTGTAGGTTGCGCCCTTGGTACACCAGAACGTAGGCTGGGAGACGGTCCCTGTTACCGCGCCGCCCGTTGAGGGGTCGAGGGTGAAGGACAGGGTGCCGCCCGCGTTGAACTTGCACGTGCCCGCCACGGTGGCCGATACGGCGACGCTGGCAGTATCGGCTGCCATCGCACCGCTCGCTGCCGCGAGGAACCCGATAGCCATTAACAAAACTAAAAATCTTTTCATGGTTGCCTCCTTATGGATAATTAAAAATATTAACAAATAAACACTATTAAATTATAATGATTATAAATATAATGTCAAGTGATAAAGATCACAGTTTCCTGCGAAGGTAGATCACGGCAATTAGACACCTTTTTGCGGTTGCATTTCCCTTGGGAACGTGTTATCGAAAATAGGCATTGCAGATAAAAGGCCGGAAAAGGGAGGAAGAGATGAAACGATGGATAAAGGCATTGATGGTCGGCGTGGCGTTCGTGGTGATCCTGGCAAGCGCATACGGACTTGTAACGGCGGGGCTCATCAACCACAAGGTAAAGGTAGTAAACACGACGGACGAGGATTGCGGCGTGTTCCTCTATTACGGGTCCAACCCCATTGAAAATAAATGGCTTCGTATCCCGGCGCACCAGTCGGGGACCTTTGAAACGGGCTCAAAGTGCCCCCGTTTTCTCAACGTCGGCTGCGCCTATCCGACATCATACACTGAGGACAAATGCCACCGCTGTACGCTGGGAAATGACGGCTGGGTGGATACCTGCACCGCAACCTGCTGGAGCTCCGACTGGTACGTACGGGCAAAGAGCGGCGGGGGCGTTGAGCTGACCAAGGAGTAGCGGACAGGACAAACATGGAGGCACAATGAAAATAATCATGTTAATAGGCGCGCTGCTCTGTATGTTCTGCCCCGCGGTCGCCTCATCGGCGCAGGATTGCAGCAAGGCCGACAATACCCGCGAGATCGTTGCCTGCCATGAGGAGCGGTACAGGAACGCCGACAGAGAGCTGAACAGGATATACGGGGAATCGATGAAGGGCCTTTCGCCCGCGGCGCAGCAGAAGCTGAAAGAATCCCAGAGGGCGTGGCTGAGATACAGGGACACGGGCCTTGCCCTTGCGATAGAGCTCAACAAGGAAACGAGATCCTACGGCGATGTGGTGATAGCCGACTACAGGGCGACCGTTGTCGAGAAGAGGGCGCTTGAGCTGAGATATCTTTTTTCGGGACCGGCAGACGGGCCGGTCAAATGGTAAGCATGCGATGATGGGGGACAGGCAATGAAGATAAGGCTGTTCGTCCTCGCGGCCGCAGCGCTGGCCCTTTGCGCTGCCGCCGCCGGGGCCCAAGGCCCGGGAAAGGCCTTAACGTTCAATGGCTACAGGAACATTGAGATCGGGATGAAGATAAAGGATGTCGTGAAGGTGACCGGCCTCGCATTCTCTTATGACGCTCCCCCCGAAGAGGATGCGTGTACCTATGCGTACACGGGATCGCTGCCGGGGCTGTATATCATGGTGATCGACGGGACCGTTGCGAGGATCGATGCGGACAAGGGCGATTATACGACGCCGGAGGGCGCGAGGCTGGGCGACAGCGAAGAGAAGATCAGGAAGCTTTACCCAAAGGTCGAGGTCGAAGGGCAGAAGTATGTCCCGGAAGGACACTACCTCATTGTCCGTTCGCCCGACGGGAACCGGGCGATCATCTTCGACACGGACGGGAAAAAGGTGACCGCGTTCCGCGTGGGACGCATGCCCGAGGTGGAATGGGTGGAGGGCTGCAATTAGGGACGCGAAAGAAGATGCTGTGAAAGACAAGGTTAGAAAACGACTGAACAATGCAGGGACCGCCCGGTTGAAACAACCAGGATACAAGCGCGAAGCGGCTAAGAGAGCGTTGCGGGATAGCGAGGATCTTTTTAGGGCCGCCTTTGAAAACCACGCGGCGGTCAAGCTTCTCATTGACCCCGGTACCGGGAATATTCTCGATGCCAACAGGGCCGCGGTCGACTATTACGGGTGGTCGAAAGACCAGTTGCGCACGATGAAGATCTGGGACATTAATACGCTGTCGCCGGATGAAGTGAAGAAAGAGATGGAGAAGGCGACTACGCTGAAACGTATCTATTTCGAGTTCCGCCACCGGCGGGCTGACGGTTCGATACGGGATGTGGCGGTATTCAGCAACAACATCACCACGAAAGACAAAGCCATCCTCCACTCCATCATTCACGACATCACCGACCGCAAAGAGATGGAACAGGAACGGGATAAGCTCATCGTCGAGCTTAAGGAAGCGCTTTCCCAGGTCAAGGCGCTAAGAGGGTTGCTCCCCATTTGCGCTTCATGCAAAAGAATAAAGAACGAAGAAGGAAAATGGGAACAGATAGAGGGTTACATACGAAGCCGCTCTGAGGCAGACTTCAGCCACAGCATCTGCCCTGAATGCTTGAAAGCATTATATCCGGAATATAGTAAAGAAAAATAAGATCCCATAATATGCAACGCCTCACGCGGCCTCCGCCCCGTATCTTGCCTATTGACATTTCCTCCGCGCAATATGAGAATAAACATACAGGAAGGTACGGCGATCAACGGTTCCCATGAGAACAAAACATTTCATGGCCCTTTTCATCACACTGATCCTGTGCGTGGCGGGATGCTCGGTCGAGCGCAGCCTGAAGCTTGACGCGAGGCTGCCCCTTCCCCCTGCCGTCAAGCCGGCCCCCCTTCATATCGGCGTGTATTACGGCCCCGAATTTATTGATTACACCAAAAAGATCGAGTTGATAGGATGCGGGCCGTCCGGACGCAGGGACAGATATGGGATCTTCTTCATATTCCCCGTCGGTGCCGCCAGCAGGGATCTTTTTGACCAGGTCGCCGCGGGCATGTTCGCCGCCGTTACCAGGGTCTCCGATCCGGCGAAGCCTTTCCGCGATGCATCGTCCCTGGACGGACTGTTGGAGCTCCGGATCGAATCGTTCGATTGGGGGACGGCGTGCACCAAAGATTACTTTTCCACCGGAAAGTTTACCGCAAGCGTTCGTTATGTAATAGATCTTTACGACTCCGGGGGGTCGTCGGTGGCGTCAATGAGCGTCGAGGGGCTCGGGATCGAGAAGCCCAGGTTTTGTCTCGTAGACTGCAAGGACAGCCTGGCAGCGGAGCGGGCGATGCGGGACGCCATGGCAAAGTTCATGGTCGAGTTCAACGAGCAGCCCCAGGTCAGGGAATGGCTGCTGGCCCGCGGGGCGGCGGGCGGAAGCCCCAAATGAGGTCGTTCATGACACGTATTGTGAGCTGGTTAGCGCTGTTGTGCCTCGGTGCGTGTGCAACGGTGCAGGTTCAGTCCCAACTGGGAAGCCTGGGCGGCCTCGTCTCCGGGGAGAACATCGTGCTCCTGTCAAAAGTTGACAATGCGCAGGATTTCGACGACGACGACGTTGACGGCTGTATAGGTTCGTCCATGCGCCAGGCCGATCCAGAGCTCCGCTTTGTGTCAGCGAGGCTGTTCCGCGAGAACCTGTACCCTTATTTCATGCCGAGCACCATGCCGCATACCGTGGAGGACTATAAAAATATCCTCGATAGAGCGGAGGTCCGGGAAAGGATCGCCGCGCTGAGCGTGCGGTATCTGGTCATATTGACAAGGGGCGGGACAAACACCGATTGGCATGGCGGGATCTTCTGCGGGGCCGGATATGGAGGAGGCGGCTGCCTCGGGCTGAGCTGGTGGGATCGCAGGTCAGAGCTTGATTTTGCGGTCTGGGACCTGCGGAACAGGTCCTTTTCGGGCAATGTGCAGGCCAGCGCTTCCGGGAGAGGCTTCATGCCGGCCTTCGGCATCCCCGTCCCGGTCTATTCGCCGGCCACCGAATCCGCCGTTTGCAAGGAGCTCGGGATCCGCCTGGCGGAGCTGCTGAGCGGGCGAGAGTAGCTTGAGGCAACCCCGACAAGACCAGAACGAACTACACAAAAACTATACAGCTGAAGGATGAACGAGGACAAACGATTAGTCGGCCGTACTGTTGTCTTTCTTGGGTCATCACTTCTTACCCCCTTAACACCGGTATAAATGAGCTGTTCACAAAAAAATATTGTTATTTGTAAGAGCTGTGGGATAATGTAAGACAGAGGTAAGAAAATCGGTTCTTCAGGAACCATCAACCTACACGTTCAAGAGCTTCTTAGTTCGTGGACAATAGGAGAGCATGGAGATGAGACATATCGACCTTTTAGGGATAGGAGGCATTAAGGTTGGGCACGCGCAGGATCTAAAGGCGGCCACCGGCTGCACTGTCATAATCAGCGAAGAAGGGGCAACGGCTGGAGTAGACGTGAGGGGCGGCGCTCCTGGAACCAGGGAAACCGACCTGTTGAACCCGGTCAACCTGGTGCAAAAGGTTCACGCGATCATTCTGGCCGGAGGGAGCGCATTCGGGTTAGATGCCACCGCCGGAGTTATGCAATACCTTGAGGAAAGAAAAGTCGGATTCGACGTTCAGGTCACCAAAGTCCCCATCGTTTGCGCCGCGGCGCTCTTTGACCTTACGATCGGAGATTACAGGATCAGGCCGGATAAAGCAATGGGGTACCAGGCATGCCTGAATGCAGGTTCTGCGGAGTGCGAACAAGGCGCTGTTGGCGCAGGCACAGGGGCTACAGTGGGCAAGATCCTGGGCATGCACAGGGCTATGAAGAGCGGCTTGGGATGTTATGCCCTTGAGGTGGAAGACCTGAAAGTCGGCGCCATGGTAGCGGTAAACTGCCTGGGCGATGTCGTGGATCCTCTTTCGGGAAAAAGGTTGGCCGGTCCGCTTAATGAGGATATGCAGACCCTGGCCGATACCGAAGAGATCATGATCAGCTCATACTCTGACAAAAAGAACCTTTTCAGCGGCAACACAACCATCGGCGTTGTGGCTACAAATGCCGCCTTCACAAAAGCGCAGGTGACCAAGCTGGCCTCCATGGCTCAAAACGGATATGCAAGAACCATGAGGCCCGCTCATTCAATGTACGATGGTGATACGATATTTGCCATGTCGACCGGCAGCGTTGAAGCAGACTTAAGTGTCGTCGGCTTGCTTGCGGCACGGGTTATGGAAAGGGCCGTGATCGCAGCGGTAAAGAACGCCCGATCACTCTGCGGGCTCAAGTGTTATACTGACCTTAACCCTGAAGGAGCAACCAGGGGCTGAGCCGGACGCATTCCTCTTATAATCTTAATCGTGGCAGCTGTCTGTTTTTTTAATGAAAAAACATTTGAAAATTTATAAAGTGCGTTATATACTATCGGGAACAACGATTGTTGTACGGAAGAGTCGACCCGCTTTCTAATAAAACCCGGCGCCGTAACAACCCGAATGCTGTTCAGCGGAACCCAGTCATCCGCGGGCACAGATAAGGCAGTTATGTGAACGAAAATGAAACAAAGAAAGGAGGAAGTATATATGAAAAACATTATTTGCAGCTTATTTCTGGTTTTAGCCGTTCTTATCTCATGTGCAATGCCTGCCCATGCAGGCGAAGTCAATGTCTCCGCTGCCGCAAGCATGAGAGACGCAGTGAATGAGCTCTCGGACGCTTTCGCGAAAAAAACTCCCGGCGTTACCTTTCAGAAAAACTTCGGCGCTTCCGGTGCAGTGGCGAAGCAAATCGAAAACGGCGCCCCCGCCGATTTGTATATTTCAGCCAACGTGAAATGGATGGATTATTTGAAAGAAAAGAAACTGGTCGTTACGGCGAGCATATCTATCCTTGCTTACAACGAAGTGGTCTTTGTGGGTAAGCCCGGTCTGAAGGTCACGAGCTTGAAGGATGTGGTGGATCTTGAAAAGATCGCCATCGGCAGCCCAAAGAGCGTCCCTGCGGGCCAGTATGCCATGGAGGCTCTACAAAAGGCCGGCATTGACAAACAGCTTGAAAACAAACTGGTTATGGCAAGGGACGTCCGTGAATGCCTGTTGTATGCCGACAGGGGTGAAGTGAACGGCGCTTTCGTATATAGGACGGATGCGGTGGAGATGGCAAAGAACGTAAAGATCCTCTTCACCGTACCACAGGAGCTCTACTCCCGGGTAACCTACCCCGTAGCACTGACGATCGCAGGAAGCAAGAAGGCTGATGCTGCTGCGTTTCTCAAGTTCCTCCAGTCTTCCGAGGCAAAAGTGATTCTTGAGAAACATTCTTTTGCGACACAATAAGAGGCTATATGCCGGGCTTCACCCATGCCGATTACTCAGCCATTCTGCTGTCCGTCAAAGTGGCAACGGTGGCAACGCTCCTGTCTCTTCCCTTCGCCTTTGCCGTCGCCTACCTCATGACGTACCGGCGGTTCCGGGGAAGGACTGCCCTTGATGTGGCCGTCAACCTTCCCTTGACCCTGCCGCCTGTGGTGATCGGCTACCTCCTGCTTATCCTGCTCGGCCAGCAGGGCATTGTCGGGAAACTATTGCTGCAGCCCCTCGGCATCAAGCTGATCTTTACCTGGAAGGCGGCAGTAATTGCCACATCGGTGGTCGGCTTTCCTCTCATGGTCAGGTCAATACGTACCGCAATGGAGGCGATTGACGAGCGGCTTGTCCAGGTCTCCCGGCTTCTTGGCGCAGCGATGCTCGATCGCATTATTACCGTCATCCTGCCCCTTTCGGTCCGTGGGATCATAGCCGGCTCGGTGCTTATGTTTGCCCGCGGACTTGGGGAATTCGGCGCCACGGTAATCGTGGCGGGCAACATCCCCGGCGTCACCCAGACCATCCCTCTCGCCATCTATGAATACGCTAGTTCACCCAAAGGCGATGTCATGGCGCTGAGTCTTTGCGCCATCTCCATATGCATCTCGGTCGTCGTACTCGTCTTTCATGAATATCTTGGCAGACGCATCGTGAGGAGGGACTAAAGGTGGAGCTTCGCGTTGCGGTGGAAAAGAACTTTGGCAGATTTCTGCTTAATGCGGACCTGTCAGTCCGGGGAAAGCGGATCGGCATCTTCGGCCCGTCGGGGGGCGGCAAGTCGACCCTGGTTGGCCTCATCGCCGGACTATCCAAGCCCGACAGGGGCATCATCACCCTCGACGGAGAAATCCTTTTCGACAGCAGTTCCGGGATAAATGTGCGCACAGAGGACAGGCGCATGGGCATGGTCTTCCAGCGCCCCAGCCTGTTTCCCCATCTCAATGTAAAGGGGAACCTCCTCTACGGCTATAAGCGTTGTGCGCCCGAAAACCGCAAGATCGTTTTCGGCGACGTGGTGGAGGTCTTGAACATCGGCCGCTTGCTCGATAGCGGCGTGAAGAAGCTTTCCGGGGGCGAGAAGCAGCGGGTGGCCATCGGCCGGGCAGTCCTCGGCAATCCGCGCCTGCTGCTGCTCGACGAGCCCTTGTCGGCCCTGGACGACAGCCTTAAGTTCCAAATCGTCCCTTTTCTGAAAAACGCCTGCGAAGCCTTTGGCATCCCGTACCTCTTTATCTCCCATTCGTTGCTGGAGATACGGATCATGACCGATCAGGTTCTCAACGTCGTCAACGGTCGCATTGTCGGCCAGGCGACGGCGGAGGCTCTTGTGCGCTCGCGGATGGGTGACAGCATGGCGGGATATATGAACCTCCTGCGGCTGTCGGCGCCTCGCCAGGTAGATGCGCTTTATGCTTATATGTGGGGCGGGCAACAACTGGTCACCGCGTCCGGCGACGACCGGCCGGAAGGCCTCTTCGAGCTCTCATCAACCGACATCATGCTCTTCAAGAGCCATCCGGAGGCAATCAGCGCCCGTAACCTGCTGAAATGCAGGGTAGTGGGCACGTTCCAGGCGGGCAACAGAGTCGGCGTCGACCTCGACTGCAACGGCGATGGAAGGCTCGTAGCGGAGGTTGTCAGGCAGGCAGCCGACGAATTGGGCGTCAGGGCGGGAGCTGAAGTCTATGCCGCAATCAAGTCAACGGCGTTTAGGAAGCTTGGCTAACTCGTCATATATAACACAACCAGAACGGACCATACAAAAGCTATACAGTTTCTTAATGTGAATGGATTGCTTCCCGTTATCGGCCATGTCTTAAAATGAAGAAGGCGCTGAATTTCTAACCGTAATATTTGTAGATGCCTGCTCCATGATCATGATAGAATCACAATTATTATCTTGCGCTCCTGCATTGCGGGGGCGCTTTATCGGGAGAGGACGATGAAGAGATGCGGCGATCCAACTGTCAGGCCGGACAGGAAAGTAGCTCGTTCCGGTATCGATACCATTCTTTGCCCGATGCTGATCCTGGCATTGATAGCCTCCCTCAGCGCCTGTAACCTGCATCCTATTTCGAGATCGCTTACGCGGTACGGCTATATGGATACTGCCGGGCGTGTCGTGATCCAGATGGAATTCAAGGACGCCCGAGCCTTTTCAGAGGGGTTGGCGGCCGTGGAGGTCGATGGAAAGTGGGGCTATATCGACCGCAACGGACAGATGGTGATCCAGCCGCAATTCCACAAAACCAGGGCCTTCAAGAATGGCAGGGCGCTGGTTGAAGTTTCACCCGATAGCTGGCGGTATATTGACCGTACCGGAAAGATCGCCATCGACACCGCTTTCAAATGGAGCATCTATGCCCGCGACTTTTCCGAAGGCCTTGCTGCGGTTTATATCGATGGCCGTGATCGTTTTGAATGTTTGTCCAGCGTGAGCCAAGGTGTCAGGGAACGATATAACGACAGCAATTCCTATGTGTCATCGCAGTTCTGCGGACGGTGGGGTTTTATCGGCCCGACCGGCGCTTTTACCATCGAGCCGCAGTTCATTGAGGCCTTCAGCTTTTCGGATGGCCTCGCCGCGGTCAGGGTGCGCAGCCGGGACGTTGACGACCAAAAGCGTTGGCTGTACGGCTACATTAACCACACCGGCGATATGGTAATTGCACCACAGTTCGAAGCGGCATTCGATTTCTCCGACGGCATTGCCCGTGTCGTCATCGACGGCCGCAGGGGGTTCATCGATAAGACCGGGAAAAGGCTGACGGAGGCGACATTCGACGATGCCAAAGACTTCCACGAGGGGCTGGCCCAGGTCAAGATCGGGGACCGGTGGGGCTATATCGATAAGACCGGAAAGATTGCGATCCCGGCCGAATTCACGATGGCCGGCAGATTTTCAGAAGGGCTGGCCGCCGCGAGACGTTCGGGCATACTCGGAGGGTACATCGACCGAACGGGCACCATGGTCATCAGCGAACAGTTTGGCGTGGCATGGGCATTTTCCGATGGGCTTGCACGCGTGAAGATCGGGGACGGCCGTGGGCTCTTCGACAACTGGGGGTATATCGACAAGTCCGGCAAAGTCGTCATATCCCGCACCCTCAAGGCAGGATGGCCCTTCAGCGAAGGGCTTGCATTAGTTGGGAACGGCGGGCTGATTTAGCGAACCCAGCTCAGCGATCGTTTCACGAATAGCGATGTTTGCGTTACTTCATTTCGACCGGCAATTAAGTCTATTGCGAAAGCCCAACCTGATAGCCTTGCAGGTGTCATCAATAACCACGGCCTTAACACACCGGCCTTGTTGCTTACGATATTGGCAGCGATGAGCGTGCAGGGGAAAAGATAACGCTTGCAAACGTTCTGCACGTTCTTATAATAATTATCTTAAAGCACACAGGCTTCTTCCGGTGGAGCCCGTGAGAGGAAAAATGACAATGAAAAAATGCTGCTTGTTATGGCAACAATAACCCTCCTGCTGATGCGTGCCTTCCCAAGCGGAGCGTGGCAGTATTAAAAGGCAAGACGGGAAGCCATGCGGAAACGGACCACACAAGCATTGACCCGCTGGCATGAAAGAGATTGATTTACGCAATTTCAATAATGAAAGGAGGAAAAGGAGAATGAAAATTCCATTCAAGGGTCTCTGTTCTTTAGCAATAGCCGCAGCGCTCATGGCCGCGTATTATGCCGCGGATCACAAGCAGGCAGGTAAATGTCCATACCCCCCGTATTTTACAAAATTTACCAGCATTTTTATGCCGGGTAGCGCCAATGCAGGGTCTGCATGCATAGCCTGCACGGCCTGCAATGATACAGTGATATTTAATGGCTGGGAGAAATGTATGCAAACGTGTATCCAGGTCTTAGGATCGGCTCAGGTACGTGAAGGCGTCTCAGGCCACTGTCAAGTGATATGTAACGAGGCGCGCGACGCAGTAAAGAAGAATTGCGGGAACTGACTCCCACGGTATGGCCATCTTTAGCATTCCCTCAACGGGCCATCCCTGCTTGCCTTAGTGTTGCGATGATCCGTTCCGGTTTATTGGGGGGCAGGCCATTTTTCTTATTTTCCTATTTCATACACAATTCCGATCCCTAATAAAAAATAGCTGAACTGCGACATAACATGTGATACAAGTATTGAGAGGAGAATAGATCGGTATTATGTAAAAATGAAAAAATGGAGCAGCTCCCGTTTCAACCGGGCACCCTTCTGGTCCCACAAACAAAATAGTGAAAGGAGAAAATATATGAAATTTTATATGCTGGTTGGATTTATATTCATCACATTAATGGGAACCGCCACGACAGAGGCCATATCTGCGGATCCAGGCAAAGATAATCGTCAAAGCCAGCCGGCAGTCTCCGACAAATGCAAGGAGCTGACAAGCAGGCTGGATATCGATCTCAAGGAAGTCGTGCAGGCTGGTTGTCAACCTTCACAGGCACAGATCTCCAAGCTGATGGACAACCCCGTGGGCAACCTTGTGGTCGTAGCCAACCAGTTCAATTGGACTCAACTCAAGGGCCCCAATATTAAGGGGAGTAAGGATGCCTATGTTTACAAACTGACCCCCACTTTCCCGATACCCCTCGGCGAATCCTGGAACCTGATCAACCGGCCGGTTTTTTCCTTACCCAGCGTCCCGGTGAAGAGAAAGGTCGGCAAGCTGATCGGGATGAGCGCGGGAGAGATCATACACCAGCCGGCCCTTTTTTCTACGGTCCGCGATCCCTTCGGCCGTACGACGGGATTTGGGGACCTTGCCTATGTCGGGTTGTTGTCGCCGAAAAAGCCTGACAAGGTCGGGGAGGGGATATTCATCTGGGGCATAGGCCCGGCCCTAATCTTTCCTACGGCAAGCGAAGACGTCCTCGGCCAGGGCAAGTATCAGGCGGGGCCGGCGGCGGTCGCAGCTTATATCGGGAAGGATTGGGTGTTCGGCCTCTTCCCGCAGCATTGGTGGTCCTACGCGGGCGACAGCGATCGCGCCAGTACGCGCGCATCAAACATTCAGTACTTCATTTACTATAATATCACCAGCACCGTAAAAATTGGCATGAGCCCGAATGTCACCATCGATTGGAATGCTGCCGGGGGAGATATGGTGACGCTCCCGGTAGGGCTGGGAATCAACTGGATGGCCAAAATGGGGAAGCTTCCGGTGCGCATGGGGATCGAGGGGTATTATTCGGCTATCCACCCTGAGAACAGCATGGGTTCGCGCTTGGGCTTGCGTTTTACGTTTACTCCGGTAATCCCGACTTTCCTGTTTTAACAAGCCGCTTGGGCCTTAGTAATACACAATTTGCGGCCTATTATGGAGATTCATAAAATATAGATACCTTTTATCAGCAACTTTTTTGGTGATCGTTCATTTTGATGTTCGTTTAATATGCTTGCCTTGTAGATACCGCGTTATTCACGCCGACATAGGCTATTTTACTGATGCGGGCGCAAAGAGCGACAACACGCCCAGCAAAATGAACAGCGCGGCAGCTATCCAGTGCATTATTTTCATATTGATCCGATGTGTCAGTTTTTCACCTACCCATACCGCCGGCACATTGGCGATCATCATGCCAAGCGTTGTTCCCATGACGACCGCGACCAATGAATCGTAGCGGGCAGCCAGGGCTATTGTCGCCAATTGGGTCTTATCGCCCATCTCGACAAGGAAAAAGGCGATCAGGGTGGTAACAAATACACCTGCACCCCTCAGCTTCTGATTCTCATCCAATGTATCCGGTTTCAGCGCCCATATCCCGAACGCAAAGAAAGAGATGGCCACGATCCATCTGATGGTTTTCGGGGAAACAAGAGAGGCTAGCCAGGCGCCCACATAGCCGGCAAAAAAATGATTGGCGAGAGTGGCGAAGAGGATCCCCAGGATGATCGGCACCCTGTGCTTGAGTTTTGCAGCAAGAACGAATGATAAAAGTTGTGTCTTGTCGCCCATCTCTGCAAGTGCGACGATCGACATTGACAGGAAAAAGGATTCCATTGGGCCTCCTTACGATCAAAATAAAAAAGCGAGAGCCAAGCCGGCGTTATAATGCCGGCCTGAAGCTCTCGCTAATTGATCCTATTGACCAACGGCAAGGCCAGGCCCGAAGACCAGTATGTTGACCTTGCCTGTTTAGCTACTCCCCTTCAGGGATTGTGTATAAAGTATACATAACGCGCCCCACCTATGCAACAACTAAGATCGATACAAAAACTATACAATTTTGAGGGGTGAAAGAACCTCTGTGATGTGTAACCTATTGAAAAAACTGGTGGAGCTGAAGGGGATCGAACCCTCGACCTCTTGACTGCCAGATAGGCCTGGAGGCAGCCGGTAAACTATCCCTTGCTCTCTTCTGCTTGATATTGCTGGAAAAAGGAGAGGGCAAGGGGTTTTTTCTTTGACGATATTCTCCCTTATTTGACGATTCTATTTCACATTTACTTCACAGTGGAAAAGAATTCTTTTTCCAGACCCCCCTCTACCGAACAGAATTTCAAAAGGATCCCCACCATATGGCCTTTACGTCAACCTCGTATGTAAAAATCTCTCAATAAGAAACAAATTAGGCTTTCCCCATATCAAAAACGAGCTGGATAGGTAGCACTTCCTGCGATCATGAGTCTCCTTTTCTCTTCTTGCTGCCTCATTACAATCTGTAATACCGGAGGCGCCTTCATCCAAAGAAGCTGACACCTCTTGCACCATCGTTGACAGGTACCGTGAACCATGAAACGAAAATATCCTTGCAAAACCTCTACAAACTTGCATACTATTTTGTATGGCACAGACAAGATTCGTAATGGAATAAAGATGAGAAACAGGGGGAAGACATCATGAAAAGGTTTCCGCTCGTTATGGCAACCGCGGCGCTTCTGGTGGTGTACTCCTCCTCGGGGGAGGCATGGGAAGTAAAGGTCAAGAACTCGTGCCATGCAGATGTCGAGATCTTTGTCAAAGGGCAGGACCTGACCTACTTTGATTCTGTTGACTGCAAGGTGAAGGTGGCGAGTGGCGAGACGGGAATCTGCAGGCTGCGCGGGGGGCTATGCTCAAGCAAGATCTCCGGACATTATTATGTGAAAGATTCTTCTGGGAAAACCTATGAAGAAAAGCTTGACCCCATCTTCTGCACTACCCCCAACGTTTTTTTTAAAACTGCGACGTGCTGCTGGAATGTGAATGCGGAGGTCACCACGTCAGGTCATTGTCGTCTTGAACTGCGTTAGGCGACCCTTCGTTGGCAATATGGATCGACAGTTGCTTCATAGGGGGAAAGGAAACACAGTAATCTCTTTCTCTCCATAATCATCCATTCCCTCTCGGCTGCCCCCCATTCGCTTGTAGGTGACAATTCACACCTGTAATTGGCATTCATCGTTCATCCCCCGCTATGCATCCTTGTGATAATTTCCTGCAGAATCAAAGAACCGGCGTTCTCCGGGTTATAGTCGACGCTCGCCGGCAAAAGAGGCCTCAGATCATTGATAAATCCCGGATGCTTCAGCTTGTCCAGTACGTTTGCTTTCAGGC
>JAGOOA010000029.1:0-1667 GCA_017992765.1 Syntrophorhabdaceae bacterium
CATGATGGTTCCATTATTATTGAAAAGGTCAAGAATGAGAAGGGCGCCTTCGGCTTCGATGCCGCCAAGGAGGTCTACGTGAAAGATCTGATGGAAGCAGGCATCATGGACCCGACAAAGGTCGCAAGGACGGCGCTTCAGAATGCAGCATCAGTGGCATCTCTCCTGCTCACGACTGACTGCATGATTGCCGAAAAACCAAAAGAAAAGGCACAGATGCCCATGATGCCCCCAGGTGGAATGGGCGGAATGGGCGACATGTATTAAAAATATTGAGGGGACCTCAGGTCCCCTCTTTTTTTACTCGATGAACTAACAATTTCCGTTAAACTTATTTCTCTCCGTGATATTTGAACGATATGGTCAGCCTCGCCCTGTAGGCTGTGACTTTTCCCTTTTCAACCACTACGTCCTGTTTTACCACTTCGGCAACACGGAGGTCTTCGAGTGTCTTTGCCGCAGTCTCTACCGCATTTTTTGCAGCCTCTTCCCATGATTTTGGACTCGTGCCGACAATCTCAATGATCTTATACACACTTCCTGGCATAGAACCCTCCTTTTATAATATTTTGAACGTATATAAGCTCTTATAGCACACAATAAAAATCTGTCAAGAAACAAAAAACAAGTGAAATGTGAAAGGTGAAATGTGAAAGGTTTAAAACCTTTTACCTTTAACCTTTTACCTTTTGCCGCTCTTCTACCACCTGGCGGCAGACCTCTCCCGCCCTGCCTTCAACGTTGCCGTACTCGATCCTGCATGCAGGGGCGTTCCCGGAATCGATATATTCACGGGCAATGTCTATAAGCCTTCGGAACACGTACCCTGATTTGGTGGCATTCTGGATAAAGGCCTCCAGAAAAGGTCTCCATTTTTTTCCTTCCAGTTCAGTGTGCACTGTAAGGATGTTGAGGCCGTCGGCCAGGCGGCGCATATAGTGGTCATTGAGCGACGCTACGTCTGTTCCGGCCACACCGATTACCTCATCGAGCGTGGGAAGCGTTGTGGGGATCTGGAGCATCCTTATCTCCTCGCCGCCCATTACCGGGAAGAACGGCGACGACCCTCGCGTATCGCTCGAATAGACAAGGCCGTTCTCCTGGAAAAATTTCAGCGCATAAGGGTTGATCATCCAGCCCGGCGCTGCAAAGGAGCGGGCCTTCGCATCTACAACCTCTTCGTATACCTGCAGCAACTGCCTTATCTCTTTCTCTGTGCTCTCTTTATTGAAATGCTTGATAAAATCGTGCCACCGCACGTGGTCGTGGCCATGGATGCCGAGCTCATGGCCATCCTCTATGATCTTGAGGAGCAGGCTGCGGTTCTTTTTTGCGATCTCCGGCCCCGGCAGGAGGAGCCCGTACATAAGGGTCTTTATGCCGTAGGTGCTGAGCACCCCTACCCTCCCCGCCTTTTTGAGAAACCCTTTTCTCGTAAAGACCCTTTTAACGGTCCTGCCCGTATGATCCTTCCCCATGGGGACAAAAAAACTTGCATGGATATTATGTTCCCTGAAAACGGCCAGCAAGGCAGGCACCCCTTTCCGCATTCCCGCGTAGGTATCGACGTCAACCTTTATGCCGATCGTTCTATCCACGACGTTTCCTCCCTTTCAAATTGTACGATAATACCATTTCAGGCCGCACGCTGCAAAGGGAATTCTCAC
>JAGOOA010000029.1:1767-16400 GCA_017992765.1 Syntrophorhabdaceae bacterium
ATCTTCTTACGTTAGGGGAGAGGGGACTGTTGTTGCCATGATCTTCTCCCTTGAGAAATATTTTGTCCGGCGGTATAATCTATTCTTGGGAGGTGGTTATGAATAGGATAACGCTTATCGTACTTTGTATGCTGTCGTTCGCGGTCCTGCTCTGGACCGCACCGTTCGTCCACGGCTACAGCCAGCAGGACCTTGACCAACTGAAAAGCACAAAACAATGTTCAGCCTGCGACCTGTCGAACGCGCCCCTCGCCAATACGACCCTGACCGGCGCGAACCTTGAGCGCGCCAATCTTCTCAGCGCAAACATGTCGGGAGCGAACCTCTCCGGGGCAAATCTCTCGGGAGCGAACTGCATGAACGCGAGCCTAACGGGCGCACGACTTGTCAACGCTAACATGAGGTCCACCAACCTGACAGGTGCGAACCTGTCCGGCGTAAACCTATACAGTGCGGACCTGTCCCTTGCCGTGTGGACCGACGGCACGATCTGCAAGGAAGGCTCGATCGGGACCTGCAAGAAATAAAAGTGTAGATAGCTGTCAGCCGTCAGCACGCAGCCGTCAGCAATAAATATGGTCTATCTCGTCTGTTGCGTCTTGTTTGTTTCAACCTTGAACGTTGAACATGGAACATTGAGCAGATTTTTGTCCCCTTACGCCTCACGATTCACGACTTACGGGTTTTTCGATATACGATATACGAACGACGATATACGGCCTTTTTTATGCCTTCAGATTCGACTGAAGGTAGTACTCCAGCGTCTTTCGCAGCGCCGTATCGAGGTCGACCTTCGGCTCCCACCCGATGAGCTTCTTCGCCTTCCCTATGGACGGGACCCTCCTGTCGATGTCCTGGTACCCCTCGCCGTAGAAATCCTTTGAGAACACCTCTATGATATCCGAATGCTTCTTGTAGTGCTTCGTCGAAGGGTGGCCAACGAACATCTCCCTCAGCTTGGTGGCAAGCTCTTTTATTGTGGCCTCGTTTTCCGGGTTGCCGATGTTGAATATCTCGCCGTTCAGCGCCCCGTCCCTGTTCTCGATGATCTTCATGAGGCACGCTATCCCGTCGTCTATATAGGTGAAGCAGCGGCGCTGCATGCCGCCGTCGACAAGGCGTATCGGCTCTGCGAGCAGGAGGCTGCTGATGAACTGCGTCACCACCCTTGAGCTGCCCTCTTTCTCGGGGTCCGCGGTCAGTTCGTCCAGCTTCGGCCCTATCCAGTTAAAGGGGCGGAAGAGGGTAAATTTCAGGCCCTGCTGAAATCCATATCCCCAGATGACTCTGTCGAGGAGCTGCTTTGAGGCGCTGTAGATCCATCTCTGTTTGCAGATGGGCCCGAGCACGAGGGGGCTTTCGTCCTCGTTGAATTCCTTATCGGGACACATTCCATATACCTCAGACGTCGAGGGAAAGACGAGGCGCTTGCCGTACTTCACGCAGAGGCGGGCAATGCGCAGGTTTTCCTCAAAATCGAGCTCAAATACCCTGAGCGGCTCTCTCACGTAAGTTGCGGGCGTGGCGATAGCGACAAGGGGCATAACGACGTCGCACTTCTTCACGTGGTATTCTATCCATTCCTTGTTGATCGCGATGTCCCCTTCCACAAAATGGAAGCGGTCGTGGCCGTGGCAGGCATCGAGCTTGTCGTCCCTGATGTCCATGCCGTAGATCTCCCAGTCTGTTTCATTGAGCGCCCGTGCGGCAAAGCTGTTCCCGATGAATCCGTTTACGCCGAGTATCAATATCTTCACGCAGTACCTCCGAATATTTTTCCTTCTATATTATGGGATCGGGCGAACCTCTCCCCTTCCATCTCCTCCTCACCCTCCAGCTGCACCGAAATAAGCCGCAGCCTGCCCTTGCCGGCGCTCACCGTGAAGGGCGCACAGGAGACCACTTTCCCCGGCAGCTCGCCGGCGGGCCCATCCTCCGGGAATGCCTTCCAGATATAGAGCTTTTCCCCGTCAAGGTAGGTAAATGCGCCCGGATAAGGGTGGGTCACCGCCCTCGTCAGGTTGTATATCGACAGCGCGTCCTTCTCCCAGGCCACCATGCCGTCCTCCGGCTTTCTTCCCCCGAAATAAGAGGAGGTGCCGGTTTGGGGCATTCTCGTAAAGGTACCCCTTTCCAGCTGCGGGAGCGCCTCCTTCATCAATTTCCGCGCCGCGTCGGCCATCTTCATGTAAACCGTGTATACATTATCCTCGAAATCGATGTCAACCCTTTTCTGGGCCACCATATCCCCTGCATCGGGCTTTTCAAGCATATAATGGAGGGTAAGCCCGGTCTCTTTTTCTCCCGCAATAATGACCCAATTGACGGGGCACCTCCCCCTGAACTTCGGGAGAAGCGAACCGTGCAGGTTGAAGGCGCCAACCCTCGGGATGCCGAGGATCTCAACGGGGATCATCTTCCTGTAGTAAAATGAAAAGATGATATCGGGCTTCGCATCGGCGATCAGCCTGGCCCATTTCTGGTCCTTCAGGCTCTCCGGGGTATAGACGGGGATGTTGTGCTTCTCTGCGATAGCGACCGGTCTCCTGTACCACACCTCCTCGCCGGGATCGTCAAGGTGGGTGAAGAGGCATGCAACGTCTGCGCCGAAATCGACGAGCTCTTCGAGGCAAACGTACCCGATCTCCTGGTAGGCGAACACCACTGCCCTCACGTGAGCTCCCTTTTGACGATAAACCGCGGCCTTCTCCGCACCTCCTGGTATATCCTCCCTATGTACTCGCCGATGATGCCCAGGGCGAATATCTGTATGCCTATAAAGAAAAAGAGTATGGCAAAGAGCGTGAACGTGCCCTCAACCTCAGGGCCGATAACAAGCCTTCTTACAAAGAGAAGTATGGCAAAGAGAAACCCAAGGACCGCTATAACAACGCCGAGGACGCCGATGAACTGTATTGGGAGCAGCGAGAAATTCGTCATGAGGTCAAAGTTCAGCCGAAGGAGCCTGAAGGGGCTGTATTTCGACGTCCCTTTCTTTCTTTCTTCGTGGGCGACCTCGATCTCGACGATCCTCTTGGCGAAGGTGTTCGCGAGCGCAGGGATAAAGCTCGACGACTCGGGGCACATGTTCATGTAATCCACGATGTTCCTGCTGTATGCCCTCAGCATGCACCCGTAGTCCCGCAGCTTCACGCCGACGAGCTTCGAGGTGATCTTGTTGACGATAAATGAAGGGAGCCGCCTGAAGACGGAATCTTTGCGATTCTTCCGGTACGTCCCGACCACCTCATACCCTTCGGCGACCTTCTGAACCAGCTTGGGTATCTCCTCCGGCGGGTTCTGGAGGTCTGCGTCTATCGTGATCACCATATCGCCTTTCGCGTACTCAAAGCCCGCGAAGAGCGCCATGTGCTGCCCGTAGTTCCTGTTGAACTCGATCACCTTGACGGAGCCGTCGCGGGCATGGAAATCCTCAAGCATCTCCCCGGTCCTGTCCGTGCTCCCATCGTTGATATAGATGACCTCGTAAGGCTTCCCGATCGCCTGGAGGGTATCGTAAAGCCTCTTATGGAGCTCGGGAAGAGACTCCTGTTCGTTCAGGACCGGCACCAATACCGATATGTAGGGTTTGTCAGCCATCTCTCCTCACATATATTGTATAGCGGTCTTTCTCATATTTTATCTCCTTCACGGGCAAGAACGAACTTTCCAGCTCGTTCTTGATAGTGGCCCCCGGCCTTTCCTCAACGATAAGGAGTATATCATGTTTGATGTCTTTTATCTCTTTAATATCCGCGAAGGACTGGATGGGCCTGCCGAGATAGTATATGAGGCCCGCAGAGTTGAAGCCGTAGGTATAGATCTCTTTATACTTTTTATGGTCCCCGATCGGATCCGTTATCAGGCGCAGCGACTTGGTCGTCCTGTCTGTCACGGGCATATAGTACATGTTGTAGAAGACCCCGACAAAAACGAGGTAGGCCGATAAAAGCAAGACCGCCCGCTTCCCGGCTCTCCGCATCAGGCTTACGAAAAGGGCTACGCCCAGCAGGAACATGACGGCCAGGTAGACATACAGTGACGGCGGCCCTTCCCTGAAGGGCTGCACATCCCTGTAGGGCATGATGTAAAGCGCGGCAACGGCCGCAGCGGGGATGAGGGCAAGGATTACCGAAAATATCCTGAGCGCGATATTCGTCCCTGTCTTCCCGACAAGCATCTCCCATTTGTCCCTCATGTATACGCCGCACAGCAGAGCGCAGGCAGGGTAGCAGGGAAGGAGGTATATGGCCCTTTTGCTTGACGATAATTCAAAGAACAGGAAGGTGAAGAGAAACCAGACCAGGGGCAGCCAGAGCCTTTTTCTGAACGCATGGTACAGGGCAAAGGGAAGCAGCATGCTCCAGGGGAGGAAGTTAAAGAATATTTTGTGCAGGTAATAGAGGAGCGATTCCATATGGTCAAAGGCGTTCGTGTACCTTGTGACGTTCTGCCGCAGGATGAACTCCTTTATATACGCGTCGCCGGCCAGAAAAAACCAGATCGAGGCAAGGCCGAGCGACAAGAAACACCCGAGCGCCAGAGGAAGAACGAATTTTTTCATTTCCTTCCGGATGACAAGGCATACGAATATGACGCCTGCCGGGATGACCAGGCCGGCAGGGCCTTTCGTGAGGATCGCGAGCGAGGCGGGAAGAAATGACAGCACGAAAAGCCACCTTCTCCCCTTTGTGAGGGCAAGGTAATTGAGGAAGACCGTAAGGCCGATGAAAAATGCGAAGGTCATATCCATGACCGACTCACGGGCATTGGAAAGGAACTGGTAGTTGGCGGCAAGCGCAACCGCTGAGAACAGCCCGCTCTCCTCATCCCCGAACCTTCTTCCGAGCAGGAACGTAATGATCAGAAGGAGCGTCGCCGATAGTGCCGCCGGCAGCCTCGATGAGAACTCATCGAGCTTTCCGGTGATCTTTGAGGTGATGATGATCATCCAGGGATAGAAGGGGGGCTTTTCGAGGTACTCCCTGCCGTTCAGGTAGGGATGCACGAAGTCGCCCCTCTCCATCATCTCCCTCGCCATGATGGCCTGCCGCGGCTCATCGGGGTCCCACAGCGACGTCGCCCCGAGGTTCAGGAAGAAGAGGATATAAGACAAAGCAAGGATAACAAATATCTTTTTGAGCATAGCAGGTATTGTAAAGATCAGCTTTCAGCGATCAGCACTCAGCGGTCAGCTTTTTAAAAAACGAAAAAACATAATAAGCACTATACTATTCACAAAAAAGCTGACAACGACCGGCTGAAAGCTGACGGCTTAATAGTTTGAATTTATAAGCTAATATTTGACATTTTGCAATATTTTTTATACCATATCCTTCAATTGTCCAATGGATACTACTGAAAGTAAAGAAGAAATCTTTAACAGGGCGAAGGGGCAGCACGAAACGCTGGACCGGAGGCTGCAGATGCTCCTCAGAAAGCCCTTCCTTACAGCGGAAGAGGAGCTGGAGGTCAGGGAGCTCAAAAAGAAAAAGCTCTATTACAAAGACATAATGGAAAAAAACCGGTAAAGGCCGGGAAACAAGGAGAACGATTGAAAAAGACAGGTGCACAAATATTGGTTGAATCGCTGGTGGCGGAAGGAGTTGATACGCTCTTCTGCTATCCCGGAGGCGCTACGCTGTACATAACCGACGCACTCGGCGATTGCGAGATCCGGCAGATCGTTGTGCGTCATGAGCAGGGCGCAGTGCACGCATCGGACGGATACGCGAGGGCATCGGGAAAAGTAGGCGTCTCGCTCGTTACGTCAGGGCCCGGCGCTACGAATACCGTCACGGGGATCGCTACCGCATATATGGATTCAATCCCTCTCGTCATACTTTCCTGCCAGGTCAATACGGCGCTGATCGGGAACGACGCGTTCCAGGAGGCGGACATCGTCGGCATTACAAGGCCCTGTACGAAGCACAATTACCTTGTGAAAGATGTAAAAGACCTTGCCCGGATCATCAAGGAGGCTTTCCATATCGCACGGTCGGGAAGGCCCGGGCCTGTCCTCGTCGATATACCGAAAGACGTGTCCGCAAATATGGCAGATTTTAAATACCCCGAGAAGGCCCATATCAGAAGCTACCAGCCTACGTATTTCGGGCATCCGGGGCAGATACAGCGGGCGATGAGGCAGATCGCCTCCTCAAAAAGACCTGTTCTCTTCACGGGCGGCGGCATCATCCTTTCCGGCGCATCCCAAGAGCTGACAAAATTCGCTGAAGCGCTTTCCATCCCTGTCACCAACACCCTTATGGGGCTCGGGGGCTTTCCCGGCAACAACGATCTCTTTCTCGGGATGCTGGGAATGCACGGGACATACGCGGCAAACATGGCGATCACCGAGTCAGACCTGATCATAGCCATGGGCGCAAGGTTCGATGACAGGGCAACGGGCAAGACCGACGAGTTCGCGCCTCATGCCAAGGTAATACATATTGACATCGACCCTACCTCGATCAGCAAGAACATAAAGGTAGACATACCGATCGTCGGCGACACAAAGAACGTTCTTCATAAGATGCTCGGCATCCTCGCTGAGGAAAAAGACTTGTTCAAGGACTTCCAGGCATCGACCGGCGAGTGGCTGAAAAAGGTGGCAAAATGGAAAAAGGATTTCCCCCTTACCTATCAAAAAAATGGCGGGCTGAAACCACAGTACGTCATCGAAAAGATATACGGGCTCACCAAGGGAAAGGCGATCATTGCCACAGAGGTCGGGCAGAACCAGATGTGGGCCGCCCAGTTTTACAAATTCCTCAAGCCGAGGACCCTGCTTACATCGGGCGGCCTCGGCACGATGGGGTATGGCTTTCCTGCTGCGATCGGCGCTCAGGCAGCATTTCCGAAATCCCTCGTCATAGACATAGCCGGGGACGGCAGCATCCAGATGAACATTCAGGAGCTTGCCACAGCGGTTCAGCACAAGCTCCCCGTGAAGGTCGTCATACTCAACAACGGGTACCTCGGGATGGTGAGGCAATGGCAGGAGCTGTTTTACGAAAAGCGCTATACGTGGACATGCCTGCCCTGCCCTGATTTTGTAAAGGTCGCAGAGGCGTACGGCGCTGCCGGCTACAGGATAGATAAAGAAAAGGATATAGACAAGGTGCTTAAAGAGGCATTCGGCAACAATCAGCCAACATTCATCGACGTCCACGTTGATCCCGGGGAGTGCGTCTACCCGATGGTTCCGGCCGGGGCTTCGCTTAAAGATATGCTTCTCGTCTAGGAGGAAACCGTGAGACATACCATATCAGTTCTCGTCGAGAACGAATTCGGAGTGCTTTCGAGGATCTCCGGCCTGTTCAGCGGAAGGGGGTTCAATATCGAGAGCCTCTGCGTCGCGGAGACCCTGGACCCCACGATCTCGACCATGACGATCGTGACGACAGGGGACGATGCGATCATTGAACAAATATTAAAGCAGCTCAATAAGCTGATCAACGTTATAAAGGTCATCGACTTCAGGGATACAGACTACGTCTCCAGGGAGATGGTGCTTGTAAAGGTGAATGCCGACGAAAAAACGCGGGCGGAGATCCTGCGGATGGTTGAGATATTCCGGGGAAAGATCATAGATGTGTCCCCAAAGACATATACCATAATGATCACGGGAGACGAGGAAAAACTGAGGGCATTCTTGGCCCTCGTCAGGCCGCTGGGGATAAAAGACCTCGTCAGGACCGGGCCAATAGCGATGGCGCGGGGCGACAAGACCGTAAAAACGAAGGAAAAACAGCCAAAAGGAGGAAATGAAGATGGCTAAGATGTATTATGATCGTGATGCAGACCTGGGAGTGCTGAAAGGGAAAAAGGTAGCTATCATAGGATACGGGAGCCAGGGGCACGCGCAGGCGCAGAACCTGCGCGACAGCGGTGTCAACGTCATCGTTGCCGAACTGGAGGGGACGCCGAACTACAAGCTCGCGCTGAGCCATAAATTCAAGCCTGTAAGCGCAGCGAAGGCAGCGAAGGAAGCGGACATCATCCAGGTTCTCGCGCAGGACAACGTTCAGGCACAGCTTTATAAAACAGAGATCAGGGACAACCTGAAAAAAGGCGATACCCTCGTCTTCTCCCACGGATTCAATATTCATTATAACCAGATAGTCCCGCCGCCGGATATCGATGTGATCATGATCGCGCCCAAAGGCCCGGGCCATCTCGTCCGGAGAGAGTACGAACGGGGCGCGGGGGTGCCTTCGCTCATCGCCGTATACCAGGACTACACTAAAAAAGCGAAGAAGACGGCCCTTGCCTACGCGAAAGGGATCGGCGCCACCAGGGCCGGGGTCATAGAAACAAGCTTTAAGGAAGAGACAGAGACAGACCTATTCGGGGAGCAGGCAGTGCTATGCGGCGGCGCCACAGAGCTCGTCAAGGCAGGGTTTGACACCCTCGTTGAAGCCGGCTACCAGCCCGAGATCGCCTACTTTGAATGCCTCCATGAGCTGAAGCTCATCGTCGACCTCATGTACGAGGGCGGCATGTCATATATGAGGTATTCCATAAGCGACACCGCCGAATACGGCGATATGACGCGGGGACGGAGGGTTGTCTCCGAAGAGACCCGGGAAGAGATGAGGGCCATACTCGATGAGATCGTAAGCGGTGAGTTCGCGAGAGAGTGGATCCTCGAGAACATGGCCGGCAGGCCGGTTTACAACGCCTTAAAGAAGATAGAAAGCGAACACCTTGTCGAAAAGGTAGGGAAGGAACTCCGCTCCATGATGGGGTGGATCGGGAGAAAAGATTGAAAAAAGGTTTTATTGCAAGGGAAGGGATGAAGCTCATCATCCCTTCCCTTGTTCTTTTTGTCCTTCTTTTTATTGCCCGCGCGTACATCTTGTCTTCCATCGTTTTCCTTTTTTTTCTCTTTTGCCTCTTTTTTTTCCGAAACCCCGTGCGCACATCCACGGCACCGGAGAACGTCCTTCTTTCACCTGCAGACGGCAAGGTATTGGAGATCGGCAAGATAAGGGAAGAAGAATTTATCAACGACACTGTGCAGAAAATAGGCATCTTTATGTCCCCTGCCGACGTGCATGTGAACAGGGCGCCCTGTGAAGGCCGGATCGCAAAAATGCTCCACAGGCGCGGGCAATTTGCCCTCGCCTTTAAAAAGGACATCGACAAGGATAACGAACGAAATTATATCCTCATCGATCACCGCGGCGAGAGGTTGCTGCTTGTGCAGATAGCCGGCTTCCTCGCGCGGAGGATCATCGCCTACGTAAAAAAAGACGACCATGTCAACAGGGGAGAGGCAGTGGGAATGATAGCCTTCGGCTCCCGGGTCGATATTTATTTTCCAAATAATTATGAAACTGTGGTAAAATTGCACCAGAGAGTAAAAGCGGGAATAACACCCTTGGCACAAAAGAAGGGGGAAATATGAAACGAAGAAAAGGCAAAGGCATCTACATACTGCCGAATCTCCTCACCTCAATAAGCCTCTTTGCGGGGTTCTATTCGATCGTCGCGACAATTGACAGGAAATTTACCTATGCTGCCATTGCGATCTTTATCTCCGGCGTCTTTGATATGCTCGACGGCAGGGTCGCGCGTATGACAAAATCAAGCAGCAGGTTCGGCGTTGAATACGATTCGCTTTCAGACCTTATCGCCTTCGGCGTGGCCCCCGGGCTTCTCGTGTATATATGGGCGTTGAAAAGCTACGGAAGGTTTGGATGGCTCGCGGCGTTCCTCTTTGTTGCCTGCGGCGCCCTGAGGCTTGCGCGGTTCAACATACAGGTCGACACGGTCCAGAAAAAACATTTTCTCGGCCTCCCCATACCTGCGGCAGCGGCAACTATAGCAGGCAGCGTGCTCTTTTACTCCTGGCTCGGGTACATGAGCGGGTTCAAGACGGTGCTTATGCCTATCCTCGTATATATTCTCGCATTTCTGATGGTCAGCGAGGTCCGCTATTACAGCTTCAAAGAAATGGGATTCTTCAAGGGCAAGCCATTCCGCTCAACCGTAACGGCGATCATGATCCTTGTGATCGTCTTCATTGAGCCCCAGTTGACCCTTTTTGCTGGCACCTTTGCCTATGTCCTCTCGGGGCCGGTATACACCCTTGCAATGAGAAAGAAGATCATTCTTGAGGACGCCGCCCGTTCGAGAGAAAATCAAGCAGAGCAAGGTGGTCGTCGATAGCGGCATCCGCTTCCAAGCCGCCGCCTTTATAGGCGATAAAGCGAACTCCCGCAGCAAGCGCTGTTTCTCTGTCGACCTCGGAATCTCCTATATAAACTATATTATGCCTGTCCAGGTTGAACGCCCGTATGATCTTTTCTACGCTTTCCGGATGCGGCTTAGGGTTTGACACGTCGAGGGCCGTCACGACCATCTCGAAATACGGCGTAAGCCCGTACCGCTCCATGACGTGCGGCATGGAGGTCGTCCTGTTCGTGTTGATCACCCGTTTTATCCCCCTCTCCTTCAATGCCGTAAGGGTTTCAAGGAGGTTGGGCTCCATCTTGAGATAGACAATAAAATCCTTGAAATTTATCTCTTTCTTCAAAAGCTCCGCTGCCTTTTTTTCGAGCGCTTCATTCCCCCGGAACATATAGCGGAGGGAGTCATAGACCGTATGGGTGTGGCAGTATTGCAGCTCATCTTCCGTGAGCGGTTCCCGCCCCATCGACGAGGCGATCTGTTGGTATAGTCTTGTGTTTGCTTCGAGGGAGTCGAACATGACGCCGTCGCAATCGTAGATAACGCAGTCTATCTCCCATTTCCCTGTCTTCTTATCCATATCCGTTCGGTCCGCCTTCTGCTTTTCGTTAAAATTGCTTTTGCCTATTCTACCACACATTGCCCTAAACATAAACACGGCTCAAGGCAAATCCTAAATCCGAATATCGAAGCACTAAACAAATTCAAATGTTCAAAATTTACAAGGTGTGGTTCCCCCTCACCCTGACCCTCTCCCGCAGGGGGAGAGGGGACAGTGTTGCCCCACAGCACGCTGAGGGGGATCATTCGGATTCAAATGTTCAAAATTTACAAGGTGAGTTGTATGTGTTCGATTAGGACATTTGACATTTGGATTTTGAGATTGTTTAGTGCTTCGTGCTTAGGATTTAGATATTGTTTAAGATTTGGTTATTAAAAATTTATAGTTTGAAATCGGCCGAGATATGTTACAATGGTATGACTAAACAGAGGAGGTGTCCATGATAAGTGTTTCTGTTCCCGGATGGGGCGAACTTGAGATCGAATACCTTGTGCTTGATTATAACGGGACATGCGCGTTCAACGGAAAGCTCAAAGAAGGCGTAAAGGAGATGCTGGAAAAGATCTCCAGATATATAAAGGTCTTTATTATAACCGCGGACACATATGACAACGTTGACCGCGAAGTGAACGTGATGGGGTTCAATGTATTGAAGGTAAAAAAAGAAGAAAGCGGCGCCGAAAAGGCAAAGATAGTGAGAGAGCTTGGTCCTGAAAAGGTTGTAGCGATAGGGAACGGCGCAAACGACGCCATGATGCTCAGGGAAGCGGCTCTCGGGATTGGGGTGATCGGTGAGGAAGGGTGCGCTGCTTCTCTCATCAAAGAAGCTGATTTTTTTGTCCCGGATATTGTCCATGCCCTAAGCATCATCCTTCATCCGGAGAGGATCGTCGCAACGTTGAGGGAATAAATACAAGGCAGCTTTCAGCTATCAGCACACAGCGATCAGCGGGAATCAAAAGATAGTAAAAGGCTGAATGCTGATGGCTGATGGCTGATGGCTGAAGTCCATCATGATCGGTAATCTCCTTAAAAAAATAGTCGGTACAAAGAACGAGAGAGAGCTGAAGAGGATTCAGCCCGTTATCGAATCGGTGAATAGCCTCGAAGAAGAGATGAAAGGGCTCACCGACGATGAGCTGAGGGCAAAGACCCCCCACTTCAAGGAGAGGCTTGAGCAGGGGGAGGAGCTCGATTCCATTTTGCCTGAGGCATTTGCCGCCATCCGCGAAACGGCGAGGCGCACGATCAACATGCGCCATTTCGACGTCCAGCTTATCGGCGGGGTCACGCTCCACGAAGGAAAGATCGCAGAGATGGCCACGGGCGAGGGTAAGACGCTTGTTGCCACCCTCCCCGTATATCTCAACGCGCTGACAGGGCTTGGCGTCCACGTCGTTACCGTCAACGATTACCTCGCCAGGAGGGACGCCGAATGGATGGGCCCTATCTATAAATTCCTCGGCCTCTCCGTGGGCGTTATAGTCCACGACCTGGACGACATCACAAGGAAAAAGGCATACGGAAGCGACGTCACATACGGAACCAACAACGAGTTCGGGTTCGATTACCTGAGGGACAATATGCGCTATTCCCTTGAGGAATGCGTCCAGCGCGAGTTCAACTACGCCATCGTCGATGAGGTTGACAGCATCCTTATTGATGAAGCCCGAACGCCGCTCATCATCTCCGGCCCCGCCGAAGAATCGACGGACAAATACTACAAGATCAACAGGCTCATCTATCAGCTCAAGAAGGACAAAGATTTTATCGTTGACGAGAAGGCGAAGACGGCCTATCTCACCGAAGACGGCGTCGCAAAGATAGAAAGGCTCATCAAGGTAGATAACCTCTACGACCCGCAATACGTCGATTTCCTCCACCATATAAACCAGGCGCTTAAGGCCCATCACCTCTTCCAGCGCGACGTAGACTACATCGTGAAGGACGGGCAGGTCATCATCGTCGACGAGTTCACCGGCAGGCTGATGCCGGGGAGGCGTTTCAGCGAAGGGCTTCACCAGGGGCTGGAAGCGAAAGAGAACGTCAAGATCGAACGGGAGAACCAGACGCTCGCGACGGTCACTTTCCAGAACTACTTCAGAATGTACAAGAAGCTCGCCGGCATGACCGGCACTGCCGACACCGAGGCCATGGAATTCAAGAAGATCTACAACCTCGACGTGCTCGTGATCCCCACGAATAAGCCGCTCATCCGGACTAACTACGCCGACGTCATATACAGGACGGAGAAGGAAAAATTCAGGGCCGCCGTGAGCGAGATCGAGGAGCTTTATAAAAAAGGAAAGCCTATGCTCGTCGGCACCCTCTCCATCGATAAATCCGAGAGGCTTTCAGAGATGCTGAAAAGAAAAGGCATCCCCCACCATGTGCTCAACGCGAAGAACCACGAGCGGGAAGCGGAGATCGTAGCGCAGGCCGGGAGGTCAAAGGCAGTAACCCTGTCCACCAATATGGCCGGGAGGGGGACGGACATACTCCTCGGCGGGAACCCTGCATTCCTCGCCCTGAGCATGAGCAAAGGGCAAAAAGGGACGGAAGAATACGACAGCGCCCTGGAAGAGGCGAAGAGGATCTGCGAGAAAGACAAGCAGGAGGTGATCGCCCTCGGGGGGCTGCACATAATCGGCACCGAGAGGCACGAATCGAGGAGGATCGATAACCAGTTGCGGGGGCGCTCAGGAAGGCAGGGAGACCCCGGATCGTCAAGGTTCTACGTATCCCTCGAAGACGAGATAATGAGGCTTTTCGGCTCCGACAAGGTATCGCCTATCCTCGCGAAGCTCGGCATGGCGGAAGACGTCCCCATAGAGCATCCATTTATTTCAAAGGCCATCGAGAACGCCCAGACGCGGGTCGAAGGCCACAACTTTGAGATCCGCAAATACCTCCTCGAATACGACAACGTGATGAACAAACAGAGGGAGACCATCTACGGTATGAGGCGGGAGATCATGAAGGGCGGCGACCTGAAGGACCGCACCCTTGATCTGATCGAAGAGATATGCCAGGACCTCGTCTATGAATATGCGCCCGAAAAGGTCTATCCCGAAGAGTGGGACCTCCTGTCGCTAAAGAACAGGATCTTTGAGACCTTCTTCTTCCATATAGACTTTGGCTCTCTTAACCTTAAAGACAGCACAAGGGAAGGCCTCCTCGACATGGTGATCGGGAAGGTCAACGAGGTATATGAGAACAAGACAAAAGAGTTCGGCGAAGACGAGCTAAGGGCAATAGAATATTTCATCACGCTCAATTCTCTCGATACGCACTGGAAAGAACACCTCCTCGGCCTTGACCACCTGAAAGAGGGGATCGGCCTTCGCGGCTACGGCCAGAAGGACCCGCTCAGGGAATATCAGAGGGAGAGCTTCGAGCTCTTTCTCGATATGCTCGAAAGGGTCAAATATGATACGGTCAGAAAAATATTTGCCGTACAGCCTGCGAGAGAGGCCCCAGCGCAGGCCGAGCCGGTGATGCTCTTCAACAAGAACGCCGCTCCCTCCCTTGAGGGCCCGGACAGAAAGGACAGGAAGATAGGGAGGAACGACCCCTGCCCCTGCGGCAGCGGGAAAAAATATAAGAAATGCTGCGGGAGATAAACCGGAAGTTGAGAGGATAAGAAGATAAGAGGGTGTGTCTTGCTTACCCTCTGCTCCTCTAACCTTCTTAACTTCAAGTCTTATAGCAGGAGGGAGCTATGATCACCGGTATCGAGTTCGCGGGTATCGCGTCGGGCATCAAGCCATCGGGGCTTGACCTCGGGCTTGTCTTTTTCAGGGAAGATGTCAATGTCCTCTCGCTTTACACAAGGAACAAGGTCAAGGCAGCCCACATCCTTTACAATAGAAAA
>JAGOOA010000029.1:16500-23550 GCA_017992765.1 Syntrophorhabdaceae bacterium
CCGAACTGGGGAAGGATCATCGCAGCGGCGGGCGACGCAGACGTGCCCGTCTTCCCGTCCAAGATAGACATCGTTCTCCAGGGAGAGCTGATCGTAAAGAGCGGCGTAGAGGTCCCCTTTGACGAGCAGGCGCTAAAAAAGATGATGAACAAGAAGGATATCAGCATCATCGTCGATCTCAACGACGGCAAGGCGTCCTTCGACATCTATACCACGGACCTCACCTACGATTACATAAAGATAAACGCATCGTACAGGACATAGCTCACAGCGTAAAAACATGAGCTCGCTTTCCTGTTGACTTTCATTCACGTTGCAGGGTAAAAAAGGGGAGAAATGGAGGAATTATGCGGATTTCTGTCATAGGGGTTGGCTACGTCGGCCTTGTTACCGGGGCATGCTTTGCTGAAACCGGCAATGACGTAGTATGCATGGACATCGACAAGGAGAGGGTCAGGGGGCTGAAGCAGGGGGTCATCCCTATCTACGAGCCCCACCTTGAGGAGCTCGTGAAAAGCAACATCAAGGAAGGGAGGCTCCAATTTACAACAGATATAAAAAAGGCCGTGGAGCACGGCCTTATCATATTCATCTGCGTCAATACTCCGCAGGACGGGGACGGTTCTGCCGACCTTCAATACGTCATGAACGTCGCCAATGACATAGGCAGGAATATTCAAAAATACCGGATAGTGATCATCAAATCTACCGTTCCCGTGGGAACGTGCCACAAGGTCAAAGATGCCATCGCAAAGGAACTGAAAAAGCGGGGGGCGGATATCTCTTTCGACATAGCGTCGAACCCTGAATTTCTCAAAGAGGGCGTGGCCGTTGAGGACTGCATGAAGCCGGAAAGGGTCGTTATCGGCGTTGAGCACGAGCGCGTGGAAGAGATCCTGAGGGAGCTCTATGAGCCTTTTATCAGGACGGGGGCGCCTTTTCTCGTCATGGACGTAAAGTCGAGCGAGATGACAAAGTATACGGCCAATTCGATGCTGGCCACCCGCATATCTTTTATGAACCAGATCGCCAACATATGCGAGCGGCTCGGCGCCGACGTTATGATGGTTATGCGCGGGATCGGGAGCGATTCAAGGATAGGCCCGAAATTTCTCTTTCCCGGCGTCGGCTTCGGCGGTTCATGTTTTCCAAAAGACGTCAGGGCGCTGATCAATACCTCGCAGGGCTGCGGGTATGAGCCGACGATACTTGAAAAGGTCATGGAGGTAAATGAACGGCAGAGGGCATTGTTCGCAGAAAAGATCATTTCCTTTTACCATGGCAAGCTGAAGGGCAGGAAATTCGCCGTATGGGGGCTTGCCTTTAAGCCGAACACCGATGACATGCGGGAGGCGCCTTCCATCGAGGTCGTCAACACCCTTACAATGAACGGGGCGTCCTGCAATCTCTTTGACCCTAAGGCAATGGATGTTGCCATGTCGATATTCGTAAAGAACAAAAATATACGCTTCGGGAAAAACCAGTACGAGGTCCTCAAGGGAGCAGACGGCCTCATTCTCATGACCGAGTGGCTTTCTTTCCGGGAGCCCGATTTCGACAAGATCAAGTCCCTTATGAAGACGCCTGTCATCTTTGACGGCAGGAACCAGTACAACCCCAGGAGCATGGCACGGCTGGGATTCAAATATGTCTGCATAGGCAGACCTGTGGCGCATTAGCAGCGGCTATGTACAAATACCATACCTACAATGAACCAAAACGGATCCTGGTGACAGGCGGCGCCGGCTTTATCGGGTCCCACCTCTGCGAAAGGCTCCTCAAGGACGGGCACGAGGTTATCTGCCTTGACAATTACTTCACCGGCACGAAAGAGAACATCGCCGGCCTCATGAAAAATCCCCGTTTTGAATTCCTCAGGCATGACGTGACCGAACCGATACTGACCGAAGTTGACTGGATATTTAATCTCGCCTGCCCCGCAAGCCCGATCCATTACCAGTACAACCCGGTGAAGACGATCAAGGTCAACGTCCTCGGAGCGCTCAACATGCTGGGGCTTGCAAAGAGGGTAAGGGCAAGGATCCTGCAGGCGTCAACGAGCGAGATCTACGGCGATCCCGATATCCATCCGCAGCAGGAGGAATACTGGGGCAACGTCAATCCCATCGGGAAAAGAAGCTGCTACGACGAAGGGAAACGGGTCGCCGAGACCCTGTTCTTCGATTACCTGAGGCAGAACAAGGTCGACATCAAGGTCGTCCGCATATTCAATACATACGGGCCGAAGATGCGCCCCGATGACGGGAGGGTCATAAGCAACTTCATTGTCCAGGCCATCGGCGACAAACCCATCACTATCTATGGGGACGGCACGCAGACGCGGTCGTTCTGCTATATCGGCGATATGGTGGAAGGCATGATACGGATGATGGACTGCGATACCGGCGAGCACGAAAGGGAAAGGGATTACACAAAGCCTTACCTTTCAGGGTTCCCGGGCCCGATCAATCTCGGCAACCCCGCTGAGGCATCGATCCTTTCCATCGCCCGGAAGATCATCAAGCTTACCGGCTCAAGGTCGAAGATCATCTTCGAGAAATTGCCCGACGATGACCCAAGGAGAAGATGCCCCGATATAGGGAAGGCAAAGCAGCATCTCCAATGGCAGCCGCGGGTCGCGCTCGACGAGGGGCTGAAGAAGACGATCGCGTATTTTAAAAAACAACACCCGTGAGTCGTAAATCGTAAGTCGTAAGGCGAGTTAAACGCTCACGAGATTCTCCTTCACCTTTTACCTTTCACATGGTTCATCCAATTACGAATTACGATTCACGAATTACGGTTTTCCCGCCTGACGCCTTACGCCTAACGACTTACGAGGTCCTTTCACCTTTCACCTTTCACTTTTCACTTTTTACCTTTCACGTTATCGGCAATGGTGTTATAATAAGACCATGAAACGGGAAGAGGACCTAATCAAGGCAGGGTGGGAAAAAAGGTTCATTGCATGCGAGCCAAGGCTCTCGGAGATGGTTGAGATGTACCGGGAGATCGGCTTTGAGGTCCGCCTCGAACCGCTGCCCACCAAGGAAGAGCGTGAGGCAGAAGGGGCTTCAGGCTGCGAAGAGAGCGGGTGCACGGCATGCCTCGACGTAGATCCCGAGCGCTATAAGATCATATTCACGAGACCCGCTTCTTAACTGATAAATACTAAATCCGAATATCTAAATCCTAA
Source organism: Syntrophorhabdaceae bacterium (assembly GCA_017992765.1). Classification (GTDB taxonomy): domain Bacteria; phylum Desulfobacterota; class Syntrophorhabdia; order Syntrophorhabdales; family Syntrophorhabdaceae; genus UBA5609. Next base: position 19,697 of record JAGOOA010000029.1, read on the forward strand.
ACAAATTCGAATGTTCAAAATTCAAAACGTAAATGGCTTGTATTTGTTTGGAGAATTTGATATTTGAATTTTGATATTGTTTAGTGATTCGTGCTTAGGATTTTGATATTGTTATGCGCTAACTGCTATTTCTTCTTAAACAATGCCTCCCATTGCTTCGCAGCTTCTTCCTTGCCGGACATCTTTTCGGCGTCATCCTTGAACCGGAAGTATTCGCAGAAGTTCGCCCTGTCCTTTTCTTTCACATAATCGGCCTGGGGCTCCCTGCAAGAGTTATGTTTTCCCGTGTCATAGAAAAGGCAGTTCACGCACACATGGAGGTCGGATCTGCACGACGGGCATTCGTCCTTGAAGGATACCTTCCCGTCCGCAACCGGCGCCCGGCATTTGAAGCACTTTTTCATAGCCTGTTGAGAAGCTCTCTGAGGTCTTTTATGACATTTCTGCCGTCTTTTACTGAAAGTTGATGGCTGATCGCCGAATGCTCATGCTGTAAGTAATATGCCTCTATCCCCATGCCTGCCGGCACGTCGTGGTCAAAGACCGGGTGGTCGCCTACGTGTACCACCTCGCCGGGCAAAACGCCAAGCAGCCCGCAGAGCTTCCCGTAGAAGTGCTCCTCCTTTTTTACCATCCTGTAATCCGTTGTGGCCGAGATACTATGCGTGAAATATTCCGTCAACCCTGCGCAATGGAGCTCTTTGTCAACGAAGATCCTGGCCGCGTTGGATGCGACTACGAGGGTGTATCTGCCTGCGAGCGCTTTCAGGACCGCTTCCGCATAGGGGACCTTCTCTATATACGATTCGTATCGCACAAGGAGCTCATCGGCAGACACCGGCAGGTCGAACCGCTTCAGCCAGTGCTCTATCTCGTACCAGATGATCTCCCTGTCGCCCACCGATTCATATTCCTGCCTGATGTACTGCTTTGCCTCGTCGAAGGGCATGGAATGTCTCTTCGCATACTCCTCCGGTATGCCGTGGTTCCACACCATCTCACCGTAATTTCCGCTTACGATAGTTCCGTCGAGGTCAAAGGAGATGATCTTTTTCATGGTCGCTTATTATAACACCATTGCCGATATCGTGAAAGGTGAAAGGCAGTGGATAGTCGATAATAGATAGCCGTCAGCAGTCAGCACACAGCCGTCAGCTGAAACAAAAAATGCTCTAAGCTGATAGCTGATCGCTGAAAGCTGATGGCTCAAGAAGTATCCAGTATCCGTTCCGCTATGCGCTATGCCTTTTTCCCCTTACGACTTACGATTCACGCCTTACGGTTATTCTGCCGTGGCTACTTTGCCGTCCCGGCTGCTGTGCCGGAGAATTTCCCTGCTGCCGGCGTGTTTATCGTTCCTGCGGCCGCGCCCTTAAAGGTAAAAGCCGGGTGCGACCCTGTTGCGTTCGAGGGGGCATTCCCGTTCGTCACAGTCGCAAGCCACTTTCCGCTGCCCGCGTTCCAGCTCTTCATCGAAAGGGTAGCGGCAACACCCCCCGCGCCCGATAGAGAGACCGACGCGCCGTTCGGATTGCCCGTGTATCCTCCGCTGACGCTGTTTGTGGCCCAAATCGCTGGCGCCTCGGCAGGGTTCGCCGTCTGCCTGAAGAATTTGACGCCCTTCATGCCGTATCCGTTCGCCTGGGTCATGTCTATGGTGTTCGACCCGCTTGCCCATGAGCCGTACAGGTCAACGACGCCGACCTCCACGCAGGGGACGTTGATCTTCTGAAGCTCGGTCCTCCCCGCAGCGGTTGCCGCCATGGCAAGGAACTTGCTCGTTTCAAGCCAGACGCCGGTATGGATCGCCTGCCATCCCTGCGTGGCGCTCGCCCTGTCCGCATCATAGCCCGCCACAAGCTCGCCGATGCTCACCCATGTGGATGGCGTTGAATCGGTCGTTGCGCCATAACCAAGCGATGTGGCGTATCCTTTGCCGTCTGACCACTGTGTACCGCTGAATTCCATGCCGAACAACCGGCTATTCTGGAAAATTCCCGCTGCTTCGGTGAGGTCCTCGATCGTTGCCGTCCAGTTCGACGGCGGGAATGCAGCATATCCGCCATAGTACCTCCCCTGAAAGATCCCCCATTGCTCGCCGGTCAGATTTTTCAAAACCGTAGTCGGTGCAGTGCTTATCCCCGCGGTAGGAAAGGTGATATCCCCTGATGCAGCCGCTGCATAATAGAGCTGCTGCGTGTCATAGGAATTGACGAGGTCAGCGGGCAATATACCGATACCCTGAACGAATTGAGCCCTTTGGGCAGAACCCGACATCTTGAAGATCCCTTCGAACATGAGGCCGTTGTCTACATAAAAGCCCTCACCGCTAAGGTTTACCTTCACGATGCCTGCATTCTGGCCTGCATCAATGTATGTCGTATAAATATGTACATCAAGCGTATCTATCCCTGCGGTACCAGTACGCATTAAGCCGCCCAAGTAGCCGCTGAAGGCGCCTCCGTCATAGGTAACATAGGTATTATCGAGGTAATTGAAGCTGATGATGTTATATGTTTCTCCCCACCACACGAGGTTCCAAGGGCATGAAGGATCGCGGGTGTACTTACCCATCAAGGTGACCGATGCGGTTGATGGAGAAGAGGCCCCGAAGAGAGAGTCGGTGCTGCCAAAGCGATATTCCATATTGCCTGTGCTGTGGAAGCCCGATATGTCCGTCCACTTTAACGTCGTTGAGGCCTCGTAACTGACAAACTGGAGAGGGACTCCTTCGAATACACCGGTCGACGCTGCCTGCCAGAAGTTAGATCCATTCAGGATAGTACCGCTGTTTCCAACAGTAACAAACTTGTTTTTAGTGCACAGTGCGCCAAGGAGATTATTCGCAGTCCCCGAGGCCTGCGGCGTCCACGTGGTCCCGTCGGATGACGTGAGGATGACGCCGCTGTCGCCAACGGCAATAAAAGAGCCGTTCCCATAAGAAACGTAAGAGAGGGCCGTCGCAGTCCCCGAGGCCTGCGGCGTCCACGTGGTCCCGTCGGATGACGTGAGGACGGCGCCGGAAAGCCCTACGGCAACAAATTTGTTGTCGCCGTAAGCGACGCTCAAGAGATTATTCGTGGTCCCCGAGGCCTGCGGCGTCCATGTGGTCCCGTCGGATGACGTGAGGACGGCGCCGGAAAGCCCTACGGCAACAAATTTGTTGTCGCCGTAAGCGACGCCATACAGCGAGACACCGGGGTTCTGTGGTGTCCATGTGGTCCCGTCAGGCGAAGCAACTGTTATAAGGCCACCCACGGCAACAAATTTGTTATTACCATAGGTAATCCCAAAGAGATTCTTCGTGGTCCCCGAGGCCTGCGGCGTCCATGTGATCCCGTCGGATGACGTGAGGATGACGCCGGAAACGCCGGCTGTCACAAATTGCCCATTACCGTAAATGACCTCGAAGAGGTTATTCGCAGTCCCCGAGGTCCGTGGCGTCCACGTAGCTCCGTCGGATGACGTGAGGATGACGCCGGAGAATCCCGTTGCAACAAAGGTATTTTCCCCGAAAGTAATGCCGGATATGGCCGACGAGGTCCCGGATGACCTTGATGTCCACGTTGCGTCCGTATCGTACGTTCCAATGATATCGCCGGAGATCGTCCCGAGGGCAGTTGCAGAAAGAAATGTGCCGTTTGCTGCTCCTCCGAATGTGCCGTTTGCCCAGGTCCCGCTTGCAATGTCGGCAAGCCAGTAGCCGGGGCTCCCTGTATGGGTTGTGGGCGTCTCGTAATAATCCCCGAAGTAGTGGAACCCGCCGATCTTGCCTGCCCATGTAGATATGGTGCCTGCAGAGGTTCCGCCGAGCGTATGCCTGTAATAGCCCCATGGATAGGTGATCTTGTTCG